>NZ_JBWXMQ010000001.1:0-680243 GCF_056626735.1 Pseudomonas sp. 1 | reverse complement strand
CGCGAGCCTGAATCCGCAGAATGGAGTTAATGATTCAGCCTGCCAGCGATAGCGGTCTTTTTGACGACTACAGTCTCTCGGTCAGCCGAGACCAAAAACACGGAATGATTCCCGAACCCCGCAGTCGGAGTTCAGGTATCACACATCTGAAGGAGGTTCACCGATGAACAACAAGACCCTAATCGCCAGCCTGGCCCTCGTCGCCGGCATCGCCGGGATCACCCCACTCGTTCAAGCGGCGCAAACCTCGAACGATACTGTCGAACAATCACCGACCGGCAAACGCGAACTGAACGTCAACGACCGCGCCCCGGATATCTACCAGCGCAGCGAAAAAGCCATCAAAAACTGGAAACAGAAAGGCCTCAAGCAACCAGAGCCGCAGGCGCAGTGGGTGCAGATCAACGATAAATACGTGATGGTGATGATTACCAACGGGACGATTGTGGCGATTCAGCCGGTCGAGAAATAGCCTGGGGACTCAATCAACCCGGCCATGACTCAGCAACTGTCCGCCACCCAACCGATACTGATTGTTCCCGCTGCGCTTGGCCTCATACATCGCCAGATCGGCAATGTGCAGCAAGCGATCCATGGTCGGCGCGTGGTCGGGGAATACGGCGACGCCGAGGCTGGTGCCGATGTGGCGTTGGTCGTTGCCGATCGGAATGGGTGGGGACAATTCGATGAAGATTTTCTGGCAGATGCTGCGAGCTTCGTCCTGCAGGTTCAGGCCGGGGGCGAGGCCTTGCAGGATGACCACGAATTCATCGCCGCCGATCCGCGCGACGGTGTCGCTGACTCGCAGGATGCGTTTCAGGCGAGTGGCGGAAGTGATCAAAACGCGGTCGCCGGCGGCGTGACCGTAGCGGTCGTTGATTGCTTTGAAGCCGTTGAGATCGATGAACACCAGCGCCACCCGCGTCTCGGTCACGCGGGCATGTTCGAGTGCTTCCGATAGCCGTTCTTCCAGCACCAGCCGATTCGGCAGACCGGTCAGCGGATCGAAATGGGCCAGATGCTGGAGATAGCTGGCCGAAGCCTTTTCTTCGGTAATGTCGCGCACCACGCCCATCATCTTGATCACCGCATCGTGATCGTTGCGTACCACGTTGCCGGTTTCCCGCAGCCAGCGAATCGTGCCGTCGGGCCAGACCACGCGGTATTCCTCATCGTGGTTTTCACCGGTTTCCAGACAGCGCAATTCTCCGGCGCGCACCTTGGCGCGATCGTCGGGGTGCACGCAGGAGCAAAACAGGGCGTAGGAGGGTGTCACCTCGCCGATCTTGAACCCGAACATGCCGAAGATCGCATCCGACCAGTAGAGCCGGTCGGTGTCGACCTCCCAGTCCCAGGTGCCGATCCGGGCGAAATACTGGCTGCGTTTGAAGCGGTCGGCGTCGCCATCCTGGTGAATGTTCTGTCCTTCGGCCGCTCGGGTGAGCAGTTCGCGATACTCGGCGAGTTGCTGACGAAGCTCGCGCACTCGGCGGATCAGAACGGCGATCACGACCATCAGCACAACGACAATGGCAAAGCCGATCCAGAGTTGAGTCATTCAAACATCGCTGACATGGCGTATCGATTCGGGATGGGTGGCGGGTGGCCATCATCCATCACGGCCAACACGGGGTCAAACGGTTGCCAAGGGCCGGTATTTCTGGGAAAACGGCCGCCAGCGGAACAATAGAGTGAAAGTCATGAATGATGAACTGCAGATAATCGAT
This sequence comes from Pseudomonas sp. 1, assembly GCF_056626735.1. Classification (NCBI taxonomy): domain Bacteria; kingdom Pseudomonadati; phylum Pseudomonadota; class Gammaproteobacteria; order Pseudomonadales; family Pseudomonadaceae; genus Pseudomonas; species Pseudomonas sp. 1. The sequence continues at coordinate 678,516 of NZ_JBWXMQ010000001.1, read as the reverse complement.
CTTCAGCCCGGCGACGGAAAAGCCGCCGTCAAAGGCGCGTTGATCACCACCCAGTACACCGGTTGGCTGGAAGACGGCACCGAATTCGATTCGTCCTGGAGCCGGGGCAAGCCGTTTCAGTGTGTGATCGGTACGGGCCGGGTCATCAAGGGTTGGGATCAAGGGATCATGGGCATGCAGGTGGGCGGCAAGCGCAAGCTGCTGGTGCCGGCGCATCTGGGTTATGGCGAGCGGACGATGGGCAAGATTCCGCCTAATTCGAATCTGGTGTTTGAGATTGAGTTGCTGGAGGTTTTGACGCGGGAGGATTGATTGCCCGTTTCACTGCTGAGGTCATAAAACCCGCTGTCTCCTTTCACGGAGCCAGCGGGTTTTTTCTTGCCTTTTTACCTGGGGCGTTACGCGGCAATCGCCATCTCATCCAGCGTCGCGGCAACCGTGCCGGTCAGGCTTGGAAATCGGCGCTTTACGCTGGTGAGTGCGGGCAGCAGTCGATTGCGGTCCAGTTCGCCATGGTCACGGGCGAGTTGGGTGAGGGCGTTGAGTGCGGCAGTGACGATGGATTTTCGTTCGCTCTCGAGCAGTAGCAGACAGACTTTCTGGGCCCACTGGCTGTCTTTTTCGTTGAGGCCGATGGAGATCAGAGCGGCGACGATGTGTGCATCGGATTTGCTTTCCATGGGTGTTCCTCAGGTCGTGGCATCGAGAGTGTCCAGCGCCCGATTGACCGCCAGTTCGCCACACATCACCACTTGGGCGATGCCCAGCACGGTGCTGCGGTAGGGCGGGTCCAGCAGCGCGGCGAAGTCGCTGAGCATCACGCTGGCCGAAGTCATCGATTCGCAGGCGTGGGCCAGCAGGGCATGTTGATCCTGGTTGGGGGCTATGAGGAACATGCGGCTAGGGCAGTGTTGTTTCGGGGCGGTGGGTTTCAGGTAATGATCGAGGGCGCGCTCGGCGGCTTCGTGGAGTTTTTTTGAGTCGGTGGAAGAGTAGGGCGAAGTCGGGTCGGACTCGTTGGGTACGTCTGTTTCGGGTGGATCGGGAACGTATTTGAACATTCGGGAAAGCCTCAAAGTGATGCCGACACCACCTCGCGACTAAACGAATAGGTGGCAGCTGTACGCAGGTTAGTCGACCGGCGACTTCCCAAAACCGGCGCACCCGAGGGTGCCCTGCACACAGCCGCCATAGAGTGCAGATGAAGGTCACCTGACTTGTCTGGAGCACATGTAAAGTTTTGAGAAATCATCGAGCGACTAAACCCGTTCACTGACCATTCAGTGATGCGAATCAAGTTACCGACGCCCTCAAAACAGCACAAGCCGGCGGATTCTGGCGTAGTTGTAGGCAAAGGCGCAAGGCAATGTAGCCTCCCGGATGGGGGCAAAATGATGCGTCATTTTTCAGTCCGCCATCGCGAGCAAGCTCGCTCCCACAGGGGATCTGTGTGGGCTTAACAAGTGTGCCGACTCGCCAATTTCTGCTTTGTGATACCAAATGTCAGATAAGCCAATTCAAACTTGATTTATATCGGTTTCGATATAGTCTGCTGTATGTGATCGCTGCCATTCCTTGCAACACACCGCCGCGACACGATTCCGTCCGGGCTATTACGCTTTTCCTTCCAACACAGGAGAAGCCAATGCCAAGACACAAGGACGTGGTGTTTGTCGGGAGTGCGCTCAAGGATTTGAGAGCTTTTCCCCTCGATGCTCGCAGAGCTGCAGGATTCCAACTGGATCTGTTGCAACAGGGCGACGAACCCTTTGACTGGCGCCCCATGAAAACAGTCGGGCGGGGCGTCAATGAAATCAGAATCACCGAGGATTCAGGGGCGTTTCGAGTGTTTTATGTGGTCAACCGGCCTGACGCGATTTATGTGCTGCACGCCCTGCAAAAGACCACGCGCAAAACCGAGACGCGAGACATAGAACTGGCACGGGCCAGATACCAGGAAATAGGTTGAACCATGACGGATCATCAAAACTCTTCCCAGCGTTTCTCAAGCGTCTGGGATGCACTGGAAGACACGCCGCAGGAAGCGGCCAACATGCGCCTGCGGGCCAAGCTGATGCGCACGCTGTGCGAAACGATTCGTGCCTGGGAGCTTCCGCAGAAGGAGGCGGCCAAGCGTCTTGGCATCACCCAGCCGCGCCTCAACGACGTACTCAACGGCAAAATCGACAAATTCTCTCTCGATGCGCTGGTCAACCTGTCGGCCGCCGCGCAACTGGACGTAGACCTCTGCTTCTCGTCGTCCCCGCCACTGCAATGGGCCTGACAGACGAGGGTTCCCAACGGCCCTGCCTCTGAACAGCCTTCCAGAGGCGGCGCCGTCTGACGTGCCGCCTCATTCACATCAAAATTTCAAGCCGCGACGGATGGTCGAAAGCAGGCCTTGCCCCTTCTGATCTAAACAGCGACTATGCTCGCCATATAGGGGTAGGGGGTATAGGTATGTCGCACACACACGAACACAAAGGCGAGTTGCTTAACCGCGTCCGGCGCATTGCCGGGCAGGTTCAGGCTGTCGAAAAAGCGCTGGAGTCCGAGGCCGATTGTGCCAAGACGTTGCACTTGATGGCGGCGGTTCGCGGGGCGATCAACGGCCTGATGGAGCAGTTCATCGAGGCCCACGCCCGCGAGCATGTCGCCCGTCCCGACCTCAGCGACGAGGCCCGCGCCCAAGGCGTGGAAGAGTTGTTGCTGGCCATCCGCCGATATTCCAAGTGAGCGCCGATATCATGACCCTCAAGGTTGATGACTTTTCCCACGACCACCAGTTTCTCGGTGCTTCCCACGATGAAAACGCCCGCCGCACGCTGTGGGTGGTGGTTCTGACCTTCGTGATGATGATCGGCGAAGTTGCCGCCGGTTATCTCACCGGTTCGATGGCATTGCTGGCCGACGGTTTCCACATGGCGACTCACGCCGGCGCCTTGGGCATCGCGGCGGCGGCCTACGGTTTTGCCCGGCGCAACGCCAACAACCGGCGCTACAGTTTCGGCACCGGCAAGGTCGGCGATCTGGCGGGTTTTGCCTCGGCGATGGTGCTGGGGCTGGTGTCGCTGGGGATTGCCGGGGAATCGGTTTTCCGTCTGTTCCAGCCGACCAGCGTGGCGTTCGGCGAAGCCACCTTGATCGCCGTGGTCGGACTGGGCGTCAACCTGCTCAGTGCGTTTTTGCTGGCCGGCCATCACAGCCATCATGACCACGGCCATAGTCACGACCACAGCCACGATCACGGTCATCATCACCATCACGACAACAACCTGCGATCAGCCTACATGCACGTACTGGCAGACGCGTTGACCTCGGTGCTGGCGATTGCCGCGCTGCTGGCCGGTCGCTATCTGGGCTGGGTGTGGATGGATCCGGTGATGGGCATTGTCGGTTCCGTCGTCATCGCCAAATGGGCCTGGAACCTGATGCGCGACAGCGCCGCCGTGCTGCTCGATACCACCGATGAGCCGGTGGCCGAGGAGATCCGCGAACTGCTGGAAACCTCCGATGACGTACGCATCAGCGATTTGCACGTCTGGCAGGTCGGCCCGCAGGCGCGGGCGGCGATTGTCAGCGTAGTCGCGGCGGCTGGCGTGACTGCTGAAGCGATTCGCGAACGACTGGCACCGGTGCATGAGTTGTCGCACCTGACGATCGAATTACGCAACGCCTAAGCCCGTACTTCGCTGAACAGCGGAATTCGCCCGTTCAGCGAAGGGCGGTAATGCCAGGCGAACCGCTTCAGGTCGATGTCATGAGCAAGGATTTTACCTACGGTGGCGCTGGCAATCGTCATCGCCGGCCTTTGCCCCTGACATTGGTGCCGACGTGTCTGGACTGGAGCATGCGCCGGCCGCACTTAGGCGGTTCGCTCGGGGCGGCGTTATTGCAGGCTGCGTTGAAGCGCAAATGGGTGACGCAGGATCTGGACTGCCGGGCGCTGACGTTGACGGTGCAAGGGCGTCGAGAATTTGCGTCGCGTTGGGGTCTGGCTTTGCCCGAAGCCGGGCGGGACTCGTCAGGTCGCAAGCTGACGGATTCCACGCCCGGATCGGTGCATGCGCGTTAGCTCAGGGTATAACCGCTATCGACCACCCAATCCTGACCGATGACGCCGCGAGCACCATTGCCCAGTTGGAACAGAATGACGTCGGCCACTGCCGCAGGTTCGAGAAACTGCCCGCTCAAAAGCCGGTTGTTGACGCCTTGGGCCACGTCCCGGAGCGCTTCGTCACTCAGGCCCAATGTCGACCAGATCGGCGTTGCAGTCGGGCCGGGGGAGACGCAGTTGATGCGCACGCCGTGGGGCGCCAGCTCGACCGCGAGGGTCCTGGCATGGGCGATCAACGCTGCTTTTGATGCGATGTAGGCGGCCAGCCCCGCGAAACTGATTTGGGCCAGAAAAGTACCGATGAACACCACTGACGCCTTGTCTGCAAGGTGCGGGCGCAGGGCAGCCAACGTGTTCAGGGCTCCGGCGCCGTTCACCGCCCATTGGCGATCGAACGCCGAGCTGTCGAGCCCGTCGGCGAGTTCTGCGATACCGGCATTGGGCACCACGAAGCTTGCCGGGCCCAGACTCGCAGCCTGCTCGGCCAAGGAGGCAAGGTCAGAGGCTTGAGTGACATCGCCGGGATGCCAGACCAGTTGCTGTGGATACCGCTCAAGCAGTTCGGCCAGTGCTCCGGGCTTTCGCGACATGGCCAACACGCGTGCGCCTTGGTCGAGCAGGCGCTCGGTAGCGGCCAGGCCTATGCCCGAACTGGCGCCGGTGATGACCGCAAGCTTGCCCTGAAAAACATGATCCATGTTCAACTCCCGTTTTTGGTCTTCAGCCAAATGGCTACCGTGAGTCAGTCAATTTTCGGGCCATGCCGGACAGCCTTGAATATCAGGGGCTGCGCAGATTTGATAGTCATTATGACCTTCGTGATATCGAGTCAATCTGACTGCCATTGAGTCAAATTGACCTGACTGCTGCGGCGCGACAATCCGACGAAGAGCGGCATTGCACCTTGAATGAGCCAATTGCTCTCTATACTGTATATGCGAACAGTATCGAGTGCGTGCCATGCAAATTATCGACAAGCTCAGCATCCTCGCCGATGCCGCCAAGTACGACGCCTCCTGCGCCAGCAGTGGCGCGCCCAAGCGCAGCTCCGAGGGCAAGCGCGGGCTGGGATCGAGCGATGGCATGGGCATCTGCCACAGCTACACGCCGGACGGGCGTTGCGTGTCGCTGCTCAAGGTTCTGCTGACCAACTTCTGTCTCTACGACTGCCAATACTGTGTCAACCGCCGCTCCAGCGACGTGCCCCGCGCGCGGTTCACTCCAGAGGAGGTGGTGACGCTGACCCTGGATTTCTACCGGCGCAATTGCGTCAGCGGGTTGTTCCTCAGTTCAGGGATCATCCGCTCGGCGGACTACACCATGGAGCAACTGGTGCGTGTCGCGAAGCTGTTGCGCGAAGAGCATGAGTTTCGTGGCTACATTCATCTCAAGACCATTCCCGACGCGGATCCTGCCCTGATCGAAGAGGCCGGGCGTTATGCCGACCGCTTGAGCGTCAACATTGAATTGCCCACCGATGCCAGTTTGCAGACGCTGGCGCCGGAGAAGCACATCGGTTCGATCAAGCAGGCGATGAACACCATCTACACCGGCGTGCAGACCGTGCTTAACGAACCTCGCGCACCAAAGTTCGCCCCGGCCGGGCAGAGCACGCAGATGATCGTCGGCGCCGATGACACCGACGACAGCACAATTCTGCACAGCGCCCAGGCGCTCTACGGCAACTTCCGTCTGCGCCGGGTCTATTACTCGGCGTTCAGCCCGATTCCCGACAGCCCGAAAAGCGTACCGCTGGCCGCGCCGCCACTGATGCGCGAGCACCGCTTGTATCAGGCTGATTTTCTGTTGCGCGGTTATGGCTATACCGCCGGTGAGTTGCTTCAGGGGCCGGGCAATCTGGCGCTGGACATCGACCCGAAACTGGCCTGGGCGCTGCAGAACCGCGAGGTGTTTCCGCTGGACCTCAACCGCGCCGAACCGGCGTTGATCTCACGCATTCCCGGCATCGGCCTGCGCACCACCGAACGTCTGGTGGAGCTGCGTCGGCAGCGGCGCATTCGCTACGAAGACGTGGCGCGTATGCGTTGCGTGCTGGCCAAGGCCAAGCCGTTCATCATCACCAGCGATTACCACCCGCAGCAGGCAGAAGTCACCAGCCAGATGCTCTATCAGCAACTGCGCGACCGGCCGATGCCGCAACAGATGGGACTTTGGGGATGATCAATCTCGATTGCGACGACCTGTTCGACATCTGGCGCCAGCAGGCGCGCTGGCTGCTCAGCCATGAAATCGACCCGAGTCTGGTGAGCTGGGCGTCGGAAGGCGTGAGCGATCTGTTCGCCAGTGACGTGTCGGTGCCCGAAGGGCAGGGGCCGTTTCAGGCTCGGATTCCGCGTGCATTGCTTGACACCCTGGAACAAGCATCTCGATACCGGGGCGATCAACGCTGGAGTCTGCTGTATGAAGTGCTGTGGCGCGTCAGCCATGGCGATCGCACCGCAATGATGGCCGGTGACAAACTGGGCAGCGAGTTGCAGCGCCGGATCAAGCAGGTGCAGCGCGAAGCCCATCATCTGCATGCGTTCGTGCGTTTCATCGAGCGCTCGGCGGATCTGCCGGGGCCGCAATATGTAGCGTGGCACGAACCGGCCCACGACATCCTGCACAGCGCCAGCGAACATTTCGTCGGGCGCATGGGGCGGCATCGCTGGCTGATAGCTACGCCCCGCGACGGCGTTTATTACGATGGCGATCGACTGATCCATCAACGGCAATGCCCGGTGGAGTGGCAGCAACTGGCGCAGAACGTCGATGATCCCCACGGTGATTTATGGCTGACGTACTACAGCCACATCTTCAACCCGGCGCGGTTGAACGAGAAAGTCATGCAAGGGCATTTGCCGACGCGGTTCTGGAAGAACCTGCCGGAGGGGGAGCTGATTCCCGGATTGATTACCCAGGCGCGCATGGGCAAGCAGCAGAACGGACAGGCGAGCGGGATTGCCGGTCGCGCGGGCAAGCGGATTGCCATGAAGGTTCGCGAACGGGACGAATGAAAAAGCCCCCATCGATCACTCGATGGGGGCTTTTGTGCATCTGGCCGTCAGATCAAACCTTGACGATCCAGCCTGCTGGCGCTTCGATGTCGCCGGTCTGCACGCCGGTCAGCTCTTTGTAGAGCTTCTGGGTCACAGGGCCGACTTCGGTTTCGCTGTGGAACACGTGCAGGTGGTCGTTGTAGCTGATGCCGCCGATCGGGGTGATCACCGCAGCGGTACCGCAGGCACCGGCTTCCTTGAAGTCCGACAGCTTGTCGATGAACACGTCGCCTTCGACCACTTCCAGACCCAGGCGGGACTTGGCCAGTTCGATCAGCGACAGACGGGTAATACCCGGCAGTACCGACGGCGAGTTCGGGGTCACGAACTTGTTGTCGTGGGTAATCCCGAAGAAGTTGGCCGAACCGACTTCCTCGATCTTCTTGTGGGTCAGCGGATCCAGGTAGATGGCATCAGCGAAGTGCGCTTTCTTGGCCTGGGAGCCTGGCATCAGGCTGGCGGCATAGTTGCCACCGACCTTGGCGGCACCGGTGCCTTGTGGCGCGGCGCGGTCGAAGGTGGAGATCTGGAAGTTGTGCGGAGTCAGGCCGCCCTTGAAGTAGGCGCCAACCGGAATCGCGAACACCGAGAAGATGAACTCAGGTGCGGTACGCACGCCGATGTTGTCACCCACGCCGATCACGAAAGGACGCAGGTACAGCGCGCCGCCGGTGCCGTAAGGCGGGATGAAGCGCTCGTTGGCACGAACCACTTGCTTGCACGCTTCAATGAACTGCTCGGTGGACACATGTGGCATCAGCAGGCGGGCGCAGCTGCGTTGCATGCGTGCAGCGTTCTGGTCCGGACGGAACAGGTTGATCGAGCCGTCCTTGCAACGATAGGCCTTCAGGCCTTCGAAGCATTGCTGACCATAGTGAAGCGCAGTGGAGCCTTCGCTGATGTGCAGCACGTTGTCTTCGGTCAGGGTGCCTTTGTCCCACTCGCCGTTGCGAAAGTACGACAGATAGCGTTTGTCGGTCTTGATGTAGTCAAAACCCAGCTTGTCCCAGTTGATGCTTTCGTTACCCATGACACCCTCTATCACTGAACAACCGCCGAAGCGGTTCAAGGCTTCTGACGTTTTTTTGGATGGGCACAACAATACTTCATTCTTGAGCGGTTTCGCAGCCCGAAATCTCTGCCTTTGATCGTTCCCACGCTCTGCGGGGGAATGCAGTCCGGGACGCTCTGCGTCCCGACAGTCGAACGCGGAGCGTCCGTGGAGGCATTCCCACGCGGAGCGTGGGAACGATCTGCGACCGAGAGTTACAGGTGCAACGCGTGCCCGAGCGCACGCAAAGCCGCTTCCTGCACCGCTTCGCCCAGGGTCGGGTGCGCATGAATGGTGCCGCCGATGTCTTCCAGTCGTGCGCCCATTTCAAGGCTTTGCGCGAACGCGGTCGACAGCTCCGACACCCCGACACCCACTGCCTGCCAACCGACAATCACATGATTGTCCCGACGAGCGACCACCCGCACGAAGCCGGTTTTCGATTCCAGGGTCATCGCCCGGCCATTGGCCGCGAACGGGAAGTTCGACACGATGCAGTCCAGTCCAGCAGCTTTCGCTTCGTCCGGCGTCTTGCCGACGACCACCAGTTCCGGGTCGGTGAAGCAAACCGCAGCGATGGCGGTCGGGTTGAATTCGCGGGTCTTGCCGCTGATCAGCTCGGCCACCATCTCGCCCTGAGCCATGGCGCGGTGGGCCAGCATCGGCTCGCCGCTCAGGTCGCCGATGGCGTAGACGTTGCGCATGCTGGTCTGGCAACGGTTGTTGATCTTGATCGCGGAGCCGTTCATGTCCAGGTTCAGCGCTTCAAGGTTCCAGCCTTGGGTATTGGGTTTGCGACCGACGGCCACCAGCACCTGATCGGTTTCCAGATTCAGGGTGTCGCCGTTCGGATCGCGCACCTGCAACGTACCGTCGAAGCCCAGAACACTGTGTTTCAGATACAGCTTCACGCCCAGTTGCTTCAGCGCGTCGTGCACCGGTTGGGTCAGTTCTGCGTCGTAGGCCGGCAGGATGCGATCCTGCGCCTCGACCACGCTGACCTCGGCGCCGAGCTTGCGATAAGCAATGCCCAATTCCAGACCGATGTAACCGCCACCCACCACGATCAGACGCTTCGGAACCGACTTCGGCGCGAGCGCCTCGGTCGACGAAATGATCGGCCCGCCAATCGGCAGGATCGGCAGATTGACGCTTTTCGAACCGGTGGCCAGCACCAGATGTTCGCAGTGGATGCGGGTGTCGCCGACTTCCACGGTCTTGCCATCGATGACCTTGGCCCAGCCGTTGATGACCTGAACCTTGTTCTTCTTCAGCAACGCGGCGACGCCAGTGGTCAGGCGATCGACGATGCCGTCCTTCCACTCGACGCTTTTGCTGATGTCGAGGGTCGGCGCCGAAACGCTGATGCCCAGTGCCGAATGCTGATTGTGGTGTTGAGTCTGGTGAAACTGTTCGGCCACATGAATCAGCGCTTTCGACGGAATACAGCCGATGTTCAGGCAGGTGCCGCCCAGCGATTCGCCCTCGACCAGAATGGTCGGAACGCCCAGTTGCCCGGCACGAATGGCCGTTACGTAACCGCCGGGGCCGCCGCCGATGATCAGCAGCGTGGTGTTCAGAGTTTGCATGCCATCACTCCACAAACAGGGTCGCGGGTTGTTCGAGCAGACCACGAATGGCCTGGATGAAGAGCGCCGCGTCCATGCCGTCGACCACCCGGTGATCGAAGGAGCTGGAGAGGTTCATCATCTTGCGGATCACCACCTGGCCTTTGACGACCATCGGGCGTTCGACGATTTTGTTGACGCCGACGATCGCCACTTCCGGCAGGTTCAGCACCGGGGTACTGACGATGCCGCCAAGGGCGCCGAGGCTGGTCAGGGTGATGGTCGAGCCGGACAGCTCATCGCGGCTGGCCTTGCCATTGCGGGCGGCAGTGGCAAGACGAGAAATTTCCGCCGCACTGTCCCACAGGCTGCGCGCTTCGGCGTGACGCACCACCGGTACCATCAGGCCGACGTCGCTTTGGGTGGCGACGCCGACATGCACCGCGCCGAGACGGGTGATGACCTGGGCTTCGTCGTCGTAACGGGCATTCATCTGCGGGAAGTCGCGCAGGGCGACGACCAAGGCACGTACGAGGAACGGCAGCAAAGTCAGCTTGCCACGGCTGGCGCCATGTTTTTCGTTCAGGTGTGAACGCAGTTCTTCAAGCGCGGTGACGTCGATTTCCTCGACATAACTGAAGTGCGCAGCACGTTGGGTCGCTTCCTGCATGCGCTGGGCAATCTTGCGGCGCATGCCGATCACTTGAATCTGTTCTTCATCGTGACGCTGGGCGTAAGCGGCGGCGACCGGTGCCGAAGCGTTCGACTGACCCTGCGCCAGGTAGGCGTCGAGGTCTTCGTGCAGCACGCGACCGGCCGGGCCGGAACCGCGCACCAGACGCAATTGAATGCCCAGATCCAGCGCGTGTTTGCGCACGGCCGGCGAGGCCAGCGGACGCTCATCGGCTTCACGGGCAACCATTGGGCCCTGGCAAACGGCAGCCGCCGGACGCGGCGCGGTGACAGCAGGTTTGCTTTCGACGACCGCTTCAACTTTGGGTGCGGCAGGTGCTTCTTTCGCCGCAACAGGCGCCGGCTTGTCCGACTCCTTCAGATTGCCGGCGCCTTCAACCTCGATGCTGATCAGGATACTGCCGACCGCCATCACTTCACCCGGCTGACCGCCCAACGCAATCACCTTGCCGTGTACCGGCGAGGGAATATCGACCATCGCCTTGTCGGTCATCACATCCGCCAGTACCTGATCTTCAACGACCAGATCGCCAACCTTGACGTGCCACTGCGACAGTTCTACTTCTGCGATGCCTTCGCCGATGTCCGGCATCTTGATAACGTGCGTGCCCATTCAGACCTCCATGACCCGTTTCAGCGCCGCGCCCACTCGGGACGGCCCAGGGAAATACGCCCACTCCTGCGCGTGCGGGTAGGGGGTGTCCCAACCGGTGACGCGCTCGATCGGCGCTTCCAGGTGGTGGAAGCAATGCTCTTGCACCAGCGACACCAGTTCGGCGCCGAAACCGCAGGTGCGGGTGGCTTCGTGCACCACCACGCAACGGCCGGTTTTCTTCACGGATTTGACGATGGTTTCCAGGTCCAGCGGCCACAGGCTGCGCAGGTCGATGACCTCTGCATCAACGCCGGATTCTTCGGCGGCAACTTGCGACACGTAAACGGTGGTGCCGTAGGTCAGCACGGTCACGTCCTTGCCCGGACGGGTGATCGCGGCGACATCCAGCGGTACGGTGTAGTAACCGTCCGGCACTTGCGCGGCCGGGTGTTTCGACCACGGGGTTACCGGACGGTCGTGGTGGCCGTCGAACGGGCCGTTGTACAGGCGTTTCGGCTCGAGGAAGATCACCGGGTCATCGTTTTCGATGGAGGCGATCAGCAAGCCTTTGGCGTCATACGGGTTGGACGGCATGACGGTGCGCAGACCGCAGACCTGAGTGAACATCGCCTCGATGCTCTGGCTGTGGGTCTGGCCGCCGTAGATGCCGCCGCCGCAAGGCATGCGCAGGGTCATCGGGGCGGTGAACTCGCCGGCCGAGCGATAACGCAGACGGGCGGCTTCGGAAATGATCTGGTCGGACGCCGGGTACACGTAGTCGGCGAACTGAATCTCGGCAACCGGACGCAAGCCATAAGCACCCATGCCCACGGCGACGCCGACGATGCCGCTCTCGGAGATCGGCGCATCGAACACCCGCGAGGTGCCGTACTTGGCCTGCAGGCCTTCGGTGCAACGGAACACGCCGCCGAAGTAGCCGACGTCCTGGCCGAACACCACAACGTTGTCGTCACGCTCAAGCATCACATCCATGGCCGAGCGCAGGGCCTGGATCATGGTCATGGTGGTCGTGGTCATGGCGGTTTCCAACTGAATATTGTTGTTGTGATCGTTCATGTCAGATCCCCAACTGCTGACGCTGGCGCTTCAAGTGCTCCGGCATCTCTTTGTAGACGTCTTCGAACATGGTCGCGGCGCTCGGAATCTGGCCGCCGGCGAGGGTGCCGTACTGCTCGGCCTGTTTCTGCGCGGCGATCACCTCGGCTTCGAGTTCGGCGCTGACGGCGGCGTGCTCTTCTTCCGACCAGTGACCGACCTTGATCAGGTGCTGTTTCAGGCGGGCAATCGGGTCGCCCAGTGGGAAGTGGCTCCAGTCGTCGGCAGGACGGTATTTGGACGGATCGTCGGAGGTCGAGTGTGGGCCGGCGCGGTAGGTGACCCATTCGATCATGGTCGGGCCGAGGTTGCGGCGGGCGCGTTCGGCGGCCCATGCGGAGGCGGCGTAGACCGCGTAGAAATCGTTGCCATCGACCCGCAGCGAGGCGATGCCGCAACCGACGCCGCGTCCGGCGAAGGTGGTGGCTTCACCACCGGCGATGGCCTGAAAGGTCGAAATTGCCCATTGGTTGTTGACCACGTTGAGGATCACTGGCGCACGGTAAACGTGAGCGAAGGTGAGGGCGGTGTGGAAGTCCGATTCGGCGGTGGCGCCGTCGCCGATCCAGGCCGAGGCGATTTTGGTATCGCCCTTGATCGCCGAGGCCATGCCCCAGCCCACGCCCTGGATGAATTGAGTGGCGAGGTTGCCGGAAATGGTGAAGAAACCGGCGTCCTTGACCGAGTACATGATCGGTAACTGACGGCCCTTGAGCGGATCGCGCTCGTTGGACAGCAGTTGGCAGATCAGGTCGACCAGCGGTACGTCGCGGGCCATCAGAATGCTTTGCTGGCGGTAGGTCGGGAAGCACATGTCGTCGATGTTCAAGGCCAGGGCCTGGGCGCTGCCGATGGCTTCTTCGCCAAGGCTCTGCATGTAGAACGACATTTTTTTCTGACGTTGGGCGACCACCATGCGGTTGTCGTAGATCCGGGTCTTGAGCATGGCGCGCATGCCTTTGCGCAGGATCTCGACCGGCACGTTTTCGGCCCATGGGCCGAGGGCATTGCCCTGGTCGTCGAGCACGCGGATCAGGCCGCGGGCAAGGTCGGCGGTGTCGGCCGGTTCAACGTCGATGGAAGGTTTGCGCACCGTCCCGGCATCGGTCAGATGCAGGTAGGAGAAATCGGTTTTGCAGCCTGGGCGACCCGAGGGTTCAGGGACGTGCAGACGCAGCGGTTCATACGCTTGGGTCATGGCTTCTACGCTCGATCTTGTGAATTTCTTGTAGTGAGCTGGCAGTCATTCTTCGATAAAAGAAATCTTGTCCTACAACAATCATAGGCCCGGGCAAGAAGAATATTTCTCTCTGTTTCGTTGCGCTGGCGATCATTTGCAGATAGAAATTCTGCATAAACATAAAAAACAGGTGGTTTTGTCTCATGCGCAAACTGGACCGTACCGACATCGGCATTCTCAACAGCCTTCAAGAGAACGCGCGCATCACCAACGCCGACCTCGCCCGTTCGGTCAATCTGTCGCCAACGCCGTGCTTCAACCGGGTCAAGGCGATGGAGGAACTGGGGCTGATCCGCGAGCAGGTGACGCTGCTCGACGCCGACCTGCTGGGGCTGCACGTCAACGTGTTCATCCACGTCAGCCTCGAGAAGCAGGTAGAGGAAGCGCTGCAGCATTTCGAGGAAGCGATTTCCGACCGGCCGGAAGTCATGGAGTGCTACCTGATGGCCGGCGACCCGGACTATCTGATCCGGGTGCTGGTGCCGACCATTCAGGCGCTTGAACGCTTCATGATGGACTTTCTGACCAAAGTCCCTGGTGTGGCGAATATCCGCTCAAGCTTTGCGCTCAAGCAGGTGCGTTACAAGACGGCTTTGCCGTTGCCGGCGAATGGCTTGACGCTCGGGGTTTGAAGATCATTCCCAGGCTCTGCGTGGGGGTGCCGCCTCGGGCGCTCCCGATCAATTGATTACAGTTTGTTGATCGGAATCTTCAGATACACCACGCCGTTATCTTCTGCCGCTGGAAAATTGCCCGCCCGCACATTGACCTGAATCGCCGGCAGCAACAGCGTCGGCATGCCCAACCCGGCATCGCGTTTGGTGCGCATCTCCACAAATGCGGCTTCGTCGACGCCGTCATGCACATGGATATTGCTTTTACGCTGCTCAGCCACGGTGGTCTGGCATTGCGAGGCGCGACCTTGCGGCGGGTAGTCGTGGCAGACGTAGAGCTTCACGCTGGCGGGGAAGGCCAGCAGCTTGTGAATCGAATTGAACAGTTGATGGGCGTTGCCACCCGGGAAGTCGCAGCGGGCGGTGCCGACGTCGGGCATGAACAGCGTGTCGCCGACCAGGATCTGCTCGCCGTCGATCAGGTAGGCCATGTCCGCCGGAGTATGGCCGGGAACATGCAGGGCGGTGGCCTTGAGGTTGCCGATCCGGAACGACTCGTTGGGTGCGAACAGGTGATCGAACTGCGAGCCGTCGACGCGAAATTCCGGCTCCAGGTTGAACAGCGCCTTGAACACGTTCTGCACTTTGCTGATCGATTCGCCAATTGCGATTTTCCCGCCCAGTTCCCGGCGCAGGTACGGAGCGGCGGACAAGTGATCGGCGTGGGCATGGGTTTCCAGCAGCCACTGCACTTGCAGGTGATGGGCGCGAACGAAGGCGATGATCCTGTCGGCCTGAGCCGTACAGGTGCGACCGGCGGCGCCGTCGTAATCGAGCACCGGATCGACGATTGCGCACTGCCCGCCGTCGGCCTCGTAGACCACGTAGCTGTAGGTCGAAGAGGCGGGGTCGAGGAAAGCTTCAATCAGCGCGGGCATGAACACGGTCCTGTGCAGGAAGGTGGGAAGTCAGGGTTGCAACACTTTATGTAAACACATAATGTCCGCAGCTTAAGTGACGTTGAAGGCATCCTGCAAATGCAATCCAGTCTGACCGAATGTGAAGTCGCCCAACTGCGCGCCTCGGCCTCCAAGGCCTGTTCGCTGCTCAAGGCATTGGCCAACGAGGATCGGCTGTTGATCCTGTGCCAGTTGACCCAGGGCGAGCGCAACGTTGGCGAGCTGGAGAAAATGACCGGCGTGCGTCAGCCGACCCTGTCCCAGCAACTGGGCATCCTGCGCGATGAAGGGCTGGTCGCGACCCGTCGTGAAGGCAAGTACATTTTTTACGGTCTCGCCAGTCACGAAGTGATCCAGGTGATGAAAACCCTGTCCGGACTCTACTGCGGAGCCGTGCTCAAAAGCTGGGCGCAATAGACCCGGCTATCCTTGCGTGCAGCCATAAGGAACAAACAATGAACGATCAACACTGGGGCCCAACCATCAGTGCGGACATCGTGGTCATCGGCGGCGGCACTGCCGGCATCGGTTTTGTCGCAAGCCTGCTCAAGCGCGATCCCGGCCTGAAAATCACGGTGATCGAGCCGAGTACCCAGCATTACTACCAGCCGGCCTGGACGCTGGTCGGCGGCGGCGCCTATGACGCCAAAGACACCGCCCGACCGATGAACAGGGTGATGCCGCGCCAGGCCACTTGGATTCAGGCGGCGGTGACCGGCATCGATCCTGATCAGCGCCGCCTCACCCTCAACGATCAACGCACTGTCACCTATCAGAACCTGATCGTCTGCCCCGGCCTGCGCCTGGCATGGGAGAAGATCGAAGGCTTGCAGGAAAGCCTCGGCCAGCACGGCGTCACGTCCAACTACAGCTATCAGCACGCGCAATACACCTGGGATCAGGTGCAGAAGCTGCGCGGCGGCAAAGCCCTGTTCACCCAGCCGCCGATCCCGATCAAATGCGCCGGCGCGCCGCAAAAGGCGCTTTACCTGTCCTGCGATCACTGGCTCAAGCGCAATGTGCTGGGCAAGGTCGACGTCGAGTTCAATCTTGCCGGCGCCGCGCTGTTCGGCGTCCCGACCTTCGTGCCGCCGCTGATGAAGTACATCGAAAAATACAACGCGCGGCTGGCGTTCAATTCCAATCTGGTAAAAGTCGACGGCCCAGCGAAAACCGCCTGGTTCGAGGTCAAGGACGCGGACGGCAACGTCACCCGTCAGGCGAAAACATTCGATCTGCTGCACGTCGTCCCGCCGCAGGTTTCGCCGGATTTCGTCGCCCAGAGCCCGTTGGCCGACGCTGCCGGATGGTGCGAGGTCAACCCGCACACACTGCAACACCCGCGCTATCCCGAAGTGTTTGCCCTGGGCGATATCTGCGGCACCACCAATGCGAAAACTGCGGCGGCAGTGCGCAAGCAGGTCGTGGTGGTGGCGCAAAACCTGTTGGCCCTGCGCAAGGCACTGGCGCTGCCGCTGAAGTACGACGGCTACGGCTCCTGCCCGCTGACGGTGGAGAAGGGCAAGGTGATCCTCGCCGAGTTTGGCTACGCCGGAAAACTGCTGCCGACCTTTCCCCTCGATCCGACGGTGCCACGCCGTTCCGCGTGGTGGCTGAAGGCGACGCTGCTGCCATGGTTCTACTGGAACGGCATGCTCAAGGGGCGCGAATGGCTGACGAGTCTGTCCAGGGTCGACTGAGAACACTCTATGTTGCTGGCAAGTCTGTTTGGCGTGGTGATGGGGTTGATCCTCGGTCTGACCGGAGCCGGTGGCGGGATTCTCGCCGTGCCGGCGCTGGTGCTGGGTCTTGGCTGGACGATGACGCAGGCAGCGCCGGTGGCGTTGTTCGCGGTGGGCAGCGCGGCGGCGGTCGGCGCGATTGATGGGTTGCGTCATGGTCTGGTGCGTTATCGCGCGGCGCTGCTGATTGCGGCGCTTGGCGCGGTGTTTTCGCCGGTGGGCATCTACTTCGCCCATCAGTTGCCGGAAAAGGTTCTGATGATCCTGTTCAGCCTGCTGATGGTGATGGTGGCGTGGCGCATGCTGCGCCGCGAACGCCAGCAGGAGGGGCCGAGCGACCATGGTCACGCCAGTTGGGGCCAGAAAAACTGCATGCTCAATGAGCAGACCGGCCGTTTCGACTGGACCGCCAAATGCACCGCAACCCTTGCGGTACTGGGCGCGGTCACTGGTGTGGTGTCCGGGTTGCTGGGGGTTGGCGGCGGGTTT
The DNA here is from genome assembly GCF_056626735.1 of Pseudomonas sp. 1. Lineage (NCBI taxonomy): Bacteria > Pseudomonadati > Pseudomonadota > Gammaproteobacteria > Pseudomonadales > Pseudomonadaceae > Pseudomonas > Pseudomonas sp. 1. Next base: position 661,273 of record NZ_JBWXMQ010000001.1, on the reverse strand, counting down.
CTGATCGTGCCGGCGTTCAAGCAACTGACGGATGTGCAGATGCGCGGCATCGTCGCCACTTCACTGATGGTCATCAGCCTGATTTCTGCCATCGGCGTGGTCGGCGCGTTTCATGCCGGGGTGCGGATCGATCATCTGGGCGCATCGTTTATCGTCGCCAGCATCGTCGGCATGATTGTCGGCCGCAAACTCTGCGCGCGGGTGCCGGCAAGGACGTTGCAGGTGGGGTTCGCCAGCGTGTGTCTGGTGGTCGCCGCTTACATGTTGCTGCGTGCGTGAGACAAAACCTGTGGCGAGGGAACGAACGCCCTCGCCACAGCAATCGCGTTACAACACCAGGTGCGGTAACCACAGCGACAGCGCCGGAACGTAGGTCACCAGCATCAGCACCAGGAACAGCACGGCGTAGAACGGCAGCAGCGCCTTCACCGTGCTTTCGATACTGACCTTGCCCACCGCCGAACCCACGAACAGCACCGCTCCCACGGGCGGCGTTATCAGGCCGATACCGAGGTTGACCAGCATGATCATGCCGAACTGCACCGGGTCGACGCCGATACCGAGAATCACCGGCATCAGGATCGGTGTGAGGATCAGAATCAGCGGTGCCATGTCCATCACGGTGCCGAGCAACAGCAGCATGACGTTGATGCACATCAGGATCACGTAGCGGTTATCGGACAGGGTCAGGAACAGCGTGGTGATCTTCGCCGGGATCTGCATCAGGGTCATGATGTAGCCGAAACTGGCGGCGAAACCGATCAGAATCATCACGATGGAAATGGTGCGTACCGTGCGGTGCATCAGTTTCGGCAGTTCACTCCATTTGTAGTCGCGGTAGATGAACATGGTGACGAAAAACGACCACAGCACGGCAATGGCCGCCGACTCGGTGGCCGTGAAGATCCCCGACAGAATCCCGCCGAGAATGATCACCATCGCCATCAGGCCCCACAACGCTTCGCCGCAGATTTTCAGGGCTTCGCGCAGCGGGATCACTTCGCCCTTGGGGTATTCGCGTTTGCGCGCAAAAATCAGGCACAACACCATCAGGCACGCGCTCATCAGCAGGCCCGGCACCACGCCGGCCATGAACAGCGAAGCAATGGAAACGGTGCCGCCGGCGGCCAGCGAGTAGAGCACCGAGTTGTGACTGGGCGGGGTCAGCAGAGCCTGTACCGAACCGCTGACGGTGACCGCTGTAGAGAATTCCCGAGGGTAGCCTTTGCGCTCCATTTCCGGGATCAGCACCGAACCCACCGATGCGGTGTCGGCCACCGACGAACCGGAAATCGCGCCGAAAAAGGTTGACGCCATGATGTTGACCAGCGACAGGCCACCACGCACGAAACCCACCAGGACCCCGGCAAACGCCACCAGCCGCCGCGACATGCCGCCCTCGGCCATGATCGCTCCGGCGAGCACGAAGAACGGAATCGCCAGCAGCGAGAATTTGTTCACCCCGCCCGCCACCTGAATCATCAAGGCCTGGAACGGAATGTCGATCCACCAAGCGCCGATCAGCGCCGACAACCCGAGCGCGTAGGCAACCGGCATGCCGATCAGGATCAGTGCGATAAAACTGCCCAGCAGAATCAATGCGTCCATCAGGCAGCCCCTTCGTTTTCTTCAACCAGGTCGAATCGCACCACGCGGCGGTTGCTTTGATCGCCGAGCAACAGTTTTTCCAGTACGAAAATCAGCGTCAGCGCACCGCCAATCGGGATCGGCATGTAGGTGATGCCGACCCGCAATGTCGGCAGGGCGCTCATGAACTGGTTCCAGGTCGACAGGCACAGCTTGGTACCCCAGATCGTCATGAACAGGCAGATGGTGCCCATGAGCACTTGTGAAACGATGCTCATGGTTCGGCGCATATTCGGTTGCAGGCGGTCGGTGACCATCGCCACCGCCATGTGTGCGCCGGCGCGGTAGCTGGCGGCCGCGCCGATGAACGTGAAGACCATCATCAGCAGGATGGCGGCAGGCTCCGGCCAGCTCGAGCCGGTGCCGAGCACGTAACGGGCGAACACGCCCCAGGGGATGATCAGAGCAATGGTCAGCACCGACAGACCGGCGACCCAGATGCAGGCCATGTAGATCCGGTCATTGATGCGCAGCAGCAAATTCTTCATCGGGTTCCACCGTAACCGGGCACGCGCGGACATCAGGCGACGTCAGCGCTGCCGGGCCTTTTGCAGAGGGCTGGGAGGGTTACTGAACAGCTTCGATGCGCTTGATCAGGTCGGCGTAGGGCGCGCCGTATTTCTCGCGGATCGAGGCGGTGGCCTCGTAGAAGGGTTTCTTGTCGACAGTGATGAACTCGACGCCGGCCGCCTTGAGTTTTTCCTCACTGCTGACGGATTTGGCGTCCCACAGCGTGCGCTCCTGAGCCTGCGCAGCCTTGGCGGCTTTCTTCACCAGCGTCTGCTGATCCGGGGTGAGTCTGTCCCAGGTGATTTTTGACATCACGATGGGCTCGGGCAGGATCAGGTGCCCGGTCAGGCTGTAAAACTTGGCGTTCTGGTAGTGGTTGTGTTCGAGCAGGGTGGGTGGATTGTTTTCCGCGCCATCGATGACGCCGGTCTGCAGGGCACTGAAGATTTCGCCGGTGTCCATGGCGATCCCGTTGCCACCCATGGCATTGATGGTTTCGATGAACATCGGATTGCCCTGCACGCGGATTTTCATGCCCTTGAGGTCTGCCAGGCTGCGCACCGGTTTCTTGGTGTAGATGTTGCGCGTGCCGCCGTCCATCCACGCCAGGGCGACGAGGTTGAATTCCGATTGAGTGATCTTGTCGAGGATCTCGTCACCGATTTCACCGTCGATGATCTTGCGCATGTGCGCCTGGTCACGGAACACGAACGGCATATTGAACACGTTTACGTCCGGTACCACCGGGCCGACGATGCCGAGGCTGACGCGGGCCATCTGGATGGCACCGACCTGGGCCTGTTCGACCACTTCCTTTTCCGAGCCGAGTACGCCGCCAGGGAACATCTTGAAGGTCAGCTTGCCGTCACTTTCGGCGACCAGGGTCTTGCCCAATTGTTCTTCGGCGACCACGGTCGGATAACCGGCGGGGTGGATGTCGGCGAATTTGATTTCCAGTGCCTGGGCCGCGCTGCCGAAGGTGAGCGCGAGGGGGAGGGCGGCGGCGAGCAACGTGCGTTTGAAGTCCATGAGGGGTTCTCCAGTCTTGTTGTTTTTGTGTTCAAGGCACAGCGATGCAGCGAGGGCGGTTACAGCAGGTCATCGAAGATTGGCTCCGGCAAGCCTTTGACGCCGGGGTTGAGGGCGAACACCCCGCCGGCCAGGGAGTGTGGATCCTGGTCGTCGCCGGGGCGGATCGAGGTCACGAACAAGGTATCCATCCGGCTTCCGCCAAAGGCGCACATGGTGGGTTTTTTCACCGGCACCTGCAGCGAGCGGTCGAGGCGACCTTCGGGGGTGAACCGGTGGATCAGGCCGACGTCGTTGGCGCAGATCCAGTAACAACCCTCGGCATCCACGGCTGCGCCGTCAGGGCGGCCGTAATAATGATGCATGTCCACGAACACCCGTCGATTGGAGGGGGTGCCTGTCTCGGTGTCGTAATCGAAAGCCCAGATCAGTTGCACGCTCGGGTGCGAATCCGACAGGTACAGGGTTTTGCCATCCGGGCTGAAGCCCAGACCGTTGGGCACGATGAAGCCATCAAGTTGCGCCTTGATCGAGCTCGTCTGCCCGGCAGCGTAGCGATAGAGCCGGCCCTCGGGCAGATTCAGGCCCATGTTCAGCACCATGCTGCCGGCCCAGAACCGGCCCTGCCGGTCGCAGCGGCCGTCGTTCAGGCGCATGTCCTGGCGGCAGTGCTCGACCGGAGCGAGCAGGTCGCTGTCGAGGCTGCCATCGCTGTGCGGCTGCAAGTGGAAGAACCCGCTCTCCATGCCGGCCACCCAGCCGCCCCTGCTGTGTCGCGCGATGCAGGCGAGCATTTCGGGAGCCTTCCAGGCGTGGACGTGGCCCGTGTCGGCGCTCCAGCGTTGCAGTCCACCGTTGGGGATATCGACCCAGTAGAGCGCATTTTCCTGCGGCACCCACACCGGGCTTTCACCCACCGCGTTGCGGGCGTCGACGATCATTTCGGCTTGCATACTCATTCCCTTGGTTTTATTCGAGACGTCAATCGCGCCGGTCAGTCGCCAAACGGGCCGGCCGCAACGAAGGCTCCGCCCTGATAGATCCGCGCCGGGTCATCGTTGGCGGGCATCGGCTGCGCCTCGACTTTTTCGCGAAACACTTCAGACGTGTCTTTGGCCGCGAAACCGAGGTGGCTGGCGAAGCGGTTGTCCCACCACACCTCCTTGTTGTCGGACATGCCATAGACCACGGTGTGGCCGACGTCGGGGGTGTACAGCGAACGTTCGAGCAATTGGGTGAGGTCATCGAAGCTCAGCCAGGTGTGCATCATTCGGCGGTTCTGCGGTTTGGGAAACGACGAGCCGATGCGGATGCTGACGGTTTCGATGCCATAGCGATCGAAGTAGAAACTGGCCATGTCTTCGCCGTAGGACTTGGACAGACCGTAATAGCCGTCGGGACGGCGAGCAGAGCTGGCGTCGAGGCGCTCATCCTGTTTGTAGAAGCCGATGACATGGTTGGAGCTGGCGAAGATCACCCGTTTGACGCCGTGGCGGCGTGCCGCTTCATAGAGGTGGAACACGCCACAGATATTGGCACCGAGGATTTCTTCGAAGGGGCGCTCCACTGAAACGCCACCGAAATGCAGGATCGCATCCACGCCTTCGACCAGTTGATGCACGGCGGTTTTGTCGGCGAGGTCGCAGAGCACGATTTCTTCCCGGTCATCGATGGCCGGGGCGAGGGCGGCGATGTCCGACAGGCGCAGCACGTTGGCATACGGGCGCAGGCGTTCACGCAAGACTTTGCCCAGGCCACCGGCGGCGCCGGTCAGCAGCAGGCGATTGAACGGAGTTGGGGCGGTGGAGGTGGGCGTCATGGCAATCCCTTACGCGTTGTTATTAGGGTTGTTGTAGGTTGTCGTATGACTGCGCTGAAGTATCGGTAGGGTTTCCGGAACTTGTCAACGCGACTTTCGGTGTAAGTGACAGAAGGCGAATGCACCCTCCGTTCACGCCATGCCGCTATTTACAACAACGAAATCGGGTAACTGATGAAGATCCGGTTCTCATCGAATTCATTGGTGCTGAAGTCCCGGCGAATCGTCGCGTTGCGCCATTTGACGTTGAGATTCTTCAGCGGACCGCTCTGAACGGTGTAGGCCAGTTCCGACTCGCGACCCCATTCCTTGCCATCGGTGATGGTGCCGGTGTGCACGTTGTCACCGCTGATGTAGCGGTTCATCAACGTCAGCCCGGGGACGCCGAGAACAACGAAGTTGTAGTCGTGGCGAATCTGCCAGGAGCGCTCCTTCGCGTTGTCGTAACTGGCGTTGTAGCTGTCGTTGGCCAGAGTGCCGCCACTGGTGCCGTTGACGCGCATCCAGGCATCGTCGCCACTGAGCTTTTGCAGGCCTATGTAGAACGTGTTGCCGCCGTACCTGGCCGAAAGCAGGGCGAACGCGGTTTTGTTGTCGAGATCGCCGGCCTGAGCGCTGCCGTCTTCCTTGCCGGTGAAAAAGCCGAGGTTGGCGCCCAGTGTCCAGTCGCCCAGGGGCTGGCTGTGGCTGAGGTTGAAATACTGCTGCTGGTAGATGTCGCTGAGTTCGGCGTACCACACACCGACAAGCGTGCGTTTGTCGTTGAAGGTGTATTCGCCGCCGCCGAAGTTGAAGCGGTCGGAGGTAAATGCGCCTCGGCCGTTCATCGACATGTCTTCCATGCTTGCATCGTTGCGCGGACTGTTGCCGCGGAACTGGCCGCCGTAAAGGGTCAAGCCATTGATTTCGGTAGACGTGACCTGGCCACCGCGAAAGGTCTGCGGCAGGGAGCGGCCATCGTCCGAGCGCAGGATGGGCAGCACCGGCATCCATTCACCGACCTTCAATTCGGTCTTCGACACTTTGGCCTTGAGCGCCACGCCCAGGCGCCCGAAATTGTCCGCCGGGCGGCCATCATCGTGGATCGGCAATAACTGCGTACCGCCGGTACCTTTGCCGCCATCGAGTTTCTGCGAGTACAGCCCCAGTACATCCAGGCCAAAGCCGACAGTGCCCTGCGTGAAGCCGGATTTGGCGTCGAGAATGAAGTTCTGTGTCCACTCTTCAGCCTTGCCTTGCGGATAGTTCGGGTTGACGAAATTGCGATTGAAGTAGGCGTTACGCAGGTTCAGCGTGGCTTTGCTGTCTTCGATGAAGCCCTCGGCATCGGCGCTCATCGGCAAGATGAGGGCCAGACCGCTGCAGCCGATCAAACTCAGGGTGGAACGCGGGCGGGGGACAGAAAAACGGGACGTGCGGACGTAATTGCGGACGAGTGTGCTCACTGTGACGCTCCCTGTTTCGTTTGTTGTTTTTATTATTTGTTATACGTCGTCGTACAACATGGTTGCGGATATTTGCGAGGTTTTCCGGAAATGTCAACAGGGCGTTGTACGATGACTTTGCGTGAGCGGGCAGCCCTCCAAACGCTGTGAAGAGGGCTGCTTTCGACCGTTTTTACTGGTTGTAGAGCGCTTCAGTGTTATCGATCAGTGGGTTTTTTTCGGTCAGTACGATTTGCGCGATCTGATCCTTGCGCATGAAACTCACCTTCGGATGCGATTGGGCGTACCGGATAAAACGCTCCATGGCCTCAACCATCGCCGGCGTGCCGCCAATCCGGTCGTGCAGACTCACCGACATCATCCGCCGCTTGCTCGCGCCTTCGGCGTAGAGGCGATCGAATTCCAGTACCAATTGCTGGTAGAACTGCTCGGCGGAGAAGTGCCGACCTTCGACCAGCACGATGTCGTTGTTGCGCAGGGTGTACGGCACCACGGCGAATTTGCGCCCGCGTACCATCGTCACGAACGGCTCGTCACGGCTGACATCGTCGATGTGATAGGTGAAGTTCAGGTCCTGCAACACCTTCAGCGTATTGGGGCTGCGCCGTAGCCAGTTGGCGTTGTAGCCGACCGAGCGCTGGCCGGTGATTTTTTCCACCGCCGCGACACCGTCGCCGATGAATTGTTTTTCCTGGGCGTAATTCATGTTGTACGAATCGGCCCAGCGCATGCCGTGGGCCGCCAGCTCATGACCGCGCTCGGCGATCGCCTTGGCCAGTTCCGGGTGCTTGAGCGCCGCTTCGCCGACCACGTGGGAAGTGACTTTGATACCGGTGCGATCCCACAGATCGAGCATGCGCCACAGGCCTTCCTTGTAGCCGTAATCGAACCAGGTCTGCGCCGGCAGATCCGGGTAGCCTTTTGGCAGCGGTGTGCCGGAGAACGGACTTTCAGCGCCTTCGGGCTGGCCGCCGGTTTCGAATTGCATCGACACCGAAATCACCAGTTGAGAGCCATCCGGCCATGGGCGTTCCTGAGCGAAGGCGAGGGCGGGCAGTAACAGCGCGGCGGCCAGCAGGTTTTTCAGCAGACGGGGGGAGCGTTGCGAGCGGGGAGTGGTCATATCGGGCACCTTGCAGGTTGAGAAGTGCTGCAAGGTTGGCATCCGCTACGCTTGGGAAAAATCGGCTGCGGGCGAGATGTCTTTTAAACAGAATTTACGAATCCACCCAAAATCCCTTTGTGGCAGCGAGCCCCCACAGTGGATAGGTGTTTGGCCAGGATTTGCGGCACACTTAAGCGACTACCAGACAAGGCCTTTCAATGGATCAATACGCCCCGCGCAACTGGCAGCCGCACGAGAAGCCCAGTCTGCCTGGTTCCCCTTCGACGCCGCTGCACTCCAACCCCAAGCGCCTGGCCTATGCGCTGGTCGGGTTGCTGGTGGCATTGACCGGCGGGTTGGGCAATTCGCTGGTGGTCGCCAACCTGCCTTATCTGCAAGGCGCGCTCGGGGCGACCACGGCGGAGATGGCCTGGCTGCCGGCGGCGTATGTGATGACCAACGTATCGATGAACCTGCTGCTGGTGAAGTTTCGCCAGCAGTTCGGTTTGCGGGCGTTCACCGAGGTGTTTCTGGTGCTGTACGCGCTGGTGACCTTCGGCCATCTGTTCGTCAATGACCTGAATTCGGCGGTCGCTGTGCGTGCGGCCCACGGCATGGTCGGTGCGGCGCTCAGTTCGCTGGGCCTGTATTACATGGTGCAGGCGTTCCCGGCCAAATGGCGGATGAAGGCGCTGGTGCTGGGGCTTGGCACTTCGCAACTGGCTTTGCCGCTGGCACGACTGTTTTCCGAGGATCTGTTGCAGATCGCCGAATGGCGTGGTCTGTACCTGTTCGAATTGGGCATGGCGCTGCTGTCGCTGGGTTGCGTGTTGATGCTCAAGCTGCCGCCGGGTGACCGGTTCAAGACCTTCGAGCCTCTCGATTTCCTCACCTTCGCGATCCTTGCCAGTGGCGTGGCGCTGCTGTGTGCCGTGTTGTCCCTGGGCAGGATCGACTGGTGGCTGGAAGCCGACTGGATCGGCATCGCCCTGGCCGCTTCAATTGTCCTGATTCTCGCGGGGCTGGCGATCGAACATAACCGCAGCAACCCGATGTTGATGACCCGCTGGCTCGGCAGTGGGGTGATGATCCGCCTGGCGCTGGCGGTGATCCTGATTCGCATGGTTATCTCGGAGCAGTCCACCGGCGCCGTGGGCTTCATGCAAAACCTGAACATGAGCAGCCAGCAGCTTCATAGCCTGTACGTGGTGATGCTGATCGGCAGCGTCGCGGGGCTGTTGACCAGCGCGCTGACCATCGACCCGAAACACCTGCTGATGCCGCTGATCGTCTCGCTGGCGTTGATGGCCACCGGCTCGATCATGGACAGCTCATCGAACAACCTGACCCGCCCCGGCAACCTGTATTTCAGCCAGTTCCTGCTGGCGTTCGGCAGTACGTTCTTCCTCGGCCCGACCATGGTGCTGGGTACGCGCAACGTGCTGACCAATCCGCGCAACCTCGTGAGTTTTTCGGTGTTGTTCGGGATCTGCAACAACCTCGGTGGCCTGATCGGCGCAGCGTTACTGGGGACGTTCCAGGTCGTGCGCGAGAAATTTCATTCCAGCCACATCGTCGAGCAACTGGTGATGTCCGACCCGCGCGTCGCCGCCCGGGTTCAGAGCGGCGGTTCGGCGGTCGGCTCCGTGATTGCCGACCCAAGCCTGCGCAACCTGCAAGGCATTCGCAGCCTGGCCAACGCGGCCACCCGCGAAGCCAACGTGCTGGCCTATAACGATGTGTTCATGCTGATCGCGGTGATCGCGATCCTGACCATGATCTGGATTTCCATCCGTGCGCTGTGGCTGATCAGCACCACCCGAGCCGTCGCCCCGACATCTTCCGTACCTTCCAGCGGTGCCACTTCTTCATGACCGAACCGACTACCACGACCACCAATGCCATCGCCGCCACCCCTGAAGGCGTGGCGCCACCGTCATCACCGAACACCGAGCCGCGCTCGTTGCGGGTGCGGATCATCTCATCGCTGGGCTTTGCGGCGATTGCCATCGTCGGTGTGTTGATCGTGCTGTATGCCTGGCAGTTGCCGCCGTTCAGCAGCGCGGTCGAGACCACCGAAAACGCCCTGGTGCGCGGGCAGGTGACGATCATCGGGCCGCAGCTCAGTGGTTACGTGTTCGAGGTGCCGGTGCAGGACTTCCAGTTTGTGAAGGCGGGCGATTTGCTGGTGCGCCTCGATGACCGGATCTATCAGCAGCGTCTGGATCAGTCGCTGGCGCAGCTGGCGGTGCAAAAGGCCTCGCTGGCCAACGTGGTGCAGCAGCGCAACAGCGCCGAAGCCACGATCAAGCTGCGGCAGGCGGTGGTGGCCGATAGCGAGGCGCAGCTGCGTAAAAGCGAGGCGGATCTGCGGCGCAACAAGGCGTTGGTCAATGACGGCTCCGTGTCCAGGCGCGAGATGGACGTGGCGCTGGCCGCCAACGCGCAGAGCATTGCGGCGCTGGCGCAGGCCAAGGCCAATCTGGAAATCGCCCGGCAGGATCTGCAAACGGTGATCGTCAATCGCGGCTCTCTGGAAGCGGCGGTGGCCAGTGCCGAAGCGGCGGTGCAACTGGCGCGGATCGACTTGTCCAACACGCGGATCATCGCTCCGCGTGACGGTCAGCTCGGGCAGATTGGCGTGCGTCTGGGCGCTTACGTCAACTCCGGGGCGCAGTTGATGGCGCTGGTGCCGGATCAAAAATGGGTGATCGCCAACATGAAGGAAACCCAGATGGATAACGTGCGGGTCGGGCAACCGGTGAGCTTCACCGTCGATGCGCTGAACCACCGTAAATTCACCGGTCACGTGCAGCACATCTCGCCGGGCACCGGTTCCGAATTCGCGTTGTTGCAGGCCGATAACGCCACCGGCAACTTCGTGAAAATCGCCCAGCGGGTGCCGGTGCGCATCACCATCGATCCGGATCAGCAGGAGAGCGAACGCTTGCGGCCGGGGATGTCGGTGGTGGTCAGCATTGACACGGCGGCGGGCGACACCCAGAAACACTGACCTCAGGCGGCGATCATCGGCGGCAGGGTGCCAAGCACCGAAACCGCCGCCACGGCGCCGATCCCCAGCAGCCATTCGAGCATGACGCTGCGCTTGAGGGTGTCGATCCGCTGTTCGCAATCACGGATGCGCAAGCGATTGAACAGCGCCAGCCCCAGCATCCCGAGCACCAGCAAGGCTTTGATCAGCAGGATCAGGGCAAATCCCGAGAACAGCGGCGTCGGCCACCACTGGCCGGTGAGGACGCGCACATTGATCAAACCGGTGATCAGCAGACCGGCAACCAAGACGTAGCCGACCCCGCTGAAGCGCTGCAAGACGTAGCGCACCGTTTCGCCGGACTGGCGCAGGATCATCACCAGCATCAACAGCCCGCCGAGCCAGGCACCGACGCAGGTCAGGTGAATCACTTGATTGAGGATCAACATCTGGCCGCTGAAACCGTCGAGCATCGCCCCGTGTCCGACGGGTGCCAGCGTCATCAGCAGCAGCGCACTCAGGCCCAGCGGCAACGGCCGGTTCGAACGCCACGGCGTAAACAGCACTGCCAGCAGCAAGGCATTGACCAACAGATGCCAGCGCCAGACCTGGCCGAAAAATGTATGACCGAGGACCAGCTCGACAGTGGCCGGATCAAACGCCGCAGCCGCCGAACCGGCCATGCTGGCGGTAATCAGCAACGCCCAGACAACGCCGCTAACCAGCGCGATCGCCACCAGCCAACGAGCCATCCGCGCCAGATGCCGGTCCAGTGCCGGTGCTTCACCCTTGAGCAGAAGCGGCCTGAACAGCCAGGCCCCGAACAGCATCAACACCACGATGAAATGCAGGAACCGGCACAGCACCAGCGCTTCACTCATGAATTACTGGCCAACCTTGAACTGATAGGCGCCTTCGCTCTTGTGCGTGTCGACCGACACCGCGTGCCATTCGACCTTGTATTCGCCCGCGGTCAGCGGTGCTTCGGGGGTGACGATCAGGGTTTTCTTGTCGCCTTCGGTGGTCAGCGGTTTGACCGCCACCGGCTTGCCGTCGTGGGTCACGGTGACTTTGGTGAAGCTGGCTTCGACGCCTTCGGAAAACACCAGACGCAGATCCGCCGGTGCCGCGACGGTGCTGTCGGCGGCCGGGGTCTGACTTTTCAGATGGGCGTGGGCGAAAGCCTGAGAAGTGACAATCAGCGAAGCCAGCAGCGCGCCAGCGGTGAACAGGTTTTTCATCGACATGGAAAGATTCCCTTCAGTGAAATGGCGGGCTGAGTATAGGACGTGGATCACAGGGCTTTCAGGCGCATGTGAATGACCGGAAACGGCCGGCCTTCGCCGTCGAGTGCCGAGCGGCCGATGTCTTCGAAGCCGTAGTGCCGGTAGAAGCCGTGGGCCTGCGGGTTCTGTTCATTGACGTCGACCTTCAGCAGCGGGCGGCGGACATGGTCGAGCAAGCGCCGGCCGATCCCCTGGCCACGCTGAGCCGGGTCGATGAACAGCATCTGCACGGTGTCGTCATCGGTGGCGATGAAGCCTGCCGGGGAGTGGTCGGGGTTCTCGAAGACCCAGACATCCAGTGCAGGCAGGTAGGCGTCACGGACCAGCGGGAACAGCCGGTGAATGTCGTCTTCCGGAAGAAAATCGTGGGTGGCGCGGACGGAACGTTCCCACAGGTCGGCAAGTTGCTGATCGTCCGCGGCAATACGTTTGCGAATGGTCATGGACAAGATCCTTCAGTGTCTGACAGGGAGAAGGGGGGCGATCCTAAACCAGAAAAAAGCCCAAGTGTGTGAAGAATCGTTCTCGGCTGTCGCCCCTTGCCCAGAGCGGATGCTAGTCTTCAACAACGTTGTCTTCAGGGAGCCCTCATGGGCAATCACAAGATCGAAATCCGCCGCACCAACGTCGACAAGATTCTGCTGGCAGCGGAAAAAGTCTTCGCCGAAAAAGGTTTCGGTGGCACCGCCATGGCGGACATCGCTGCTGAAGTACAGCTGCCGCGATCCAACCTGCATTACTACTTTTCAACCAAGAGCGAGTTGTACAGCGCCGTGCTGTTCGACCTGCTGGAAGTGTGGAAGCAGGACGCGCTGTGCTTCGAGATGTTCGACGATCCGCGCGTGGTGCTCAGCAGCTACATCCGCGCCAAGATGAACCACTCGCGCAGCCGGCCCTACGGCTCGAAAGTCTGGGCCAACGAAATCATTCACGGCGCCCCGACCCTTGGCGAGGCGCTGGATGTGAGCCTGTATGACTGGGCAAAGATGAAAGAGGCGAAGATCCGGCAGTGGGTCGAGGACAAGCGGATTCTGCCGGTCGAGCCGTCGAGCCTGCTGTACATGATCTGGGCTTCGACCCAGCACTATGCCGACTTCGATCATCAGGTGAATATTCTGAATGAGCACCAGCCGTTGTCGGACATGCAGTTCGAGCGGGCGGTGCAGACGGTGACCAGCGTGATTTTGCGGGGGATCGGGTTGGAGCCGTAACTGATCGTTCCCACGCTCTGCGTGGGAATGCCTCAAGGGACGCTCCGCGTTCCAGTGGGACGCAGAGCGTCCCGGGCTGCATTCCCACGCGGAGCGTGGGAACGATCTTCCAGCGTGGGAACGATCATTCAAGGGCTGACGTGATACGGGTTCCTCGGATCATGATTCCAGTCCAGAAACGGTTTGCCCGTCTCCATCGGCACCATCTCGATGCAGTTCGCCACCGGGCAGGTGATCTGGCACAGATTGCACCCCACACACTCATCATCGATGACTTCATATTTATGCGTGCCATCGGCCTGTTTCAGGCTGCTGATCGCCTGATGTGACGTGTCTTCGCAGGCGATGTGGCAACGCCCGCAACCGATGCACGCCTCCTGGTCGATCTTCGCGATGACCTGATAGTTGATGTCCAGGTACTTCCAATCAGTCGTGTTGCCCACCGCACGCCCGGAAAACTCGGCGATGCTGGCGTAACCCTGACTGTCCATCCACCGCGACAAGCCATCCTTCATTTCATCGACAATCCGGAAACCATGCAGCATCGCCGCCGTGCACACCTGCACCGCGCCGCTGCCCAAGGCGATGAACTCCGCTGCATCACGCCAGCTGCCAATGCCGCCGATGCCGCAGATCGGCAAGCCCTGGGTCTGCGGATCACGGGCGATTTCCGCGACCATGTTCAGCGCGATCGGTTTGACCGCCGAGCCGCAATAACCGCCGTGGGTGCTTTTGCTGCCGACGGTGGGCAGGGCGACCATGTGTTCCAGATCGACGCTGGTAATCGAGTTGATGGTGTTGATCAACGACACCGCATCGGCGCCGCCCCGGTGCGCAGCGCGGGCGGCGACGCGGATGTCGGTGATGTTCGGTGTGAGTTTGACGATCACCGGCAGCGAGCAATAGGTCTTGCACCAGCGCGTGACTTGCTCGACGTACTCCGGCACCTGACCGACCGCCGCGCCCATGCCGCGTTCGGGCATGCCATGGGGGCAACCGAAATTCAACTCGATGCCATCGGCGCCGGTGGCTTCCACCAGCGGCAGGATGTGTTTCCACGACTCTTCGACGCACGGCACCATCAGCGACACGATCAGCGCGCGATCCGGCCAGTCCTTCTTCACCTGGGTGATTTCCCGCAGGTTGATTTCCAGCGAGCGGTCGGTGATCAGTTCGATGTTGTTGATACCCAGCACTTCGCGGTTGTTGCCGTAATGCGCCGAGTAGCGCGACGACACGTTGACTGCCGCCGGGTCTTCACCCAGGGTTTTCCAGACCACGCCGCCCCAGCCCGCCTCGAAGGCGCGCACCACGTTGTAGGCCTTGTCGGTCGGCGGTGCGGAGGCCAGCCAGAACGGGTTGGGGGCTTTGATTCCGGCGAAGACAATCGAAAGATCGGCCATTTACGCAGCCTCCACGTTGAGCATCAGTTGAGCGTTGATCGCCTCGGCGGCGCGCTTGCCGTGTTGCACCGCTTGCACGGTCAGGTCCTGATCGAGGCTGGTGCAGTCGCCGCCGGCGTACACACCTGGAATGCTGGTGCGCAGGTTTTCATCGACCTGAATCCGTTCTCCCTGACGTTTCAGCTCACGGGCCAGCGGGTCGGCGAGGGCGCTGCCGTCGAAGGCCTGACCGATGGCTTTGAAGATGGCATCGGCGGCCAGTTCGAAAGTCTCGCCGGTGGTTTGCAGGCGACCTTCCACCAGATGCGTGCGGGCGAAGCGCATGCCGCGCACCTTGCCTTGAGCATCGAGCAGCACTTCGTCCGGTTGCGCCCAGGTCAGCAACCGCACCTGATTGGCCTTGGCGATGTCCTGCTCATGGCCGGTGGCGCCCATGTCCGCCGCGCCACGGCGATAGACCAGATTGACGTCGCGCGCACCGAGACGGGCCATTTGCACGGCCATGTCGATGGCGGTGTTGCCGGCGCCGAGGACAATGCAGTGTTCGGCCAGCGGCAGTTGCGACAGGTCATCGGCCTGGCGCAGCTCGCGGATGTAGTCGGTGGCGGCGAGCAGGCCGGGGGCGTCTTCGTGGGCGAGGCCGAGTTGTTTGCTCGCATTGAGGCCAAGGCCGAGGAACACCGCGTCGAACTGTTGGTGCAGTTCGCTCAAGGTCAGGTTTTCACCGAGTTTCTGGCCATGGCGGATTTCGATGCCGCCGATTTGCAGGAGGAAATCCAGCTCCTTCTGCGCGTAGTCGTCGACCAGTTTGTACTTGGCGATCCCGTATTCGTTGAGGCCGCCGGCCTTCTCCCTGGCTTCGAAAATCACCACGTCATGCCCGTGCATGGCGCTGCGATGCGCGCAGGACAAACCCGCCGGGCCGGCACCGACAACGGCGATGCGTTTGCCGGTGGCGGCGGCGCGCTTGAACGGGTGCTCGGTGAAATGCGCGTTGTCCACGGCGTAACGTTGCAGCAGGCCGATCAGCACCGGTGCGCATTCGTGGGCGTTGTTGCGCACGCAGGCTTGCTGGCAGAGGATTTCGGTCGGGCAGACCCGGGCGCAACTGCCGCCGAGGATGTTTGCCGAGAGGATTTTCTGCGCCGCACCCTGCACGTTGTCCTGATGGATATTGCGGATGAACGACGGGATGTCGATCTCGCTCGGGCATGCATTCACGCACGGTGCGTCGTAGCAATACAGGCAGCGCGAGGCTTCCAGATGCGCCTGACGGTCGTTGAGCGGCGGCGCCAGATCGCTGAAATGGCCGGCGAGGGCGGCCGCACTTTCGTGCGGGTGCGGGAGATGGTTCAGGGTCTCGATCACGGTTTTTGCCTCACGGTTATTTGAGGTTTCTGCCTCTGTCGGGCAGTGGTTTTTTGTGTTGTGTTTGATCGTTCCCACGCTCCGCGTGGGAATGCAGCCCGTGACGCTCCGCGTCACTGGACGCAGAGCTTCCCTTGAGGCATTCCCACGCAGAGCGTGGGAACGATCATCGGCAATCAGGGAATCAGCGCTTGACGGCCACAGGCCTATGCAACTCAGCCCGCTTGCTCAGCAAATCAAACACCGCCGGATACGCCGGACGCTCGATATACCGGCCCGCCCCGCGCTCGGCGCGCAGGTCGCCATCGGCCCAGACTACTTTCCCCTGGCTGACGGTATGGCTCGGCACGCCTGTTACGGTCTTGCCTTCGAAGATGTTGAAGTCCACCTGCTGATGGTGGGTCTTGGCGGAGATGGTGCGGGTGCCTTGCGGATCCCACAGCACCAGGTCGGCATCGGCGCCGACGCGGATCGCGCCTTTGCGCGGGTAGAGGTTGAAGATCTTGGCGGTATGGGTTGAGGTGAGGGCGACGAAGTCCTGCATCGACAACCGCCCGGTGTTCACCCCTTCATCCCACAACACCGCCATGCGGTCTTCGATGCCGGCGGTACCGTTGGGGATCTTGCTGAAATCGTCGCGGCCGGCGGCTTTCTGCTCGGCGCAGAAACAGCAATGGTCGGTGGCGGTGGTGTGCAGATTGCCGCTCTGCAAACCGTGCCAAAGCGCATCCTGATGCCCGCGCGGGCGGAACGGCGGGCTCATCACGTAGCCGGCGGCGGTCTGCCAGTCCGGATGCTGGTAGACGCTGTCGTCCAGCAGCAGGTGCCCGGCCAGCACCTCACCGTAGACCGGTTGACCCTTGCTGCGGGCATAGGTGATTTCGTCGAGGGCTTCTTTGGTCGAGACATGCACCAGGTACAGCGGCGTGCCGATGGTTTCAGCAATTCGGATCGCGCGGCTCGCGGCTTCGCCTTCGACCTGCGACGGACGTGACAGTGGGTGCGCTTCCGGACCGGTGATGCCCTGGGCCATCAACTTGCGTTGCAGGTGATAGACCAGCTCGCCGTTTTCCGCATGCACGGTCGGCACCGCGCCGAGTTCCAGACAACGCTCGAAGCTCGCCACCAGCGTGTCGTCGGCGGCCATGATCGCGTTTTTGTAGGCCATGAAATGCTTGAAGCTGTTGATCCCGTGATGGCTGACCAGCTCGGCCATTTCTTCACGCACCTGCTCGCTCCACCAAGTGATCGCGACGTGGAAGCCGTAGTCGGACGCGGATTTTTCCGCCCAGCCACGCCACTGGTGAAACGCTTCGAGCAGCGATTGCTGCGGATTGGGAATCACGAAATCGATGATCGAGGTGGTGCCACCGGCCAGTCCTGCGGCAGTGCCGCTGTAGAAGTCTTCGCTGGCCACGGTGCCCATGAACGGGAGTTGCATGTGGGTGTGCGGATCGATGCCGCCGGGCATCAGGAATTGACCGCTGCCATCGAGCACTTCGGCGCCGGCGGGAATATCCAGGTTTTCACCAATGGCTTTGATCACGCCGTCAGCGCAATAGACATCGGCGCGGTAACTTTCATCATGGGTAACAACGGTGGCGCCACGGATCAACAGAGACATTCCGAGTTCCTCGCAGGCATGACCGACTTGTGCCGGTTCTAGATGTTTTATTGTTTGCAGCGTGAAATGCGTAATCTTGTCAGCGCTGTCAGGAATAGACGCTAGTCGCAGTTCTGCAATTGATCAAGATTATTTTTTATAAGCTTATGTATGTTTTAACTTGCTGAAAAATAACGATAAAAATGAAAAATCACCAAAATGGTGAGGCGCTTCACCATTTTGACGCACTTGACAGGTTGGAAATATGAGCAAGATTTCCTATGTGAAATCAGCCGCTTGAAGTTGAGCTGCGGGTGATGCGTTCTGAAGAAAAATATTGCAGTGCACCAGATTGAGTCCTGACAGTTCGGACAACTTGCCTGGCATTTGGCCTGAGTGTTCAGTCAAGTTTTCGCGGCCTCACCCGGTGAATAATTAAAACTGTTAAACATCAGTAAGTTGCAGGAAATAGAAAGCACGGCCCTGGCGCCAGGCGGTTCCCCCGGCACGTTTATTGATGCCGCCGCTGACACCATGGCCGGTGCATGAAAGTTGTCAGTTCCTCCGGCCATCGTCCGGCTCGCACCCGCGTGTGCAGCCGCCTGATGAGCAAAAAATAATCAGAAGAACAGTGGAGCGGCCATGCAACAGAACAGATCGCAAGTGACCGAGCGCGACGGCTTGTTCGAACTCGAAGCCGGCAGCGACGTCCTCGACAGTCCCCGTTACAACCACGACATGGCACCGACCAGGGTGCGCGAACGAACCTGGAACAAATGGCACATCACCGCGCTGTGGGTCGGCATGTCGATCTGCGTGCCGACCTACACTTTGGGCGGCGTGCTCACCGCCTATTTCGGTTTGACCGTCGGCGAGGCGCTGCTGGCGATTCTATTCGCCAACATCATCGTCCTCATCCCGCTGACGCTGAATGCGTTTCCCGGCACCAAATACGGCATTCCGTTTCCGGTGCTGCTGCGCTCGTCGTTCGGGATCCTCGGTTCCAACGTGCCGTGCCTGATCCGCGCGCTGGTGGCCTGCGGCTGGTTCGGCATCCAGACCATGTTCGGCGGGCTGGCGATTCATCTGTTTCTCGGCTCGGTGTTCGAGGGCTGGAAATCCCTCGGCGGGACGGGGGAGGTGATCGGTTTCATGATCTTCTGGACGCTGAACCTCTGGGTGGTGATCCGTGGCGCTGAGTCGATCAAGTGGCTGGAAACCCTGTCGGCGCCGCTGCTGGTGGCAGTCGGTATCGGGTTGCTGGTGTGGGCCATGCCGAATGTGTCGATGACTGAACTGCTGGCAATTCCGCCGAAGCGTCCCGAAGGCGCGAGCGTGGTCAGTTACTTCGCTGCGGGACTGACGGCGATGGTCGGTTTCTGGGCCACATTGTCGTTGAACATTCCCGATTTCAGCCGTTATGCCCGCAGCCAGAAGGATCAGATCCTCGGGCAGATTTTCGGCCTGCCGCTGACCATGTTCCTGTTCGCCGCGCTGGGCGTGGTGATGACTGCGGCATCGGTGAAACTGGTGGGCGTCAGCGTTTCCGATCCGGTGACTCTGATCGGCCATATCCAGAGCCCGGTGTGGGTCGCGGTAGCCATGGCGCTGATCATCATTGCCACGCTGTCGACCAACACCGCCGCCAATATCGTTTCGCCAACCAACGATTTCCAGAACATCGCGCCCAAGGTCATCAACCGCACAAAAGCGGTGATCCTCACCGGGTTCGTCGGCTTGGCCTTGATGGGGCATGAACTGTTGAAAAAGCTCGGCTGGATCGTCTCCGATGTCAGCCTGGAAACCGTGTATTCGAACTGGCTGCTGGGCTATTCCAGCCTGCTCGGGCCGATTGCCGGGATCATGGTGGTCGACTATTTCCTGATCAAGAAACAGCAACTGGACCTGGCCGGCCTGTATCGCGACGACGTGTACCCGGCGTGGAACTGGTCCGGGTTCATCGCGTTCGGCGTGCCGGTGGCGCTGACCCTGCTGTCGCTGGGCAGCAGCGCATTCAGCTGGTTCTACAGCTACGGCTGGTTCACCGGCTCGGCGCTGGGCGGGTTGATCTATTACGGGTTGTGCGCGATGCGTACGACGCCTTCGGTAGTGAAATCACCGGTATAGCAGATGATCGTTCCCACGCTCTGCGTGGGAATGCAGCCCGGGACGCTCTGCGTCCCCAAAGCGGACGCAGAGCGTCCATGGATGAATTCCCACGCAAACGGTTCGACGCCTGGACGTGGGAACTATCGATAAGAAAACTGCCTGAGGAGATCCCCATGAACGCAGCCGTAGATGTTCTGCAATCGACCCATCAGCACATCAACCGCGATCGCCTGTGGGCGTCGCTCATGGAGCTGGCGAAGCTCGGCGCCACGGTCAAGGGCGGGGTCTGTCGCCTGGCCCTGACCGACCTCGACCGTCAGGCCCGCGACCTGTTCGTGCAGTGGTGCAAGGACGCCGGTTGCAGCGTCACGATCGATGAAGTCGGCAACATCTTCGCCCGTCGGCCCGGTCGCAATCCGAACCTGCCGCCGGTGATGACCGGCAGTCACATCGACACCCAGCCCACCGGCGGCAAGTTCGACGGTTGCTTCGGCGTGCTGGCGGGGGTCGAAGTGTTGCGCACCCTCAACGACCTTGGCGTGGAAACCGAGGCGCCGCTGGAAGTGGTGGTCTGGACCAACGAAGAAGGCTCGCGTTTCGCCCCGTGCATGATGGGCTCCGGGGTGTTCGCGGAAAAATTCACCCTCGAAGAAACCCTGGCCAAAGTCGATGCCGACGGCGTTACGGTCGGCGAAGCGCTGAACGCCATTGGCTACGCCGGGTCACGCAAGGTCAGCGGACACAAGGTCGGTGCCTATTTCGAGGCGCACATCGAGCAAGGTCCGATCCTTGAGGATGAACAAAAAACCATCGGCGTAGTGCTCGGCGCACTGGGGCAGAAGTGGTTCGACCTGAAACTGCGCGGCGTCGAAGCCCACGCCGGTCCGACCCCGATGCACCTGCGCAAGGATGCTCTGGTCGGCGCCTCGGTCATCGTAGGCGCGGTCAATCGCGCGGCCCTCGGCCATCAACCCCACGCCTGCGGCACGGTCGGTTGCCTGCAAGCCTATCCCGGCTCTCGCAACGTGATTCCCGGCGAAGTGCGCATGACCCTCGACTTCCGGCATCTTGAACCGGCGCGCCTCGACTCGATGATCGCCGAGGTCAAGCAAGTCATCGAAACCACCTGCGAAGAACACGGCCTGACCTATGAACTGACCCCGACCGCCGATTTCCCGCCGCTGTATTTCGAAAAAGGCTGCGTCGAAGCCGTGCGCGGCGCAGCCAAGGGGCTGGGCCTGTCGCACATGGACATCGTCAGCGGCGCCGGCCACGACGCGATTTTCCTCGCCGAACTCGGTCCGGCCGGGATGATCTTCGTGCCGTGCGAAGGCGGCATCAGCCACAACGAAATCGAAAACGCCGCGCCGGATGATCTGGCAGCCGGTTGTGCGGTGTTGTTGCGAGCGATGCTGGCGGCTTCGGCGGCAGTGGCAAAAGGACAACGGGCGGCGTAAACACAGGGCGCTGGATGAATCGGCACAACATTCAATAGCCAGGCAAGGTTTTACCTGTGGGAGCGATTTTGCTCCCACAGATTCCGTACACGATTACCCAGGCCTTTGGTTGTTGTTTGCCGAACCTCTGCGACGGTTACTGCCATTCGGATTGCCAACGTCCAGCAATCGTCTTTCCACCAGCACATTCTCAAGCGCCTGACGTTCGGCCGGCGCCATCTCGTGTTCGCGCTTTTTCAGCTCCAGCAGGATGGGGCTGGACCAGGTGCGATAGGTCTGTTCGATGAGGCGGTTGGATGTCATCAGTCTCTCCTTGATCAAGAGCCCGGTGTCGCTGGCAGGGGCTCAATCCGATGAGGTACTGACTTTAGTCGACAAAATCGCAGGGCGCTAATACCGCCGGTGGGAGCTGACGAGGCGAATCGTCGCACCGCCGCTCCCATCGGTCATGCATCAATCATCGGCCTTCATCATCGCCTGCACACCCTCCCAGGCCTCGGCCCGCATCCGTTCGATATCCAGCCCCGGAATCACGCCGTTATCGACGACGATTCGCCCACCCACCAGGCTGTATTTCACAGCGATTGGCTCACCCGCGACGACTGGTGCGACGGCGCTGTCGTGGAAACCGTAGAAGCGCGGATGGTCGAGGCTGTAGATCACCAGATCAGCCGCTTGACCAACCTCCAGCGAACCGACCGCGCCGAGGCCGAGCACTTGTGCGCCGCCGGCCGTACCCCAGTGGATCACGTCTTCGGCGGTGGTGGCCGAGGCGCCTTGCTCGGCGCGGTGGATCAGCCATGCGGTGTTGGCTTCGCCGACCATGCTCCCGGATTCGTTGGAGGCGACGCCATCGACTCCGAGGGAGATCGGCACGCCGGCCTCGTACATTTGCGGAATCGGCGCAACGCCGCTGCCCAGCCGCGCGTTGCTCACCGGGCAGTGGGAGACGCCGGTGCCGGTCTGGGCAAGCATGCGGATTTCCCCCGGTTGCAGGTGTACAGCGTGGGCGAACCAGACGTCCGGGCCGAGCCACTCGTGTTCGGCGACGAATTCCACCGGCAGGCAGTTGTACTTGTCGCGGCAGAAATTCACGTAGTTCTGCGTTTCCGACAAGTGCGTGTGCAGACGCAACCCCATGCCGCGTGCGGTATGCGCCAGTTCGCGCAGCAGGGTTGGCGGCAGCGAGAAGGTCGGCGTGGTTGGCGCCACGACCACCCGGCGCAGTGCATCCGGGGTGTCCTGGTGGTAGCGTGATTTCAGCCGTTCGATATCACCGACCATTTGCTCCAGGGATTCCGGTTGCAGCGCGGTTTTCGAGAAGCCCGGATGCGCGCTCGCGGACTCCAGTGCGCCGCCACGGCAGAGCACGAAACGCAGGCCGAACTCTTCGGCGAGGTCGAACAGCAAGTCGCCGGTCTCGGTGCTGCCGTGGGCGTGGTAGAGGTAGTGGTGATCGGCGCTGGTGGTGACGCCAGACAGCAGCAACTCGACCATCCCCAGCCGTGCGGCGATCCGCGCCAGTTGCGGAGTGAAGCGGTTCAGGCGCGGATAAGGCACGCTCGCCAGCCAGCCTTGCAGGTCCTGATTCAAGCCTTCGGGCACGGCTTTGAGCAGGTTCTGGAACAGGTGATGGTGGGTGTTGATCCAGCCCGGATAGACCAACGAATTACGCGCGTCGATCACTCGTTCACCAGGTTGCGGCTCGAGGTTGGCGGCCATTTCCGCGATCCGGCCATTGACCACGCGGATGTCCAGGGCGCCGGCCCGGGCCCGGGGGCCGCGCAGGCCGGTCATCACCGCCACGGGATTTTTGATCAGGATGTTTTGAAGTTGAGTCATGGGCAGCTCCAGTCAGAGGATATGCGAGGCGGATTTGCCGGGTGTGGTTTCTGGCACGCTGACGCCGTTGAGCGCCGCGTTGAGCAGCACCGACACCAGGCAGGCGATGACCACGCTGCTGTGCAGGAACGGCTGTGACCACTCGGGCAGTTGTTTGAACAGGGTCGGGGCGAGCACTGGCACCAGAGCGGCGGCGATGGTGAAACCGACGATCAGCACGTTGTAGCGATTGCGCTCGTAGTCGACTTTGGCCAGGGTCTGGATGCCGGCCGCCGCGACCACGCCGAACATGGCGATGCCGGCACCACCCAGCGCAGCGGTCGGCATCGAGGCGATAATCGCCCCGGCTTTCGGCACCAGTGCAATCGAGCACATCAGCAAACCGCTGATCGCCACCACCCAGCGGCTGCGTACACCGGTCAGGATCACCAGCCCGACGTTTTCCATGAAGGCGATGAACGGGAACGCGGCGAACATCCCGGCGATGGTGCTGGCCAGGCCATTGGCGCGCAGGCCGTTGATTACTTGTCTGTCGTCTACCGGTTTGTCGACGATGTCGCCGATGGCTACAAACAGCCCCATGGACTCGACCATCTGCACGATCATCACGACGACCATGGTGGCGATGGGTATCAGGCTGAAGGTCGGCAGGCCGAAATAGAACGGGTAGGGCACGGTCAGCCACGGTGCGTCTTCGACGCTGTGAAAGTTGCCCATGCCCAGACCGTAAGCCAGACCGGCGCCCACCAACATCCCCACCAGCACCGCCATGTTGCGCAGCAACGGGCTGCCATAACGGTTGACCAGCAGGATGCTCAGCAGCACCACCACGGCCACGGCGAGAAACGCCGGCGCGCCGAAATTGCTCGCGTTGCGCCCGCCGCCGACCCATTCATAGGCAATCGGGAACAGTTGCAAGCCGATCACTGTGACGATGCATCCAGTCACCACCGGCGGAAAGAAGCGTCGCAAGCGACCCACGAACGGCGCCATCAGCAGGGTGAAAATCCCCGCACCGATCACCGCCCCGCAGACCCCGGCAAATCCCACCTCCGGGTTGCTGCCGATGGCGATTACCGGGCCGACGCTGCTGAACGCCACGCCTTGCAGGATCGGCAGGCGCACGCCGAACTTCCAGAAACCGACGGTCTGCAACAGCGTGGCGATGCCCGAGCAGAACAGCGTGGTGCTGATCAGTATCACCGTGTCGGCGTGGGACATCTTCAGGGCACTGGCGACAATCAACGGCACGGCGATGGCGCCAATGTACGAGACGGCCATGTGCTGCAGGCCGAGGGTGAGCATCTGTCGCACCGGCAAGACGCGGTCGACAGGGTGGACGGTGGAGGAGGAACTGGCTGACGACATGGGGAATCACCTCTAGCTGTTGTTATTCGGTACAGAGGGGTATTCGTCTGATGCCGCTTGGCTCGAGAACACTGTGGAACCTTGTGGGAGTGAGCTTGCTCGCGAAAGCGGCAGGTCAGTCAACTGAGGGGTTGAGTGTGCCGACCTCTTCGCGAGCAAGCTCGCTCCCACAGGGTTTTGTGTTATCCCCATGGCGTGCATCAGTCATTCGTTCTGTGTGCCCGGAACCGCCATCCACCGGCTCCGATGCCGGGCTTCAGCCGGCCAGGCAGGCGGCAAAGCCCTGGTTCAGCGCCACCCGATCCAGGTCGCGGCCGATGAACACGATCTTGCTTGAGCGCGGCTCGCTGCCCCATGCGGTCGAGGCGCGAAACTCCACCAGGCTGTGCACGCCTTGCAGCACGTAGCGCTGGTCTTCGTTGGCCACCGCCAGCACGCCTTTCATGCGGTACAGATTGTCGGCCTGGGCGTTGCGCAACTCACTGATCCAGCGGTGGAACGCCATCAGGTTGACGGCGCCATCCACGGCGATGCCCACCGAGGACACGCTCGGATCGTGTTCGTGGTCGGGCTCTTCAGCGGGGTGGTCGTGGTGATCGTGATCGTGCTGATTCGCGCCGATTTCCATCAGCTTCTGCGTGCATTCGAAGGCGCCGATACCGAGGATTTTCGACAGGTCGATCTGCGCGTGGGTCGAGGTCACCAGATCCGCCGTGGCGTTCAAGCCACGGATCTTGCCGCGCAGGGTTTCCACCTCTTCAGGACTGACCAGATCGACCTTGTTGATGACGATACGATCGGCGCAGACGATCTGATCCACCGCCTGATTGTCGACGCCGTCCAGTTGCAGGTCTTCCAGGTGTTGGGCGATGTGCTTGGCATCGACCATGGTCACAATGGCGTCGAGTTCGACTTCCTCGGCAATCGGGTCGTTGATAAAAAAACTCTGGGCCACCGGGTACGGGTCGGCCAGGCCGCTGGTCTCGATCAGGATATGGTCGAGCCGTACCGGGCGCGCCACCAGTTCGCGGACGATGCGCACCAGGTCTTCGCGGACTTCTGCGGTGCAGCAGACACAGCCGTTGACCATTTCGTAGATCTCTTCGGTCTCGGAGCTGAGCACCAGATCGCCGTCGATGCCGACCTCGCCGAACTCGTTTTCGATCACCGCGATCTTGCGGCCATGGTTCTCCTTGAGGATGTAATTGAGCAGGGTGGTTTTGCCGGCACCGAGGAACCCGGTGAGGATGGTGACCGGGATTTTGGTGTTCGGGGTCGGGGCGTTGAAGGGGGTGTTCATGTGAGGCTCCTTGGTGATTACCGGTGCACGATCAATTGAGTGATGACGCTTTACTGTGGGAGCTAGCTTGCTAGCGATAGCGGTGTGTCATTTAGCGGTGATGGCGACTGATCGACCGCCATCGCGAGCAAGCTCGCTCCCACAGGGTTCTGTGTGTTCTCGCCAGCGGCGGGCGGTGCCGGCATCGAGGCCGAACAGGTCGAGGACGCGGCCGAGGCTGTGATCGACCATTTGCGCAAGGCTGTCGGGGCGGGCGTAGAAGGCCGGCACCGGCGGGGCGATGATGCCGCCCATTTCGGTGACGGCAGTCATGTTGCGCAGGTGCGCGAGGGTCAGCGGTGTTTCGCGGGCCATCAGTACCAGGGTGCGGCGTTCCTTTAGGGTGACGTCGGCGGCGCGGCCGATCAGACCCGATGACGTGCCGGTGGCGATCTCCGCCAGCGTCCTCATGGAACACGGCGCAACCACCATGCCCAGGCAGCGGAACGAACCGCTGGCGATCCCGGCGGCGACGTCATCGGCGCGGTGGTAATGGCTGGCGAGGGCGATGACGTCCGCCAGTTTGTAGTCGGTTTCGTGGGCCATGGTCAGCAGCGCGGCGCGGCTGATGATCAGGTGGCTTTCGATGTTCAGCTCGGCCAGCAGCTCCAGCAGGCGTACGCCATAAATGAAGCCGGACGCGCCGCTGATACCGACCACCATCCGCTGACGGTTCACGATGGCAGACCGTCGAGCAGTTGCCGCGCGCGTTCGAGCACGTCCTGATCGAGCTGCGCCTTGATCCCGTCAAACCCAGAGCCGCGCGTGGCATCCAGGCCCATCCGCGAGGTGGTGCCATTGACCGAGGATGACGGGTCCAGCGGGCTGCCGGGCAAACCGTCAATCGTGAAGATGTCGAGGTGCGGCTGGAAGTGCGTGGCCAGTGCCCACAGCACCTGGCTGTCGTCGGTGAGGTCGATATCGCTGTCCACCGCGATCACGGTTTTCAGATACGGATCCCAGCCGAGCAGGGCCAGCATGATCTGCCGGGCCTCGCCGTCGCGGCTCTGGTCCAGCGCCACGTAGCAATGAAAATGCGTGCCGGAGTTCGGGTAATGCACGGCGGTGACGGCGGGAAAGCGTGCCTTGAGCTTCTCGCTCATTTCCGCTTCACGGGGCAGCCGCGCCAGCGTCAGGTGCTCGGCGTAACGTCCGCCCATCACGTCCAACAGCCACGCGTCCCTGCGCCGCAACAGGGTGTCGACGCGCAGCACGTTGTTGGTCGAGCGATCCGAGGAATAACCGCTGAATTCGCCGAACGGACCTTCTTCGGCATAGGCCGTCGGGTCTATCGCGCCTTCGAGCACGAACTCGGCGTAAGCCGGCACACCGATGCCGTAGCGCGGGGTCTTGACCAGTTCCAGCGGCGCACCGAAAAGCCCGCCGGCCACCGCGCGTTCATCGCTGCCATAGGGCAGGCGGGCAGCGGCGGCGAGCATGAACAGCGGGTGCGCGCCGACCACCATGGCCACGCGCAATTCTTCGCCACGTTCGCGGGCGGTCTGCAACATCCGCCACAGATGTCCGCGTGAATGCAGGCTGGTGGCCAATGCCTGACGGGCGTGGCGCATCGAGCGGTGATAGCTCATGTTGGCGATGCCGGTGAGCGGGTCCTCGGCGATGATGATGGCGTTGGTGATGTACGGGCCGCGATCACTGTCGAAATGCTTGAGCATCGGCAGCAGTGCGAGGTCCAGCGCTTCACCTTCGAACACCTCGTCGAGTACCGGGCCGGTTTCGACGTAGCGCGGCGCGATCGGCTGGTTGGCGCGGGTCTGGAAGGTTTCGTGTAACTGCGCGGCGCCGACGCCGAACAGTCGGGCGATACGCCGGCGGGAGGCGAACAGATTGGTTGCCACCGGCACACCGAGGTTGCCGACGTTTTCGCAGATCAGCAGTGGATCGCGACCCTGGGCGGCAAGGGCATCGACCAGGGCGGTGACGTCCTGATCGGCGCAAAGAGGGTGGGTGATGGTCAGCACATCGTCCGGGTACTGGCGGCGATAGGCGTCGATGAATACGTGAAAGTCCTGAGAGTCGCCGAGCGTCGAACGGGTCATGGTTTCACCTCGTAAAAAGCAGGCGCGCAGGGGTGAGGCCGGCGTTCGCCCGACAAGCCGTTGGCCTGCCGGTCGAGCGAACGCCGGGTCATCTTCGCGCCTGTAAAGTCGCTGTGTACGGGTTTAGAGGTAGGTCGTGGTCAGACGAATGTCCGCCTCGGCCAGGTCTTTGGGCGGCGGGGTCGGTTCGATTCCGCACAACCTTGCGATGTTGTTGCCCAGGTAATCCTCAAGGTGATCCTCGTCGATCCCCAGGCCTTGCGGCGCCGGCGAGCACAACACTTCCAGCTCGCGCAGCCACATGCCCGGCTCGTTCGGCGGCGAGTCGGTGCCGAACACGATCTTGTTGCGCGGCAGTTCCTTGGCGAACTCGACGATCCGCGACTGGAAGCACCAGCCGGACTCGCAGTACACGTTCGGCGTGTCCATCGCCATCCAGAACGCCTCGAACGAGTAGTTGCCACCGGTCTGGATGCCGAAGTGACCGATGATGAAATTGACCATCGGGAACTCGCGGATGATCGGGTAGAACATCGTTGGAATGGTGTACGGGCCGTCGCCGGTGTGAATCAGCACCACGATGTTGTACTTGGCGCAGACTTTCATCGCCGGGCGCAGCCAGTCGAGTGCGCGATCCGGGCGATAGCCGTGCATGTTGGCGTGCAGCTTGAGCATCTTGAAGCCGTATTCCTTGATGTGGAATTCCAGCTCCGCCGCACCGTTTTCCGGTCCCCAGCGCGGGTTGAAGTTGAAGTTGCCGATGAAGCGGTCGGGGTACTTCACGCACAGCTCGGCGACGTACGACATGTAGTCACGCACACCCTCGCGGCCACGGCGGTTGCCGTCGCGATAACCGGTGTTGCCCGGTGGCGGCTGGATGAAACCCATGTCGATCCGGCGCGGCTTGCCGTTGATCATGTACGGGCCGTCCATGAGCTTGAGCATGCGCTCGCCGGTGAACGGTTCGCCGGTGTGGCGCCAGGCCTCGTCGACCAGGTTGGTGGGGTGCAGATGGGTGTCGATGATCATCGGTTCAGCTCCTGGCCAGTTGGGTGGTGACGGGGCGCTTGAGTTGCGCCTCTGCTTCGGAAACGGAACGCGGCGGCGGGGACGGCTCAAGGCCGATCATCCGTGCGGTGTTGTTGCCCAGGTAGTCTTCGAGGGTGTCCTCGTCGAGGTTCAGGCCCTGCGGCGGCTCGTGGCAGAGCACTTCGAGCAGGCGCAGCCACATGCCCGGCTCATTCGGCGGGGTGTCGGTGCCGAACAGGATCTTGTGGGGCGGCAGGACTTTGGCGAACTCGACAATCCGCGATTGCAGGCACCAGCCGGATTCGCAATAGACGTTGGGCAACTCCATCGCCCACTGCATCGGTTCAAACACATAGACGCCGCCGGTCTGCACGCCGAAGTGGGCCATGATGAAATCGACGTTGGGGAATTCCTTGATCATCGGCACCCATTCCGACGGGATGCTGTAAGGCCCGTCGCCGGTGTGCAGCTTGACCGGAATGCCAAGCTCGGCGCATTTCTCGAAGGCCGGGCGCACCCAGTCCAGTGCACGGTCAGGACGGTAGGCGTGCATGTTGGCCTGCATCTGCACCATCTTGAAACCGTGCTCTTTCACGTAGCGCTCGATCGCCTCGACGCCGTCCTCCACGCCGCAGCGCGGGTTGTACACGAAGCAGCCGATGAAACGGTCCGGGTAGGTCTGGACCATTTTCAGGGTGTAGGCCATGTAGGCGTCGATGGATTCGCGGCCCGACAGTTCGCCGTCGGTCCAGGTGTAAATGGTGTTGCCCTGCGGCGGCTGGATGAAGGCTTTGTCGATGCGGCGAGGTTTGCCGTTGACCATGTACGGGCCATCCATCATCTCCAGCAGACGCTCGCCGGTGAACGGGTCACCGTCATGCCTCCAGGCGAGGTCCACGAGATCCGTGGGATAGCAGCTGATATCGATGATCATTGAAGTCGATCTCCTGATAGCGGGGAAGGGAGCCTTGCGGCTCACAGCATCCACGTCCCGGGCAATCGGCCGTTTCTATGCGCGGCAATCGCGCATTCCCTCGCCTGTTCGCATCCGGCCCGGGTGGGTGGTTGCTTGAGGCGAGTATTGGAAGGCGGGGGAGGGTTCGTACAATATTAATTGGGTGGGGTGGTGATACTTGTTCGATATGGTTTTGGTTTTTTGTGGTGATAGTGATGGCCTCATCGCGAGCAAGCTCGCTCCCACAATTTGACCGCATTCACCCCGTTGGAATGCCGCCACCCGTGGGAGCGAGCTTGCTCGCGAAGACGTCAGAATTGTGTATGCAAAGCCAGCTGTTTGATCGCATCAACCACCGGCGCCACCCGCTCGGCCTGCCCATGGGGCCACACCGCATACAGGTTGTAATGCGCCGCAATCTGCGCCTCGTTCAACGCCACCAGCCGTCCGCTGCGCAACGCATCGGCAGCCAATAACCCACGCACCAGCCCGGCACCGACACCGGCCTCCGCAGCCGCAATCAGATTCGCCGCATTATCAAAAATCACCCGCGCCGGCGGTTCGGTCGGCGTCATCCCGGCCGCATCCAGCCACGGAATCCAAGACCGCCGCGTATACCCCAACAACGGCAACTCAAGAATCTGCGCCGGGCTCAGCGGTACCTGCAAACCATGCCGCTGAAGCAGTGCAGGAGACGCCACCGCCAACACTCGATCCCCGCAGATCTGGGTCATCTCGCAATCCTCCCAGTCGCCATAGCCATAGCGCAGCGACAGGTCCACCCGTTCGAACGTGCTGCGATCACTGCGCGGCATCGACAGGATCGTCACTTCGAAATCCGGCAAACCGTCGAGCAACTGCGGCAGGCGCGGATTGAGCCAGCTCTGCGCCAGTTCGCTGTCGACGTCGAGGGTCAGTCGCTGGGCCACGCTGCGGTTCTTGACCGAAGACAACGCCCGATCAATCTGCGCCAGCCCATCCGACAGCACGCTGGCAAACAGCTGCCCGGCGTCGGTCAGGTTGCTGCCGCCGCCTTCGCGCACGAACAGCGGCTGGCCGATGAACTCTTCCAGGGCGCGGATCTGCTGGCTGATCGCGCTGTGGGTCAGGTCGAGCTTGCGCGCGGCGCTGGAAAAACTGCCGCTGCGCGCCGCGTGAATGAACGCGCTCATGGACTGCACCGACGGGTATCGCTTGTACATGTTGTTAGTCCTGCTTACACCGGTTGGCAGAAATCGTCGCTGGCCGCGCGTTGCCAGGGTTTCCAATAATCGATCACCAGGCCCGCACAAAGACGGGCCGCTCTTCTGGAGCCTGACAATGATTGCATTCACGGTTAACGGCGAACGACGCGAGCTGGATGAAGCGTCCCCCTCCATGCCCTTGTTATGGGTATTGCGTGATCAGTTGAAACTCACCGGCACCAAGTTCGGCTGCGGCATGGGCCTGTGCGGTGCCTGCACCGTGCACCTGAACGGCGTCGCGGTGCGTTCCTGCCAGTTGCCGCTGGCCGCCGTCGCGGGCCACAGCATCACTACCATCGAGGGCCTGTCGCCCAGCGAAAACCATCCGCTGCAACTGGCCTGGGTCGCCGAAGATGTGCCGCAATGCGGCTACTGTCAATCCGGGCAGATCATGTCCGCCGCCGCGTTGCTCAACACTGGGGCAGCGATTAACGACGACTCGATCCGCAACGCCATGTCCGGGAATATCTGCCGCTGCGGCACTTACGGGCGGATCAACAAAGCGATCAAACGTGCGGCGAATGCGCCGAAGGAGGCGTGATGAGCCTCATCCACGGCAACGTTGATGAACCCTCGCGCCGGGTATTTCTCAAGCAGGCGGTGACGGTGGCTTCCGGTATGGCGGTTGCGTTGTATTTGCCTTCCGGTGCGGCGGTGACTGAAGTGAAAACCTCGGCCACCGAATTCGAACCCAACGCCTGGGTGCGGGTGCTGCCCGACGGCACGGTGAAGCTGGTGGTGCACAAGCACGATTCCGGCACCGGGACCCAGACCGCGCTGGCCGCGTGTGTCGCCGAGGAACTGGACGTGAACCCGATGACGGTGCAGGTCATCACCCCGGAAGATCCGTTTTTCGAAACTTACATTCATCCGGTCTGGAAAGTTTTCTCAACCGGTGGCAGCACCAGTGTGTCGCTGGAATACGATCGTCTGCGCATGGCCGGTGCCACGGCGCGGGCGCTGCTGATCAGTGCGGCGGCGCAGCAATGGAAGGTCAGCCCTGACAGCTGCTCCACCGAAGAGGGCCGGGTCGTTCATGCTTCGAGCAAACGCAGCCTCGGCTACGGCGAGCTGGCCGGCGCGGCAGCGCATCTGCCGGCGCCGGCCAACGTCACGCTGAAGGATCCGGCGCAGTTCAAGTACATCGGCAAATTGCGCCACAAACGCGATGCGGCGGCCAAGGTTTGCGGGCGCTTCAGGTACAGCATCGATGTGCAGTTGCCGGGAATGCTGGTGGCGGTAATTCAGCGTGCGCCGGTGGTGGGCGCGAAGGTTGTCGCAGTGGATTCGGCGGCCACGTTGCAAGTGCCGGGCGTGCGCAAGGTGATCGCGATTCCGGGCCGCCCGGACGTGCTCGGCGGCAACCTCGAAGGCGTCGCGGTGCTGGCCGAAACCTTCTGGGCCGCGCAGCAGGGACGCAAGTTGCTGGAGATCAAATGGAGCGATTCCCCGCTGGCCGGTTTCGACAGCGCCGAGCTGGTCAAGGCGCAGATCGCAGCCATCAGTGATCCCGTGACGCAAACCGTCAAAGCCATGGCCCAGGGCGATGTCGCCGGGCAATGGTCGGGCGCGGCGAAGCTGCTCGAAGCCGATTACACGATGCCCTACAAGGTGCAAAACCCGCTGGAGCCGATCTGCATCACCGCGCAGGTCAAGGACAAGGCGATCACCTTTTGGGGCGGCGTGCAGGTGCTGTCGTCGGCACTGGAAGCGGCGCAGACCGTGTGCGGCATCGGCAAGGACAAGGTCACCATTCATGAGCTGGTGTCCGGCGGCAGCTTCGGTGCGCGGGAAGCCAAATACTGGCTGTTCGAAGTCGCGTATCTGGCGCAGCAGACCGGCGTGCCGGTGAAACTGCTCAACAGCCGCGAAGACGAAATGCACGCGCTGTTCAATCACCCGGCCACGCTTCATCGGGCGAAAGGCGCACTGGATGCCCAAGGCAAACTCGCGGCGCTGCAACTGCATGCGGTGTCGCCAGCCTCGCCGGAACAGTGGGAACCGGGCTATTTCGAGCGCCCGGATCACATGGATTACAGCACCACCGAGGCCATCAACGCGTGGGACTTCGCCTACCGTCCGCCGCACCTGGATCTGAACTGGGTCAAGCACGAAAGCAACGTCCCCAGTGGCTGGTATCGCTCGGTGAGCTTCATTCCCAATGTGTTCGCCGTGGAAAGCTTCATGGATGAACTGGCCCATGCCGCCGGAGAGGATCCGCTGGCGTTCAGACTGGCCAACATGCAGGACAGGCCGCGGCATGTCGCGGTGTTGAAACAGGCTGCCGAACGCGCCGGTTGGGGCCAGAAACTGCCGCCGGATACGGCGTTGGGTATCGCCACCAATCAGGGCTACACCAGTTTCATCGCGGTCGTGGCGCGGGTTAGGAAAGATGACGGCAAGGCCCGGGTCGAGAAGCTGACCTGTGTGGTCGATTGCGGTCTGGCGGTGTCGCCCGGCGGGGTCGAGGAGCAGATTTACGGCGGATTGATGTGGGGCCTCGGTCATGCGTTGTTCGATCGCCTCGACATCCAGCAGGGCAGGGTGGTGCAGAGCAACTTCCATGACTATCGCGTCACACGCATGTCCGACATGCCACCGGTGGACATCCTTGTGCTCGATGGTCAGCCGGATAAACCGGGCGGCGTG
This sequence comes from Pseudomonas sp. 1, assembly GCF_056626735.1. NCBI lineage: Bacteria > Pseudomonadati > Pseudomonadota > Gammaproteobacteria > Pseudomonadales > Pseudomonadaceae > Pseudomonas > Pseudomonas sp. 1. Next base: position 627,803 of record NZ_JBWXMQ010000001.1, on the reverse strand, counting down.
GGAGAACTGGGCAGCCCGTCGGTGGCCCCGGCGATTGCCAATGCGCTGTTCAGCCTGACCGGGGTGCGTCAGCGTTCCACGCCACTGAACCTGGGGTAAGCCGCCATGGACCTGCGTTTGCTGCGGTACTTCATGGCCCTGGCCGATGAGTTGCATTTCGGCCGCGCCGCCGAACGCCTGCACATCTGCCAGCCGCCGTTGAGCCAGCAGATCCGCTTGCTGGAGGAAGAACTCGGCACGCCGCTGTTCGAGCGCAGCCATCACCGGGTCGAGCTGACGGCGGCGGGGCAGATGCTCAAGGAGCAGGCGCCGCTGGTGTTCGAGCAACTCGAACGGGCGCTGGACCTGACCCGCCAGACCGGACGCGGGCAACTCGGCGAGCTGGAGATCGGCATGATCAGCTCGGTGATGGTCGGCGTGCTGCCCAAGGCCCTGCACCTGTTTCGCGAGCGCTATCCGCAGGTGACCTGGCGTTTGCATGAGATGACCCCGGCGGCTCAGGTCAAGGCGTTGAAGGAAAAACGCATCGACGCCTGCGTGTTCCGCGTGGGTTATGACGACCCGCAATTACGCAATGAATTGCTGATCCATGAGCCGATCCATGTGGTGATGCCGCAGGATCATCCGCTGGCGCGGCGTGAAGTGCTGGCGCCGGCAGATCTGGCGCAGGAACCGTTCGTTGCGCTGGAACTGAAGCAGTCGCGGTTCGCCAATTTTCTCTATCAGTGCTGCATTCAGGCCGGGTTCACCCCGCAGATCCGCCAGCAGGTGATCGAGGTGCAGACCTTGCTCAGTCTGGTCCGTGCCGGGTTTGGCGTGGCACTGTTGCCAGCCTCCATCGAGCAACTGGCCCCGGCCGGGCTGGTGTTTCGACGCCTGACGCCGGCGCTGCCGCAGGTGCCGTTGTATGCAACGTATCGGGCCGACGATGCCTCGCCGGTGCTCAAGCTGTTTCTCGATACGCTGCGCGAGCTGGTGGATCACAACTCTCGGTAATCAGGGGCAAAATTGCCCGGCACGATCACAACGGCCAGCGGTCGTAATCTTCACATGCGTTCACTTGTGGAGAGCCAATGAGCCGGGACGTCCTGACCACCGAAACCAATCGCCGTCAGTTGCAGCAGATCATCGCCGGTCTGTCCGACGGAGTGATTCTGCTGGAACTCGATCAGACCATTCTCTGGGCCAACGAAGCCGCGCTGGCGATGCATGGCGTCAGTCGCATCGGCGAGTTGGGCAACAATGCCGGGGAATATGCCGAGCGCTTCAACCTGCGTTATCGCAACAACCACACGCTGACACCGGAGCAGTACCCGATCAGCCGAGTGGCCGCCGGCGAAACCTTTAGCGACGTGCTGGTCGAAGTCACCCCGAACAGTGACGAGGAACGCACCTGGGTGCACAGCGTGCGCAGCATGGTGCTGACCGATCGAGACGGCGACATCGAATCGCTGGTGCTGATCATGAGCGACGTCACCGATTGGGCCAATGCCGAGCAGCGCTTCGAAAAAACCTTCAATGCCAACCCGGCGCCCGCGGTGATCTGCCGTCTCAGTGACCTGCGTTACATCAAGGTCAATCCGGGGTTCCTGGAGATGACCGGTTACACCCGCGATCAGGTGATCGGCGCTTCCACTTATGAGCTGGACATTCTCGAACAGGCCGAGCGCAAGGATCTGGCGATCCAGCGACTGCGTGATGTCGCGACCATTCCGCAGATGCAGGCTGAGTTGCGTCTGCCGGATGGCGGCAGCAAGCAGGTGATCGTCGCCGGCCAGCCGCTGGTGCTCAACGACGAAGACTGCATGCTGTTTTCGTTCGTCGACATGGAGCTGCGACACAAGGCCGAGGTCGCCCTGCGTCAGAGTGAGGAGCGGTTCGCCAAGGCCTTTCGCCTGACCCCGGTGCCGATTTTGATTTGCAGCGCCGACGAACAGCGGTTGATCGATGTCAATCAGGCCTTCCTCGATACCCTGGCTTACGACAGCGACGAAGTGCTGGGCAACACCATCGCGCAACTGAACTTCATCGATGAACCGGCGGAGCGCTCGCGCTTGCTGGCGGCGCTGGAGAAGACCGGCCGGGTTGATCGCGTCGACATGCGGATCCGCAGGAAAGACGCCGAGCTGCTGGAGTGTGCAGTGTCCGCTGACACCGTCAACATTCAGGACACGGTGTGCTATCTGCTGGTACTGATGGACATCACCGAGCGCAAGCGTACCGAGCTTGAACTGGTGGCGGCGATTGAAGAGGTGATGAAGGATGCGTCGTGGTTCAGCCGTACGCTGATCGAAAAACTGGCCAATGTGAAGAAGGTCAATTCGCCGCAACTTCCAAGTGTGTCGTTTACCGACCTGACGGCTCGCGAGCGAGACGTGCTGGGGCTGATCTGTGAGGGGCTGGCGGACAAGGAGATTGCGGCCCGGTTGAAGCTGGCGCCGAACACCGTGCGCAATCATGTGGCGACGGTGTATTCCAAACTCGACGTGCACAGTCGCAGTGAGGCGATTGTCTGGGCTCGCGAGCGCGGACTGTTCTCGGGCGGCGGCAAGGGGCAACGATAAGGTGCAAATGCACTAGTCAATGAGGTGCAAATTAGGGTGTCTGGTGAGGCGGGCTGTTCTTAGTCTGGCGACATGCGATGCGTTTTCGTGATCGTGTCCCTTTCGTCGTAACTCAAGGATCAGCCCCATGAATGTATTGCTTGTCATTGAACCGGGCGTAGCGCGCCGTCTTCCGGAGCACGCGCGGTGATGTATCTGGCACAGTTGCGGGCTCAGCTTGAGCGCAGTTTTTCGCCGTTGGCCTGCGAGTGCGTGGTGGATGGGGATCATTCACTGACGGTGAAGCTGTATCACCGGGTTTCCGGGGAGGTTGATCTGGTCATCAGCGGATTGAGCCTAGATGCCTTGCGCACGCCGGAAGCGGTGGAGGCCTTGATTGATGAATTGCGGTATGAACTTGAGAGTAATTCCTTGCGCTCTCCGGGGTGAGCGTGGCGGCCTCCGGGCCGACCAGGTTCATGGTTTTTTTGGGTGAATATCCGTTAATGCCGGCCCAGCCAACAGGAACCAGAAGGTTTGTGCCCTGACGTTCGGCACCTCGCTTTGGCTCTGCGTCCCAATCTGACGGTCACCTGTGGGTACTGGTTTGTCAGCGGGGGCGGCCGATCGGTCGACTCATTGAATTGATAGCTACTCATCCCGAAAATCGACAGTAAATATCACCTGTTCTCCCCATTTCACTGGCACTCACCCCCCACTGGTCTATAAGGAATGAGTGGTTCGGTTTCCATAACCGGGTATTTGCACGCTCGGCGACGGGAGTTTGTCTTCCATTCATCGCGGGTCATCCTATGAAAAATCCTGGGAAACGCGTGTGTTCTTCGCTGTTGTCGGCTTTCGGTCTGGTGCTGCTGAGCGGCTGCGCCAGTCCTCCACCCCCTCCGCCGGCAGCGCCGCCTCCGCCACCGGAGCGCACTTGTCAGGTCATGGAAAATACCGAGGTCGCCGGTGATGCGTATGCCGACGGGCAAGTGACCCGACACATCACCAAGACCCGTTGCGTCACTCAATAGTCCTGGCGCCATCGAAGGCGCGGGTCGAGCGGATTGTGCTGGTGGCCGATCTGGTCGGCACCGCCGTGTTTGCCGTTGAAGGCGCCATTGCGGCGATGCACGCTCGACTCGATCTGCTCGGGGTGATGGTGATTGCGTTCATCGTTGCACTGGGCGGCGGGGTGACCCGTGACCTGTTGATCGGCGCTACGCCGCCCAAGGCTGTGGCTGACTGGCGTTATCCCGCGCTGGCGTTTGCCATGGGCGGGGTGGCGTTTGTTTTTCATGAGCGGGTGCTGGGCTGGTCCGGTTCGACCTTGATCGTGCTGGATGCGGCGGGGTTGGCGCTGTTTGCAGTGGCCGGGGCACAGAAGGCATTGAATTTCGGGATTTCGCCGTTTGTGGCCATGTTGATGGGCGCGATTACCGGTGTCGGTGGCGGGGTGCTGCGTGACATCGTGCTGGCGCGGGTGCCGCTGGTGTTGCAGGCGGATTTGTATGCCAGTTCGGCGTTTGTCGGTGCGGCGGTGTTGATCGTCGGGCGCAGGCTGGGCGTTTCGCCTGTGGCGGCCGCATTGCTGGCAGGCGCGGCATGTTTGTTGCTGCGGTTGTTGTCGGTGCATTTCGGCTGGCAGTTGCCGAAGGTTCTGGAAGCATGAAAAAGGCAGCCCTTGGGCTGCCTTTTCGCTTGCGTCAGCGGCGGATCAGGACAGGAAACCACCGTCCACATTCAGCGACACGCCGGTGGTGTAGCTCGACGCATCGCTCGCCAGGTAAAGCACGGCGCCGGCCATTTCGCTCGGGTCGGCTACGCGCTTAAGCGGGATCTGCGTCAGCGCTTGCTTCAGGATCGCGTCGTTCTTCACCAGGGCCGAAGCGAATTTGGTGTCGGTCAGGCCCGGCAGCAGGGCGTTGCAGCGGATGCCGAATTGCGCGCATTCCTTGGCGAAGACTTTGGTCATGTTGATCACCGCGGCCTTGGTCACCGAGTAGATGCCCTGGAAGATCCCCGGCGAAATGCCGTTGATCGAGGCCACGTTGATGATGCTGCCGCCGCCGTTTTCGCGCATCAGCTTGCCGGCTTCCACCGACATGAAGAAGTAGCCACGGATGTTCACGTCGACGGTTTTCTGGAAGGCGCCGAGGTCGGTGTCCAGCACGTTGCAGAATTGCGGGTTGGTCGCGGCGTTGTTGACCAGGATGTCCAGACGGCCGAACTGTTCCTTGATCCCGGCGAAGACCTGGCTGATCTGTTCCATTTCGCCGATATGGCAGGCGACCGCTGTGGCTTTGCCGCCAGCGGCGATGATGGCGTCGGCCACGTGTTGGCAGCCTTCGAGTTTACGGCTCGAAACGATGACGTGGGCGCCTTGCTGGGCCAGCAGTTTGGCGATGGCTTCACCGATGCCGCGGCTGGCGCCGGAGACGAAAGCGATCTTGCCGTCGAGGTCGAACAACTGAGTCTTGGACATGGGATTCCCTTGTAGTAAGCCTTGTTATAACGCCGTCATCAGAGGCTGGATTTGGCAATGACCTGCAGGCTCATCTGCTCCAGCAGTTTGTTCATGTGAATGAACTGCGCGAAGCGTTTGTCCTGGGTCTGGCCATGGAAGAAGCGGTAGTAGATCTGCTGCACGATGCCGGCCAGGCGGAACAGGCCGTAGGTGTAGTAGAAGTCGAAATTATTGATCTGGATGCCCGAGCGTTCGGCGTAGTAGTCGACGAATTCGCGGCGGGTGAGCATGCCCGGTGCGTGGCTTGGCTGGCGGCGCATCAGTTGCACCGGCGCCGGGTCGTCGGCCTGGATCCAGTAGGCGAGGGTGTTGCCCAGGTCCATCAACGGATCGCCGAGGGTGGTCAGCTCCCAGTCGAGCACGCCGATGATCTGCATCGGGTTGGTCGGGTCGAGGATGACGTTGTCGAAGCGGTAGTCGTTGTGCACGATGCTGGAGGTCGGGTGGTCGGCCGGCATCTTGTCGTTGAGCCAGGCTTTGACCTGTTCCCAGTGCGGCGCGTCCGGGGTCAGAGCTTTTTCGTAGCGCTCGCTCCAGCCCTTGATCTGGCGGGCGACATAGCCTTCAGGCTTACCGAGGTCGCCGAGGCCGCAGGCGTTGTAATCGACCCGGTGCAGCTCGACGAAACGGTCGATGAAGCTCTTGCACAGGGCTTCGGTTTTCGCCGAGTCCAGGCCCAGTTCCGGCGGGAGGTCGGAGCGCAGGATGATCCCCTTCACCCGTTCCATCACGTAGAACTCGGCGCCGATCACCGAATCGTCGGTGCAGTGCACGTAGGCTTTCGGGCAATACGGGAAGCCGTCGCGCAACTGGTTGAGAATGCGGAATTCGCGGCCCATGTCGTGGGCGGACTTGGCCTTGTGGCCGAACGGTGGACGGCGCAGGACGAACTCCTGGTCCGGGTATTCAAGCAGGTAGGTCAGGTTCGACGCGCCGCCGGGAAACTGGCTGATCCGGGGCGTGCCGGTCAGGCCCGGAATGTGCGCCTTGAGGTACGGATCGATCAGGCTGGCATCGAGTTCTTCGCCAGAGCGGATACGGGTGGACTGGTCAGTAAGCGCCATGCTTATCCCTTCTGCTTATTTTGGAGGCCAGACATCATTGGCTAATCTAATGGCGCGCTCGGGTCGTCACAAGCGCGGCTCGGTCTTATAGGTTAGCGTGTTGGACGGTAATCAACTTTGGGAATGGACGTGGCGTGCCGCAGCCCGACGCCGGCACGTCCGGGATGATTTCGGCAGACGCCGAATCCCGGCGTCTGTGGACTCTGCCCGGCGTGCTTTAGTGCACGCGCTGGTTGTTCAGCTTTGGCGGCAACTGGAGCGGTGTCAGCACCGGTTGGCCGGAGAAGAACGCCACCAGATTCTTGCCCACCAGCTCAACGGTGCCCTGGGTGGCTTCCGGTGACAGCCCGGCGACGTGCGGGGTCAGAAGTACATTGCTCAGGCTCTTCAGCGCATCGGGCACTTGCGGCTCGTGATCGAACACATCCAGCGCTGCGCCGGCGATTCGACGCTGTTCCAGCGCGCTGATCAGGTCGGCGGTGGCGATCACGCTGGCGCGGGCAATGTTGACGATAAAGCCGTTGGGCCCCAAGGCATCGAGCACCGGACGGGTCACCAGATGCTGGCTGCCGATGCCGCCGGGCGTGGCGACCACCAGAAAGTCCGAGGCCCGGGCCAGTTCGGTCGGGGTCGAGCAGAACGCGTAAGGCACGTCGCTGCGCACCTGACGGTTGTGGTAGCTGATCTCCATGTCAAAGCCCAGACCGGCGCGTTTGGCAATCGCCATCCCCACCGCGCCCAGGCCGAGAATTCCCAGGCGCTTGCCGGCCAGCGACGGGCGCATGATTTTCGGCCACTCGCCCCGACGCACTGCCGCATCGCAGCGCGGAATGTCCCGCACCAGCGCCAACAGCATGGCCATGGCGTGGTCGGCCACCGATGACGCGTTGACGCCGGCGCCGTTGGTCACGGTCAGCCCACGGTCACTGGCGGCTTGCAGATCGACCTGCTCGTAACCGGCGCCGATCACGCAGATGATTTTCAGCGCGGGCAATGCGGCGATTTCTTCCGCGTACAAACCCAGCGGGCCACGGGTCAGCACCGCGTCGATCCGTGCCCCGTGAGTGGCGATGGCTTGCGCGCGTTCGGCAGGAGTCGGCGCGAGAATCAGGTGAAATCCCTGACGTTCGAGAATCGGCAAATAGTCATTGATGGTTTCAACCAGTACCAGAACGGTGGCGGGCATTGCTCGGCTCCTGTGATCGTCGGTCTTCGGGCGCAAAAGTCGATTCAGAGTGCTGATTCCAGAGCGGTTTGGCAACGGCTGGCGCGGCCCCGCATCAGGCAGTGTAGGAGCTGATACAGGGATCGCGCGGGTGCTTCGTCAGGTGATGTCGGCGCTGGTGGTCACAGGATCAGGTCACGTACTGGGCGATGCCGTTGCCGAACGACCAGTTCTCTTTTTTCACTTCCACCAGGTTGATGAACACGTCCTCCTGACGCACGGCCAGTTGCTGATTCAGATTGCGCGCGATGGTCTGGAACAACCGTTGCTTCATCTCCACGGTGCGGCCTTCGCTGATGGTCAACTGGATGAACACGATGCCGTCGCTGCGCTGGATCCCCAGGTATTGCGGGTCATAGACGAAATGCTGGTCGTCGTGCTCGGCCAGCACCTGGAAATTGTCGTGTTCCGGCACATTGATCTCGCTGCGCAGGGCGGCGTAGATCACTTCGCCAATGCGTTTGGCGAACGTCGGATCCGGGTTTTTCTTGATGTCGACGCGAACGAGGGGCATGGGAAGGCTCCACAGGCGAGGGGACTGGACGGGGATGTCAGTCGATTCGCCATTGGGTATAGCCGAAAAATGCCAGTCGGTGAGGTTGTTTAAAAACGGTAGGAAATGGATGCACCGTCCTGCGGGATTTACGGATGTTGCCTACGGTGTCCGGCGGAATCGTCCGCTATACCGTGGGATTGGAAACGCGGAAACATACAGGGGCAACGCGGGATGCTCTCAGGATGGAGCGGCAGCCTGTGCGGGAATTGCCATCAGCCAAGGAAGGCCAATGCTTCAGAACGATCGTGAAAGTCTGGAACTCGACAGGCTAATGAATGAATCACGCAAGCTGAGGGCTGAAAGGCAAAAGCTTTTGGCGGAAGTAAAGAAACTCAACAGGGAGACTAATCTGTACCCGCTCGCGGTATTGGGAGCGGTGGTAACCGCAATCACCGCAGTAGCAGGTGTCTATTTCAAGTTTTGAGCATGTGTGCGTCACACAGTCAGCGCCATGAACCCAAAGAGGACATCTACATGAGCACGTTCGACCGTAAAGCGATAATGGAAGAAGCAGATCGAGAGCACGAGGAGTGGGTCGAGAAAATGCGAATCCAGGATAAAAACGATATGTACCCAGTCTGGGGCATGCTGGGTTTCGGCATTTTTTGCATGTCCCTCGGCTTCATGTTGGGCCGATCGATTTGATCGGGTTTTGCCCTGTCACATCCGGCACCGAAACATGCCATAAAACGACATGTAGCGTATCCGTTGCCGACATGTTTTTTCCTAAAAGCGACAAGTCTTCGATCTGCTCCGCACAACCATTCCTCAGCTAAGTCTTTGCTTCTGCTCATTTATCGCGGAGAATCGCGCCCCTGTTTCGGCCGGGGCATGTCTGTCGGTTTTTTCCGACGCGTCCCGACCGAGTGGCAAGTGACCGGAATGCGGAGATCCGACCGGATGAATGATCAGGCCAATAGCGTCGAACAACGCTTTGAAGCGGCAGCACCAGCTGAACTGTCGAGCTGGAATCGCCATGACACTACCTGGATGTTGGGACTGTTTGGGACGGCCATCGGCGCCGGTACCCTGTTTTTGCCGATCAACGCAGGTCTGGGTGGTTTCTGGCCGCTGGTGATCCTCGCGCTGCTGGCCTTCCCGATGACGTTCTACGCACACCGCGGTCTGACCCGCTTCGTGCTTTCCGGTCGCGAAGGTGCCGACATCACGGACGTGGTGGAACAGCATTTCGGCATCAAGGCCGGTGCACTGATCACTCTGCTGTACTTCTTCGCGATCTTCCCGATCCTGCTGATCTACAGCGTCGGCCTGACCAACACGGTCGCCAGTTTCCTTGAACACCAATTGCACATCACGCCGCCACCACGCGCGGTGTTGTCGTTCGTGCTGATCCTCGGCCTGCTGGCCGTGGTGCGCTGCGGCGAGCAAGTGATCGTCAAGGCCATGAGCCTGATGGTGTATCCGTTCATCGTCGCGCTGCTGTTCCTGGCGGTGTACCTGATTCCGCACTGGAACGGCGGCATCCTGACCACCGCCTCGCAAGTGCCGGCACCGTCGGCGCTGCTGCACACGCTGTGGCTGGCGATTCCGGTGATGGTGTTCTCGTTCAACCACTCGCCGATCATCTCGGCGTTTGCGGTGGATCAGAAGCGTCGTTACGGTGTTCACGCCGACGAGCGCAGCTCGCAGATCCTGTCTCGCGCCCACCTGTTGATGGTGCTGATGGTGCTGTTCTTCGTGTTCAGCTGCGTACTGACCCTGTCGCCGGAACAACTGGCGCAAGCCAAGGCGCAGAACCTGTCGATCCTGTCTTACCTGGCCAACCACTTCAGCAACCCGACCATCGCGTTCGCCGCGCCGCTGATTGCGTTCGTGGCGATCTCCAAGTCGTTCCTCGGCCACTACATCGGAGCCAGCGAAGGCCTGAAGGGCTTGATCGTCAAAAGCGGCAAGCGTCCAGGTGCCAAGGCTCTGGATCGCATCGTGGCGGCGTTCATGCTGGTGGTGTGCTGGATCGTGGCGACCCTGAATCCGAGCATCCTCGGCATGATTGAAACCATCGGTGGCCCGGTCATCGCGGCGATCCTGTTCCTGATGCCGATGTACGCGATCCGCAAAGTGCCGGCGATGGCGCGTTATCGTGGGCAGATGTCGAACGTGTTTGTCACCGCAGTGGGTCTGGTGGCGATTTCGGCGTTGATCTATTCGCTGACTGCTTGAGGTTCAGCAGCAAGGTGGAATTTGACCTTGTGAAACAGAAAGGCCGACCTGCATCGCAGGTCGGCCTTTTTTGTGCCTGTATGGTTTGTAATTGATCGTTCCCACGTCGAGGCGTAGAACCGTCTGCGTGGGAATACCTCTTGTGACGCTCTGCGTCACGGTTCAGGACGCGGAGCGTCCTTGGCTGCATTCCCACGCGGAGCGAGGGAACGATCAGCACCAGCCGTCAGCAGGCATAAAAAAACGCCGCTCATCTCGCGATGGGCGGCGTTTTTCATTGCGTTGCAGCGTCAGGCTTGAACGACAGGGATCTTGGCGTTCGCAGCAGCTTCACGGAACTCGGCAATCTGGTCGAAGGACAGGTAGCGGTAAACGTCGGCCGCCATGCTGTCGATCTTGCCAGCGTATTCCATGTACTCCTCGACGGTCGGCAGGCGACCCAGGATCGAAGCAACGGACGCCAGCTCAGCCGAAGCCAGGTAGACGTTCGCGCCGTCGCCCAGACGGTTCGGGAAGTTACGGGTCGACGTCGACACCACGGTGCTGTTCGGCTCAACGCGTGCCTGGTTACCCATGCACAGCGAGCAGCCTGGCATTTCCATGCGGGCGCCGGCCTTGCCGTAGATGCCGTAGTAGCCTTCTTCGGTCAGCTGGTGAGCGTCCATCTTGGTCGGCGGCGACAGCCACAGACGGGTTGGCAGCTGACCCTTGACCTGATCCAGCAGCTTGCCGGCAGCGCGGAAGTGACCGATGTTGGTCATGCACGAACCGATGAACACTTCGTCGATCTTCTCGCCAGCAACGCTGGACAGCAGACGGGCGTCGTCCGGGTCGTTCGGCGCGCACAGTACAGGCTCGTTGATGTCGGCCAGATCGATTTCGATGACTTCGGCGTATTCGGCGTCGGCATCGGCTTCCATCAGTTGCGGGTTGGCGATCCAGGCTTCCATCGCTTGAGCACGACGTTCCAGGGTACGCGCATCGCCGTAGCCTTCGCCGATCATCCAGCGCAGCAGGGTGACGTTGGACTGCAGGTACTCGGTGATCGACTCTTTCGACAGCTTGATGGTGCAACCGGCAGCCGAACGTTCGGCCGAGGCGTCGGACAGTTCGAACGCCTGCTCCAGGGTCAGACCTTCCAGGCCTTCGATTTCCAGGATGCGGCCGGAGAAGGCGTTTTTCTTGCCTTTCTTCTCGACGGTCAGCAGACCGTTCTGGATGGCGAAGTAAGGAATGGCATGAACCAGGTCACGCAGGGTGATGCCAGGTTTCATTTTGCCTTTGAAACGCACCAGGATCGATTCCGGCATGTCCAGCGGCATGACGCCGGTGGCGGCGGCGAACGCGACCAGACCGGAACCGGCCGGGAACGAGATGCCCATCGGGAAACGGGTGTGCGAGTCGCCACCGGTACCGACGGTGTCCGGCAGCAGCATGCGGTTCAGCCACGAGTGGATGATGCCGTCGCCCGGACGCAGGGAAACACCGCCGCGGGTCATGATGAAGTCAGGCAGGGTGTGGTGAGTAGTCACGTCGATCGGCTTTGGATAAGCCGCGGTATGGCAGAAGGACTGCATCACCAGATCAGCGGAGAAGCCCAGGCACGCCAGGTCTTTCAGTTCGTCACGGGTCATCGGACCTGTGGTGTCCTGAGAACCTACGGTGGTCATCTTCGGTTCGCAGTAGGTGCCAGGACGGATGCCTTTGCCTTCTGCCAGACCGCAGGCCTTGCCGACCATTTTCTGCGCCAGGGTGTAACCCTTGGTGCTTTCGGCCGGTGCTTCAGGTTTCTTGAACAGATCGAACGCTGGCAGACCCAGCTCGGCGCGAGCCTTCTCGGTCAGGCCACGGCCGATGATCAGCGGGATACGGCCGCCGGCGCGGACTTCGTCCAGCAGGACCGGGGTCTTCATTTCGAAGGTGGTGATGACTTCGTCGGTACCGTGCTTGCAGACTTTGCCAGCGTGCGGGTACAGGTCGATCACGTCGCCCATGTTCATGTTCGACACGTCGAACTCGATTGGCAGTGCGCCGGCATCTTCCATGGTGTTGTAGAAGATCGGAGCGATTTTGCTGCCGAAGCAGAAACCGCCAGCGCGCTTGTTCGGCACGTAAGGGATGTCGTCGCCGAAGAACCACAGAACCGAGTTGGTCGCCGATTTACGCGAGGAACCGGTACCGACCACGTCACCGACGTAGGCGATAGGGAAGCCCTGGCCGCGCATTTCTTCGATCTGCTTCATCGGGCCGGTCTTGCCTTGCTCGTCCGGAACGATGCCGTCACGGGCCATTTTCAGCATGGCCAGAGCGTGCAGCGGGATGTCTGGACGCGACCAGGCGTCAGGAGCAGGGGACAGGTCGTCGGTGTTGGTTTCGCCGGTCACCTTGAAGACGCGCAGGCTGATCTTGTCGGCCAGCACAGGGCGCTTCTTGAACCACTCGCCGTCAGCCCAGGATTGCAGCACGGCCTTGGCGTGAACGTTGCCGTTCTTGGCTTTTTCAGCCACGTCGTGGAAGGCATCGAACATCAGCAGGGTGTGCTTGAGTTCTTGGGCGGCCACTGGCGCCAGTTCGGCGTTGTCCAGCAGTTCAACCAGAGTCACGATGTTGTAGCCGCCCTGCATGGTGCCGAGCAGTTCTACAGCGCGCTTTTTGTCCAGCAGAGGGGAGGAGACTTCGCCCTTGGCCAGTGCGGAGAGGAAACCGGCCTTGACGTAGGCAGCTTCGTCCACTCCTGGTGGTACGCGATTGGTGATCAGGTCAACGAGGAAAGCTTCTTCGCCAGCCGGAGGATTCTTCAGCAGCTCGACCAGGCCTGCAGTTTGTTCGGCGTTAAGCGGCTGGGGAACGATACCCAGGGCTGCACGCTCTTCGATATGTTTGCGGTAGGCTTCAAGCACAGTTATTACCCTCATCAGTGGTCCCAAATGGGTGTCCGGGACGCTCATCCCGAAATTGCCGTACTCATGCTCCTCACGACGTTGTGGGTCGTTCGGCCAGAATTACCGGCAATTCCTTACAGAAGCTGCTTTCAAAGTTTTACGCCTGCAGAACGGGGAGCTGATGAGGGTTGGCGTACGGCTTTTCCCCGCTGGAAAAACCTTACGCCAACACCGCTCTGAAGGAACGACTGTGCTCGTGACGCTTTGAAAACAGCTTCTAACGGACATTGGCGCCTAAAAAGGCTGGCTGATTCTACGGCAAAAAAAATTTAAAGGTAAGTCGCGCTCTATTGGACTTTGGTGGCGTTGTGCGCCATCGGGCCAAACCCCGATCCAGCGCTTGCCCCTGACGTTTGAGGGGTGATGAATGGCGGACAAAGGGCTAACATGCCGACCTGTTCCGCGTTTCAAGTGTTTTGCCCATTTATGCCCAATCAGACCATCAAGACCCCCTGCGTCGGCCTCTGCTCTACCGTTTACGGTGATCTGGTGTGCCGTGGCTGCAAGCGTTTCCACCACGAAGTGATCCACTGGAACGGTTACAACGAGGAAGAAAAGCGCGCGGTCTGGCTGCGTCTCGAGCAATTGCTGTCACAAGTGATGGCCAGCAAGGTCGAGGTCTTCGATCCGGCGCGCCTGCGCCATCAGCTGGAACAGCGCAAGATCCGCTTCGTGCCGCATCAGTCGGAATATTGCTGGGCTTATCAACTGATCGCCCGGGGCGCGCGGGTGATCATTAATCTGGAAGCCTACGGGATGGTATTGCTGCCGGAGTTTCGCGACTGGAACCTGCCGGAACTGCGCGATGCCATTGATCGGGAATTTTTCCTGCTGTCGGAAGCGCACTATCAGCGCTATATCGCGCCAGGTTTTCTCAAAGACGCCCTCGGCGACTGAAGTTCAAAAGCTTCGCGAGCAAGCTGCTCCCACATTGGATTAATGTCGTTCACAAAACCACTGTGGGAGCGACGGTGCGACGATTCGACTTGCTCGCGAAGGGGCCGGTTCAGGCACCGAAGGCCTTAATGCTTGACCGCCAACTCGACCAGATGGTCTTCAACCTCCTGCGGCTTGAGCACCAGTACATCACTCTCCAGCTGATCCAGCACCTGTTCGGCCGTGTTGCCGATCAACGCCCCGGATACCCCGCTGCGCGCCACGGTGCCAATCACGGTCACCGCCGCCTGCAGCTTGTGCGCCATGAACGGAATCAGCACATCCGCCGGTCCTTCCTCGACGTGCAGGTGAGCGTCATCAATGTCGAATTCAGCCTGAAACGCCCGGCATTGCTCACGATAGCGCGCCTCGATGCTTTCCTTGAGCTGGAAGGTCGGGTCGGCCGCCGACAGCATCGGTGACGGATGGGCGGTAATCACGTGCAGATGCCCTTTGGCCAGACTGGCGATGTCATAACCGTGGTCGATGATGGTGGTGTGCAGGTGGCGGTGTTCGCCATCGGCATTGCCTACATCGACAGCGGCCAGAATCACTCGGTCTTTCCAGGAGGCGGAGGTTTTCACCAGCAGCACCGGAGTCGGGCAGTGGCGCAGGAGTTTCCAGTCTGCCGGGGTCAGCAGGGCCTTTTTCAGCGAACTGTCGGGGAAGTGCTGTTTGATCACCAGCCCGCAGCCTTCGGCCTGCTGCACGTCGATGATGGTTTCGTGCAGGCTCTCGTTCCACGCCTGTTCGGTGGTGACGCTGTAGCCGTCCGCCAACAGCGCGGCCTTGAGCACGCTGAGCATGCCGGCGTGATCGTGCTTCTTGTCGCAGACCAGCAGGTGCAGATGGGCCTGGGTCACCCCGGCGATCAGCTTGGCGCGCTTGAGCGCCAGGCTTTCCGCGTGTTCGGGTTCGATGACCACCAGAATGCTGCGAATGGCTTGCATGAGTGAGTCTCCAGCAATGAAAAGGCACGGCGTTGCACAACTATAGTTGCTGCGCATCCGTCTGCGACTTGATGCATATCAACGCAGGCCGCTGGTGGTCTGCGGGCAGGCCGGTATAATCGGCGCCCTTCGCTCGAACACCTTTTGACCGTGAGCCCCATGATCCTTCCCGAAATCCACGAATTCCTTGGTTGCCGCACGCCTGACGCCTGGGTCCAGGCCGCGCTGGCCGATCAGGAAACCCTGCTGATCGACCACAAGAACTGCGAGTTCAAGGCCGCCAGCACCGCGTTGAGCCTGATCGCCAAGTACCATTCCCATGTCGATCTGATCAACATGATGTCGCGTCTGGCCCGGGAAGAGCTGGTGCACCACGAGCAGGTGATGCGCATCATGAAGCGGCGCAAGATCGAACTGCGTCAGCTGCATGCCGGCCGTTATGCTTCCAGCCTGCGCAAAGTGGTGCGCAGCCACGAACCGGTCAAACTGGTCGACACCCTGGTGGTCGGCGCCTTCATCGAAGCGCGCAGTTGCGAGCGTTTCGAAGCGCTGGTGCCGCATCTGGACGAAGAACTCGGCAAGTTCTACTTCGGCCTGCTGAAAAGCGAGGCCCGGCATTTCCAGGGTTACCTGAAACTGGCGTACCAGTACGGCGACGCCAGGGACATCGCTCAAGTGATCGAAAAAGTCCGCGCCGCCGAGCAGGATCTGATCGAGTCCCCGGACGAAGAATTCCGTTTCCACAGCGGCGTACCCGTCGCGGCATGAATTGTTAAAAACTCTTAAGAGTATGAAACATCAACGAAAACCGGCCCCAGAGGCCGGTTTTTGTTGCCTGGCGTAAACGACTCGCCATTGAATGCCCGCATAATGTCGCCCACTTCACAAAGCGGTTGGCGGCGGTCGTTATGGATAACCTGGGTTTTGGCAGAGTCCTGCTGGTGGAAGACGATGAGCGGCTGGCCGCACTGATCGCCCACTTTCTCGAACAACACGGCTTTGATGTGCGCACGGTGCATCGCGGCGATCTGGCCGTGGCCGCGTTTCTTGAATTCAGGCCCAAAGTCGTGGTGCTCGACCTGATGCTGCCGGGGCAGAGTGGACTGCACGTGTGCCGGGAAATCCGCAGCGTGTCGGACACGCCAATCGTCATCCTGACCGCCAAGGAGGATGACGTCGACCATATTCTGGGCCTGGAGTCTGGCGCCGATGACTATGTGATCAAACCGATCAAACCGCCTGTTCTGCTCGCACGCCTGCGGGCCCTGCAACGCCGGCAAGTACCGGAAAGCGGTGTGGTCAGCTCGCTGGAGTTCGGCAACCTGATCATCGACCGCAGTTGCCGTGAAGTGCGTCTGGCGGGCGAGCCGATCGAACTGACCACCATGGAATTCGAACTGCTGTGGCTGCTGGCCAGTGCCGCCGGCAACATCCTGTCACGCGATGACATTCTCAACCGCATGCGCGGCATCGCCTTCGATGGCCTCAATCGCAGCGTCGACGTGTACATCAGCAAGTTGCGCAACAAACTCAAGGACAACCCGCGTGAACCGGTGTGCATCAAGACCGTGTGGGGCAAGGGTTATCTGTTCAACCCGTTCGCGTGGGAGTTGTAGATGCTGCGGTTATTTCTCGGGCTGTTTTTGGTGATGACCGTCGGGCTGGTGGCGGCGCTGCAAACCGTCGAACACACCTTCAACGCGTTGCTCGACAACCAGATGCAGGCCTACAACCGCGAGGCGGTACGCGGTCAGGCATGGTCGCTGGTCGAACACATGCGCGACCAGCAGGGCGTTGCGCGCGAGGCGCAACTGGAGGCATTGCGGCCACACTATGGGCTGACGTTGAGTCTGGTCGAGGCTGACCAGTTGAACCTCAACGATCAGGAAAAAGCCGAGCTGGCCAAGGATCTGTTGGTGATTCGCGACGATTACACCCAGTTCATCAGCAACATCGACGGTGGTTCACAGCTGCTCAGCATCAAATTGCCGCCCGAGCCGAGCCTGATGCCGTTCTATATTGCCGGGGCCTACATGATGCTGGCGGTGCTGCTCGGCATCGTTTTGTACTTCTGGGTGCGCCCGCACTGGCGCGATCTGGAAAAACTGCGACTGGCCGCCGAGCGCTTCGGCGACAACGACCTCTCGGTACGGATCCAGCTGTCCAAACGCTCGAACATCCGCGACCTGGCCGGCCACTTCAACCTGATGGCGGCGCGTATCGAAGGCTTGATCGCCAATCAGCGCGAACTGACCAACGCGGTCTCCCACGAACTGCGCACGCCGATTGCCCGGTTGTCGTTCGAACTCGATCAGCTCAAGCAGCAACCGGACGCCAGCCAGAACCGCGAACTGATCGCCGACATGTACGCCGACCTTGGCGAGCTGGAGGAAATGGTCTCCGAACTGCTGACCTACGCCAGCCTCGAACGCGGAGCGACGGTAATCACCCGCGAGAATATTCAAGCGGCCAACTGGCTCGACAGCGTGGTCGGCAGCGTGGCACTGGAAGCCGAGGCGGCCGGGGTTCAGCTGTTGATCGTTGATTGCCGGGTTGATGAAGTGCGGATCGAACCGCGCTTCATGGCGCGGGCGGTGATCAATCTGCTGCGCAACGCCATTCGTTATGCCGAGCAGCGGGTCGAGGTGTCGCTGGTGCGCGTCGGCGATCAATACGAAGTGCAGGTCAATGACGACGGACCGGGCGTGCCGCTGGCAGGTCGGGAGAAAATCTTCGAACCGTTCTCGCGCCTGGACGCCAGCCGCGACCGCCGCACGGGCGGCTTCGGCCTTGGTCTGGCGCTGGTGCGGCGAGTGTCGCAATCCCATGGCGGGCAGGTCGAGGTCGGCGATTCACCGTGGGGTGGCGCGTCGTTCCGCATGACCTGGGCGCATCTGGATTAACCAAAGGCCCTTTGAACACCCTCAATCCCACAGGATCGGAGTTCCGTCAGCTGAGTACATAGTCGACGGGTTTCAGCGCTGGCGGCAAAGGCTCGACGCCGAGTTCCGCCAGAATATCGCGCTCGATGCTGCGCACCAGTGCATCGGTCGGCAAATCGTTTTCATCCCGGCCGAACGGGTCTTCCAGCTCATCGGCAATCGCATCCAGGCCGAAGAAGGTGTAGCTGACAATCGCCGTGAACAGCGGCGTCAGCCAGCCCAGCGGTTCGGCCATGGCGAACGGCAGCAGGATGCAGAACAGGTAAATCGTGCGGTGCAGCAGCAAGGTGTAGGGGAAGGGCAGCGGCGTGTTCTTGATCCGCTCGCACACCGCCTGCGCCTGGGTCAGGCTGGTCAGGTGATTGGCCAGCAGCATGTAGCGCCATTCGCTGAGATCGCCTGCTTGATGCAAATCGGAACATTGCTGGCCGACGGTTTGCAGGATGCGTCCGCTGTAGTCCGGCACCTGCGCATCGTGTTGCGGCGTGATCCATTCGGCACTGGCGGCAGCTTCGTTTTCCCGGCGCAGCCGAGCATTCAAGGCGTGGGCAAAACCGCAGAGGTTGAGCAACAGCAAGCGGCGTTGCGCCGACTCGCGGATCACATGGGTTTCGCGAATCACCGAGCGTACATGCACGATCACTTCGCCCCAGGCCTTGCGCGCTTCGTACCAGCGGTCGTAACAGGCGTTGTTGCGAAAATTCATGAAGATCGACAGCGACAGGCCAAGCAGGGTGAACGGCGTGGCGTTGACCTTGGTGAAGTTGCTCGGGTGGAGCATTTCCACCAGCACGATGGCCGACGCCAGCAGCGTGACCATCAGGGTGCGCAGGGCGATGCGCTTGGCGATCGAGCCTTTGAGGGTGAAGAGAATGGCGAATTGATTGACCTTGGGTCGGATGATCATGCGGCTCTCTGCCTTGAAAACGTGGCGGATCAGCCGCCGGTCATGTTCATGAAACGCACCACTTGCACGTCGTCGTTCACTTCAAAGTTGTGCCGGTAAGGTTTGAGCTTCATCGCTTCGATGATGGCTTTCTCCAGCCGTTGCGGTTGACCAGGATGAGCGCGCAGCACCGCTTTCAGATCCACCGAATGCTCGTTCCCCAGACACAGTAGCAAACGCCCCTCGACGGTCAGCCGCACCCGGTTGCAAGTGCCGCAGAAGTTGTGGCTGTGGGGCGAGATGAACCCCAGCCGGATGTGCGGCGCTTCGGCCAGCCGCCAGTAGCGCGACGGGCCCTGGGTCGACTCGGCGGAGTCGATCAGGGTGTAACGCTCGGCGATCTTTTCACGCACCTGGGTGCTGGAGAAGAACGACTCGGCACGGCTGTGTTCGCTGATGATGCCCAGCGGCATTTCCTCGATGAAGGAAATGTCCAGATCCCGCTCGATGGCGAACTGCACCAGATCGTTGATCTCGTGATCGTTGCGGCCCTGCATCACCACGCAGTTGAGTTTAGTGCGGGTAAAACCGGCGGCGCGCGCGGCGTCGATGCCGTCGATCACCTGGGCCAGGTCGCCGGTACGGGTCATCTGCTTGAAGCGTTCGGCATCGAGGCTGTCGAGGCTGACGTTGAGGCGCTTGACCCCGGCGTCGAACAGCGGACTGGCGAGTTTGCCGAGCTGCGAACCGTTGGTGGTCAGGCACAGTTCGCGCAGGCCGGGCAGGGCGGCGATCTGCTGGCACAAACCGACGACGCCGGGACGAATCAGCGGCTCGCCCCCGGTCAGGCGAATCTTGCGGGTGCCCAACGTGACAAAGCTCTGCGCCAGTTGATAGATCTCCTCCAGCGTCAGCACCCGTTGGCGCGGCAGAAACTGCATGTCTTCAGCCATGCAGTACACGCAGCGAAAGTCGCAGCGGTCGGTGACGGACATGCGCAGGTAGTCGACGCGGCGGTTGTAACCATCGATCAAGACGCGCTCTGACATGACAGCCTCGCTTGGGTGAAATCCGCTATTGAAGGAATTGGGTCGGTGCAGGTTATGAGCAACTTGAGACAACGTCCAATCACTCTTAATGACCGGCCGATTGATACTGTCGATGATGAAATAATTCTTCCGGTTTTATCGCTCTCTGTTTTTACAAGTGACTGTATTTAAAGGGTTTAAAGCCGTGATAGATGCTTTCGATAACGCGGTCATTAATAGCGATTAGACAAGTTTTTGCAGCGGTTTCTATCCTTGGCCCCGTCAAACGAAACGACCGCTTTTTTAACTTCAAGTCAGTCGTCGCTGTTTAAACCCGATCAGGTTTTTGCCTGTGTGCATCGTCATGGAGAAGTCCCATGTCACAAGTCGACCGTTACAAACCCTACAAGGGCGCCGCTGCGGGTTGGGGGGCTGTGATCAGCCTCACCAGGAACTGGCTGGGCAGTGAAAACGCCCTGAAAAACATCCGCGCCATGCTCAAGACCAACCAGAACGGCGGCTTTGACTGCCCCGGTTGCGCCTGGGGTGAAGCACCCGGCGCGAGCATGCTGAAGTTCTGCGAGAACGGCGCCAAAGCGGTGAACTGGGAAGCCACCGGCCGCCTGGTCGATCCGGCGTTCTTCAACAAGTACACAGTTTCGACCCTGGCCGAGCAAAGCGATTACTGGCTCGAGTATCAGGGGCGGATCACCCATCCGATGCGCTACGACGCGCGGGTCGACCGCTATGT
This sequence comes from Pseudomonas sp. 1, assembly GCF_056626735.1. Taxonomy (NCBI): domain Bacteria; kingdom Pseudomonadati; phylum Pseudomonadota; class Gammaproteobacteria; order Pseudomonadales; family Pseudomonadaceae; genus Pseudomonas; species Pseudomonas sp. 1. Next base: position 607,272 of record NZ_JBWXMQ010000001.1, on the reverse strand, counting down.
GGAAACTACCTGGGACGACGCTTTCGCGCTGATCGCCAAACACCTCAAAGGCCTGAAATCGCCCCACGAGGCCGAGTTCTACACCTCGGGGCGTGCCAGCAACGAAGCAGCGTTTCTCTACCAGTTGTTCGTCCGCGCCTACGGCACCAACAACTTCCCGGACTGCTCGAACATGTGCCACGAAGCCAGTGCGGTAAGCATGGGCGAGAGCCTGGGTGTCGGCAAAGGCACGGTGGTCTATGACGACCTGCACCACGCCGACGCGATTTTCGTGATCGGCCAGAACCCCGGCACCAACCACCCGCGCATGCTCGAACCGCTGCGTGAAGCGGTGAAGCGTGGCGCGCAGGTAGTGTGCATCAACCCGCTCAAGGAGCGTGGGCTGGAGCGTTTCCAGAACCCGCAAAACCCGATCGAGATGCTGAGTAACGGCTGGGAAGCGACCAATACTGCGTACTTCCGTCCAGCCTTGGGCGGTGACATGGCGATGATTCGCGGCATGGCCAAGTTCCTGCTGGAGTGGGAGCGTGAAGCCCAGGCCACCGGCGGCGAACCGGTGTTCGATCACGCGTTCATTGCCGAACACACGTCGGGTCTCGACAGCTATCTGGCCGAAGTCGATGCCACCCGTTGGGAGCACATCGTCGAGCAATCCGGCGTGCCGCTGCATGACATCGAACTGGCCGCGCGCATGTATGCCCGCGCCAGGAGCGTGATCATGTGTTGGGCCATGGGCCTGACCCAGCACGTGCACTCGGTGCCGACCCTGCAGGAAGTCATCAATCTGCAACTGCTGCGCGGCAACGTCGGCCGTCCGGGCGCCGGGCTGTCGCCGGTGCGTGGCCACAGTAATGTGCAGGGCGACCGCACGATGGGCATCAACGAACTGGCCCCGACCGAGCTGATGGACGCCCTGGAAAAACGCTTCAACTTCAAGGTGCCGCGCATGCACGGCCACAACACGGTGATGGCGATTGGTGCCATGGAACGTGGCGAAGCCAAGGTGTTTATCGGTCTGGGCGGCAATTTCGCCCAAGCCACGCCGGACACTCCGCGCACCCACGCGGCGATGCGCAAACTCGACCTGAGCGTGCACATCTCGACCAAGCTCAACCGCAGCCATCTGGTGACCGGGCGTGACGCGCTGATCCTGCCGTGCCTCGGCCGCACCGACATCGACCTCCAGGCCGAAGGCCCGCAAGGGGTGACGGTGGAAGACACTTTCAGCATGGTGCACTTGTCGTTTGGTCAGTTGAAACCGAAGTCAGCGCACCTGAAATCCGAGCCGGCGATCATTGCCGGGATCGCCGCCGCCACCTTGGGCAAGCATCCGATCGACTGGGAATGGGCAGTGGGCGACTACGGTCGCATCCGCAACCTGATCGCGGACGTGATTCCGGGCTTCGAAAATTTCAACGAGAAGCTGTTGATCCCCGGTGGTTTCCACCTCGGCAACAACGCGTCCGACCGGGTCTGGAAAACCGAAACCGGCAAGGCCCAGTTCACCCCGTGCGTGCTGCCGGAGCATCTGATCAGCGAAGGTGTGCGCAACCTGCCGGTCAAACCGCATCTGATTCTGCAAACCATGCGGTCCCACGATCAGTACAACACCACGCTGTACGGCCTCGACGACCGTTATCGCGGGGTCTACGGCATGCGCGACGTGGTGTTCGCCAACGAGCAGGACATCCGCCGGCTCGGTTTCGAACCGGGGCAGAAGGTCGATCTGGTAGCGCTGTGGGGCGATGAACGCGAGCGTCGGGTCAGCGGTTTCACATTGATCGCCTACGACATTCCAGCGGGGCAGGCTGCCGCGTACTACCCGGAAACCAACCCGCTGGTGCCGCTGGAAAGCTACGGTGATCGCACCTATACACCGACCTCCAAGTTCGTGGCGATCCGTCTCGAAGCCGCCGAGGCGAACAACCTGATCCCGTCGTCGGTGGCGTAGCCGACCCACGCGATCCAACCCTTCTGCTTTTTGACTGGCTGCAGGCGTTCGCGCCTGGCGGTGGCCCGGCCGTGTGCTGCCGCTTTTCAGCCTGGATGAGGACATCATCATGTTCAACCTGGAGGCACTGGACCTGGCGCGAATTCAATTCGCGTTCACGGTTTCGTTCCACATCATTTTCCCGGCGATCACCATTGGCTTGGCGAGTTTCCTGGCGGTGCTCGAAGGCCTGTGGCTGAAAACCCGTAACGACACTTACCGCGATCTCTACCATTTCTGGTCGAAGATCTTCGCCGTCAACTTCGGCATGGGCGTGGTCTCCGGTCTGGTCATGGCGTACCAGTTCGGTACCAACTGGAGCGGGTTCTCTGATTTTGCCGGCAGCGTCACCGGGCCGTTGCTGACCTATGAGGTGCTGACCGCGTTCTTCCTCGAGGCCGGGTTCCTCGGGGTGATGCTGTTCGGCTGGAATCGCGTCGGCCGTGGCTTGCACTTCTTCGCCACGGTGATGGTCGCCATCGGTACGCTGATTTCGACCTTCTGGATTCTCGCCTCCAACAGCTGGATGCAGACTCCGCAAGGTTTCGAAATCGTCGACGGCCGGGTGATGCCGGTCGACTGGCTGGCCATCGTGTTCAACCCGTCGTTCCCGTTCCGGCTGGCGCACATGGCGATTGCCGCGTTCGTTGCCACGGCGTTCTTCGTCGGCGCTTCGGCAGCCTGGCATTTGCTGCGCGGCAACGACAGCAAACCGGTGCGCAAGATGTTTTCCATGGCGTTGTGGATGGCACTTATCGTCGCGCCGATTCAAGCGGTGGTCGGTGACGCCCATGGCTTGAACACGCTGGAGCACCAACCGGCAAAAATCGCCGCCATCGAGGGCCACTGGGAAAACGCTGACAACGAGCCGACCCCGCTGTTGTTGTTCGGCATCCCGGACATGCAGGCGGAGAAAACCAAGTACGCGATCGAGATTCCGTACCTCGGCAGCCTGATCCTCACCCACAGCCTCGACAAGCAGATTCCGGCGCTCAAGAGCTTCCCGAAAGAAGACCGGCCGAACTCGACCGTGATTTTCTGGAGCTTCCGCGTGATGGCCGGGCTGGGGATGTTGATGATTCTGGTCGGTGTGCTGGGGCTGGCGCTGCGGCGCAACGGCAAGGTCTACCGTCATCGCGGCTTCCAGCGACTGGTGCTGCTGATGGGGCCGAGCGGTCTGATCGCGTTGCTGGCGGGCTGGATCACCACCGAAGTCGGGCGGCAGCCGTGGGTGGTGTATGGCCTGATGCGCACCCATGACGCCGCGTCCCACCACTCGGTAGCGCAGATGAGCACGTCGCTGGCGCTGTTCGTCGTCATCTACTGCTCGGTGTTCACCGTGGGCATCGGCTACATGATGAAACTGGTGAGCAAAGGCCCGCAGCCGCACCACGAACACCCGCCTGAAGGCACTCAGGTCCAGACCCCGCGCCGGCCACTTTCGGCGGTCACCGACAACCTCGAATCCGCGACCCGGATCCACTGAAAAAGGAGCGTTGAGTCATGGGTATCCAAGGTATCGATCTCTCGTTGATCTGGGGCGTGATCATTGCCTTCGGGGTGATGATGTACGTGATCATGGACGGCTTCGATCTGGGCCTCGGGATCCTGTTCCCGATGATCAGCGACGAGCGGGAACGCGACGTGATGATGAACACCGTCGCACCGGTGTGGGACGGCAATGAAACCTGGCTGGTGCTCGGCGGCGCAGCGTTGTACGGCGCGTTTCCGCTGGCTTACGGGGTGATTCTGGAGGCGCTGTATCTGCCGCTGATCTTCATGCTCGCGGGTTTGATTTTCCGCGGTGTGGCGTTCGAGTTTCGCTTCAAGGCACCGGCTGAAAAACGTCATCTGTGGGACTGGGCGTTCATTGGCGGTTCGCTGTTGGCGACGTTCTCCCAAGGCGTGGTGATTGGCGCGTATGTGGCGGGAATTCCGGTCGTGGATCGGCAGTTTGCCGGTGGCGGTCTCGACTGGCTGGCGCCGTTCCCGCTGGTCTGCGGTGTCGGTCTGGTGGTCGCATATGCCTTGCTCGGCAGCACCTGGCTGCTGGTCAAGACCGAAGGCATGCTGGAGTCGCGGATGCGTCACTACAGCCGTCCGCTGGCGTGGCTGTTGCTGGCGATGGTGGTGGTGATCGGCGCGTGGACGCTGCAACTGCACCCGGAACTGGCTGGCCGCTGGTTCAACCATGCGCACCTGACCGTATTCGCCGGGCTGGTGGTGCTGGCGGTACTGGCACTGTTCGGGCTGTTGCGTTCGCTGCGTCAGCGACACACCCACTGGCCGTTCGTGTTCACCCTGGTGCTGATGTTCCTCGGTTACATCGGGCTGGCGCTGAGCATCTGGCCGAACATTATTCCGCCGTCGGTCAGCCTGTGGGCGGCGGCCTCACCGGCCACCAGTCAGCTGTTCGCCCTGATCGGCGCGCTGTTCATCCTGCCGGTGATCCTGATGTACACCTTCTGGAACTACTACGTGTTCCGCGGCAAAGTGAGGATTGGCGATGGCTATCATTGATTCGCGTGAGGTGAAATCCAGCCCCTGGTACAAGCGCCTGGGCTGGCTGCTGCTGATCTGGTTTGGCAGCGTGGTATCGCTGGCCGTAGTGGCGAGTCTGTTGAAACTGGCGATGTATGCGGCGGGGATGAGGACTCACTGAGCATAAAAAAAACCGGAGCCTGGCTCCGGTTTTTTATTGCCCAAATCTGAGTCCACCACTGAGTCCTGTGGTGGTTTTAATGTTTACTCGCCACCAAACATCGCCGTCCAGTAAATGCCGGCGCTGCTCTTCGGATCGACTGCGTAAGCAGCACCCATTTCGCGGTACTGCGGGTTCATCAGGTTGGCGCAATGGCCGGGGCTGGCGAGCCAGCCGGCAACGACTTTCTGCACCGTGTCCTGCCCGGCGGCGATGTTCTCGCCGACCTGCTGGCCGCTGTAGCCGGCCAGTTCGGCGCGGTCGCCGGGAGTGCCGCCGTTGCGGTCCTTGTGGTCGAAATAATTGTTGTTGGCCATCTCGCGGCTGTGTTCCTGGGCGACACCGCCGAGCACGGCATTCCATGCCAGCGGCGCAGTCGCCGCGAATGCCTGACCGCCGCACTGGCGCGGTTGGGCGCGGGCGGCGTTGAGTTGTTCGAGAAGTTTCTGGCCTTCAGCCTGACCGTCGCCGAGGCGGGCAGACAGCAGTGGCCGGGCCAGAGTGATGCGCCAGTCACGGTCGGCGCGGCTGACGCCGATATCGACGAACTGCGGATCCAGCACCACCTGACAGAAGCTCTCCTGAATCGCCTTCATCGCCGACGCCGCATCCCGTGGCCCGTTCAGGGTGATCGCCTGCACGTTGACCATCGGGTAGCGAGCGCTGGACATCGCCTGCTGCAAATCCACTACGCCGCTTGCCGGCAGAATCAGGCGCGGATCGGCCGACAGTGGCGGCAATTCGCTGGACGCCTGGCTGCCACAACGCTGCGGCTGGCTGCGGTAGCTGTTGATCGATTCGATCAATTGCGACTCGTCGGCGGCCATGGCCGAAGTGGCCAACGCCAGGCCCACGGACAACGCGGCGAGTCGCAGAACGGATGGCATGAAGCGCATGGAAATCTCCCTTGGGCTGAGTGCGCACATCATGCGCGAAAGGGCCCCGGTTCGTGCAATGTCTTTTTCTTCATCGCGCGGAATTTTCTACCGAACGATTCCGTGCAATTTGCCGTCTACACTCTGCGAAGACCCCGCAAACCGGGCGTCTCAACCACGTAACAGTTTGCCCGCGACGGGCGCTTTCGGAAGAATCGATCATGCGATTGAACGGGTTGCTTTGCTGTCTTGCGTTGACCCTCCTGAGCGGCGCGGCACTGGCCACTGATCAGGCGCCGATCAAGGAAAAGGCCGAAGCGAAAGCCGAGGTACTGGAAGAGAAGGCCGCCGACAAACCCGACGCGCCCCCGGCACCCAAATCCGAAGCCATCACCCCGACCGAGGCTCAGGCGGTCGACCCCGCCGGAGCCGCACCGCTGGACGACCCGATCACCTGTCTGGCACGCAGCATCTATTGGGAAGCCAAGGGCAAGGACAATGCCGACATGGAAGGCGTGGCGAGCGTGGTGATGAATCGCCTCGGGCATGACGGCTTTCCAGGCACGGTCTGCGAGGTGGTCAAGCAGGGCTCGGAAAGCAAGAGTTGCCAGTTCTCCTGGTGGTGCGACGGGCGTCCGGATCAGGTCAAGGAAGATGCCGAGTATGCGCTGGCCAAGGAAATCGCCGGCAAGGCCCTGAACCGTCAGCTCACCGACCGCACCCACGGCGCGCTGTATTTCCACGATCGCAACGTTCATCCGGGCTGGGCCAAGGAATACATCAGGACCGCCGAGACCAGGAAATTCCTGTTTTATAAACCCACTGGCGGGGATGCGCGTTAGGCGCAGACTTCGCGCACACAATTGCGCAGCCAGCGGTGCGCCGGGTCGGCGTCCATGCGCGGATGCCAGAGCATCGACACGCTGATGTCCGGCATCCGGAATGGCAGGGCGAAACTGTGCAGGCCCGTTCGCAGTTTGCTGGTGTGACGTTCCGGGACGGTGGCGATCAGGTCTGATTCACGGACCAGCGTCAGCGCCGCTGAAAACCCGCCGAACGAGGTGACGATATCCCGCGTCAGGCCGAAAGCGAGCAATGCTTCGTCCACCGGGCCGCCGCTGCGCCCGCGTCGCGACACCAGAATGTGCTGGCCTGCGGCAAAGCGTTTGACGCTGACCTTGCCGATGCTCAACGGATGCCCCTCACGCACCACACCGATCCACTGATCGCGGAACAGGATCCGGCTGTGCAGCGTCGGGTCGGTGCTGTCGTCGACCACGCCGGTTTCCAGGTCCACCCGGCCTGCGCGCAACAGCGTACTGTCCTTGTCGGCCTTTTGCACAAAGCGCAGACGCACGTTGGGTGCCTCTTCGGCGATGCGGGCGAGCAGGGCGGCGGCAAAGGTTTCGACAAAACCGTCGGTGTTGCGCAGGGTGAACGTGCGCCGCAATTGGCCGGGATCGAGCACTTCTGCCGGCCGCAAAACCGCTTCGGCTTCCTGCACCAGATAACTGACCCGGTCGCGCAGCTCCAGCGCGCGTGGGGTCGGCACCAGTCCTCGGCCGGCGCGCACCAGCAGCGGATCTCCGGTAGTTTCGCGCAGCCGGGCCAGCGCGCGGCTCATGGCTGACGGACTCAAACGCAGGCGCTCGGCGGCGCGGGCGACGCTGCCTTCGCTCAGCAACACGTCGAGGGTGATCAACAGGTTCAGATCCGGTGCATTCATGACATGGCGTTCCATGCAGGTATCAAGTGCAAAGCATGCGTCTTGCGCCTTGTATTGTCGAGGCTCAGGCTATGCCGCATGACTTCTGCTCCGTGAGCCTCCCATGTACCGAGAACCCCTGAACCCCTCAGCCCGCTGGGCGCTGACCAGTCTGGCGCTGTCGATGTTGATGCCGTCACTCGACACCAGCATCGCCAACGCCGGACTGCCCACGCTGGCGGCAGCGTTCGATGCGTCCTTTCAGCAAGTGCAATGGATCGTGCTGGCCTATCTGCTGGCGGTCACCACGTTGATTGTCAGCGTCGGGCGACTGGGGGACGGCTTCGGGCGGCGACGCTTGCTGTTGATCGGTATCGGCATCTTTACCGCCGCCTCGCTGGCCTGCGCGCTGGCGCCGAGCCTCGCATGGCTGATCGGTGCGCGGGCGATGCAAGGCCTTGGCGCGGCGATCATGTTCGCGCTGACGGTGGCGCTGGTGGCCGATGCGGTGCCCAAGTCCCGGGCCGGCAGTGCGATGGGGTTGCTGGCCACGATGTCCGCCACCGGCACCACCCTCGGACCGTCGCTCGGTGGGCTGTTGATGGCGCATGTCGGCTGGCAGTCGATCTTTGTCATCAACGTACCGCTGGGCTTGCTCAACGCATGGTTGGTGTATCGCTATTTGCCGAAGGACCGGATCGTGCGCTCGGGAGTTGCATTTGATTATCCCGGCACCGCCGTACTGATGCTGACGCTGGCGGCCTATGCACTGGCGATGACGATTGAAGGCCTCACCCCGACGTTGCTGTTGCTCAGTCTGTTGGGCGTGGGGTTGTTCATCCTGGTCGAGAAGCGGAGCAAGGCGCCGCTGATTCACCTGTCATTGTTCACCGACACGCGAATCAGCAGCAGTCTGGCGCTGACGTTGCTGGTCACGACAGTGATGATGACCACGCTGGTGGTCGGGCCGTTTTACCTGAGCCGAGGACTGGGTCTTTCCAGCACTCAGGTCGGTCTGGTGTTGTCGATCGGGCCGTTGCTGGCGGCGTTCAGCGGCGTACCGGCGGGGCGGCTGGTGGATCGTTTCGGGGCGCGGCGGATGGTGCCGGGTGCGTTGCTCGGACTGGCCTGCGGATGTGGTCTGTTGGCGCTGTTGCCGATGAGTTTCGGGGTGTTTGCCTATGTGCTGCCGATCACGGTGGTGGCGTTGAGTTATGCGCTGTTCCAGGCCGCCAACAACACCGGGTTGATGTCCGGGGTTGCTCAGGATCAGCGCGGCGTGGTCTCGGCCATGCTCGGACTGTCGCGCAATCTGGGCTTGATCACCGGGGCGGCAGCGATGGGCGCGGTGTTCGCCCTGGCCACGGATGATCCGACCCAGGCGCCGGCCGCGGTCATCGCGGGCGGCTTGCACATGACCTTCGGTGTGGCCACGGCGTTGATGTTCGCGGCGCTTGTCCTTGGCGCCTTCACACACTTGCGTCTCGCGTCTCCCGTGCCGGAAAGAACAGTTCAAAGCAGGTGAAGCCATCAGCGCTGCTGACGCTGTAGCGGCCCTGATGCAACTGCATGATGGTCGCCACGATCGACAGGCCCAGTCCGTTGGATTGGGCCGAGCGTTCGCGGGACGGATCGACGCGGTAGAAGCGTTCGAACAGTCGCGACAGGTGTTCGGGAGCAATGGTCGCGCCCTGATTGCGTACCCGTAGGTAGCTGCCGTCCGCTTCGGCGATGGCTTCGACTTGCAACGTCGAGTCCGCCGCGCCGTACTTGATCGCGTTGGCGCACAGATTGGCCAGGGCCCGACGCAGCAGCATCGGCTCGGCCCAGATCACGCCGCTGCCACGGGCCTCGATGGTGACACCGACATCGGCGGCCAGGCCTTCGAAGTAATCGGCGATGCGCTGCATCTCATCACAGGCGTCCAGCTCCTGACGCTGGCTCAGCGCGCTGGCCGGGTCGGTGCGGGCGAGAAACAGCATGTTGTCGAGCATCCGCGCCAGCCGTTCGAGTTCCTCGACGTTGGAGGCGAGCAACTGCTGATAGGCGTCCACGCTGCGGTTCTGTTGCAGGGCGACCTGGGTTTCTCCGAGCAGGTTGTTGATCGGCGTGCGCAGTTCGTGGGCCATGTCGGTGGAAACCTGACTGAGTTGCGCAACCCCTCGGTCGAGCCGGTCCAGCATCGCATTGAAAGACTCGATCATTGGCTGCAATTCCCGGGGCGTGCCTTGGCGGTCGAGGCGTTCGCCGAGGTTGGCGATGCCGATCCCGTGGGCATGCCGGGCAATCCGCCGCAACGGCAGCAAGCCGCGATATACCAACAGGCAACCGACCAGCGCCAGCACAATCGCCGCCAGTGAGGCGAGGCCGTACACGCTGAGCCGGTAATTGGCGAGCATCGCCGTACGTTCGCTCATCACCTTGGCGATGAGCACCTGCAGATTGCCCTGGTCGCCGGAGTCGATACTGGCCGCCACCGCTGAGAACGGCACGCCGTTGATGCTCGGCAGATGCTGCACGTCGTTGAGCGCCATGACATGGTCGATCGGTACGGCGGGCACGCTTGGCAGTGCCAGGTCGCCGGGGTTGACCACGAACAAGGGCGGTTGCCCCGGCGCACCGATGGTCAGCAGCGCTTCGCGGTTGCCCAGCATGTTCTGGAACAGCGCCGGTTTGGTCTTGATCAGCTCGAGCGTGTTGCTGTCGTTGAGGATGGTGCGTAACTGATCGATGCGACTGACCAACTGGATGTCGTCGCGGCGAGTCAGTTGCTCTTCGAGCTGGTTGTACAGCGCCGCGCCGAGGCCCGCCAGCGCGGCGAAGGCGAGCACCGCGAAGACCAGTGCCAGGCGTAACGTCAGCGAATACGTGCCGGCGATTTTCATGGCTGGGTATCGAAGCGGTAGCCGATGCCGCGCACGCTGTGGATCAGCTTGAGCGGGAACGGATCGTCGATCTTCGCCCGCAGGCGGCGCACGGCGACATCGACCACATTGGTGTCGCTGTCGAAATTCATGTCCCACACCCGCGAGGCAATCAGCGAACGCGACAGCACTTGCCCGGTGTGGGTGGCGAACAGTTGCAGCAAGGCGAATTCCTTGTTGGTCAGGGTGATCCGGTTGCCGGCGCGGCTGACTCGGCGTTTGAGTACGTCGATCTGCAGATCGGCCACCTGCAAATGCTCTTCTTCATGGATCGGCCCGCGTCGGGTCAGGGTACGCAGGCGCGCCACCAGTTCGGCGAAGGAAAACGGCTTGATCAGGTAATCGTCAGCGCCCAGTTCCAGGCCTTTGACCCGGTCGGCGATGTCGTCGCGGGCGGTCAGGAACAGCACCGGCGTGTCGGCTTCCTTGCGCAGCCGGCGCAGGACTTCCCAGCCATCCATTTTCGGCATCATCACGTCCAGCACGATCACGTCGAAGTCGAACTCCAGCGCCAGGTGCAGACCGTCGGCGCCGTCCCGGGCCAGGCTCACGCTGTAGCCCAGTTCCTGCAGGCCGTTGAGCAAGTAATTGCCGGCCTTGGGTTCGTCTTCGACAACAAGGATATTCATGGGCACTGTGCCTCAATGGTCGTTGGTGCAGCCGCTGCCCTGCACTTGATAGTCCAGCACATGTTCACGGCCCTGGTGGTCGAGGTATTTGAGTTGCGCGGGAATCACGCCGCAAGCCTGGGAAATATCGGTGCTGGAGATGACTTTGTCGACATCCAGGTGCACGAAGAAACCGGTTTTGTCATGAATGACGGCGGCGTCCGGTGCAGGCGCGGCGAACACGGAGCCGGTGGCGAGGAGGGCGGTGAAGGCGAGGATCAGGGTTTTCATGATGGGTCACTCGAGTCGTTGAAGTTGATCGGCGTTCTGGCCGGGACAACTTCAAGCTACCGGGCGATCCGCTCGGCAAACCGACAACTCGATGACAAATCTGTAATAAAACGAACCTGTGGGAGCCAGCGCACTCCCACAGAGTATTCAGCTGGCGTGGGTGCTGAGAATGCTCGCGATCTGTTGCGGCTGGCAGTTGAGATACGGCGAGGATTTCAGCCACTGCTGATCCGGGTACCAGGAGAACATGAATTGGCCATTCTTCAGACTGTCGATCACCCGTTTGGCGACTTGCGGTCGCACGGCCGGACAACCCTGGCTGCGGCCCAGACGACCGGTGCGTTTGCTCCAGAACGGGTTCACATAGTCGGCGGCGTGGATCACGATGGCGCGGTCGCGGGCCATGTCGTTGATGCCCGGCTCCAGACCGTCCATGCGCAGCGAGTAACCGTGAGTGCCCTGGTAACTTTCCTGGGTACGGAACAGGCCGAGGCTGGACTGAAAGCTGCCTTCACGGTTGGAAAACCGGGTGGCAAAGTTTTCCCCGGAATTCGAGCCGTGGGCGACCAGATCACGCAGCACCAGTTTTTTCCGGGTCAGGTCGAAGATCCACAACCGACGCTCGGTGGACGGCTGCGAATAGTCGATGATCGCCAGGTGACGGGACTGTTTCGCGCCGTTGTTGATCGCACATTGCATGGCGTTCAAGGCACCTTTGAGCGCCTGGGGATTGAGTTCCGGAGCGGCGTGCGCGAGGCTGGTGTACAGAACCGGCGAAGAGGTGCCGGCGGCAAAGGCTGGACTGGTCAGCACGCCAATGGCGGTGGCAGTCAGCAGAAGTCGGCGCAAAAACGTCAACATTTAACGTGAGTCTCCACTTGCTACTTGTTTGGCACTTAGGCTCCTGACGTCCAGTCGTTCCCGGCAAGCCCGCGAATCGGGCCTGACTGTTCACCGCACCTGAGGTAAGGTTGACCGTCAATCAGGACGGCCATGGATTGGAGTAAAGCAGTTGTTCAAAAAGTACGCATGCTACTTGAGCATTTGTTTGCTCGCTGCGCCGTTTGTCGCTTGTGCCGAAGAGCCGTTGCCGGGGCTCCCGACGCTACCGCCCGTACCGACGCAAATGCCTGTCGAGCCGCAGAGCCCGTTGCAGGCTGCGCTGATCAGCCTGCCGCAGGCGTGCCCGACGATCGGCACCAGCCTCAATGGTCCGGCGCTGAATCAATTGCGCGCGTTCTACCAGCAGCAGGACTGGCTGCCGGTGTGGGCCGATGGCGGGCAATTGCCGGCCTTGCATGCGCAATTGCAGCTGTTGGCCGACGATGGCCTGAACCCGAAACGCTATCCGGTGGCGCTCACCGCCCCGCAGGACGGCGAACTGTGCGCCGACATCCAGATCAGCCGTTACTACCTGCAAGCCCTGCAGGATCTGCATTACGGTCTCCTGTTGCAATCGCACTTCGAACCGCTGTGGCATTCCGACGAAACGCCACGCGACCGTCAGGCCGAATTGCTTGCCATCGCCGTTCCGGGCGTGCACAACGTTGCGGCCGCCTTCGATCTGGCACGCCCGCAACTGGCGCAATACCAGAACCTGCGTCATCTCTACGCCGCTCAGCGCCTGAAAGCCTTGCCCCAATGGACATCGGTGGGCAACGGCCCGTTGTTGCGTCCGGACATGGAAGACAAACGCGTACCGGAACTGGCGCGGCGGCTCTACAGCGAAGGCTACCTGAGCAGCCTGGTCGGCACGCCGGACAACGCTTATCACGGCGTATTGGTCGAGGCGGTGAAGAGCTTTCAGGCCAACCATTCGTTGCAGGCCGACGGGGTGGTCGGGCCGGGAACGATTGCCGAGCTCAACATCAGTCCGCTGACCCGTCGCGAACAGTTGCGGGTCAACCTTGAACGTTTCCGCTGGATGGCCCAGGACATGGAGCCGGACGGTTTGCTGGTCAATGTCGCCGCTGCCGAACTGACGCTTTATCAGGGTGGCCTGCCGGTGTGGCACACCCGCACCCAGGTCGGGCGCGCCGAACGCCAGACCCCGCTGCTCAAATCCCGGGTCACGCGCCTGACCCTGAACCCGACCTGGACCGTGCCGCCGACCATCTGGAAGGAAGACAAACTGCCGGAAATCCGCAAGGACCAGACCTTCCTCAGCCGCCAGAACCTGCAAGTGCTCGACGCCAATGGCCAGCCGCTGGCCGCCGCCGACATCGACTGGGACAACCCCGGCAACATCCTCCTGCGTCAGGACGCCGGGCCGCGCAACCCGCTGGGGCAAATGGTCATTCGTTTCCCCAACCCGTTTTCGGTGTACCTGCACGACACGCCGAGCAAGGCGCTGTTCGACAAGGGACCACGGGCGTTCAGTTCCGGCTGCGTGCGGGTCGAGCATCCGATGAAGCTGCGCGACTTCCTGCTCAGCCCGGCGGAGAAGGCGCGCACCGATACCTTGCTCGCTACCGGAACCACCCATGAATTCCGCCTGAGCAATCCGGTGCCGATCCTCATGACTTACTGGACGGCCCAGGCCGACGACCATGGTCGCGTGCTCTACGCACCGGACATCTACAGCCGGGACAGCGCGCTGCTGGCCGGGCTGGACCGGGCGCATTGATCCTCAGCGGCTGGCGCGTTTCCAGAACAAGTGCGCCAGCCAGGCATCCACGCTCAACTTGCCGGCCCCGGCAAACACCAGCGGCACCAATGCGGCGAGGTAGATCGCCGGCAGCTTGAAGTTGCCGAAGCCCTTGTTGGTGATCGCGTACCCCTGAGCCAGTTCACTCAACGATGACCAGTCCGCCGGCCAGTGCACGGCTGCGGTGGCGACGACGGTCACGACCATCAGCGAAATCGCCGAAATCCGCGTGCCGAATCCGATCAGGATCGCCAAGGCGCAGATCAGCTCGGCCCACATCGACAGCTCCCAGTTCAGCGTCGCCGGCAAGTGATCGAAGGGAAACGGGAAACGCTCCTGAATGTCTTCGAACCAGTTCTGGCCGTTGAATTTCTCCAGCCCCGATTCGAAGAATTCCCAGGCGATGAACAGGCGCAAGGTCAGCGGTGCGAGCCACTGGCCGGCGCGGTCGAGGTTCAAATGCAGGCCTTTGACGGCCGCCGAGAGAGCTGTGGTCATGGCAAGGCTCCATTCATTCAAAGGGAAACGGGGCACCGACGTACCCCGTGCAAAGGGTTATTCGCCGGCGCCGCACTTGCCTTCGCCGCATTTGCCTTCCGAGGTTTTTTCCGCCGAGTCGGCCTTGGCCTGGGTCTGGCTGTAGCCGTGATCCAGTTGCTTGACGCTGAAGGCTTCGGAAGCCGAAGCGGCGTTGGACAGGGCCAGGCCACCGGCAAGCAGCAGGCCCAGCGTCAGGGAAGTTTTCGAAAGCTTGGTCATGGTGAATCTCCGATGCGAGGTGTGAGTTCAAAGGCTTGATCGGTGTTGCCGATCGACAGGTTCATTTGAACGCCGGGCTGTATCGCTGATGTGTCGCGAAGGGCCGGATTTGTGCGCGGGATGTGTCGGGCATCGAGCCGTACACACTGCGATACACAGACTGCTCAAAAATTGTGGGAGCGAGCTTGCTCGCGATGGCGGTGGCTCAGGCGCCGAGGATGCTGGCTGTCCTGGCCTTATCGCGAGCAAGCGCGCTCCCACAATGGATCTCCAAATATTCCGAATGTGTGATTTGCCTCAGCCCCGCAGCGTCTAGCCACGGTGTCCCCGCAATCCCATGGGGCGAGACTTCGAGACCCGGCATGCAAGCGCTGTTGAACGAGATCCTTGACGCTGTCCGGCCCCTGATCGGGCAGGGCAAGGTGGCTGACTACATTCCCGCCCTCGGCACCGTGCCGGCCAATCAACTGGGCATCGCCGTGTATGGCAACGACGGCGAGATGTATTGCGCCGGCGACGCCGAGACGCCGTTCTCGGT
Source organism: Pseudomonas sp. 1 (assembly GCF_056626735.1). Classification (NCBI taxonomy): domain Bacteria; kingdom Pseudomonadati; phylum Pseudomonadota; class Gammaproteobacteria; order Pseudomonadales; family Pseudomonadaceae; genus Pseudomonas; species Pseudomonas sp. 1. Next base: position 592,234 of record NZ_JBWXMQ010000001.1, on the reverse strand, counting down.
GCAGAGTATTTCCAAGGTGTTCAGCCTGGTGCAGGCCATCGAACATTCCGGCGAGGCAATCTGGGAACGCCTGGGCCACGAGCCGTCCGGCCAGCCGTTCAACTCGCTGGTGCAACTGGAGTTCGAACGCGGCCGTCCGCGTAATCCGTTCATCAATGCCGGGGCACTGGTGATCTGCGACATCAATCAGTCGCGCTTTGCCGCACCGGCCTTGTCGATGCGCGACTTCGTCCGGCGGCTGTCGGGCAACCCACAGGTGATGGTCGACGGCAAGGTCGCCGACTCCGAGTACCAGCACCGCGCGCGCAACGCGGCGATGGCGTATCTGATGCAATCCTTCGGCAATTTCCACAACGACGTTGAGGCGGTGCTGCGCAGCTACTTCAGCCATTGCGCGCTGCGCATGAGCTGTATCGACCTGGCTCGGGCGTTCTGCTTCCTGGCCAACGACGGCTTCTGCAAACACAGCGGCGAGCAGATTCTGAGCCGGCGCCAGACCCAGCAAGTCAACTCGATCATGGCCACCAGCGGCCTCTACGACGAGGCCGGTAACTTTGCCTATCGCGTTGGTCTGCCGGGCAAGAGCGGCGTCGGTGGCGGCATTGTCGCGGTGGTGCCGGGGCAGTTCACGGTGTGCGTGTGGTCGCCGGAACTGAACACGGCGGGCAACTCGCTGGCGGGGATGGCGGCGCTGGAAATGCTCAGTTCGCGGATTGGCTGGTCGGTGTTCTGAGCCCGTGTTGCTTTGAGGGAGGCCAACCTATACATTTTCCGGCCGCCCTCAATATGGTGAATCTGCTCCATGTCTCTCGCGCTCGAACGTCTCGTCGCTGGCACGCCTATCCCTTTCGCCGGTAACCGCGTCACCGTGGTCAGCCCCGAACTGGCCGAGCGTTTCCGACCCGGCGATCACCTGTTGGTGGAGCAGGTGAGCGGCGAGCTGTTGCTGATTCCGGTGGTGGATCAGCAGGCCGCATCGGTGGCGATCGAGCGTGCAGCGGCGGCGTTTACCGCGTTGTCCGCTGTATCGGATGAGGCCATCAGCCGCTTCTTCGATCTGTTCGCCCAAAGCCTGGAAAACCCGGACGCCTGGGCACTGATCGAAGCCGCCAACCTCGCCGACATCGAACGGGCCAAGGTTCGCGGTCGTTCCACCACCCGTTTGCTCGCCGACGAGCGCATGCGCCGCGACATGATCGCCGGCCTGCGTGCCTGGCGTGATGCGCCGGCCACCCGCGGCAAAGTCATCAGCAGCGTCGAGCATGACGGCTGGAAGGTCGAGCAGGTCGTGTCGCCGCTGGGTATCGTCGCGTTCGTGTTCGAAGGTCGACCGAATGTTTTCGCCGACGCCGCTGGCGTACTGCGCACCGGCAACACGGCGGTGCTGCGCATTGGCAGCGATGCATTGGGCACCGCGCAAGCCATCGTTACCCATGCCTTGAATCCGGCGCTGGCCGATGCCGGTCTGCCGGCGGGTGCGGTGTCGCTGGTGGAGAGCGTCAACCACGCCGCCGGTTGGGCGATGTTCGCCGATCGGCGTCTGTCGCTGGCCGTGGCACGTGGTTCGGGCCGCGCGGTCAGTCAGCTGGGCAGCATCGCCCAGCAGGCCGGCACCGCCGTCAGCCTGCACGGCACTGGTGGCGCGTGGCTGATCGCCGATCGCGATGCCGACGCCAGGCGCTTTGCCGCGGTGGTGCGCAACTCGCTGGATCGCAAGGTTTGCAACACGCTGAACGTCTGCCTGATCCAGCGCGAGCGTGCTGCCGAACTGGTGCCGCTGTTCCTCGACGCCTTGCAGCAGGCCGGTGCTGCGCGTGGTCAGGGTTGCAAACTGCACATCGTCGAAGGCAGCGAAAGCTACCTGCCGAGCGACTGGCAGAACGCGACGGTCGAGGTCTATCGCGCCGAGGGTTACCAGACCGAAGCGCTGGCTGAACCGCTGCCGCAAGCACAATTGGGTCGCGAGTGGGAATGGGAAGAAACCCCGGAAACCAGCCTGATGATCGTCGACGATCTGGATCAGGCCATCGCGCTGTTCAATCGCTACAGCCCGCAATTCACAGTGTCGTTGATCAGCGAAGATGCAGCGGTTCAGGAGCGCTTCTACAGCGCGGTCAACGCGCCGTTCGTGGGTAACGGGATCACTCGATGGGTCGATGGCCAATACGCGCTGAACAAGCCGGAACTGGGCCTTTCGAACTGGGAAAGCGGCCGCCTGTTTGCCCGCAGCGCGATCCTCTCCGGCGACGGTGTGTTCACCGTACGCAGCCGCATGACGCAAATCGATCTGGGCGTAAAACGCTGAACGGAACAACACCGCGCCCGTCGCAATGAGGGGCGCGGCGTTGTGTTTTCAAGCAGCATCGACTGCCTGACCGTAGACCGCGCACGTCGACGGGTGCTCGGCCAGTGAGACGAAGGTGCGGCGGTCTTCGCTCAAGGCATCGATGGAGCCGGTCTCGATGTCGTAGACCCAGCCATGCAGATTCAGCAGGCCTTTCTCCTGGGCCAGGCGCACGCTTGGGTGAGTCTGGATGTTCGCCAGTTGGGCGATCACGTTTTCCCGCACCATTGAACTCAGCTTGGCCGCGTCATTGGCGTGTGGCCGTGATTCGTTGACCACTTTCGCCGACTCGGCGTGTTGCAGCCAGCCGCTGACGGCGGGCAGATGATCCATGCATTTGCACTGGGCGATGGCGGTCATGGCGCCGCAATCGGAGTGGCCGCAGATCACGATGTCGGTCACGCCGAGCACAGCCACCGCGTATTCCACTGTCGCCGAAACCCCGCCCGGATGCGGGCTGTAGGAGGGCACGATATTGCCGGCGTTGCGGATCACGAACAGCTCGCCGGGTTCTTGCTGGGTCAGCAGTTCCGGGACGACGCGGCTGTCGGAGCAAGTGATGAAAAGCGTGCCCGGGGTTTGGGTAGTCGCCAGGTGTTTGAACAGTTCGGTGCGTTGTGGAAACGCTTCGTTCTGGAACTTCAGGAAGCCTTCGATCAGGTTTTTCATGGTGTAGTCCTCTCAGTTCGAACAGCCGGTGCCGAATTCGCTGTATTGAAGAATGTGTTTTGCGCCGTGGCTGTCGAGGTACGTCATCTCGACCGGCACCACGCCGCAGATGTCGGCGACCGGGGTGATGCTCACGACTTCAGCGATGTCCAGAGACATGCCGTAGCGGTAGGCGACGGCCTCTTCATCAGCCTGAGCCTGGGCGGCAAGGCCGGCGAGCAGGGCCAGGGTCAACAGAATTTTTTGCATGGGGCAGCCTCCAGACAGATGTGGTGACGACTTGGCAATTCAGGTTTTGGATGTGCCCGCACGCGATGGGCGGGCCCGGAGGAATCAGAACGGACGCAGCGGAAGGAACTTGCCGTCGAGGGTGACCACGGCGCGGGAACCGCCTTCAGGGTCTTCGACTTTCTTGATGTCGAGCTTGAAGTTGATCGCGCTGATGATGCCGTCGCCGAACTGCTCGTGAACCAGGGCTTTGAGGGTGGTGCCGTAGATCTGGATCATCTCGTGGAAACGGTAGATGGTCGGGTCGGTCGGCACACCGTCGAGGCTGCCGCGCAGCGGGATGATTTGCAGGGCGGCGACGTCTTCGGCGCTCAGCTCAAGCTTGTCGCCAACCACTTCGGCAGCGTTTTTTGGCAGCGGGTGCTGGCCGAGGAGGGCGGCGGTGACATAGGCCAGGCTCAGGCCGGTGCCGTCGGCCAGATCCTGCCACGAGAGGTTCTTCTGTGCCTTGGCATCCAGGGTGCGGGTGGTCAGGGCGATGCGGCTGTCGTTGTAGGCTTGGGATTGCATGGTGCTTCTCCTTTCGGGGTTGGCTTGCTGTGTGGGCTCATCTTCTGCCGATTGATTCATAGCGTCCAAGACCGATATACAATGCAAAGCATAAGTACTGCCTATAGATGGAGCGTCCCATGCTGTTGCGACATTTGCGATACCTGCTGGCCGTGGCCGATCACGGCGGTTTCACTCGGGCAGCCGAAGCGCTGCACGTGTCGCAGCCGACCCTGTCGCAACAGATCCGCCAACTGGAAGAAAGCCTCGGGGTGGATCTGTTTGATCGCACCTCGCGTTCGGTCAAACCCACTGACGCCGGTCAGGCCTATATCGAATGCGCGCGACGGGTGCTGGTGGAGCTGGAGGCGGGCAAACGCGCGTTGCATGACGTGAAGGATCTTTCCCGGGGCTCGCTGCGGCTGGCCATGACGCCGACATTCATGGCGTATCTGGTCGGGCCGTTGGTGCGCGACTACGTGGCGCGGTATCCGGGGATTCACCTGGAGATTTTCGAGTTGTCGATGGACGACATCGAGGCCGGGCTGGCGGATGACTCACTGGATATCGCGATTGCTTTCACGCCGGTGCGCAACCCTGACATCGAATGCATCCCGGCGTTTGTCGAGACGTTGGGCGTGATGGTCGGGCGAGAGCATCCGTTGTATGACAGCGCTTCGGTGCTGACGCCGGGTGAGATTGCGCAACTGGATTTCGCTCTGTTGGCACCGGACTTCATCACGCGGTTATCGATTGACGAGTATTTCCGTCAGCACGGCATCACGCCCAAGGTGCAGATCGAGGTGAATTCGGTGAGCACGTTGCTGGAAGTGATCCGGCATGCGCCGATTGCGACCATGTTGCCAGAGGCGATTGCGACCGATGACCGGGCATTGCGCCGGTTGCATGTCCAGAGCGAGGCACCGCAGCGGGGAGCGGCGTTGTTGCGGCGCCAGAACAACTATCACAGTGCGGCCTCGGTGGCGTTCATGGAGATGGTGCTGCAAACCCGTTCATGAGCATTGTTTGCGAGCAGTAAAAAAGGGCCTGCTCCTATTCGGAAGCAGGCCCTTTTGTTTATTGAAGTTTTAACTTAGCAGAACCGATCAATCACCCTAACTTCGTTCTTGTTCTGCATTGATTCCCACGCCTGTTTCAGCGTCTGCAGAACATTACCGATGAAGTCCTTGTCGGCCGCGGCTTTCTTGCCGACATAGCCATGGCCGCGGCGGTACATCTTCAGGCGGGCCAGCAGGTTCTGGTTGTTCCGGTCGAACTCTTCTTCACCAGCATGGGGCGACAGGCAGTCAATATGGACCTGACCCGACTTGCTGATCCACAGAATATGGCTGTCGTGGCTGTCTTTTTGCGCAGCGAACATACGAGCCAGTTCTTCGATAGTAGGTTGATTGTTCAGATTCATGTTATTGCCCCTTGACCAGTTTGGTGATCTTTCAAAGTTGATTCGCTAATACAGGTAGCCCATCGGTTAGTTGATCCCTGGCACCGAAACCAGGACGTCAGCGGTCGCCCGTGTGAAGTACGGGGTCATGCGTCTGTTGCATGTAGTCGTGTTGAATAACTGCTACGCAATAGCGTCACAACGAGGAGAAGCAGCGAAAACCGGGAGGCTCCTTGACGACGTTTTCAGGGTCGACCACAAGCGTCTTGAGAATTTTCGCCAGCGCTTCTCGTCCTTGTACTGGACGTTCAGGCCAGGTCAGCTTCTTCAATCTGCCTTGTGGGCAGCGTGTATCCGGAAAAAACAGCTCGGCGGTCAGACGAGCTTGCTCAAGCGTGTTGCCAGTGCTCCCGATCGGGGAGACGTCTGCATCATGCAAAAGCCAAACGACGCCGTCAACGGTTTTGTAGTGATTATTTTTGCTCACTACATATTGTCGGACAAAGTCATTCTGGAATGAAAAAAGCGGCGTTCAGGCAGCGGGAGAAAGGCTGCGCAGGTAGTAGAACGTGCAGGGATAGCCGTCCACGGTCTTTGTCTGGCGGGTAAAGTCGCCGCTACTCAGCTCGGGGATGAGCCGGGCCCAGAACCGCTGTGCAGGCCGGTTGGCGTCGACATGGAAAATCTGCCATCGACCGGGCAAGTGGCTCAAGAGGGCAGAGGCGACAAACTGCGCGACGCCTTGGCCACGCCAGCGCCGGCTGACGAAGAAGTAGCCGATGTTGTAGTCGGCGCCTTCGATGAGGATGTGGTCATCCACGGTCACGAACCCCGCCAGTTCGCCGTCCACATGGATCAGGAACGGCCGGGTCGCCGGCTGGCGCCAGTAATCGCCTTTCAACTGGATCGGAAAGAAACCATGGCCGCCGAGCTTCAGCGGCAGCCACTCGCTGAAGTCGTAGGTGTAGAACTGCATCAGGTTTTCGAGGGTGTCCAGTTCGTCGCGCCGGGCGGCGCGCAGTTCGATGACCGACATACCACTGCCTCCTGACCATCACTGCAGAAACAGTAGCGCGCAGCGGGCTATCTGGCTGCCGGTTTCGCCGAGCGTTTGCTGGTTCCGGTGGTTTTGCGTCAGGTGGTCTTGCGTTTGTTTTTCCACGGCGCAGCGGCCTTGCCGGCAGGCGGCGGGCCGCTGATGGTCAGGCTCAGCCCGGCACAACGGGTCACTTGCTTGCTCATCCACGCTGCCTGTTTGGTGACGAATTCTTCCAGACTCATCTCGCCACTCTGCACCATGTCCAGCGCCTGTTCCCAGATCGCGGTGGTGCCGGGATCGGCAATCGCGCGCGGCACCGCGTCGATCAGGCTGAACGCGGCGGGTGTGGCGGACAGCGCTTTGCCGTTTTTCACCAGATAACCGCGATCCAGCAACCCTTGAATGATCGAGGCGCGGGTCGCTTCGGTGCCGATGCCGGTGGTGTCCTTGAGTTTTTGCTTGAGCAGCGGATCTTCCACCAGTTTGGCGACGTTTTTCATCGCCTTGATCAGATCGCCTTCGGTGTAGGGCTTGGGCGGCTGCGTCCACAGGTCCTTGAGCTTGACGTCCGCCACGGCGCACTCGGCACCCTGAGTCAGGGGCGGCAAAGTCTGTGGCGCGGGGGCTTCACGGCCCTTGGCCGGGGCCAGCGCTTCGGGTAAAGCGCGCTTCCAGCCTGGCTCGATGATCTGCTTGCCGACCGCGCGCAAGGCTTCCCCGGCGCATTCGAAATCGGCCTGAGTGCGGTCGTATTCGTGATTGGGCAGGAACTGCGCCAGATACCGCGCGCGAATCAAGGTGTAGACCGCACGGTGCTTGCCGGTCAGGCGCTCGAGATTTTTCGCGGCAGCGGTAGGGATGATGCCGTGGTGGGCGCTGACCTTGGCGTCGTTCCAGGCGCGGGAGCGGCGCTGCGGCTCCAGATGCTCGCGCAAGGCTTCCAGACTCGGATCGGCCTGGCGCAGCGCCGCAAGAATCCCCGGCGCCTCGCCGTGCTGGCTGACGGGCAGGTAACCGCAATCGCTGCGCGGGTAGGTGATGACTTTGTAGGTTTCGTAGAGGGCCTGGGCGATGTCGAGGGTTTCCTGGGCGCCGAGGCCGAGCTTCTTCGAGCAGACCTCCTGCAAGGTACCCAGATCGAAAGGCAGGGGCGCCACTTCGCGCATGCGCTCGGTGCGCAGCTTAACCACCCGGGCGCTGGCAGCGTTGCTGATTGCAGCGGCCGCTTGCTGGGCGAGGGCCTGATTGAGGCAGCGATCCTGATCGTCGCAGGCCTCATTCGGTGCACGCCATTGCGCCATGAACGGCGTGCCGTGGTGCAGCAGTTGTACGTCGATGGCCCAGTACGCGACCGGCACGAAATCGGCGATGCTGCGGTCGCGATCCACCACCAGTCGCAAGGTCGGCGTCTGCACCCGGCCTACCGGCAACACGCCTTGATAGCCGGATTGCCGGCCGAGCAGGGTGAACAGGCGACTCATGTTCATCCCGATCAACCAGTCCGCCCGCGAGCGACCCAGCGCCGAGTGATACAGGCTGAAGGTTTCAGCGCCCGGTTTGAGCGCTGCCAACGCCTTGCGAATCGAGGCTTCGTCCAGCGCCGACAGCCACAAGCGGCGGATCGGCCCGCGATAGCGGCAATGCTCCACCAGTTCCCGGGCGATCATTTCGCCCTCACGGTCGGCGTCGGTGGCGATGATCAGTTCGCTGGCTTCGCCGAGCAGGCGCTTGACCGCCTTGTACTGGCTGGCGGTACGCGGCTTGACGGTCATCTTCCACTTGTCGGGGATGATCGGTAGGTCCGCCAGGACCCAGCGCTTGTATTTGGCGTCGTAGGCGTCCGGTGGCGCGGTCTCCAGCAGGTGGCCGATGCACCAGGTCACCGTGACGTCCGTTCCCAGCCAGCAGCCATCGCCGCGACGCTTTGCGCCGAGCACGGCCGCAATATCCTTGGCCTGGGAAGGTTTTTCACAGAGGTACAGCCGCATAACCACCGTCGTCGCTCATTGCCCGAAGAGGCACACAGGATGGCCTGACTCGTGCGTTCGGGCAACTTTTATCTGTATGGATATACAGATAAAAGGATTGCCGGTCATGACAGCGCGCGTCGGGGCAATCCGGGACGCTATCGAGAAATTGATTAGCGCCCCCGTTGGCGGCTGTGGCAGGTTCAATCTGCCTGACAAGGCGAGTGACAGGACGATCTCGCCAGAAGATCGCCGCTTTTCTGTCTGACACTGACTCTTCAGAAACAAGGACGTACACGATGTCTCAACCTTACTCCCAGGCCAGCAGCGCCTTCACTGCGGTCGACACTTTCAGCCACCTGTATGACCGGGGCACGGGCACCGTCAACGGCAAACCGTCGTTCACCGCCGACCAGGCCGCCGCCGAGATCCTTCGCAAAGGCATGTCGTGGCAGGACAAGAATGCCGACGGCAAGATTGATTTGACCTACACGTTCCTGACCGACAAACCGTCGAACTACAACCCGAAACTCGGCAACTTCAGCGAGTTCAGCGCTCAGCAGAAAGCCCAAGCCGTGCTGGCGATGCAATCGTGGTCGGACGTGGCCAACGTGACTTTCACCGAAGGCAAGGGCGGCGACGGCCACATGACCTTCGGCAACTACGACGTCAGCACCGGCGGCGCGGCGTTCGCCTACCTGCCGCAGGGCAGCAGCTACGACGGTCAATCGTGGTACCTGATCAACGATCAGTACCAGGTCAACAAGACCCCGGACACCAACAACTACGGGCGTCAGACCTTGACCCACGAAATCGGTCACACCCTTGGCCTGTCGCATCCGGGCGCGTACAACGCCGGCAATGGCAACCCGACCTACGGCGACGCCAAATACGCCGAAGACACCCGTGGCTACAGCCTGATGAGCTACTGGAGCGAAGCCAACACCGACCAGAACTTCAGCAAGGACGGCAGCGGCGCCTACGCCTCGGCACCGCTGATGGACGATATCGTCGCCGTGCAGAAACTCTACGGTGCGAACCTCGAAACCCGTGCCGGTGACACTGTTTACGGCTTCAACTCCAACGCTGATCGCGACTTCTACAGCGCGACTTCCAACGCCTCCGAACTGGTGTTCTCGGTGTGGGACGGCGGCGGTAACGACACCCTGGATTTCTCCGGCTTCAGCCAGAACCAGAAGATCAACCTCAACGAAGGGTCGTTCTCCGACGTTGGTGGCCTGGTGGGCAACGTGTCCATCGCCTATGGCGTGACCGTGGAAAATGCCATTGGCGGTTCCGGTAATGACTTGTTGATCGGCAACAGCGCGGCCAACGAACTGATCGGCGGTGCCGGCAATGACATCATCTACGGTGGTGGCGGCGGTGACACGCTGTGGGGCGGTGAAGGCGTGGACACCTTCGTGTTCGGCGCAGCCAGTGATTCGACCATGACCGCGCCGGACTGGATCATGGATTTCACCAGCGGCCTGGACAAGATCGACCTGTCGGGCATCGCCGGGTTCGCCACCGGCGCAGCCACGCTGAACTTCGTAAGCGGCTTCACCGGGCACGCGGGCGATGCGATCCTCACCTACTTCGGACAGACCAACCAGACCAGCCTGATGATCGACCTCACGGGCCAGGGTTCGGTGGACTTCGCCGTGGGTGTGGTGGGGCAGGCCGTGGCGACCGATATCGTCGCCTGATCTGAAAACGGAAAACCGCAGCCCTCACCGGCTGCGGTTTTTTGTGAGCGAAAAAACCGTTCGGCTGCGAGCCCGACAGGATCGCGCTGCATGGGTTATACCTGAACCGGTCTCTCAGCCGTTGTCAGGAGCACCCGATGAAAACCTCCGGTCCCAGTCCCGTCATCACCATTGCCGAGCAGCCAGGCTGCCTCCTTGTGAAATTCCACGGCATCCAGGTCGCCGCGTCGGCCCGCGCGCTGGTGCTGCTCGAAGCCAATTACCCGCCGGTCTACTACATCCCGCGTGAAGACATCGACGAAAAATACTTCGCCCGCACCGACCACACCACCTACTGCCCGTACAAGGGCGATGCCAACTATTTCAGTCTGCAAGTGCCCGGACACGAAGGGGCGAACGCGGTGTGGACTTACGAACATCCGAAGATTTCGGTCAGCCAGATCAAGGACTACGTGGCGTTTTATCCCGATCAGGTGAAGTTTGAATTGCTGGAGGCGGAGGTCTGAAAATCCGCAGGGTGGCGAGGGCATTGCGCCCCCGCCACCCATCTATCAATCAGTTCTTGTCCAGATCGATATTCTTCGTCTCACGCAGACAAATCATCCCCACCACCAGGCTCACCCCGGTAATCAGCACCGGGTACCACAGGCCGTAGAAGATATCCCCGGTGTACACCACCAGCGCGAACGACACGGTCGGCAGGAATCCGCCGAACCAGCCGTTGCCGATGTGATACGGCAGGGACATCGAGGTGTAGCGGATGCGGGTCGGGAACAGTTCGACCATCAGCGCCGCGAGCGGGCCGTAGCACATGGCGGAGATAATGATCAGGCCGACGATCAGGGCCACGATCATCGGTTTGTTGATCTGCTGCATGTCAGCCTGTTGCGGGTAGCCGGCGAGGGTGATGGCGCCGCGCAGTGCCGCCTCGTCAAAACCGTCGAGTTTCACATCGCCGACGCTCACTTGCACCGTGCTGCCCGCCGGGGCGGCGACGCTGGAGTAGGGCAGGCCTTGCTTGACCAGGAAGGTCTTGACCTTGTCGCACGGGCTGTCGAATTTGGCCTTGCCCACCGGATCGAACTGGAAGGTGCAGGTGGCCGGGTCGGCCACTACGGTGATCGGCGCCTGTTGGCTGGCGCGGTCGATGGCCGGATTGGCGTAGTGAGCCAGGGATTTGAAGATCGGGAAGTACAGCGCCGTGGCCAGCAGCAGGCCGAGCATCAGCACCGGTTTGCGCCCGACTTTGTCCGACAGCCAGCCGAAAATGATGAAGAACGGCGCGCCGATCACCACGCTGATGATCAGCAGGCTGTTGGCCACCGCCGGGTCCATTTTCAGGAACTGGGTGAGGAAGAACAGCACGTAGAACTGCGCGGCATAGAAGGTCACTGCTTGCCCGGCGTTGATACTGAACAGGGCGATCAGCACCACCTTGAGGTTTTCCCATTTGCCGAAGGATTCGCGGATCGGCGCCTTGCTGGCCTTGCCTTCCTCTTTCATTTTCAGATAGGCCGGCGACTCGTGCAGGCTCAGGCGAATCCAGGTGGAAATCCCCAGCAGCACGATCGACAGCAGGAACGGGATACGCCAGCCCCAGACTTCGAACTGATCGCCAGTGAAATAGCGGCAACCGAGCACCACCAGCAGCGACAGCAGCAAGCCAAGAGTTGCGGTGGACTGAATCCAGCTGGTGTGGAAACCGCGCTTGCCGATCGGCGCGTGCTCTGCCACGTAAGTCGCAGCGCCGCCGTATTCGCCGCCGAGGGCCAGGCCCTGCAGCATGCGCAGCACCACCAGAATGATCGGCGCGGCGATGCCGATGCTGGCGTAAGTCGGTAGCAGGCCCACCGCGAACGTCGCCACACCCATCAGAATGATCGTCGCGAGGAAGGTGTATTTGCGCCCGATCATGTCCCCCAACCGACCGAACACCAGCGCCCCGAACGGCCGCACGATGAAGCCTGCGGCGAACGCCATCAGCGCGAAGATGAACGCGGTGGTGTCGTTGACCCCGGCGAAGAACTGCTTGCTGATGACCGCCGCCAGAGCGCCGTAGAGAAAGAAGTCATACCACTCGAACACCGTCCCCAGGGACGAGGCGAAGATGACCTTTCGGGTATCGGGGCTGGCGTCCGCGCTGCGCACGGCGTCCAGAGGCTGAACGTGTTCTGACATATCGGTATCCCTCACAGTGATTGTTTTTGTTGTTTCCACTGGTGTTGCGTGTCCGGGTGATGCGCGATGTCCGTGAATCTGATGCGGGTCATTTGTGGAAGGGAGCTTGCTCCCGAGGGCGGTGTGCCATTCAACTCACTGCTGAATGATCCGCCGCTTTCGCGGGCAAGTCGAATCGTCGCACCGCCGCTCCCACAGGTGTTGCTTGTGAAGCGTTGAGAATCAGCTGTGCCGCTTTTTCAGCAATCATCAGCGTAGGCGAACAGGTGTTGCCCGAGGTAATGCGCGGCATGATCGACGCATCGGCAATTCGCAGCCCTGGAATGCCATGCACGCGCAACTGCGCATCGACCACCGCGTCCGCGTCGTTGCCCATGCGGCAAGTGCCGACCGGATGGAAAATCGTCGTGCCGATCTTCGCAGCGGCTTCGTGCAGTTGCTCTTCGGTTTGCAGGTTGGCACCGGGCAGGTATTCCACCGGGTTGAAGGCTTGCAGGGCCGGGGCGCTGACGATGCGCCGGGTCAGGCGAATCGCGTCGGCGGCCACGCGCAGGTCTTCGGGATGGCTGAGGTAATTGGGCTGGATCAGCGGCGCGGTTTGCGGATCGGCGGAGCGGATCTCGACCCGGCCCCGGCTCTGCGGGCGCAAATCACACACGGACGCGGTGAACGCGGGAAAGCTGTGCAGCGGCTCGCCAAAGCGTTCCAGCGACAGCGGCTGCACGTGATATTCGAGGTTGGCCGAGGCCTGTTCCGGCCCGGATCGGGCAAACGCGCCCAGTTGACTCGGCGCCATCGACAACGGCCCGCTGCGGTCATACAGATAGCGCAGGCCCATGCCCATCTTGCCCCACACGCTGCCAGCTATCTGGTTGAGGGTGCGAGCGTTTTCCAGTTTGTAGATCAGCCGCAGTTGCAGGTGATCCTGCAGATTGCCGCCGACGCCCGGCAGTTCATGTACGACGCCGATGCCGAGCTTTTCCAGCAGCGGACGCGGCCCGATCCCGGAGCGTTGCAGAATGCTCGGCGAGCCCACGGAACCGGCGCACAACACAATCTCCTTGCGCGCCTTGAAGCTCTTTTGTTGACCCTGCCAGCGAGCACTGACTTTCGAGGCGCGGCCGTCTTCGAACAGAACGCGATCCACTTCGACTTCGGTCAGCACCGTGAGATTGGCTCGATCGCGAATCGGCTTCAGAAACGCCTTCGCCGCATTCCAGCGCACCCCGGCCTTCTGGTTGACCTGAAAGTAGCCGCAACCCTCGTTGTCGCCCTGGTTGAAGTCATCGATGCTGGCGATGCCGCTTTGCTCGGCAGCGCTGCGAAAGGCGTCGAGAATCGGCCACGACAGGCGCTGGCGTTCGACTCGCCATTCACCCTGGGCACCATGAAAGTCCGCCGCGCCGGCGAAGTGGTTTTCGCTCTGCTTGAACAGCGGCAGCACGTCATTCCAGGCCCAGCCCGGATTGCCCTCGGCAGCCCACCCGTCGTAGTCGTTGGCCTGGCCACGCATGTAGATCATGCCGTTGATCGACGAACATCCGCCCAGCACCTTGCCGCGCGGATAACTCAGCGCACGGCCGTTGAGGCCCGGTTGTTCTTCGGTCTTGAAGCACCAGTCGGTGCGCGGGTTGCCGATGCAGAACAGGTAACCCACGGGGATGTGAATCCACGGATAGTTGTCGCGCCCGCCAGCCTCCAGCAACAGCACGCGCTGCTGCGGATCCGCCGACAGACGATTGGCCAGCAAACACCCGGCAGGCCCGGCGCCGACCACGATGTAATCGAATTCATCGAGGGAAGTCTGCATTCCCTGACCTCGCTTTTTGTTTTTGTTGTCGGTCATCCTAGTTGTTAGCTTTCGTCAAAAGAATGTTAGTTTTTGCGCAGCCGCTGTGCGTTTTCAAACAGCGCTCCCTGACGATAGCCGACAAGGACAAGCCATGTTCGACTGGAACGACCTGCGGTTCTTTCTCGAGTTGCAGCGCAGCGGCCGTTTGCTGACTGCCGCCCGCCGCCTGAACACCACGCACGCCACCGTCGCCCGGCATATCGAGGCCATCGAAAAAAGCCTCGGCACCGCGCTGTTCGTCCAGCATGCCCAAGGCTACGAAATGACCCCGGCGGGGGAGGCGCTGCTCAAACATGCCGAAGCCATGGAAAACGTCGCGCTGCTGGCCCAGGAGGAGATCACCCAGTCCACGGCGCCGCTGGGCAAGATCCGCGTCGGTGTAACCGAAGGCTTGGGCATTGTGTTTCTGGCCAGTCGCATGACCGGGTTGTTCGATCGCTATCCGGGGCTGGAAGTGGAACTGGTGGCGGTGCCGCGCTTCGTCAGCATCCTCAACCGCGAGGCGGAAATCAGCATTCACCTGGAACGGCCGGCGGCAGATATGCTGGTCACCCGCAAACTCACCGATTACCGACTCGCGCTCTATGCCAGCCGCGCCTATCTCGACAACGCGCCGCCGCTGCGCAGTCGAGAGGATCTTGGACGGCACGCGTGGATCGGCTATGTCGATGATCTGCTGTTCAGTCAGGAGCTGATGTTCCTCAACAGTTTCTGCCGCAATCCACGGGTGGTGTTTCACAGCACCAGCGTGATTGCCCAGCAGCAGGCGGCACGCTCGGGATTGGGAATTGCGGTGCTTCCTTGCTACATGGCCGCGTCGGATCCGGATCTGGTGGCGTTGTTGCCGGATGAGAGCATCGAGCGCAGTTACTGGATCAGTACCCGGCGCGAGTTGCACAAGTCAGTGCGGTTGCGGGTGGTTTGGGATTATGTGGTGGAGTTGTGCGAAGGCGAGCGCGAGTTGTTGATGGGGCAGTAACGACCGCTGTTTCATGCAACTAAAACGCTTGGCAAAAGGTCATTCGGTTTGCGGAGGTTGAGTCATTTCGCAGAACCTCGACAACGAAGACGTCACCCGTGGCCACTCATCTCGATCGCCGTAATAACCTGTCCCTCGACAGCCTGAATTTTTTCCTCGCCGATGTGCGTGACGGCCTCGGTCCCTATCTGGCGATTTACCTGCTGGCGGTCCACCACTGGGAGCCGGCAAGCATTGGTCTGGTCATGACCATTGCCGGGATCGCCGCGCTCATCACCCAGACCCCGGCAGGCGCGCTGGTCGACAGCACACGCTTCAAACGGGCGCTGATCGCGATTGCCGCGCTGGTGGTCACCGGTAGCTGTCTGCTGCTGCCGTTCGTGACGTCGTTCAGTCTGGTGGCGCTGACGCAGGCGATCAGCGCCGCTGCCGCTTCGATCTTCGCGCCGGCGATTTGTGCGATCACCCTCGGGATCACGGGGCCTCGAGCGTTTACGCGAAGGACCGGGCGCAACGAAACCTTCAACCATGCCGGCAACGCCTGCGCCGCGTTGTTGGCCGGTTTGTCCGCTTACCTGTTCGGTCCGGTCGCGGTGTTTTATCTGATGGCGGTCATGGCGCTGGCCAGTGTGATTGCCGTTTCGTTCGTTTCGGCAGACGCCATTGATCACGACCTCGCCCGGGGTCTTTCGCCAAGCGAAACGGGGCAGGCCAAGCAGCCTTCGGGGTTTTCCGTACTGCTCACCAACCGACCGTTGTTGATGTTCGCGATTTGCTGTGCGCTGTTTCATCTGGCGAACGCGGCGATGCTGCCGCTGGTGAGTCAGAAACTGGCGCAGGCCAACCTGCAACTGGCCACGCCGCTCACGTCCGCCTGCATCGTCGCGGCGCAACTGGTGATGGTACCGATCGCGCTGCTGGTGGGGGCGAAAGCCGATCTGTGGGGACGCAAGCCGTTGCTGCTGGCGGGCTTCCTTATCCTGCCGCTGCGTGGCGTGTTGTATGTGCTGTCGAACGATCCATGGTGGCTGGTTTCGGTGCAGTTGCTCGATGGCATTGGCGCCGGGATTTTCGGGGCGCTGTTTCCGGTGGTGGTGAAAGACCTGACGCTGGGCACCGGGCATTTCAATGTCAGCTTGGGGGCGATTTCGACGGTGTTTGGTCTGGGCGCGGCGTTGAGTAACAGCCTGGCGGGGATTGTGGTTCAGGAGGCGGGATACAGCGCTGCGTTCCTGACGTTGGCGGGGGTCGCGATGGCGGCGCTGGGGCTGCTTTGGGTGGCGGTGCCGGAAACGATGTCGCGCTCCAATGCCGACTCAATGGCACTGCAAAGCAAGGCGCCGGCGATGACAGCGCCATGATTCAACGGCCGCGAGGCCTGATCAACCGGCGGGAATCGACAACGTCGCCCGCAGGCCGCCCTCGACCCGGTTTTCCAGTGTGATCCGCCCACCCAGACGGGTCGCGATGGTATGGACGATGGTCAGTCCCAGCCCCGCACCCTGGGGGTTGCCCCGACTGTAGAATCGTTCGAACAGTCGCGACCGGTCCGCTTCATCGATTCCAGGCCCCTGATCTTCAACGCTCAAATGGTAGAAGCCGTCCGCGCGGGTCAATTGCACGCTGATCACGCCTTGCTCCGGCGAAAAGTTGGCGGCGTTGGTGATGAGGTTGTTCAGGGCAATGTCGATGGTGGCGGCATCGGCATGTGCGGGAAAAGGTTGGTCGCTGACATCAAAAGCCAGTTCCAGATGCTTGCTCAGCAGCCACGGCGTGAGCTGCACCAGACTGTTGCGCACGGTATCGCCAAGGTCGATGCGTTGTTTGACAGGGGCGCCGGCCTTGGGCTCGAGACGGGCCATGGTCAGCAACTGATTGACCAGTCGGCTGGTGCGATCCACCCCGGCGATCAGAAATTCGAGTGATTCGCGGCGTTCCTGCTCGGTACCGGCCTCCAGCAGGTTCTGTGCATGCACCCGCAGCACCGCCAGCGGCGTGCGCATTTCGTGGGCGGCGTCGGCGATGAACCGGCGTTCACGCCCCAGCACTTCCTGAATCTGCGCGAGCATGCGGTTGAGCGCGGCCTGCATCGGTTCCAGCTCGCTCGGCAGGGGTGTCAATTGCAGGGGGTCGAGGGAGCCGCTGTGCCGGGCGCGCAGGGTCGCCGCCATGTTCGCCAATGGCTTGAGACCCCAGCCGATGGCCAGCCAGATCATCGCCGCGAG
Organism: Pseudomonas sp. 1; assembly: GCF_056626735.1. Classification (NCBI taxonomy): domain Bacteria; kingdom Pseudomonadati; phylum Pseudomonadota; class Gammaproteobacteria; order Pseudomonadales; family Pseudomonadaceae; genus Pseudomonas; species Pseudomonas sp. 1. The sequence continues at coordinate 575,096 of NZ_JBWXMQ010000001.1, read as the reverse complement.
GATCAGGCTGCCGATCACGTTCGGCCACAGGGTATGACGAACGATCCGGTCAACCAGATCGGCCCGCACGTCACCGCGCTCACCTACCCAGATGCGCAAACCGTTCTGATTGTCTTGCAGAACAAACGCCCGCCAGTGGCGCTTGTTCAAATCCACCACATCGCTGAAGCCAGGCTGCATCGGCGGCGTGCTGAACGAGGGCGCGCTGGCGGTATGCACCAGGACCTCACCCCTGGCATTCCAGACCTGAAAGGCGAGTTTTCTTTCGTAGGGATGGCCGTCACCCTTGGGCACTGCTTCGGCCAATGCCGAGTTGAACGCCCGATAAAGATCCGTGTGTTCCTGCCCCGGCAACGGCATGCGCATCACACCTTGGAGCAGGCGTGCGTTCTGCGCCAGCTGAGCGTCGTAGACCTCGGCGATCTCGTGGTTGCTGTCGTGCAGGTTGAACAGGCTGAGGACGGTCAGACCGGCGAGCATCAGGCCGATGATCAGGGTCAGGGTGCGGCGCCGGATCGAGGTCATCGACGCTCCTCCACCAGATAACCCACACCGCGGATGGTGCGAATCAGGTCGGTGGAGAATTTCTTGCGCAGGTGATGAATGTGCACTTCAAGGGTGTTGCTTTCGGCTTCTTCGTTCCAGCCGTAGAGCAGTTGTGTCAGGTGATCGCGGGTCATGACCCGGCCCGGCGGCGACAGCAGTTCGTGCAGCAGTTGATACTCCTTGGGCGTGAGCACCACCGGCTGGCCCAGATAACTGACTTGCTGGGTGCCGGGGTTGAGGCTGATGCCGGCGTGTTCGATCAGCATCTGCGCGCGTCCGGCGCTGCGTCGCAGCAGCGCGCGCAGACGGGCCTTGAGTTCGGCCAGGTCGAAGGGTTTGATCAGGTAATCGTCGGCGCCGGCGTCCAGCCCCGCGATGCGGTCTTCGGTGGCATCGCGGGCGGTGAGGATCAACACCGGCAGGTTCGAACCGCTGGCGCGCAGACGACGCAGGACTTCGAGCCCGTCCATGCGCGGCAGGCCGAGATCGAGCACCGCCAGATCAAAGGTTTCACTGAGCAGGGCGTGCAGGGCGCTGCTGCCGTCCTTGAGCCAGTCGACGGTGTAGCCCTCGCGCCCCAGCGCCTGATGAATGCCCTCGCCGAGAGCCACGTCATCCTCGATCAGTAATAAACGCACACGGACTCCTGTCAGTCGAGTTTCTTGTTTATGTCCACCAGCAACGCGGCGATCTCTTTGCGGCGCCCGGCGTCTGCACTTTCCCGGCCCGGGCGCGGAGCGGCCTGCTGGGCCTTGAGCAGTGCTGCCTTGGCTTCAGCGTAGCGTTTTTGACGGTAAAGGTGATCGCCCCAGAAGTACAGACTGTCGATCCCCTCGGGGTTGAGTTGCAGGGCCTGTTTGAGCAGTTGTTCGGCCTTGTCGCTGTCGCCGAACCCGATCGGCCAGCCCGGTACCCGGTCGTACAGCGCGGCGAGGCTGGTGTAGGCCGAACCTTGCAGCGCTTTGGGGTCGAGGGTCAGGGATTTTTCCAGATCAGCCTTGGCGTCCTTCGCTTTACCCAAAGCCCCCAGTCCGCCCTCGGCACCGGCCCAACTGCTGGTGACGATGCCTTTCCAGATCCAGGCCTCGGCGACGGCCGGACGTTCGGTGGCGAAATGCGTTGCCTGGACCGCCAATTGTTCAAACGCGGCGGCCCGTTGTTTTTCCGGTGTTTCGTATTGGATGTGCGCCCAGCTCTGCTGGATGCCGTTGAGGCGTTGCTGATCGGCGGCGTCCAGTGCCCAGACACTTTGACTGAGGGCGCCCAACAACACACAGGCGAGAAGTTTTTTCATGGTTTTGGCGTCTCGTTCTCGGGTTTTTCACTCAGGCGACGGATCAACGGCAATTGCTTGCGCAAGCCGCGATCCACCAGATTGGGCAGCAGGCTGTTGAGACGTACGAAAAAGCGTTCGGGCCAGCCCAGATAGAGGTCACGGCGATCACCGGCGATCGCATGGATCACGGCATTCGCGACGGCTTGCGGGTCGTCGACGCTGGATTTCAGTGCGTCGTTCAAGGCTTGGGCGGCGGGGCTGTTCATGGCGGTGCGCGTGGCGCGGGGCGCCACGTACAACACACCGACCCGGGTATCCGCCAACTCCCGGCGCAAGGCTTCGGAAAATCCGCGCAAGGCAAACTTGGACGCGCAATAGCTGGCGTAACCGGGATAACCGATCGAACCGTAGGTCGAGCCGACGTTGACCACCATGGCACTGTCGGCCTGTTTGAGCAGCGGCAGCAGCAGTTTGGTCAGGCAGATCGGCGCACTGATGTTCACCGCCAGCATGGCGTTGATGTCGCTGTCGTCGAGCTGTTCCAGCATGGCGAAGTGGTTGATCCCGGCCGCGTTGATCAGCAGGTTGATACCGCCGATGTCCTCGGCGGCGGCCAGCACGTTGCGGCGGTCGCTGAGAACCGTCAGGTCGGCGGCAACCCAGCGCAGGTTTTGCGGGTAACGTTCGAGCAACGGGCGCAATGATTCCTGGTGACGCGCCACGGCCAGAACCTTGGCTCCGGCGCTGCACAGGGCTTGGGTGATGGCCAGCCCGATGCCGCCACTGGCACCGGTGAGCACCACGCGGGCTTCATGCAGCTGCATGTTGAGCCTCCGCGTCGCGGGGCAGGCCACGGAACATGTCGGTGTAGAGCCGATAGACGACTTTCGAGGCATGGATCACCGCCGCCTGGTCGGCCGGGTCTTGCAGCTGATTCATCAGGTGCCGATAGGTTTGCATGTGCTCGATGTCGAGCGAGCCATGGGAGCTGAGGTAACTGAACGCTGTTTCCGGCAGCGCCAGACGCTCGCGGATGCTGCCCGCCGCATGGGTGGCCAGGGCGATGCTGGTGCCCTCAAGCACATTGACCATGCCGAACAGACCCACCGGGTTGCCTCGGGCGATCAGGTCGTAGAGAAAACTGACCATCAGCTCGATCGGCAGCGACGGCTGGCCGTCACGCACCGCGTTCCGGTCACCGCCACAGGCCTCGATGTCGTTGAGCACCCATTGCTCATGGCCGTATTCATCCTCGATGTATTCGCAAACGGCTTTGCGCAACCATTCCAGATGCGTCGGCAGGCGCGCGCCGCAGGCCATCATCAACGGTACGGTGTGACGAACGTGGTAGTAGGCCTGGGCGAGAAACGCGCGATAGCTTTCAAGGCTGACCTTGCCTTGCAGCGCATCAAGGATGATCGGCAGGTTGAACAGCTCGTGGCGTTCCTGCTGTGTGGCTTCTTGCAGGGTGTCGAAAAAACTCATGGTGCGTTTTCCTCGCAAAGGACGGATTCGGTGAGCACGGTGCGGTATTGCGCGACGATGGCATCGCGGCGCGGACGACCGTTGGCGGTGAGCAGGCCGTTGGCGGCGGTAAAAGGTTGTTGCAGACGTGTCCAGTGATGCACCTGGGCGTAATCAGGCAAGGCCTCGTTGGCAGCGGCGACGGCAGCCGCCAACTGTGCATCGGTGCAGTCCGGACGGTGCGGCCAGAGCAGGGCATGGTTGTGTGGCATGGCCTCGCCATACACAAAGGCCTGGGCAATGTGCTGGCGCTGGGTCAGTTCGGACTCGACCCATTCCGGGTTGACGTTGCGTCCGAAGCTGGTGACGAACTGATGCTTCTTGCGGCCCTTGAGGTAGAGGAAACCTTCCGGGTCGAACTCGCCCAGATCGCCGCTGGGCCACCACTCATCACTGAACGCCGGTTCGCCAAGGTAGCCGAGCAGGGTCGAGCCTTTGATCAACACCTCTCCGTCCTCGGCCAGGCGCACGTCGACGTGGGGCAGAGGTTGCCCGACACTGCCCGGACGCCGCGCACCGGGCCGGTTGAGACAGACCACCGAAGCGCACTCGGACAGGCCATAACCTTCGTAGACCGGCAGGCCGACTCGTTGCGCACGGTGGAGCAGGTCTTCGGAAACCCGTGCGCCACCGACGGCGGCAAAACGCAGCGATTGCGGATCGAAGGCTTTCTGTTCGGCGGCGCTGACCAGCAACAACAGCAATTGCGGCACCAGAATCAGGCTCTCGGGTGCCCGGCTGGCCAAACATCCAAGCAAGCGCGGCAGGTCGACGCCGCTGGCGCCCTGGATGCCCAGGGTTTTCTGGCTCGGCACGCTCAGGGCCGCACCGGCGTACAGCGCCGCGTAACAGCCGAGGTTTTCCAGCAGGATCGCCAGTGGCAGCAACGCCACGTGATGTTGGGGAGATGTCGCTTTGCTTGCCTCTTCCAGTTCCCGAGCGACCCGCAGCAGACTGTCGGCGCTCAGGCACACGCCTTTCGGTGTGCCGGTGGTGCCGGAGGTGAACGTCAGTTTGGCGGTGCCGGCGGGCAAGCGGTCGGGCCCTTCAAAGGCGCGGCACCAGAATTCACCGCGTTTTTCATAACCGGCGGCGAGCAATTCAGGTTCCAGCTCCGGTTCGGCGATCACCCGCTCGGCCTGGCTTTGTTCCAGGCAATGGGCGCGTTGTGCCGGACTGAAGAACGGCGGCAGGGTCACGCAGGCCAGTCCTTCAAACAATGCCGCCAGATCCCAGAGTATGGCTTCGACGCCGTTGTCCAGTGCCAGGGCAATAACCTTCACGTTTTCATCGCGCAAGCGTTGCTGGCGGTACATTACTTCGGCGTAGAGCGTCGTGTAGCTGATTTTCAGCGTGTCGCCCCACAATGCCAGAGCGTTGTCATTGCGCCCTGCATGGCTGCGCAGGGTTTCCTGGAATCGTTGCCGTTCAAGCGACATGGCAGGCTCCTTCGATAGACGTCGGCAATCCCAGCCGGCTGAACAGGCCGATATTGCGCAGATGGATGAAGCCGGCGCGGATATTGCCGACATGCACCCAGGGTTTGCTTTCGTAGTAACTGCCCCAGTGGTGACGGTCATCGCCCAGGCGTTCCGGGTCGGCGGCGCACAGGGTCACCGGTTTCAGCCCCAGGCGATGGAAGCTGTTGACCAGTCCGATATTGCCGGTGAAGGTCACCCATTCCAGACCGCCCATGGCCAGCAAGTAAGTGATGGCAATGATGCTCAGGCGTGCGCTGCCAGTGTCGCTGGCGGCAAGGTTGCCGACTTCGACAATCCCGCTGCGCTCCACCGGACGGTCGGCGGCTGCGCTGATCAACGGCTCGATCGGCTCGTCCAGGTAGCGTTCAAGAAACAACGGTTCAAGGTGCGCACGACGTACCCCGGCCACCGCGCACAGGTCGCCGGAGTCGTTGTGCACACCAAACAGTTCAGGCATGAAATGGCGGATATCGGCGCCGTGGGCCTTGCGAAAGCGTTGTTGAATGAACGCTTCGAACGCCGTCCGGTGAGCGTCGCCCGGCTGGGCGCTAGACAGTTGCATCTGCGGTGTTTCGCTGTGGCCAAAACGCAGGGGCAAGGGAATGTTCCAGTCAGAATCGGGCATGGGCTGAACGCCTCCCTCAATAGGTTTGAGTGGAGTATCCGGGCCATTTCTTAACGAAGTCTGAAGGTGAAAAAAAGTTAACGAACGACCGATCTTCAGATTGTCTTAAGACTGTCAGGGCAGGGTGACGCCGTCGGCTCGCCCGGCAAAAACCGATCGAGACGGCCGAACGAATCGGCCGTCGCTCACAACAATCACGAGGCACCTATGACCCGCGACATGCCCGCAAACCGTTATGGAAAACTGTCGATCACCTTGCACTGGCTGATGCTGGCGCTGTTCGTCGGCGTATATGCCTGCGTTGAAATCAAGGGGTTCATGCCCCGAGGCAGCGAAGCGCCGGGCCTGTTAATGGGCCTGCACGGGGTGTTCGGCGCGAGCATCTTTGTTCTGGTGTGGGTACGCCTGCTCGGGCGCCTGACGCCACGTCCGCCAATCACCCCGAAACCTCCCGCCTGGCAGACCGCAATCGCGCACTTGATGCACCTGGCCCTGTACGGGCTGATGATCGCCACGCCGGTGTTGGCCTGGCTGATGCTGGCGACCGGTGACAAACCTTTCCCGTATTTCGGCTTTCATCTGCCGTCGCCGCTGGCGGTGGATACCGACCTGGCCAAGCAACTCAAGCACTGGCATGAGCTGATCGGCAATGCCGGTTACTGGTTGATCGGTCTGCATGCGGCCGCCGGACTGTTCCACCACTACTGGGTGGGTGACGACACCCTTGACCGCATGCTGGGAGGACGCACTCGCTCCTGAGGCGCAAGCCTGCTCAGTCGGCCAGATGTTCGGGCGCTACGACCCAAACGCTGCACGGAATCTTGTACAGCAGGTGTTCGACCGTACTGCCGACCAGCCGATCTACGCCGTGATGGCCGACACGTCCCATGACGATCATGTCGATGTCATATCCGCTTGCGTAACTGCAGAGCACCTTGGCCGGGTTACCCATGACCATGTGCTGACGCTCGTCTGGAATGCCGTTGCGCTCGGCGAGTTCGCGAAACGCAGCGGCCTGCGCATCGAACAGCGATTTGGCGGCGCTGGAGGAGAAGAATGCCGAGGCATTGTCGAAGCCGAATTCATTGGCGCTGATCGAAGACAGATCATGGGCATACAGCACGTCGAGTTCGGCATTGCACAGGCTGGCCAGTCTGGCAGCCTCGCGCAGGATCCGGTCGTTGAAACCGGCGTATTGCCCGTCACGGTGGAACGGATCTACGGCGGCCAGGATCTTGCGCGGCAGGGCATGCCCGACATGGCTGACGAAATGCAGCGGCACCGGGCATTCGCGCAGCAAGTGAATATCCAGCGGGGTGAACATCAAACGTGAAAGGAACGATTCTGGCTCCAGCGCCTTGATCAGCGCCGCCATGGGCTGTTCCCGGAGATGAATGAGGATTTCCTGTAACGGCCGTTCCACCCATACCACTTCCGTGGTGACGGTGACCCCGAGCTTGCGCATCGAGTGCGCCCGCTCTTCGAGCCACTGACGATGACGCTCGATATAGCCGATCCGCATCTGCTCCAGTGCTTGCTCGTTGACCATGCTGGCGGTCGCCAGACCTTCGAGGTAATCGAAAGCCACGATGTGCAGGGCCGCGCCCGCCGCTTTGGCCAGTGCCGCCGCACGCTCGAAAGCCGGGTTGTTTTCCATCAGGGGTGGGGCGACCAGCATGTAACGCGATTGCTCTGACATGACGACTCTCCTTTGGCAGGACGCTTTGAACCGATGCTCACAGGCTGCGCCGTGCCTGAGTTGGGCGTTTGATCTTTGTCAAACAATGGGTGGCCGGCAGAACACGACAGACGGATGGTCAATCGTCGTGGATGTCGTCGATTGTTGATCATTATCAAGTGCCGCTCAGGGAGAGCGGCGCAGGCTGGGCCAAGAGTCGGATCGCTCAGGAGAATGCTCATGGCCACCATGAAAGCCGCCATTTTTGTCGAAAACAATCGCATCGTGCTGGATGAAAAACCGATCCCCGAAGTCGGCCCGCTGGACGCTCTGGTCCGAATAACCACCACGACCATTTGCGGTACGGATGTACATATCCTGCGGGGCGAGTACCCGGTGGCGAAAGGGCTGACGGTCGGTCACGAGCCAGTGGGCATCATTGAGCGTCTGGGTTCGCAGGTGCGCGGATTCGCAGAAGGGCAGCGCGTGATTGCCGGCGCCATCACCCCCAGCGGTCAAAGTTATGCGTGCCTGTGTGGTTGTGGTTCTCAGGACGGGCCGGACACTCGCCATGGTTTCCGGGCCATCGGCGGGTGGAAATTCGGCAATACCATCGATGGCTGCCAGGCCGAGTACGTACTGGTGCCCGATGCCTTGGCCAATCTTTGCCCGATTCCCGATGGCCTCAGTGATGAGCAGGTACTCATGTGTCCGGACATCATGTCCACCGGTTTCTCCGGTGCCGAACGGGGTGAGGTGAGTATCGGCGACACCGTCGCGGTGTTTGCCCTGGGGCCCATCGGCCTGTGTGCGGTGGCCGGTGCCCGGCTCAAGGGCGCCAGCACGATCATCGGTGTCGATGCCGTGGCCGAGCGCATGACGGTGGCGCATCGTCTGGGAGCAACCCATGTCGTCAATTTCCGGGAGGGCGATGTGGTCGAGCAGATCATGGCCCTGACCGACGGGCGCGGCGTCGATGTCGCGATCGAGGCACTGGGCACGCAAGGCACCTTTGAATCGGCGTTGCGCGTGCTGCGTCCGGGCGGTCGATTGTCGAGCCTGGGCGTTTACTCGAGCAATCTGCACATACCGCTCGACGCCTTTGCCGCAGGGTTGGGCGATTACAGCATCGTTACCACCCTGTGCCCCGGCGGAAAAGAACGTATGCGGCGTTTGATGGCAGTTGTGCAGAGCGGCAGAGTTGACCTGTCACCGCTGGTGACTCACCGATTCAAACTGGATGACATCGAAGCGGCCTATGACTTGTTTGCGCACCAGCGTGACGGGGTGATGAAAGTGGCGATTACACCGTGAAGGTGACGGTGCGGCCAGCCCGTCGGCCAACTCACGGCAGGTGACGATGGCAGCCGGCGACCAACTGCTTGAGCCCGTCCATGTTCTGAATGGTGACGTCGCGGCCGGTGATTTCCACCAGCTCCAGGTCGCGCAGGTGGGCGATGCCGCGACAGACGGTTTCCAGGCGCAGGCCCAGGTAGGAGCCGATCTCCTCCCGACGCATCTTCAACACAAAGCAGCGGGACGAATAACCCCGGGAGTTCAAGCGTTGCGACAGGTTCAACAGGAACGCCGCGAGGCGTTCATCCGAATTCATGTTGCCCAGCATCATCAGCATGTCGTGATCGCGAACGATTTCCCGGCTGAGGATTTTGTTCAGGTTGTGCTGCAGTGACGGCAGCTCCCGGCTCAGTTTTTCCAGATGACCGAAATGGATGGGGCAGACTTCGCTGTCTTCCAGCGCGACCGCATCGCAGGTGTGCAGGTCCGAACTGATGGCGTCCAGACCGAGCATTTCACCGGCAATCTGGAATCCGGTGACTTGCTCGCGACCGTCGATCGACAGCACGCTGGTCTTGAACGACCCCAGCCGCACGGCATAGAGCGAGCGTAAAGGGTCACCGGCACGGTAAAGCGCAGCGCCTTTCTTGACCTTCAGTCGCTGGGTGATCAGCGTGTCCAGGCGCTCGATTTCCCCACCGCTCAAACCGAGCGGCAGACACAACTCCAGCACGCTGCAACTGGAGCACGCCGTTTTGAGTTGTTGATTGCGACAAGAGCGAGTTTCTGCCACCGAAAAGCCCTCACTTTCAGCCTGTTCAGCATAGTTCTCGGGTCGCCATTGGCACGGAAAAAACGTCGTCAAACGACGAATGGATCCGGGCTGTCAGACATTCACGTGCATCAGAAACCAGCCATGAATCAGTGTGGCGACGTCTCTCATTCAGTTGATAAAAATCAGTGATTCAGACGTGTGCCGCCAGATAGTTGAACGGCAGCGTTTCCTGATTGTGGTCACACGCAGAGAAACTCACGCCCCTGTCGCTCTTCAGGAAATCAGGTTTGCAATCTTCAAGGTAAACGTTTCAGGGAGAGGCACGTGGTGCTCAAACTCAAACGCATTCTATTGATAGCCCCTGGTGAAATGACCCTGACCCCGGCGTTTGAGCGCGCCTGTGCGCTGGCTTGTGCAGGCGGAGCGCTGTTGCACATCGTCGCGTTCGATTATGTCCCGGTGCTGGCAGCGGCCGGACTGTTTGCGCCCGAGGCAATGGCCCGGGCGCGGGAAGGGTATCTGCAAGTGCATCGGCACTGGCTGGAGCAGCAGGCCCGCTTCAAACGATGCATCGGCCTGAACGTGACCACTGAAGTGGTCTGGGCCAGATCGAACCTGGCGCACGTGCTTGAGTACGTGAACGACTTTCATCCGGACCTGGTCGTCAAGGATACCCATTGCGTCCCGGCTCTCGACCGGGCTTTCCATCGCTCGCTGGACTGGCGCTTGCTGCGCGAATGTCCGGCACATCTGCACCTGGTGACTCGCGCCGGGCATGCCAGACCAATGAAGATCCTTGCGGCGGTCGATCTGTCGCATCTGGAAGCACTGACGCGGGGGTTGAACGACCGGCTACTTGACCTTGCTTGCAGGCTGGCGGCCGATTGCGGCGCGGCGCTGCACCTGCTCAATGTCGGTTGCTGGGCAGTCATGGATGAGGGGACCGCAAGTGTGCCGACAGGCAGCCTGGACGACAGTCTGAAAGACTCAATCGAGGACGCCCAGCAAGAAGCTTTCGAAGCACTCGCCGAACGCTATGGCATCCCGAGTTCATGCAGACACTCGCTGACCGGCATCCCGCGAAAGGTCATCGGGCTGTTTGCCCGGCAGCACGCTTTTGACATGGTGGTTCTGGGGATGCTCTATCCCGACGGCAAACACCGGCTCATCGGCAGTACTGTCGAGAGCCTGTTGAACCAGGCTCCTTGCAGTCTGATGATCGTCAAGTCGCCGCAACCCTCCGATTGAAAGTGAGCGTTGTCAGGTCAGCAGTTGATAAAAATCAACGGCTCCCGAGCCAAAAGGAGCGCTCAATAGTGCTCCTCCGAGCGTTCAAGGAAACGGCCATGCGAATCACATTTCTGGGTGCTGCCGGCACGGTGACGGGCAGCAAGTATTTGCTCGAACATCATGAGCAACATGTGCTGGTCGATTGCGGCCTGTTCCAGGGCTACAAGCAACTGCGACTGCACAACCGCGACCCGTTGCCGCTCCCTCCCGGCGGTCTTGACGCGATTGTGCTGACCCATGCCCATCTCGATCACAGCGGCTATCTGCCGGTATTGGTACGCAATGGTTATCGCGGCCCGGTCTACGCCACGCCAGCGACCTGTGAACTGGTAAAAATCCTGCTGCTGGACAGCGGTCGATTGCAGGAAGAGGAGGCTGAGTTCGCCAATCGGCATGGTTTCTCCAAGCACAATCCGGCGCTGCCGCTTTACACCGAACAAGACGCGGCACGAGCGTTGAAACTGTTGCGGCCGGTGGAGTTGCACCACAAGCTTCAAATTGTCCCCGGCATGACCATCGAACTGCGCTGCGCCGGGCATATTCTGGGCGCAGCGACGGTCACGGTAGTTGCCGACGGACAATCGCTGGTGTTTTCAGGGGATCTTGGCCGACCGGATGATCCCTTGATGCTCGCCCCGGAAACGGTCGAGCAAGCAGACTTTCTGCTGGTGGAGTCAACGTACGGCGACCGAAAGCATCCAGCCGAATCACCCCATCAACAGTTGGCCGAGGTCATTAACCGCACTGCGTTGCGCCGAGGCATCACGCTGGTGCCATCGTTCGCAGTCGGACGTGCCCAATTGCTGATGTATCACCTGTATCAATTGAAACGCACAAAAGCGATTCCGGATCTTCCTGTCTACCTGAACAGCCCCATGGCCACTGACGTCACGGGCCTGTATCAGCGATTTCGCAGCGAGCACAAATTGTCTGCGCAGGACTGCGACGGGATGTGCCATGTCGCGCAGTTTGTCCAGACGGTCCAGGACTCGAGAGAGCTTGATCAAATGCGCACGCCGGCGGTGATCATTGCTGCCAGCGGCATGGCGACGGGAGGGCGGGTTGTCCATCATCTCAAGGCGCTGGCTCCCAACGCGCTCAACACATTGTTGATGCCGGGCTTTCAGGCCGGTGGTACCCGTGGGGCGCAGATTGTCGCGGGCGCTCCCAGCGTACGCATCCATGGCAGGGACGTACCCATCAACGCCGAGGTGGTGCCCATGCAAACCCTGTCGGCGCATGCCGACGCCGATGAAATCATGCAGTGGTTGCGTGGATTCAAGCGGCCGCCGAAACACACCTTCGTGGTGCACGGTGAACCAAACGCTTCCGACACGCTGCGCCGCCGTATCAGCCTGGAACTGGGATGGTCGGTGTCGGTGCCGGAGTATCGCGACAGCGTGGATCTGGCTCGATTTGACTTCGATATGGATCGGCAGCGCTGACGCAGGGATACCCCCAACCGTTTGCGGCGTGGATTGTTGATCATTATCAAGGGTCGGTCGCGTAGCCCGGCGCAGTCTGGTTCAGCGCCCACCCCCGGCAGATGACCGCGATGCTGGCCTGATGCCGAGGCGCTCAAGGTCATCGGCGACGGCCACTCATGGCGAGCTCACGACACTGCTTCGAGGGATGTAACGGTGACTGCATGTCGGATTGTCTTCGGCGATTGGAGGTGATCGATGAACATTGAAATCAGTGGACCAAGCGGCGACCAATGGATCGTGCGAATGGATGCGTTCGTGGTCAGGTTTGACAGCAAGGTCGCTGCGCAATCTTTTGTCGATCAGCTCAAGGCAAGGATCGATGCGCCTCATGTGTGGCCAACAATTGTCGATACAGCGCCGTTTGCACGACCAAAGGTCGCGCGCGCCCGTGATCCCGTCGCGCTATGACCGACGCACTGGGTCTGGCCGGAGCCGCCGCGGCGCTGGGGATCGGCATGCTGGTCGGTCTGGAGCGCGAGCGGCACAAAGGGCGCGGTGACAGCCGTGCCTGCGCCGGGTTGCGCACATTTGCGATCACGGCGTTGCTGGGTTACGTCGCGATGCAAGTGGGCGGCGCGCTGCTGGTGGGCATTGTGGGCGGCTGTCTGGCGGTGCTGATCAGCGTGGCTTATTGGCGCAGCCTGAGCAGTGATCCAGGGGTAACCAGCGAAGTGGCCTTGCTTACGGTGCTGGTACTGGGCGCGCTGTGTGGTACAGCGCCGGAATTGGCAATCGCCGTCGGCGTGGTCATGGCGGGGCTGTTGGCTTACCGGCAGAAACTCCATCACTTCGCCCGCAGCCAGTTGAGCGAAGCGGAGATGCGCGATGGGCTGGTGCTGCTGATCGCAGCGCTGGTAGTGTTGCCGCTGACGCCTGACCGGTTCATCGGCCCCTACTCGGCGCTAAACCTGCGCACCCTTTGCACATTGACCGTGTTGCTGATGGCCGTCGGCGCCATCGGGCATATCGCCGTGCGCACGTTGGGGGTGCGCTACGGCTATGCGGTCAGCGCCATCGCCTCCGGTTTCGCCTCCAGCACCATGACGATCGCGGCGATGGGGCACATCGCTCGCAAAGACCCGGAGCACCTGAAGGTATTGAGTTCGGCGGCCCTGCTGTCGAACCTGGCTACGGCGGCGCAGGTCGCGCTGATCCTCGGCGCGGTCGACACCGCGCTGTTGCCGCACCTGTGGGGACCGTTGCTGGCCGGAATCATCGTTACGCTGCTGTTCAGTATGTGTTTGCTGTTCCCCAAACCTGCGGTCGCAGCGAACCAGCCGATCAAGGTCGGCGGGGCGTTCAATCTCAAACTCGCGCTGGCGGTCACGTTGACCATGGCCGGGGTGACGTTCTTGTCTTCGTTGATGCTCGACTACTTTGGCGAGGCGGGCGTGATGCTGACCGCCGTACTCAGCGGATTCGCCGATGCGCATTCTTCCACGGCTTCGATTGCCACCCTCGCCAAGGGTGGTCTGTTGGCTTACAGCGCCATTGCGCCACCCGTGCTGCTGGCGGTCAGCAGCAACGCATTGAGCAAATGCCTGGTGGCCTGGATCAGTGGCGGACGACGTTTTGCCGCGTATGTCATACCCGGCCAGATTCTGCTGACCGCTGCCATGTGGGCCGGTCTGCTGGTGAATCAAGCGACGATTTGACCGGACACTGACAAAAATCAAAGTGGTTGTCGGTAAAAGGGCCAGCGTGAGTTTAATTCCCTGCCATCGCTCAATGTCGAGGTGCACCATGTCACAGGAACCCCGCCTGCTGCTGATCGCTCCATCCGCCATGGACCACACTCCGGCATTCGATCGTGCCTTGGCATTGGCCCAGGCGCTGCAAAGACCGCTGCATATCGTGGCGTTCGATTATTTACAGGCGCTGGCCGTGGCCGGACTGTTTGCCCCCGACCAGGTCGCAGTGGTCCGTGACGCCTACCTGGAGAAGCATCGCCATTGGCTCGAAGAACAGGCGACCCGGATGCGTGGACACGGGATCGTCGTCACGAGCGAAGTGGTGTGGGTTCAGGACCCGTACGCGGAGATTGTGCAATTCATCAATGAAATGCCGCTGGTGATGATCATCAAGGATGCCCATGAAGAGTCGGCCCTGAAACGGGTGTTCTTCACCCCGCTGGACTGGCAACTGCTGCGCGACTGCCCGATTCCGGCACACTTGGTGACCAATGCCTTGAACCCACGCCCCCGTCATGTTCTGGCGATCATCGACGTGCTGCGCAGCGAAGATCAGGATCTGCTGTTCAACGACCAGATCATCGACGCGGCATCGAAGCTGGCCGAGGTGTGCAATGCCCGGCTGCAGTTATTGCACGTTTACGATTGGACCGCTGCGTATGCGCAAGACTACGGTTTCGGCGCGTTACCGCTGGCCACCGGCATCTACGAGGCATTGGGGACGGCACAGCATGAGGCGTTTGCCGCGATGGCCGAGCGTCACGGCGTGTCGACGGACTGTCGCCATTTCATCGAAGGTGTGCCGGTGCCGGCCATTTGCCGATTCGTCGAAGAGCAGAATGTCGATGTCATCGTCGCGGGTACGGTGCAGCACAAAGGCATGAGCAAACGGCTGGGCACCACCGCCGAACAGCTCCTGCACCGGGCACCGTGCAGTGTGTTGGCGATCAAGCCGGGCAGGGGGCTTTAGCGCCGAAGCGCCGGCGATCGCCCGTTTGGACGATCGCCGGCCGCAGAGGCTAAAAATTCAGGCTGTGAATGACCTGGCGAGGATCTTCAGGATCGCTGTTCCGTTCAAACCCCAACGTCCGGGCCAGGTCCCGCATTTGGGCGTTGCTGGCGGCATCGACCGAGTACATTCGGTGCATTCCATTCTTGCGCGCCGCCGTGATCAAGTGCTCCATCAATAATGTCCCCAACCCCAGATGCGTCCATTCATCGGCAACGGTAACGGCGCATTCGCACTCGTGTTCACCCGTGGCGGCATAGCGGCTTACGCCGATTTCGATCAATTGACCGTTGTCGTGCACCAGCGCTACATAAGCCAGGCGCAGGCGATTATCGGTGTCCATCAATTGGTCCAGCATCGTGCCCGACGGTTCGTTGATCTGCGCCAGAAAGCGCATATGTCGCGACTCGGGAGACAAGCGTTTGATGAACGCATATTCGCGTTCCCGATCCTTTTCCGAAAGAGGCCGGATCAGTACATGACGACCGTCCTTGAGTGCTTCGATCCAGTGTTGGCCGGCGATCGAGGCATAGGCAACGGCGGCTCGTTCGTTGTGGTCTTTGACGGTGAGCATGAGGAGAACCTCCCTGCGGTTTTGGAGACGGGCACGGGACACAGCGCCCCGCAGTCGCTTTCTTTCTACGCCGCTCGAAGAGCAGGAATCTGATCTGGGTCAGAGACCGGCGATGTTGAATCGTCCGGAGTTGATGTAAATCAACTGCGCGCCGGCAGTCAGGCTCAGTCTCAAAGCCTGTGGTTGTCTTGCGGAGGTGTGTGATGGGGCAATATCAACGTTTGCTGCTGGTCGCCGACCGGACCCTGCATCAGACGCCCGCCATGCTGCGCGCGGTGGCGCTGGCCAAGGCGAGCGGGGCGGCGCTGGATGTTCGGGTATTCACTGAGCCGGCCCCGGTTGTCCGGCTGTGGGAGGACAAAATCGACGAGGCCGGCTATCAGCGATACCTGCGTCACCATCGTCGCTGGGTTGCCGATCAGCTTGAACAACTTTCAGGACAGGGATTGGAGGTGACAGTGGAGGTGGTGTTCACCACGCACCCGCAACTGGACATTTTGCGGGCTGTCGCAGACCTCAATCCTGATGTGTTGATCAAGGACGTGGCGATGGAACCCCTGCTTAAACGGGTTTTCATCACGCCGCTGGATTGCCATTTGCTGCGCGAGTGCCCCGTGCCCGTGCATCTGGTCAACGAGGTCCGTTACAGCCTGCCGCATCGCATCGTCGCGGCCGTGGATCCGTTCGATCCAGAGACCCAGATCAGCGGTCTGAATGACACCATCATTCAGACTGCCAACGCGCTGGCCGCGCAATGTGACGCGCCCATGCACCTGCTCTACGCTTATGACCTGTCACCGGCATTCAATGGCGATGCGCCGTTGGTCGGTGCCGGCTGGGGAATGGATTTTGTCGAGGAGCTGCGGCAGTCCCTGCATCAGGCGTTCATCAATCTGGCCGAACGCTACGAGATTCCACCCGAGCGACGCCATTTTGTGATGGGGCTGCCGGTGCCGGTCATCAGCGAGTTTGTCGAGCAATACGTGGCGGATGTGGTCGTGATGGGCACCGTACACCGGACCGGTATCGATCGATTGATCGGCAGCACTACCGAACGGGCATTGTATTCGGTACCCGGTAGCATTCTGGCAGTGGGGCCGGGCGTCAGAGCCGGCGTAGACAGTCACTCAGCTGACGAGAGGTTGCCATGAGCCAGTATCAGCGGTTGCTGCTGATCATCAATCCGCTCCTGCGCGAGTCCGGCGCGATCAATCATGCAGCAGCGCTGGCCAGGGCCAGCGGCGCGCGTTTGCACCTATTGGCGCTGATTCCTTCGCCCGAAGGTTTGTCGCTGCTGGAAACAGGCAACCGGCAACAGGCGCGCGAGGCATTTCTTCAGGATCATCGGCAAACGCTGGAGGCCCGGGCGGTCAATCTGCGCGGCAGGCGGATCGAGGTGACCATCGAAGTGGAATGGGCCGCTGATGTGGAGCAGCGCATCCTTGATCACGTCAAAGCGTATGAGCCCGATCTGCTGATCAAGGAAATCGAACAGGCGTCGGCCCTCAGACGCGCGTTTTACACGCCGCTGGACTGGCAATTACTGCGCGATTGTCCGGTACCTGTCTATCTGGTGGGCGGAAGCGGCTATGTATTGCCTCGCAAAGTGCTGGCGGCGGTCGAGGTGTCGGATATCGAGTCCGCCGACAACTCGTTGAACGAGCAGATCATCCGGCAGGCCAATGCCCTGGCCATTCAGTGCGACGCCGAGTTGCACTTGCTCTATGCCTGCGATATTTCCGCCGGGTACCTGGCGGACATGGGCGGATTGCCGCTGGCCGAGCTGACCCGGTCACTGCGCGAGGACCTGCAAAAATCGTTTCTTCGACTGGCCGGGCATTTCGGTGTGGCCTCCAGTCAGCGCCACTTCATTGAAGGCCGGCCAGTCACTGTGCTGAGCGAGTTCGCCGACGAGCAGCATGTCGATGTCATCGTGATGGGCAGGGTTCGCAAGCGGGGTCTGAGCAAGTGGTTGGGCAGTACCACCGAGCACATTCTTTATCAGGTGCCTTGCTGCGTTCTGGTGGTTTGACGAGGTTTGCCAAGCTGTCGGCAGGGGGAGGCGTCGGACACGTCGCCATCCAGCTCGCCAAAGCGATGGGCGCCAAAGTGTTCACCACCGCGCGCGAAGCAAACGCCGAGTTCGTCCGCCGCATGGGCGCCGATGTGATCATCGACTACGAAAAAGAAGACTACGTCGACGCCATCCTGCGGGAAACCGATGGCCTCGGAGTGGACGTGGTGTTCGACACCATCGGCGGCGACTCCCTGTCGCGCAGCCCTGACGCCCTCGCACAACTAGGCCGCGTGGTCTCGATCGTCGACATTGCCAAACCACAAAGCCTGGTCCAGGCCTGGGGCAAGAACGCGAGTTATCACTTCGTTTTCACCCGCCAGAACCGCGGCAAGCTCGATGAATTGAGTGCCCTGGTGGAGCGCGGTCAACTTCGGCCCCATGTTGGCGCGGTGTATTCGCTTGCGGAGATTGCGCTGGCCCATGCACGGTTGGAAAGTCCCAATAACGGTCTTCAAGGGAAGATTGCGATTGCGGTCGAGCCGGCGCTTCGGTCGAGTTCTGTGGGGAATGCGTCATGATTTATGAGATTGCCTTGCTGCCTGTTCATGCAGAACGTCGTGAAGCGTTCAGACGTGCATTTACCGAGATTGCACCTTTACTCCGCCGCGCGAACGGGTACGGCGGGCACATGTTGGCGCAGGGGATTGAAGCGCCTGAGCGGTTCAATTTGATCGTGCGGTGGGAATCGCTTGAGGCTCATACAGAGTTTGAGGCAGGGGAGAATCACAGGATTTTTATGCTGGGGCTGGAGGGGTATTTTTCGGAGGAGCCACAGGTTTATCACATTGAGGGGGCGGCTTTTAATGCCCGTGAAGGTGATGGGGATCTTTGGCCCGGAAACTGAATCACGAGTCCTTCAGTAAAAGGGAGCAGATTCATTACCTGAATCTGCTCCCTTTTTTTGTTCGATGAATTCAGCCGTTGGCCTCTGCTCTCTTTTCCGCCGTCACGATGCAAGCCTTGTAGAAATTGTTCTGGAAATCGCTGATCGATTTCTGCTGCTGGCTCTCGGTTGAGTACTGAGGAATCGCGTACGCCTCGCGGATCAACGTCCTGAACAGCTCACCCACATACTCGCTTTGCTTGCCTGCCGCTTCGGCCAGTTCCGACAGCGAAGCCATGGGCACGCCTTGCTGCCTGCTCTTCATGACCTGTTTGGCTGAATTTTCTATCCGTTGGCACTCTTCGAGCTCTTCCTGCGGCACAGGGGAGGCAAGAGCGGAAAAACTGATGGCGAAGGTTATTGCTGCTGCAAGGCATTGTTTGTGCACGAAGTGTCGTCCCTGGTTTTGAGGCTGAACATTATCATTCGGCACTCAGTGGCACCAAGGCCGGTGAGAGTAGAGCGGAAATGGAAAGGTCTCCTGTTGTTTCTTAATGGTGTCTGTTGTTTCGAAGCATCTCCAGACCGGCTCCAGGCTCCATGACCTATCTCGAACTAAGAGACAGGTTGCGAGCGGGGCGTCAAGATTGCCAAGGCAATTGCCACGATGAAGAGCGCCGGCACATCACCTGCCAAGTGTCCCATTTGCCCCGGCTGGGTGGCCGCCTGGACGGCCATGATTGCTCCGTGCACGACGCTGGACCACACGGTGAACCAGATCAGGCTCAGATTGGCTAACGGATCACGTGCGGCCAGGATCAAGAACACGCCCAGTGTGGCGTAGATGCCAACGATCATCAGCGGGTAGTCTGAGTGGCCGATGTGCCAGGCCCAACCAGACGGCCAGAACACCATGAGTGGATAGAGGGCAAGGCACGCGAAGCCAGCCAGAACCAGAACAACGCGCAAAAACCTGAGGCGATCAATTACGGTCATGGAGAAATTCTCTTTGGGCCCGCTCTAAATCAACCACGTGTGGCGTGATGACGCCTTCACGAGCCTGGTGGATAAGGTTTTCCTTTTCTGTCGTCTACCGCTGACGTGTCCTATCGCCTTGCCTTGCGGATTGAAAACGCGCACACCGTCGAGTTTTCCAGGTCGGCCTCTGGGTCACCGTTGCCGCCCCAGCCACACCACAGATTGGGTAACCGGCCGGTATTGACGTTATGAAGTGATTATTTCAACGGCAGAAGTTGCCAGCCGCTCCCCGTTAACCATCACATGCACTGCATGCTCCCCCGCATAGTGTTTCCTCGTAGTGAAATCCTTGATCACCTGCCGCCGCGCCACAACCTCACTTCCAAACCCCGCCAAATCCAACGTTTTCAACTTGAAAACCTTGGCCGACGTCCCGCCATTGGCCTTCACATAGTCAATCGCATAATCAATCACCAACCGCTGTTCAACGGGCACCAACGATCGAACGGTAAACGATAAAGTAATCGTCTCCCCAAGCCGCACAACCGCCGGTTCCACCTTCACATCCAATAACTCGACCTCAGCCTTTGCCCCAGCACCGATAACCGCGAGCGCCCGCAATTCCCCCTGTTTGATCAAACTCCGCAACGCATGTTTGGCAATCCAGGCTGTGTGCTTGTTATCCAGCGACCATCCTTCAACTGTGTCCAGCACCCAATCAGGATGCTCTTTGGTCACGTCATTCAAATGATTCGCCACGGACTTGCGCACGTACAAACTTTCATCGGCCTTCAACCGGTCAAGAATCCCGGCTGCCAACAGGGGATCAGCCTGCACCGGTTCCAGCCGAAACGACCAAGGCAGGCGCGGACGACTGCCTTCGCTGGCCAGTCTTCGGACATGGTGGTTTTCATCTCGCGCCCAGTCGTGCATCAGTTCCAGCGAACGTTCCAGGTCGCTGCGCAGGAAATGGCGGATGGCGAATTCGGAGGAGCCGAAGGTGGTGAAGTACTTCAGGGCTTCCATCGAGGTATCGAACGCGTGCGCGCCGTAGCTCGCGACATAGTGCGGCAGGCACATGCTGACGAAGCCGCTGTTCAGTCGCGGGGCAAGTTCGCGCAGGACGGCGATGGAGTCTGCGTAATCCAGCGGCAGCACGTGGTGCAGGCTTTCGCTGACGCGGGCCATGCGCTGCATGACAGAGAGGTCGGCGAGGCCGTCGTTGGCATGCTTGAGAAATGCCTTGGCCTTGAACGCCGGGTACACGGCGCTCATTTCTGTGGCGATGTGTTGCAGACGTTCGGCGTTGAAGATTTCTTTCAGGGCCGGGGCGGCGGTTTCGGTGGTGCTCATGGTCAGGTCATCGGGGTGCTGATGAACGCCTGGGTGCTTTCGGCGTACGCGGTGTATTGGGCGATGCGCGGGAAGCGCTCCGCGTCGATCTGGTCGGGGACGACGAGGCCGGTGAAGCTCCAGGCGACGGCGAGGGTAATGCCGTTCTGTTGGAGGGGGCCGTCGGTGGGCAACGGGTGTTTTTCGAGTTCCTGTTCAATGGCGGCAAAGGCGGCGGCGAGTTGGCTTTCGACGCGTTCGACCCACGGCTGGTATTGAATCTCGGCCGGGCGCAGGTTGCGTTCGTAGTAGAGCTGCACGGCTTTTTCGCAGGCGGCGAGACCGAGGCCGATCAGGCGCAGGGCTTTGACCCGTTGCGTCAGGTCTGCAGGTAGCAGGGTTTTGCCGGACAGGGCTTCGAGATAGTCGAGGATCAAGGTTGAGTCGATCAGTACTTCGCCGTCATCAAGTACCAGGGTCGGCGCCTTGACCACCGGGTTGATCTGCTGGAAGCGCTCGAAGTGACGGAACACCGAGACCGGGTCGTGTTCCAGTTCGATCCCCAGGCATTTGGCGGAGATCGCCACGCGGCGCACGTAAGGGGAGTCCAGCATGCCGATCAGTTTCATGACGCGTTCCTTCAAGTCGAACCGGAGAGGACATAACGTAGCTGAGGTTGGGGGGATTTGTCAGTCTTTGAGAAGGGGCTGGTTTCGCGGTCAATGATCGTAACGAATTGCGACAAAGCGCCGCTCGTCCGACGTTTGTCTTCTATATACAGCCGCTCGACTGAATTTCTTGCTATAAACGCACTCCGATGAGCGCTGTGAAGCTTGTGTCAGAGCAGTTTCCGAGCCTTGTCGGACAAATTCCCGGTATTTACAGTTGCTGAGGCCTCAAACGGGCCTTAGACTGCCGCCCCTTCGTAAATTGAGTGCCGGGTGGCGTTTGCAATAAACGATGCCTTTCCGATGACCGCAGGCGGTTCGCCGGAACGCTCCCTAATTCGCCTTAATGCACGTTTTTTATAGAGATATCAATGACAAAGGACAAGTTGCTGGCCATGCCGGCAGATGACTACATGAATGCCGAGCAACACGCTTTCTTTCAAGAGCTGTTGCAGAACATGAAAGTCGAAACCCATGAGCGCATTGAGCAGAACCGTATTGCCATCGAAAGCCTGGACACCCCGGCTGACCCGGCGGACGCCGCATCGGTGGAAGAAGAGCGCACCTGGCTGGTGAACGCGATTGATCGCGACCAGCGCATGCTGCCGCAACTCGAGCAGGCCCTTGAGCGTATCAAGGAAGACAGCTTTGGCTGGTGCGACGACAGCGGCGAGCCGATCGGCCTGAAACGCCTGCTGATCAGCCCGACCACCAAGTACTGCATCGAAGCTCAAGAGCGTCACGAGCAGATCGACAAGCATCAGCGTCAGGCCTGATTCCTGAGGCGGCCCCTTCGCTGTGGGTCGTCGCGAAAAGATCGCAGCCTTTTGCAGTTTCTCAGTGAACTGCAAAAGTCTGCGATCTTTGCTTTTTCTCGTCTGCCGAAAAGTCCTGCCCACCATTCCATTGACCTGCCACAGACCCACGACTAACGGACCATGGATAATGGCGTTGTAGTGGCGTTTAATGCAGCCACAACAATGAGAACAAGCGTGGGGTAACAAAATGACGAGAGATGGATCTCTGGTTGCGGCTCGGCCTGCACCAGTTGTTTTGCCGAAGAATCGCTGGATGACGCCGACCCTGCAAAGCATCGCACTGATGCTGTTGCTGACCGCGATGACGCTAGGCGAATGGCCCTTGTACGTTGGCATGCCGTTGGCCGTACTGATCGTCTGGCTGCCGCGCCTGCGTTCCCGGGCGGTCTCTGATGCGCAACCGGTCGATAGCAGCAACGCGATGTCCGAGCTGACTCGCGACCTTTCGTACACCACCAGTCATAACGCGCTGTCGGCTGCTGGCGTGGCTTTTTCCGTCAGGGAGCTGGCGGGCAAGCTGCAATCGCAACTCGACGCCGCTGCGCAGATCGTCAATAACGCTGAAGTCATGATCGCCACTGAACAGGCCACTTCGCAGCTCAGCCGCGAGGCATTGGGCGCTGCCAGCGAAGCCCATCACAGCAGCGCAGCAGGGCGCACCGAACTGGTGGATTCGATCTCGCGCATGCATCAGCTCAGCCAGCGCGCCAATGCCAGCCGCGAACTGATAGAAGCCTTGAGCCAGCGCAGCGACGATATTCAGCGCGTGACGCTGGTGATCCAATCCATCGCCAGTCAGACCAACCTCCTTGCACTGAACGCCGCCATCGAAGCGGCCCGGGCCGGCGAGCACGGTCGCGGTTTTGCAGTGGTGGCGGATGAAGTGCGCGGTCTGGCGGCGCGTACTGCGACGGCCACTGGCGAGGTGGGCGAGATGGTCGCCGACATTCAGCAACGTACGGCGCAGGTGGTGGAGCAGATCCGTCAGCTCTCCGACGATTTGCACACGGGTGTCGAGCAGGTCGAACACACCGGTCAGCACCTGGAAAACATCGCACGACTGGCGGCCGGTGTAGAAAACCAGGTCAGCGAAATTGCCCGGGGTGCAGAAACCAATCGTGAACAGCTCGACAGCCTGTTCACTGCCATCGAACAGATGCGCAGCGATCTGGCGATCAGCGACCAACAGACTCGTCGCCTGGCCGAGGCCGCGGTGCAGATGGAGGGCCAGGCAGAAACCATCAGCGAACGCCTGGCTGAAGTCGGGCTGGATGACTATCACCAGCGCATCTACGACCTCGCCCGCGAAGGGGCCAGCCAGATTGCTGCGCGCTTCGAGGCTGACGTCGAGCAAGGGTGCATCAGCCTTGAAGAACTGTTTGACCGCCAGTATCAGCCGATTCCAGGCACCCAGCCGGCCAAGTTCCAGACCCGTTTCGACCGCTACACCGATCAGGTGCTGCCGGCGATTCAGGAACCGTTGCTGCCGCGTCATGAAGGCCTGGTATTCGCTATCGCCTGTACGCAGCAGGGTTACGTGCCGACCCACAATCAGGTGTTCAGCCAGCCACTGACCGGGGACGTGCAGGTCGATACCGTCAACAATCGCACCAAACGCAAATTCGCCGACCGCACGGGCATCCGCTGCGGCAGTCATCAGCAACCGGTACTGTTGCAGACCTACACCCGCGATACCGGCGAGCTGATGCACGACCTGTCGGTGCCCATCATCGTCAAGGGACGCCACTGGGGTGGATTGCGTCTGGGCTACAAACCGGAGAAACCGCGCTGAGGCATTGTTGCCGGAACTGCAATTAAGCTGTGCAGCGGCGTTGCTGTTTCCTCTTGATCCACTTCATTAACATGCCCGCATAGTTAGGTTGCTAATGAAGTTGGGAGGTCAGCATGCAATGCAGAGTCGATGTCGCGGTGATGATCGGCAGCGGTGTACCCGCCGGACTGCGCGCGATGGGGCAAAGTGTCTGCTGGGTGGTGCTGCTCAATGGCGAGCAGCGCGGCACCGCTTTTGCCAGTCGCGATGAAGCCGAGGAGTGCAGGGCGGCTTGGCTCGCGCAGTTGGGCGCCAGAACAGAGAACAGCCTGCACTGATCGAAATCATTTGCCCCGGTGCAGGCGCACATTCAGCTCGTCGACCATCACCGCTTCTTCGCCATCGGCACGCAGCCATTCCTTGAGCAACTGCGCTTGTTGCGGGCTCCAGAAGTCGGCGTCGATCAACTTGGTATCGGCTTCCAGCGGATGGGCTTCGATGAAGTCGTCAATCGCCGCTTCCTCCGAAGGCAGCCCCAATTGATCGAACAGGGTTGTCAGGTTGTAGGCAGGCAGTTCCATGGTGTACTCCTTGAAGAATGGCGGGATTGATGACTCTCTTTATCTGAGGTGCTCGCTGGCCAGGAGTTCGATTCGCGATTCCAGAGAACGGGCGAGGGCGCAGGCGGCGTTATGATTCTCGCGGAAACCTCTTACAAGCCCCGTCGACTTTTCCCTGATATGGAAAAAGCTGTTGCCCGCCGGGACCACCTGAAACAACGGCTCCCGACCACAAGGCTCAATTGTAGGATCAGTCTCGAACACTGGAGTGTTCAAGGCAAAGACGGGTTCGTGAGTCACGGCAAAATGCGTCATAGTGCACATATGAAGTCCTTTTCATGGATTGACCCGCATTTACAGGGTGTTGCGGGTAGTCGCGAACAGCATCGCTGCTCTAAAATCGCCAACACCTGTTGACGGTATGGCGCTATCTAAAGCAATTTTTTGCGTGCGATATGTCGGAAAAGTGCTTTTTTTGGTGAGTTTTTTCCCTAAAGTTCGTAGTCAGTTTTCTTTGGCCGGCCTTGACGCGTTTTCCTTCAACATTTGGAGAACGTCTTTGCAGGTTTCGTGAGTGGCATTCCAGTAGTCTTGTGCAACTCGCGTTGAATGAGCACTTCGCTCGCTCAGGCGTATATTCGAGTCATCGCGCAACACCTTCGGCCAAGCCGAATTTTTCTGCCGTGCGCGCTATTCGCGTGCGGCACTCTTTTCAAGTGTGGGGATGTTTCTTTGGCAGTCAGTAACCTCGATATGCATGCTTTGTTCGTGCTCGGTGATTTGCGGGCAAAGCTGGTCAAGCAGTTTCAATCGCGTTTTGTTTACATCACCGAGCAGAACGCCGAAGGCATTTATGTTGCCGAGATCGATACCGAAAGCGCACTGGTGGTCGATGACAAACCTGGCCTCAAGCTCAAGGTCGGTGATCATTTCAGCGCGTCGGTACTGCCGAGCCGTGAAGGCGGCAAGATGGATATCCGCTTTCGCGAAATCAAAATGACCGTTTACGGTCTGGGCGATTACGCGTTCGTCACCACAGCCGACGGCCATGCCATCGTGTTCAAGGAGGGCCATAGCGCGGTCACCGTGTTTGCCGCCAATGAAC
Source organism: Pseudomonas sp. 1 (assembly GCF_056626735.1). Classification (NCBI taxonomy): domain Bacteria; kingdom Pseudomonadati; phylum Pseudomonadota; class Gammaproteobacteria; order Pseudomonadales; family Pseudomonadaceae; genus Pseudomonas; species Pseudomonas sp. 1. The sequence goes on along the minus strand of NZ_JBWXMQ010000001.1, from coordinate 549,712 downwards.
AACTCCAGGAAGGCCTGACGAAGACCCTGAAAGCCGTCACCGCCAAAGCCGCCAAGTGGCGCAAGGGCGAACTGGTGACGTTCAAGGCCAGCGAGTGAGCCGCGCCGATTTCCATTTGCAGAACCTCGACAGCGCCCGTGATGAAGCTCGTCGATTGTTCGCTGCAAAGGGCGAATTGAAGGGTGCCTGGCTGGGTTGGGTTGCCTCGCAGATCTACGCCTTGCAGCCTGCTGAATACGCCAGCATGGTCAGACGCGAGCTGAAGAGCCTGCAGGAAATGTCTGAAAAGTAGCCTTATCCGTTTCATGCCCCTGAAAAAGCAGGAACCTCGTCTACAGTCAGTTGACTGAGTATTCAGAGGCTTGCGGTCTTCTGTCAGGCCATCCTGCTATTGCTGTGAACAGCACGAGGTGCAAAAGCATGAACGGATTTCGACGGTTGCTGGCCGCTGGCCTGACCACCTTCGGCTTGATGACGGCGGTGCCTGCGGTGAGCGCGGCACAGGCGCCGATCCACTTTGCCGACCTGAACTGGGAAAGCGGCAGCCTGATCACCGATGTCCTGCGCATCATCGTCGAGAAGGGCTACGGCCTGCCGACCGACACCTTGCCGGGCACCACCATCACGCTTGAGACGGCGTTGGCCAACAATGACATTCAGGTCATTGGTGAAGAGTGGGCCGGACGCAGTCCGGTTTGGGTCAAGGCCGAATCCGAAGGCAAGGTCGCCAGCCTGGGCGACACAGTCAAAGGGGCGACCGAAGGCTGGTGGGTGCCGGAATACGTGATCAAGGGCGACCCGGCCAAGGGCATCAAGCCACTGGCGCCGGACCTGCGCAGCGTCAGCGATCTCAAGAAGTACAAGGACGTGTTCAAGGACCCGGAAACCCCGAGCAAGGGTCGATTCCTCAACAGCCCGATCGGCTGGACGTCGGAGGTGGTGAACAAGCAGAAGCTCACGGCCTATGGCTTGCAGAATGACTTCACCAATTTCCGCAGCGGCTCTGGTGCGGCACTGGATGCTGAAATCAGCTCATCGATCCGCCGGGGCAAACCGGTGCTGTTCTATTACTGGTCGCCCACGCCATTGCTCGGCAAGTTCAAGCTGGTTCAACTGGAAGAACCGCCGTTCGACGCCGAAGCGTGGAAGACCCTGACCGACGCCGACAATCCCAATCCAAAACCGACTCGTTCACTGGCTTCCAAGCTGTCGATCGGTGTGTCCACGCCATTCCAGAAGCAGTATCCGCAAATTGCCGAATTCTTCAGCAAGGTCGACTTTCCGATCGATGACTTGAACAAGGCGCTGGCCGAAATGAGCGAGAAACACACGGCGCCTCGGGATGCGGCGGTGGCGTTCATGAAAGCGCATCCGGATGTGTGGCAGGCGTGGTTGCCGAAGGACGTAGCGCAGAAGGTTCAGGCAGGTCTGTAGCGATGTGGCGAGGGCACCAGGCCCTCGCCGAAGTGGATCAGAACCTTGTCTGCACTTCCAGCTCGAATGTACGCGGTGTGCCGAGGTAATACGCCGGCGACACATGGGCGAACTCGGCATACACCTCATTCGTCAGGTTACGTACCCGCCCGGTCACCGTGGTGTGCGAATCCACCTTGTAGCTGAGGAAGCTGCCAAACAGTGTGTAGGACGGCACGGTCATGGTGTTGGCGTTATCGGCGAACACCGATGCTACGTACCGCGCATCGACCCCGCCTTGCCATTGCGACGAGAAATCGTAGGTCAACCACAGATTGCCGACTCGGTCCGGCACGTTGGTCGGTGTGTTGCCCTTGCGGGAGACCACTACGCCGGCGGCGTTCTTCTCGTTGAATTCATCGTATTGCGCGTCGACCCAAGCGAAGTTGCCTTCGGCCAGCAACTTGTCGGTGATCCGTAGCGAGCTGGCAATCTCGATGCCTTTCGAAGTCTGCTGGCCGACCGGAATGCTGCTGGTCGGGTCCAGTGGATCCGTCACCGCGAAATCTTTTCGCTCGATGGTGTAGGCGGCCACCGTCGCCGAACCGCGACCGTTCAGGTAGTCGAACTTGCTGCCGATTTCCCATTGTTTGCCGGTCGAGACATCAAAGTCCTGAGTGCCATTGGGTTGCTCGGCGGCGGTGCTGTATTGCACGTAGACATTGGCTGACGGAATGAACTGATACGTCAGGCCGACGCGTCCGGTGACTGGCTCCCAGCTGCGCTTCAGATGACGCGGGTTGCTCGCGGTCACCGTGCGATGGTTGGTTACGTCGAGGTCGATGTCGTCGTAGCGCAGGCCTGTGAGCAACGAGAGCTTGTCGGTCAGCGCCAGGCGATTTTCGGCAAACAGCGCTTTGGTCGTCACCTCATTGGTCTTGTCGCTGACAAAACCCGGCATCGTTCCGGGAATGTCATAAAAGTGCCCCGGTCGGTAGTTGTTCGGGTTCACCGTGCTGGCGCCTTTGACGTTCAGCGGCGAGTTGGTGGTCTGGTTGACTTTGTACTCGAAACCACCGGACCAGGTGGTGTCGAGGCCGAACAGGGTGTTGTCGTGGCGCAATTCGAACTGGTTGCCGTTCTGCTCGCCCTGGTGTCGAACCTGATACGCGGTGGAGCGATTCACCGCGCTGTTGTCGGCGTTGTATTGATAGGTTTCCAGGTTGCGGTAATCACGTTGGCTGTCGAGGTGATAGAGGGTGTTGCGCAGGCTGGTGCTGTCGTTGATCCGGTAATCGATGATCGAGCGCACCCAGATGGTCCGCTGCTCGTAGCGGCCGTCCTCGACGTTGTAGTTGTTGAAGCGGTTGTGCTTGTCGATCTTCAATTCGCCGGCCTTGGGGTTGAGCACCGGCGTGCCCCAGTACGGGCTGTCCTCGTGTTCGTCCTGATATTCCAGGGCCAGGGTGTGCGACAGGTTTGGCGTCAGGTCGCTGAGCAACGAAAATGCCACGCTCCAGGCATCGCGTTGCTGGCGGTCGATGTAGCCATTGCTGGTGTTGTGGCTGACATCGAGTCGCGCGTAATGCTGCACGTCGGCACCGGGTTCGGTCAGCGCGTGATTGAGGCCGAATGCGGTTTCGGTGGTGTCGTAGGTGCCATAACTGACTCGGCCTTCGACGGCTTGCTCGTCGCGAGTAGCCAGTTTGGTCACGTAGTTCAGCGAACCGCCGACCGAACCGGCGCCGTTGATCAGTGAAGACGGGCCGCCCAACAGTTCGACCCGGTCATAAATCCACGAATCCACGGGGCGCGCCAGTCCGCCGGAAACGTTGACGCCGTTGAACATCTGGGTGATCTGGCTGCTGGTGAAACCGCGGTAGGAGACGAACCCGCCAAAGCCAGGCGGCGCACTGGCGTTCACCCCCGGCAAGGTGTTGGCTGCGTCCTGAAAGTTTTGCGAACCGTGACGTTCGATGTCATTGCGGTTGGCGATGGCCACCGAAGCCGGGGTGTCACGCACGCTAAGGCCAAGACGCGAGGCCATGCCGCTGGATTGGTCGAGGCTCAGGCCGGGTTTTGCGCCGGACTCGCCATCAATGGTGATCGGCGCCAGATCGACCGTGGATTGCGCCCAGACGTTGACCGACAGGCAGCCGCACAGGCTCGCCAGCAAGGTAAGTTGTTTCATCGATTGAATCCTGAATGCTTGTTTCGGAGTCAGCGCACAGGCGAACGCCGCGCGTTGGCGCAGTGGGCTGACAAATCAAAAAGGCAAGGACACTCAGGCGAGCGGCGGGGCGCGGGGATTGGCCGAAGGCCAGATGAAGCGGGCAGGGAGGTCAGCGCTGACAACGGCCGGAAGCGGCGGGCTGTGTTGTTCCGGCAGGATAGCCAGGGTCAAGCTGGAGTTGAACGCCGGACCCATGCCGCCAGTGGAGCACAGCGGGCAGCCGAAGGCCTTGGCTAGCGTCGGCAGTTTTTCTTCGGCGGGATTCGAGGCGAGCGGCGCCTGGGTGCTCGGGTCGACGGCGCAGAACTGGCCGCCGATACCGTTGAGCTGCATGCCGACCATTTGTCCGTGACCGATGCTGCAGGCGAACACGTTGAACAGAACGCAGCAATAGAGCATCCAGGCCAATAGTGAGCGATCGGTACGGGTGAATTTCATGGGGCGGCACTTTACCGCACCGCCGACCGGTCGTGCACATGGAAAAATGCCGACTAGGATGTTTTGTTCAAATCCCTTTAAAGGATTCTCGACCATGACCTTTGTGTTGGCTCAATGGCTGGTGACGATATTCGCGGTAATCAGCCTGATGCATGTGTATTGGGCGATGGGTGGGCAGTGGGCGGCCGTGGCCGTGGTGCCGCAGGTTCCGGTGGACAGCGGCGGGCTGACGCTCAGGCCGGCGTTCAAGCCGTCAGGCTGGATCACGCTGGTGGTGGCGGCAGCCCTGCTACTGATTGCCGCACTGGTATGCATGCGGGTGGGATGGTGGCTGCCCGTCGTGCATCACTGGGCACTGCAATGGGTGATCAGCGCGATTGCGCTGCTGATGTTTGCGAGGGCGATTGGCGATTCGGAGCTGGTGGGTTTTTTCAAGGAAGTGAAGGGGTCGCGGTTTGCCCGGCTCGACACTTGGGTTTACTCGCCGTTGTGTCTGATATTGGGAGCCGGGCTCTTGGCTGTTGCCTGGATCTAGCTGCCGGTTTCAGTGCGCCGGCTGCTGACTTCGGCCGGCACGTCATCCCCGGCCATGCGCTTGCGGAACAACGCCGCCCGCGCCAGGAGCAAGGTGGTCACCGGTACGGTGATCGACAGCAGAATCGGGATCAGCCATGCGTGCAGCACCGGCCCGGACTTGAGCGCGGAAAAACAGATGATCGATGCCAGTGCCACGCACCACGCGCCGAGTGTCGAGGCCAGCGCCGGTGGGTGCATGCGTTGAAAGTAGTCCTTCATCCGCAGCAGTCCGGTTGCGCCGATCAGGGCGAACACGCCGCTGAGGACCAGCAGGATCGCCACCGGGATTTCCACCCACAGAGACAGTTCAGCGTTCATTCGATCACCTCGCCACGCAGGAGGAATTTCGCCAGGGCAAACGAGCCGACGAAGCCGAACAGCGCGATCAGCAGCGCCGCTTCGAAGTAGGTGTCACTGGAATAGCGGATCCCCAGGGTCAGCATCATCAGCATGGCGACGATGTACAGGTAATCCAGCGCCAGTACCCGGTCCTGCGCCGACGGGCCTTTGAACAGGCGTACGAGTGTGAGGACCATCGCCAGGGAAAACAGGAACAGCGTCAGCAGAATCGCGTTCGACAGCAGTGGACTCATTCGAAAATCTCCATCAACGGCTGCTCGTAAGTGACCTTGAAGTGCTGGATGAATTGCGCCTCGTCATCCAGATCCCAGACGTGCAACAACAGAATGCTGCGATCGAGCGCCAGTTCCGACCACACCGTGCCGGGCACCACCGTACAGATCATCGACAGCGCCGCCAGACCGTTGGCATCGCGCAGGTCCAGCGGCACCTTGATGAAGCGTGAACGAAGCGGCCGGCGGCCGGCGTTGAGTACGCCCCAGGCCACTTGCAGGTTCGAGACGATCACGTCACGCCCGACCAGCAGAAACAAGCGCAGAATCGTGCCCGGGCGGCGGATGTGAATCCGCTGCGGGCGCAGTTTGCGCATCATCAGCGGGGCACAGAAACCAAGTACGGCACCCAGCAGCAGGTTGCCCGGGCTGACCGACAGGTTCAGCACCAGCCAGAGCAACCACAGCGCCAGCGACAACCACGGAGCAGGAAACAGTCGCTTCATGGTTGCACCTCCAGCAGTGCGGCCTTGGCTTCCGGGCTCGGCACGGCGCGGGTGCCGAGCACCGCCATCACGTATTGCTGCGGATTGTTCAGGGCATCGGCCGCCGCCTGCGTGTAACGCAGCAGCGGTTCAGCCTTGAATGTCAGCGCGATGCACAGGCCGAGCAGCAGGAAAATCGGCGTGCATTCCAGTTTGCGCAGCAGCGGCGATGGTCGTTCTTCTGGTGACCAGAAGCGCTGGATCCCCAGCCGCGAGAACGCCATCAGCGAGCCGAGTCCGGTCAGGATAAGCAGGGCCAGCAACGCCCAGGCGGCATTCGAAATCGGTTCGCCAGCGCCGAGGCCAAGCGGATTGAGCAGGGCGCCGATCAGGCTCAGCTTGCCGATGAACCCGGACAGCGGTGGCATGCCGATAATCAGCAGCGCGCAGGCAATGAAGCTCAGACCGAGGAAGGCCATGGTCCACGGGATCACCTGACCGACTACCGCTTTCTGATCGTCGTCGAGGTTGATGCCCTTGACCGGTCGTTGCCATTGCTGCGGACGTGGGAGCAGCTCGTTTTCGTCTTCCAGTGGAACTTCGATGGCGGTGCGCGAGCGTTCGATCAACTCGGCCAGCAGGAATAGCGCGCTCAATGCCAGGGTCGAGCTGACCAGATAGAACAGCGCTGCGCCGATCAGGTTCGGCTGGGCGAAACCCACGGCCGACAGCAAAATCCCCGCCGACACCAGAATGCTCAGACTGGCCATGCGTTCCAGGCGTTGCGCGGCAATGATCGCCACGCCTGCGCCGGCCATGGTGGCCATGCCGCCGTAGATCAGCCAGTCACCGCCGAAGTAAGCCGAAGCGCCCGCTTGGCCGGAGAACAGCAGCGTCCACAGGCGCAGCAAGGTGTAGACGCCGACCTTGGTCATGATCGCGAACATGGCTGCCACCGGCGCGCTGGCCGAGGAATAGGCCGGCACCAGCCAGAAGTTCAGCGGCCACATGCCGGCCTTGGCCAGGAAGGCCACGGCCAGAATCCCCGCGCCGGCGTGCAGCAGGCCACGGTCGGCCTCAGGCACCAGAGGGATCTTCAACGCCAGGTCCGCCATGTTCAGCGTGCCGGTCACGCCGTAGATCAACGCCGCGCCAATCAGGAACAGCGACGAGGCCAGCAGATTGACCGAGATGTAATGCAACCCCGACGACACCCGCGCCCGGCCCGAGCCGTGAAGCAGCAGGCCGTAGGACGCGGCCAGCAATACTTCGAAGAACACGAACAGGTTGAACAGGTCTGCCGTCAGGAACGCGCCGTACAGGCCCATCAGCTGTATCTGGAACAACGCGTGGAAGCTCGACCCGGCGCCGTCCCAGCGGGCCATGGCGAACAGCAGGGCACTGACGCCGATGATCCCGGTCAGCACCAGCATCAATGCCGACAGACGATCGACCACCAGCACAATGCCGAACGGCACCTGCCAGTTGCCCGGCAGGTACACGCCGATGGAGCCGGGCACGCCGGTGGTCTGGGTCCATTGCAACAGCATCACCGAAATACCGAGGCCGAGGAGGCTGGAGAACAGGTTGATTTTCGCCTTCAGCGGACGGTGCTTTTCGCCGAGCATCAGCATGATGGCGGCGGTCAGCAGCGGCAGCAGGATCGGTGCGGCGATCAGGTGAGTCATCGCCGTCATTCCTTGGGCTCCCTTCCGTCAACGTGGTCGGTGCCGGTCAGGCCCCGTGAGGCTAGCAACACCACCAGAAACAATGCGGTCATGGCGAAGCTGATGACGATGGCCGTCAGCACCAGCGCCTGGGGCAGCGGGTCGGTGTAATTGAGCAGGTCCTGCGGTACGCCGTCCTTGATGATCGGCTCCTTGCCGATGAACAGGCTGCCCATGCTGAAGATGAACAGATTGACACCGTAAGACAGCAGGCACAGGCCCATCACCACCTGGAACGTCCGTGGTCGCAGGATCAGCCACACTCCGGACGCGGCGAGTACGCCGATGGCGATTGCGATGACTTCTTCCATCAGACGGCTCCTTTGGCGGCAGCGGTTTTGTGGCCCCGGACCGATTGGTGGGCGAGGGCGGTGAGGATCAGCAAGGTCGAGCCGACCACCACGGCGTAGACGCCGATATCGAAGAACAGCGCGCTGGCGATATGGATGTCACCCAGCAGCGGCAGGCTGAAATGCCAGGTGTGGGTGGTCAGGAACGGGTAGCCGACCGCCATCGCCCCAAGACCGGTAACGGTAGCGAAGAGCAGACCGGTGCCCATCCAGCGCAGCGGCCGCAGGCTCATTTGCGCCTCGACCCACTGGGTGCCGGCGACCATGTATTGCAGGATGAACGCCACCGACATCACCAGACCGGCGACGAAGCCGCCACCCGGCTGGTTGTGCCCGCGCATGAACAGGTAGAACGACACCACCAGCGCAATCGGCAGCAACAGGCGCACCAGCACCGCCGGCACCATCATGAAACCGAGCGCGGTGTCGCTGGCCGAGCGCGGGTTGACCAGATCGGTGACCACGTCGGGGGCGAGCAGGCGTTGCTGGGCCGGCAGTTGCAGGCTTTCTTTCGGTGGGCGGAAACGACGCAGCAGGGCGAATACGGTCAGTGCCACGGCGGCGAGCACGGTGATTTCGCCCAGGGTGTCGAAACCACGGAAATCCACCAGCATCACATTGACCACGTTGCTGCCGCCGCCCTCGGGCAGGGCACGGCTCAGGTAAAACGAGGAAATATCGTTCGGCGTCTGCCGGGTCAGCATCGCATAGGACAGCAGCGCCATGCCGCCGCCAACGGCAATCGACAGCAGCAAGTCGCGCAGACGCCGCACTCGCGCCTTGCGCAGGCTGCTCGGCAGCGGCGAAACCTCTTCGATCCGCCGTGGCAGCCAACGCAGGCCGAGCAGGATCAGTACGGTGGTCACCACTTCGACCACCAGCTGTGTCAGGGCCAGATCCGGCGCCGAGAACCAGACGAAGGTCACGCAGGTCATCAGTCCGCAGACGCTGACCATGGTCAGGGCGGCGAGCCGGTGATACTTGGCCTGCCAGGCGGCGCCGAGAGCACAGGCGATTGCCAGCAGCCACAGGGTCACGAACACGATCGAGCCCGGGATCTTCGGCCGGTCGCCCCAGCTCAGGCTGCTGTGCAGCATCGGGATCAGGCCGGCCAGCACTGCCGCCAATACCATCAGGAATAGCTGGGTTTGCAGACGCTTGGTGCCGATCCGCCGCTCCAGCCGCCGGGCCAGGCGCATCATCGCCACCAGACTGCGCTCGAACATTCGCTTGCCGTTGAAGCGTCCGGCCAATGGCGGGTACTTGAAGCGCCCGCGCTTGAGCTGATTGCGCAGCAGCAGATACAGCACGATGCCGCCGGACATGGCGATCAGGCTCATGATCATCGGTGCATTGAGACCGTGCCAGATCGCCAGACTGTATTGCGGCAGCTCGCCACCCACCACTGGCAATGCCGCAGCGGCGAGCAGCGGCCCGACGATTTGAGCCGGGAAAATGCCCACCAACAGACAGGTAAATACCAGCAGTTCAACCGGCGCCCGCATCCAGCGTGGCGGCTCGTGCGGCGTATGCGGCAAGTCGGTGGCAGTCGGGCCGAAGAACACATCAACGGTGAAGCGCAGCGAGTAGGCCACGCTGAACATGCCGGCGATGGTCGCGACGATCGGCAGGCTGGTTTCAACCCACGCCGTGGCGTTGATGAACACGGTTTCGGCGAAGAACATTTCTTTCGACAGGAAACCGTTGAGCAGTGGTACGCCGGCCATGGATGCACTGGCGACCATGGCCAGAGTGGCGGTAAACGGAATCAGCTTGAACAGACCATTGAGCTTGCGGATGTCGCGGGTGCCGCTTTCGTGGTCGATGATCCCGGCGGCCATGAACAGCGAAGCCTTGAAGGTCGCGTGGTTGAGAATGTGGAACACCGCGGCCACGGCGGCCAGGGGACTGTTCAGGCCCAGCAGCAGCGTGATCAGGCCGAGGTGGCTGATGGTCGAATAGGCCAGCAAACCCTTGAGGTCGTTCTGGAACATCGCGCAATACGCGCCGAGCAGCAGCGTGGCGGCGCCGGCGCCGCTGACGATATAAAACCATTCTTCGCTGCCGGACAGTGACGGCCACAACCGTGCCAGCAGGAAAACACCGGCCTTGACCATGGTCGCCGAGTGCAGGTACGCCGAAACCGGTGTTGGCGCCGCCATCGCGTGCGGCAACCAGAAGTGAAAGGGGAACTGGGCGCTTTTGCTGAGGGCGCCGATAAGAATGAGGGGAAGCAGGATAGGGTAGAGGGCATGTGCGCGAATCAGATCGCCGGCGGCCAGGACCTTGTCCAGGTCATAGCTGCCGACGACATGGCCGAGGATCATGACCCCCGCCAGCAGGCACAATCCCCCGGCGCCGGTGACCATCAACGCCATGTACGCACCACGGCGCGCGTCGTGACGGTGGTGCCAGTAGCCGATCAGCAGGAACGAGAAGAGGCTGGTCAGTTCCCAGAAGAACACAATCTGGATCAGGTTGCCGGAGATCACCAGCCCGAGCATGGCGCCCATGAACGCCAGAAAGAATGCGAAGAAACGCGGCACCGGATCGTCCGGCGACATGTAATAACGGGCATATAGGGAAACGAGGGTGCCGATGCCCAGCACCAGCATTGAGAACAGCCAGGCGAAGCCGTCCATGCGCAGAACGAAGTTCAGGCCCAGGCTGGGCAGCCATGTGAATTCTTCGCGAATTACGCCGCCATTAGCGATCTGCGGGTACAGCATCGCGACCGAGACAGTGCCGATCAACGCGACCAGACCTGCCAGCAGGGATTCGGCGTTACGTGCGTTGTGCGGCAGCACGGCTGCCAGACAACTGCCCAGAAAAGGCAGAAGCAGTAGAACTATCAGGGACATAGGCTTCTAATCTGCGGAAGTTTGTGAAGCATCATACGTGCCAGCTCCCGGATCGCCAAACGCGAGGATGTCTCTGAATCCTACAAAGTAGCCGTAAAACCCGCGTTTAGCCTTCGGTCTCGTGCTCCAATTCTTCCGTGACCGTTTGTGTCTCTTTGCCTTTGGTCTTCAATTCGCTGACGATCACTGCCGCCACGATCAGCCCCGCACCCACCAATGCAATCGCTGGCAGACGCTCCCCCGCGATACGCCCAACGATCCCGGCCCACACCGGCTCACCGGCGTAGATCAAGGTCGCCCGGGTCGGCGAAACGCTTTTCTGCGCCCAGTTCATCGCCACCTGAATCGCCGCACTCATCGCGCCCAGCCCCAGGGCGGTGCTCAGCAACAGCCACGAAAAATCCGGAATCGCCTCACCGGTCGGCACCACCATCAAAAATGACAGCACCGAAGTCGTCGCCAGTTGCACCACGGTTACGCGGCGCACATCGACCTGCCCGGCATAGTTGCTGATCAGGATGATTTCCGCCGCTATCGCGATGGCGCTGATCAGCGTGGCGATTTCACCGGGGCTGAAATTCAGTGAAGCCCCGGATGGCCCGGAAAGCAGCATCAGCCCGGCAAACGCCAGCATGATGCCGATGCTCGGCATTAAACTCGGGCGCCGACCGAGCACCAGCCATTGCAGCAGTGGCACGAACGGCACATACAGCGCGGTGATGAACGCCGACTGGCTGCTGGGAATGCTCTGCAGACCAACGGTCTGCAAGCCATAACCGAGCATGATCGCCACGCCGATAAAGGCACCGGCCTTGAGTTCGAACAGGGTCAGTTCACGCAGGTGTTTCCACGAGAACAGCGCCACGATGCTCGCGGCGGCGGTAAAGCGCAGACCGACGAAAAACATCGGGCCGCTGACCGTCATGGCGTGCTGCACCAGCAGGAATGTGCCGCCCCAGAGCATGGTGATCAGCACCAGCACGCACTCGGCTTTGCTGAACCGGTGAAACCTCAGGGGAGTTTGGGAGGAGTTGGCTGACGTCATGACCTTGCGCACTATTTAGGAAGAGACGCACAATGCGCCAAATGTTGCGCAGTATACTGCCCAGTCCCAGCCAGTGAGCAATATAGTGCACAGAGATTCCATACAGCGGGCTTCGGTCCTGCAACACGTCAGCCAGAATGTCCGGCGCCTGCGCCACGCCGCCGACATGAGCCAGACGGCCCTCGCGGAAAAATCCGGGGTCAGCCGGCGGATGCTGGTGGCCATCGAGGCCGGCGAAAAGAATGTCAGCCTGACCACCCTCGACCGCGTCGCCGAAGCCCTCGAAGTAGTCTTCAGCGATCTGATCCAGGCCCCGGACAATCGCGACCCCGGCCGTATCAATGAACTGGCCTGGGCTGGCAGCATCCCCGGCAGCAAAGCCGTTTTGCTGTCCAAGGCCAGCGCCACCCGTGCAGTGGAACAGTGGGAATGGTGCCTGCAACCCGGCGAGATCTATCCTTCGCAGCCGGACGCCGAAGGCTGGAGCGAACAGATTTTCGTGTTCGAGGGCTGCCTGACGCTGATGCTCGGCGACCAACCCCAACAGATTGCAGCCGGGGAGTTTTTCATGTTCGCCAGCAATCAGCCGCACACCTATCGCAACGATGGGGAAGTGGCGGCGCGTTTCGTGCGCAATGTGGTGATCTGACTGACGCAGAACCCGACAGCGGATCGCGTCGGCAGGAGAAAAAAGTCGCGTCCGTCTAGACGTCCTCGCGGCGTCTGAATGACACTGGCCCGAGCCTATCCTCAGTTGCGAGACCGGCATGACTCAATCCGATACGACCGCCCTGCGTCACGCCGACATTCTGATTGTCGGCGGCGGCCTGAGCGGCACGATGCTGGCGGTGCAATTACTGCGTTTGCCGGGTCGCAGAAAAATCCTGGTGATCGAGCCCCGGGCCGAGTTGGGCCGGGGCGAAGCGTACAGTGCGGTGGAGCTGGGCCATACGCTCAACGGCAACGCAGCCCGGATGAGCGTCGATCCGGACAATGCCGATGACCTGACTCAGTGGCTGACCGATCACATCGCCGGCGGCGGTTGGCCGGAGTCGGATCAGCAACATGTGCCGGTCAGCGAACTGTTTCCACCGCGGGGGCTGTTCGGTGTGTACGTGCAACAGCGTCTTGCCGAAGCGCAGCAGGTGGGCGCGCAACAGGGGGCGACGGTCGAGCATGTGCGCGCCGAAGTGGTCGATGTTCAGGCCTCCAGCGATTCCGTGCAGCTCACCTTGAATGACGGTCAGCAACTGCGCGGCGCTTTTGCAGTGTTGGCGACCGGGATGTTCCCGGCGGCCCGCACACCGCAAAAGGAGTCCAGCGGCCTTAATGCAGCGGCGCTGGATCCGTGGGATGTCGCGGCCATGCGCCAGCTTGATCCGCAGTCGACGGTACTGATCATCGGCTCCGGCCTGACCATGGTCGATGCCGTGGTGTCGCTGGAGCAGGCCGGGCATCGCGGGCCGATCGAGGTGTTTTCCCGGCATGGGTTGCTGCCCCATGTCCGTCGACAACCGCCCGCATGGGTGGACTTCCTCGCTGAAGATCACAGCATCTGCACGCCACGCCAGTTGTTGCGCGAATTGCGCCGGCATTGTCGCGACGCCATCGCACAAGGCATCGACTGGCAGGCACCGCTGGACACCGTACGTGCGCACATCGGTCGGTTGTGGAGCCAGGCCAGCGATGTGCAGCGGCGTCAGTTTGTGCGCCATGTGCGGCCGTGGTGGGAAAGTCATCACCATCGTTCACCGCCGCTGAGCGCGGAACTGGTCGAGCGTCTGCACCGGGAAGGGCGATTGCGCATTCATGCGGCGTCTTACAAGGGACTTGAGTCGGCGTCGGGCGGCGGGGTGAGTATCCGCATTCGCCCTCGCGGCGAGGCTGATACCCGCGTGGTGCAGGGCGCGGCATTGATCAATTCCAGCGGCATCGAATACGACTGGCGCCGGGTCGCACGACCTTTGCCGCAGCAATTATTGGCGCGCGGTCTGGTTCGTCCGGGGCCGTTGGCGCTGGGCATTGCGGCGGCGGTGGACGGCGCTGTGCTGGATGAAGAGGGTCGGGTCTCGAACCGCTTGTTCGCCATGGGCCCGCCGTTGCGCGGCATGTGGTGGGAAAGTACTGCCGTGACCGATGTGGCAGCGCAGGCCAAGGCACTGGCCGCGCGACTGGTGCGCTGATGCCCGAATGCAAGAAACCCCGCTTCGGCGGGGTTTCCTGTTTCTGGCAGCTCAAACCGGTCACTCAGTAGCGCTGATATTTGGAACCGAATTCCGGACGGTTTTCCGCGACGTACAGTTTGGTCTGTTCGGCATTTTGTTGCAGGTTGAGGTTGCCTTTGTGTTCGGCATCGATGCCGACGGTGTCGACGTTCAGGGTGCCGGACTGGCCAACGGTCGCAGCCGCGACAACCGGAGTGCTGGCGTGTGGGGCAGCAATGGCGGAGGTGGCGCCGATCAGGGAAACGATGAAGCCAAGTGCGATGATGTCTTTCATGATGTTGCTCCAGGGAGTGGGGAGAAGATGGGGCCCACTCTAGGGCTGGAGAGATTTAATGTGAAAACACCCTTGCGCATAGTCGTTATCGAAGGCGTTGATGCCTGATCAGCGCGGTAGGGTATTGCTCAGCCAACGCTGGCGAATCTGCTCCAGACGACCATCGGCTCGCAGCGTATCCAGCGCCTGCTGCCAGCGTGCGACCTGTTTCGGATCGGTCTGCGGCGAAAAGGCAATGTAGGTGTTCTGTTTCATCAACGGGATCTGGTACTGCAAGCGCGCCGGCTCGATGCCTTGTTCGCGGGCCAGGGCAGCCTTGGACCAGGTATCGGAGACCACGAAATCGGTACGCCCCAGGCTGAACAGCCGCATCATCTGCTCCGGGGTTTCCACGCCGTAGAGGTTGTTCAGGTCTTGCCCTTGCAGGTAGCTGTAGACCAGCCATTTGCGCGGCACGGTGATCCGGCCCATATGATCGGCTTCACGCAGACTGTGCACGGGAGGCTGGAGATTGTCGCGGGCGTACAGCGCGGTTTCGACTTCGATCAGCGGCCCGACCCATTGATAGCGATCGTCACGGTCGTCGGTCCGCAGCACGGTGAATACGCCGGTGTCGGGGGTATCGCTGGCCACGCGCAGGGCGCGCAGCAACGGGACTTGTTGCAGGTGGATGCGATCGCCGGTCTGGGTCGCCAAGGCCTGTACCACGTCCACCCCGAATCCTGCGAGTTGATTGCCTTGCATGAAATGCAGGGGCGGGTGGTTGTCGGTAAGCAGTTGCAGATCCGCCGCGCTGGCCGTCAGGGCCAGCACGGACAGCAGACAGGCGGCAAATCGTTTCATGGATCGTCCCTGAACAAATCAATCGCGCAGCTTAGTACGCGCTACGACGGCTGTCGTGGGGAAACAGCGGGGCTTTTGTGTCAGAGAACAAGGCGGTTCGGTAGTGAACGCTGCGGGGGCTGAGCGCCCCCGGCAGGAATCGACAACGGCGGGTCTAAACGATCAGTAACGCTGGTACTTGGAACCGAACTCGGGACGGTTCTCGGCGACCAGCACGCTGCGAGTCGAACGTTCGCGCAGTTCCTGCAAACGATCCGCACCCCCTTCGGCGACACGTTCGCGCAACTCCTGCAAACGGTCCGCACCCCCTTCAGCCACGCGCTCACGCAGTTCCTGCAAGCGATCCGCGCCACCTTCGGCAACGCGATCTTTCTGCAGGTTTTCCGAGCCGTATTCGGCGACCAGCGGCTGGGAGCTGGCGGACGCCAGGTCGGCGAGGGCCAGGCCGCCGAGCAGGCTGATGGCGAGTACCAGGGATTTCGAGGATTTCAACATGGTGTTTCTCCTTGCGTCTGAGATGAGTGAGCCAGTGCTTTCTGGTGGGTTCATTCAAACGCGAGGGTGTATCGCTGGTATGTGGTGTTGCGGCCCGAAAATACGGGTTACGTATCTGCGTGGCGAATTTATACAGAGCGATACAAATCCATCAGGATTCGGCGAGCATCTCTACGGCGAAGGAGAAAACATAACCTTCGTTGCGCACGGTCTTGATGTAAGTCGGCTCGCGGGAGTCGTCCAGCAGACGCTGGCGCAGGCGACTGACCAGCAAATCGATGGAGCGGTCGAACAGGTCGGCGTCGCGGCCCTGGGTCAGGTTGAGCAACTGGTCGCGGCTGAGCACCCGTTGTGGATGGTCGAGAAACACCCGGAGCAGGCGATACTCGGCGCCGCTGAGGGCGACCATGGTGTCGTCTTCATCGAGTAAATGACGGGCGGTGGTGTCCAGGCGCCAACGGCCGAACGCCAGCAGGCGCCCGGTTTCGGTGATCAGCAGATTGGGTGGCAGCATTCGCGTGCGGCGCAGCACAGCGTTGATCCGCGCCAGCAGTTCGCGGGCGGCGAAGGGTTTGGTCAGGTAATCGTCGGCGCCCATTTCCAGGCCGAGGATGCGGTCGGTCTGGTCGTCGCGGGCGGTAAGCATCAGGACCGGGATCGCCTTGTGCTTGCCGGCGCGCAACTCGCGGCACAGCACCAGCCCGTCATCGCCGGGGAGCATGATGTCGAGCACGATCAGGTCGACCGTGTTGGCTTCCAGAAAACTGCGCATCTGCCGGCCATCGGCGACCACGGTGCTGCGCAGGCCGTTCTTGGTCAGGTAATTGCCGACCAGCTCGCGGATCTCGCGGTCATCGTCGACGATCAGGATGTGGTTGATGTGATCCATGGTTCACACTCTTTTTGTGGGAGCGGGCTTGCTCGCGAAAGCGATCTGTCAGTCAACAATGATGTTGAATTCAATGGCCCTTTCGCGGGCAAGCCCGCTCCCACAGTGTTAGGGGATGGCCTGAAGAATGGGGCTCCAGGCTTATGCATTGATGGTGTCAGGACACCACGCGATAGCACGGCACATACGCCGCGCCGCCCGGCAGTTTCATTCGGTGCTGGGCGACGAAGGCTTTGAGCAGCAGATCGAGCGGCTGCATGATCGCGGCGTCGCCACGGATCTGGTACGGGCCGTGTTCCTCAATCAGGCGAATGCCCTTGTCCTTGACGTTGCCGGCGACGATCCCGGAGAACGCGCGGCGCAGGTTGGCTGCCAGTTCATGGGGCGGCTGGTCGCGGTGCAGCTTGAGGTTGGCCATGTTTTCGTGGGTCGGGTCGAACGGGCGCTGGAAGCCCTCGTCGATCTTGAGCAACCAGTTGAAGTGGAACGCGTCGGCACGTTCGCGGCGGAACTGCTTCACGGCCTTGAGGCCCGCGGTCATCTGCCGCGCCACTTCGGCCGGGTCGTCGATGATGATTTCGTAGTGCTTCTTCGCTGCTTCGCCGAGGGTCGCCGTGACGAAAGCGTCGAGCTGTTCCAGGTATGGCGCGGCATGTTTCGGCCCGGTCAGGATCACCGGGAACGGCAGGCCGGCGTTGTCCGGGTGCATCAGGATGCCCAGCAGGTACAGGAATTCTTCGGCGGTGCCGGCGCCGCCCGGGAAGATGATGATGCCGTGGCCGACGCGGACGAAGGCTTCCAGACGTTTTTCGATGTCCGGCAGGATCACCAGCTCGTTGACGATCGGGTTCGGCGCTTCGGCGGCGATGATGCCCGGCTCCGTCAGGCCCAGGTAGCGGCCGCCGTGAATACGCTGTTTGGCGTGGGCAATGGTCGCGCCTTTCATCGGACCTTTCATCACGCCCGGGCCGCAGCCGGTGCAGATGTCGAGGCTGCGCAGGCCCAGTTCGTGGCCGACTTTCTTGGTGTATTTGTATTCTTCGGTGTTGATCGAGTGGCCGCCCCAGCACACGACGATTTTCGGCTCGACGCCCGGACGCAAGGTGCGCGCGTTGCGCAGCAAGTGGAAGACGTAGTCGCTGATGCCCTGGGAGGTGCTGAGGTCAATGCTCAGGGCATCGAGTTCGTTTTCGGTGTAGACGATGTCGCGCAGGGCGCTGAACAGCATTTCCCGGGTGCTGGCGATCATTTCGCCGTCGACGAAGGCGTCGGCCGGGGCGTTCAGCAGTTCCAGGCGTACACCGCGATCCTGCTGATGGATGCGGATTTCGAAGTCTTTGTAGGCTTCAAGGATGGTTTTTGCGTTGTCGACATGCGCGCCGGTGTTGAGGATGGCCAGGGCGCACTGGCGAAAGAGGGTGTAGGTGCTGCCGGTTCCGGCCTGGCTCAGTTGCTGAACTTCACGTTGGGAAAGGGTTTCGAGGCTGCCTTTCGGGCTGACCGAGGCATTGATTACGTGTCGTTGGGTCATGCAGTGATCCTTAAAACGATGTCATTGCCGACATGGCCAATGGCATCCGAATAGTGTGTATCCATGAATGAAGATGGCACGATCTGCGTGGTATCGCCATGTCCCCGTTGGACGTTGAAAAGATGAAAAGGCGCTCCAGCATAGCTAAATCCGCCTCAGAGGCGATAATGCGCAGCCTCTTTTTAACTCAAGCCATGGAAGCCTGTCGCGATGTTCGAGATTCAACCGATCGATGCCGTCACTTATCGCCAGCAGACCCGGCGCAGCACGCTGATCATCGCGGTGCTGTTTCTGGTGCTGGCGATGGTGTTTTCGACTGCGGCAGTGGCACTGTTCGGCGAGCCGGGCGGGGATAACCTGCGATTCAATGTTGGCGGGGTGTTTGGCGCATTCCTGCTGACGGCGGCGTTGCTGCGCGGGCGTTTCTGGAATCAGACCTGGATGGCCCCGGCGGTGTACGGCTGGCGGCTCAAGCGCAGCCTGATGAGTGTCACCAACGTGATGCATCAGGTGACGGCGGCGGTGGAGAAGGGCGATCCGGTGGCGATGAAGGTGCTGCGTTTCTATCACCTGGGCCTGACCCAGATGCATGAGCTGGACGGCAACTCCAGCGATCACGCGCAATTGCACCGGGAAGTCGAAGAACACAAGGCGCGGATGGGGGCGCTCGGCCTGGACACCGATCAGCCGCGCCTCGATCCGGCCTGGCTGGAAACCTTGAAAGCGCGTTAAAACGGAATGCGCGCGGCGCGTCCAAGTTTCCAGCGGCGAATCAGACGCCCGTAGACCAGCAGGTTGACCATCAGCACCACGCTGCCCAGTACCAGCTGAATCTGCGGTGTCAGCCCGGCCGGGTAGATGATCGGCCACACGTAATGTTCGATGAAACCGCCGGCGTACTCGGTCTGCCCGGCAGCGTGGCGCATCAGGTTTTCCCAATAGGTCAGTGGACAGGTCAGGTGCAATACCTCGACCGCCACGCCCCAGGCCGCCGCCGGCAAGTGCAGCCAGAACAATCGTGGCCACTTGAGCACCAGCAGCCCGCCGAACAGCACGAACAGAATGAACAGCAAATGAAACAGCACCAGCCCGTCGCCGGCTATTCGATACAGCATGTCGTCTCCCTGACGCGTGTGTGAATGGTTGCCATGTTACGCCGGTAAACGGCTGCCAGAAGGAAGGTTTTGCGCCAACTGCGCAAGATTGTTCAAGCCATCCACGGGCGTTTGTTGGCAGAGTCCGGGGTCTTGTCTCACGGTTGAAGAGTGTTATGTCTGACTCATTAATGCCGCGCAGTGCCTTTCTTCGCGGAGCCGCGGCGATCATGCCGTTATCCCTGGCCACCGCGCCCTGGGGGCTACTGGCCGGTTCCATGGCGATCGAAGCCAACCTCACGCCGCTGCAAGGGCAGGGCCTGTCGAGCATCGTGTTCGCCGGCGCGGCACAATTGGTGGCGATCGGCATGCTCAAGGGTGGCGCGGGGATTTTTTCGATTCTGCTGACGACCTTGCTGCTGACGTCGCAGCATTTGCTCTACGGCATGAGCATGCGCCACGTGATTTCGCCGTTGCCGGGGCGCTGGCGCATCGGCCTGGGCTTTTTGCTCACCGATGAACTGTTCGCCCTGACCAGTCAGCACGACCGCCAGCAGTTCAATCGCTGGTACGCGTTGGGCGTCGGTCTGACGTTCTACATCGCCTGGAACCTCTTCACTCTGGCCGGCATCGTGCTTGGCAGCAGCATTCCGGGGCTTGAACACCTGGGGCTGGACTTCTCGATTGCCGCAACTTTCATCGCCCTGATCACCCCGGTTGTGCGCAATGTACCGACAGTGGTTTGCGTGGCGGTGTCGCTGTTCTGCTCGGTGCTGTTCAGTTATTGGCAGTGGGGCTCGGCGCTGGTGCTGTCGGGACTGGCGGGTATGACTGCCGGGTTTATCTGCAACAAGTTGTATCGGGAGCGCACATGATGGTCTGGGCAGTGATTATCGGCATGGGGATTCTGGTGTTCCTCAACCGTTACGTGTTTCTTGAGCCGCGCTTGCCGGTGCGTCTGAGCAGCAACGCGCGGCAGTTTCTCGGTTTTGCCGTGCCGGGCATGTTGACTGCGATTTGCGGGCCGATTGTATTCATGCCGGACAAACAACTGAATCTGCAGTGGGATAACCCTTATCTGCTGAGTTCACTCGTGGCAATCGGCCTGGTGATCTACACACGCAATACGTTATTCAGCATGCTGTTGAGCATGGCGTTCTTCTTTCTATTGCGCTGGTGGCTATAAGTTGCGGGTGTTCTACGCTTAATGGATGAATTTCATTAGCGAGGTGAACATGGCAACCGAGCAGAAACGTCCCGAAGAAGATGATGAACCGAGTCAAGAAGAGATCGAGCGGGAGAAACACAAGGAGCAGACCTGGAAGCATGACGACAGCCGAGAGTTGTCCGACCGTGATCAGGAACGCCCGCTGAAACCCTGAACGCCACAACGAAAAAGCCCCGCGATCGCGGGGCTTTTTCGTTTCATCAAAGATCTTCCAGCTGCGTGAAATCGGGGTGGGAGGCCCGATAACCCAAAGTCTTGTCGATCCAGGCATTCAGCTCGTTGACCATCACCGGCGGGTGGCAGGGGTAGTTTTCGAGGGTGGCGCGCAGGATGCGGTCGATATCGGGTACGTCACACAGGTTTCGAGTCTTGATGTAGTGGGCGATAAAACAGTCGAGTTGAAAGCGTTCTGTCGTGGACAGATGAATACACTCCAGGCCGATGACCTGTTTGATTGCAAAATCGTCGCGCAACTTAGTTCTCTGCAAGGTTTGTTAAGTTTGTGGGGTATTCCTGGTTTTACTGACTCTTTGGTCAGCTGGTATGCCAATAGGAAATGCGGCGCGCATGCTATCCGTAGTGTTTCTAAAAGTATGTATGGCGATTGAAATGTCAGACAGGCGGTTAGTTCACTCAAACGACTGTGTCAGCGCCGTGTTTCGCGAATGAAACACCGTGTGTAACGCGCAGGATTCAATTCGTGGATGGCTGCTCTTGATAACGTACCGCGCCGGCATTTATTTACGTCACCGCTTCAATCAATTCAGCACCCTGATTGCGGGAGTTACCGACCGCTTTGCCGACTTTGTGCCATTCAAACGCTTCGCTGGGCTCGGCCTCGAACAACAGCATCTGCTCGGCGCGCTCCGTGGGTGTGGCGGGATCGAGCCATTCCAGCACCCGATCGGCGCTCAGCACGATCGGGCGCCGGTCGTGCACATCGAGGAGGCCACCTTCGCTGTTGGCAGTGATGATGACGAAGCCGTCGTCGTCCCGTGGAGGTTCGCCGGGTGTCGGAAACTGGCCGATGGCGGCGCAGAAAACCGGCTGATGATCGGCCCGACGAATCAGCCACGGCTGTCGGCTCTTGTCGGGCCCGTCGACCCACTCGAACCAGTTGTCGACCGGCACGATCAGTCGATGGCGCCAGATCGCTCGAAAGAACGGCCCATGAGCGACTTTTTCCACCCGCGCATTGATCGGCGCCGCGCGATCCTTCGCCCAGTGCGGGCGCCAGCCCCAGCGCAGATTGTCGGCGTACAGCCGTTGCTGGTACTGGTGAAGGATCGCCAGTGACGTGGTGGGCGCGGCGTTGTAATGCGCCAGCGGTGCGTCGCCAACGTGATTGATCAGCGCATCGGGAATGCTCAGCACCGCGACGAAATCGTGGATGCCCCGGTATTGCGACAGTCTTCCGCACATCGGCCGACCCTCCGGCGAACAGCTGCCTGAAGGTTTGAGCTTAGTTGCACGGATCAATCCTTGCTGCCCTGGCCGGTGAATGCGAGCGCCTGAACCAAATCCTGTGTATCTTTATCCAACCTCGGCCCATCTCATTGGGTCGCAGGGAGGCAACAGCGGCGAGGGAGTTTTGCCATTCGACAACATGACCGCAACGGTCGGGCTCAAGGCAAAACATGACACAGTGGTTCAAGCTTTTCTGCGCGATGGCGGTGGCCGTCGGGTTGGCCGGATGCATCGCCGCTCCCATCGAAATGACCCCGCAGACCGAGGCCCGGCTCAAAGAACAGGCGCCTGTGCGGTTTCTGTTGACCTTCGATGACGGGCCCAGCGCGTCGAGTTTTTTCAATCCCACCGACACCGTGCTCGACAGCCTCAAGGACAACCCGCTGCAACCGGGCATCAAAGCGGTGTTTTTTGTCCAGACCGGCGCGCCCCGGGCGGGCAATAGCGAGATCGGCCGGCGAGTCATGCGCCGCGAGCACGCTGAAGGGCATGTTCTGGGCTTTCACACCGCCACCCATTGGCACACCAATCATCGATTGCTCGACCCGGATGAACTCGAAATTTCGCTGACCAACGGTTCAGCGGACATCGCGGCGATCACCGGCGCGCCGCCAACGTTGCTGCGTCCGCCGTTCTGGAATTACGACAAACGCACTTTCGCCGCCTATCAGCAGCACCATATGCGGGTGTTGCTGACCGACCTTAGTGCCAACGATGGCAAGATCTGGGGCTTCAACGCCAGCCCCCGGCGGCGGGCGAACATGCTGCGTCAGCTGTCGGAAGTCCGCGAACAGATGGCCCTCGGCGAATTGCCAACAGTGGACGGGGTAATTCCGGTGGTGGTGACCTTCCATGACCTCAATCGCTACACCGCTCGACACACTCGTGAGTACTTGCAGATTCTGCTCGACAGCGCCGCCGCCACCGGCGTGCGACTGGCGGACAAACCGTTCTATGACGATCGCGCGGCGCTTGAAAAAGCCGCGCTGGCGCGCACCGTGCAAGAGTCGTCGAAACCGGTGAACCTGCCGGGAATCTGGAACTGGATCTGGGATCACGACGCCCACTGAGTGCGGCGAATTGAAGATGTGAAGCCGTTGGCAAATTTTGCGGTGGACGGCGCAAACAGAGAGGCCAAAGCTCATCTATCCTCATTGGGTCGCCCGAGCCAACGCCTGTGAGGCGCGCCCCCATGATTGCCATTGCCGACATTTGCCGCATCGTCGAATCCGGCTTTTCGCCGTTGTGTTGCGATTGCACCGAAACGGCGCAGGGCCTCTTGCAGATCAAGGTTTACGAACCCGACAGCGGGCGCGTCAATCTGTTGCTCAACGGGGTTTCCCCGGAGCACCTGGTCACCATTCGTGACATCTCCAACTTCATCGGTGAATTGCGCACGGAAATGAGCGCCGGACGCCGGGCTTTCGCCGGCTAAGGATCAAAGACGTCGTCGAAAGGCGCGGATGATGCTCAACGTGGCTTCACCGACGTTCAGATTCTGCACCGCATCGAGCGGGTGCCAGAGACAGTCGACGATTTCATTCAGCGGGCGAACCTGATCGATGTTCAGCACCGACGCCTCGTAGACGTGGTGGCGGGTGCTGCCATTCTGTAACTCCATCAGATAAAGCATGTCGTCGCTGTCCAATCCGGTCTCTTCTCTGAGTTCACGAGCGGCTGCCTGCGCGCGGGTTTCTCCCGGCTCGACGGTGCCCCCTGGCAGGGTCCAGCGGCACCTGAGTTTGCGCACCAGGAGAATGTGTCGATCCTGCTCGCAGATGACGGTTGCTCGTACTTTCATGTGTCACCAGAATGCCGTTTGTCATAAAACTGTCATGAAGTAGCAATATTTGGGCCGTTGCCGGTTTAGAGCTTCTGAGTGCCGGACAGTGGCAAAAGTGCCGGGGGCTTGACGCGGCGCGGTGCGACGTCCGGTCGGCACGCCAGCGCGTTGCGGGTGTAAGGTGGAAAAGTTCGTTACCAGACAGGAGGTGCCTATGAGCATGGCGATGCTGAACAAAATGCACATGAATGGCTACGACGTACTCAGCGTGAACAACGGCCCGTGGCGGGTCTGCACGCAGGGTGACCGGCTCGCTTCGTTTGCCAGTCGCGAGGAAGCGCTGGCGTATGCCGCCGCGTTGCCGGGGTACAAAAGCCGCGCACGCGGTCGCAAGGCAGACTGAGGGTCTGTAAAGAAAAAGCCCCGGTTGTCCGGGGCTTTTTGCTGTGGACAGGGTGAGGTTCAGTGGACTTTGGTTCGGCTGATGGCGCGGGCTTTCACTTCCCGGGCATACAGTTGCAGGCGCTCCTCATCGCTTTGCAGCACCTCGCAGGATCGCAGCACCGCCTGGGCGTCCGCTTCGTTGCCCGACTGGCGCAGTTGCTCGGCGATGCGCTTGAGGTCCACCGCCGACCATCTCAGGTCCGATGCCACGCTTTGCAGGTCACGCTGAAGTTCGTGTTCGTATTCATTGAGCCGCATGATCACCTCCGGAACATTCTCGGTAAAACAGAGTAGCCGCATTTTTCCGATGCGGGGCAAGGTCATCTGTCGATAAGCTCAATGGACCGGTTTTCGGGGAGTACCGGCAGAGCGCTACGATGGATGTCCGAACAGTTACAAGGTACATTCGCGTTTTTTCAGATGAAGGAATCACCATGCGGATATTGATCGGGGGGATGCTGCTGGCGGCATTGGCCGGTTGTTCGTTGCCTGCGTCACTGGTGCCGGGCGAGCCAAATGTCAGCAAGACCAGCGACAAAACCCCCAAGGAATATGCCGCGTGTGTATTGCCACTGTGGCAGCAGGACGTTGCCAAGACCTCCCAGACAGCGATTTCCAACGGCTATCGGATTACCGCGCCGAGCATCGTCACCGCCGACGAGATTCTCGATGTGGTCAAGTACAAGGACGGCAGCCGTGTCTCCCTCTATCAGGGGCCGCCGTGGGCGAAGTCCGGGTCGTTGCGCAAAGCGGTGCGTGATTGCCTGTAATGGCGAAATAAAAAAGCAGAAACCGGTGATCGGTTTCTGCTTTTTTTTGCCTGCTGATCGAGCTTAGTCCGAGAGGTCGATGAGCGGAATGCCGGCGCCACCGGTCTTCTTTTCCCGGCGATCCTGCATCCAGTCTTCCACTTGGCTGTTGAACCCCGGCGGCGCCTTGCGACCGACCTTTCTGGCGATGTCGAGGATGGTCTGCTGGGCGAGGGCTTCTTCCATGCGCTTTTGCGCGGTCATCATCGCGGCGTGAATCGAGCAGGTGCCTTCCAGCGCCCAGTCCGGTGGCGAGCCGTCGAACAGCGCACAGCGTCCGCGAATGTCCCGGCATTCGAAAATGTTCTTGCGACCATCGATGGCATTGACGATGTCGAGCAGGGTGATTTCATCCGCCGGGCGCGCCAAAGTGAAGCCGCCGCGTACGCCGCCGGTGGATTCCACCAGTTTGCCTTTGGCCAGTTTGGTGAAGATCTTCGCCAGGTAATCCAGCGGCACCCCTTGCAGTTCTGCCAGATCGCGCACGCTGGCTTCACGACTGTCACCGCCGCTGCCCACCAGAAAGGCCAGGCAGTGAATGCCGTACTCGACCCCCGCACTGTAAAGCGACATAACTATCTCCGACTGTATTTGTCGCCGATGTTATCAGGCTTATCAGTGGCAAACAAATCCGAACGCTTTGCGTGTTCAGCGATGTATATCCCGATTTTCTTGGTTTATTGCTTAATCAAAGCGTTGCGTAGGGCAGCCATGAGCGGTCTGAGCTATCGAGTTATTCGATCATAATCATCACAAAATCTGACTTGTCGGCGTTAAAGGCGACCAATACAGTCGCCGTTATCCGGTGAGCAGCCTTCCGCACTCTTGAAAAATACAGATGTGTCCGCTCCCGATGATGTGAATCCTTCAACCTCATTCAGTGACTAGGCTTCGTGCCTGGAGAGAACAATGAAACAGCACATTCTGGTAATCGGCGCAGGTTTCGGTGGCATGTGGACGGCGTTGAGCGCCACGCGTCTGGTCGACATTCACAATCGGGACAACATCGACGTCACCGTACTGGCGCCGCAGGCCGAGCTGCGCGTTCGTCCGCGTTTCTACGAGCCGAACGCCCACACGCTGGCGGCGCCGCTAGGCGATCTGTTCGATGCGGTTGGCGTCAACTTCATCAAGGGCGCGGCGAACACCATCGACGTGCAGGCGAAAACCGTGGGCTACCTCGATGCAGCCGGTGCGCAACAGGTGTTCAATTACGACAAACTGGTGCTCGCCTCCGGCAGCGGCCTGGCCCTGACGGACACCCCGGGCGTGGCGCAATACGCGTTTGACGTCGACCAGATCGAAGCCGCCATCCGCCTGGAAAACCATCTGAAATCCTTGATCGACCAACCTGAGAGCCAGGCTCGAAACACCGTGGTCGTCGCCGGCGGTGGCTTCACCGGCATCGAAACCGCCACTGAAATGCCGGCGCGTCTGCGGGCCGTGCTGGGCGACGATGCCAACGTTCATGTGATCATCGTCGACCGTGGGCAGAAAATCGGCGCGGCCATGGGTGAAGCGATCAGCGTGTCGATTGCCCAAGCAAGCGAAGAATTGGGTGTGGAATGGCGACTGGGTGTGTCGGTGCTGTCGGTCGATGAAAACGGCGTGACCTTGTCGGACGGTCAACGTATCGAGGCAAAAACCGTGGTCTGGACCACCGGCGTGCGCGCCAGCTCCCTGACCGAGCAGATTCCTGCCGAGCGTGATCGTCAGGGTCGCCTGCACGTTGATGCCCATCTGAAAGTCATCGGCCAGGACGACATCTTCGCCACCGGCGACGTGGCTTATGCGGCCAGCGACGATATCGGCAACTTCGCCCTGATGACCTGCCAGCACGCGATTTCCCTGGGGCGCCACGCCGGCAACAACGTTGCGGCGCAGATTCTGGGTGTCGACCCTACGCCATACAGCCAGCCGAAATACGTGACCTGCCTCGATCTCGGCGCCTGGGGCGCGGTGTACACCGAAGGCTGGGATCGTCAGGTGAAACTGGTCAAGCAGGAGGGCAAGTCCCTCAAGATGCAGATCAACACCCAGTGGATCTACCCGCCAGCGGCTGACCGTGCCAGCGCGCTGGCGGCTGCGGATCCGATGATTCCTGTCGTCGCATAATCAGAGCCGTTCAAAAACATCCCGCTTTCGAGCGGGATTTTTTTTTGCCGCCACAAAAGGCTATGACTAAAAGTCATTGCCCCATGATTTTTAATGGTTACGGCCGGCCAGATCCCCGGTGTTAAAAAATCGCAAACACAGCTCATCAATAACAACCAGAGAGCGTTTGCAGCCATGTCCCGATTCTTCCCTCGCGTCTCCCCACGTCCGTTATTGATCCCGTCGGCCTCTCGGCCCGCGTGAGCTGTCGATCACCCCAAAAAATCCCTCTGCATCGCAAAGAGTAATGACTGATGAAAGAACTCGACCTGTACATTGGTGAAGGTTTCGAAGGCCCGGGCGTGAACGCCGCGCATATCAACATCCTGATCGGCCCGCGCAATGGCCCGGCAGGGCAGGCGTTTGCCAACAGCCTGGCGTCGCCGAGCCAGGGCCATTGCCCGTTCATGGTGATCGCCCAGCCGAACATCCCGGTCAAGCCGATGACCCTTTACGTCAACAAGGCTGCGATTAGCAGCGACCTGCACGGCAATGCAACGTGGGGCGCCTCCCAGGCCGGTATCGCCAAGGCGGTGCTCGAAGCGCTGCTCGACGGCACGCTGCCGCCGCAAGCCGAAGACGAGTGGGCGATCGTCACCGCCAACTGGGTCAACCCGGCGTGCGATGACCTCGATGCGGTCTACCTGAACAACTACAACGCCTGCCGCACCGCGATCCGCGCCGCCTTGACCGGCAAGCCGGAAACCGCGCAGCTCAAAGATGTGGTCAACCACATCAGCAACCCTTTCTACACGCCAAAAGCCTGAGGTCCGCGCCATGCAATACATCCGTTTGGGCAGCTCCGGCCTGCAAGTTTCCCGTCTGTGCCTGGGCACCATGAACATGGGCACCCCGGACTGGAAACCGTGGATCTTCAATGAAAAACAAAGCGAACCTATCGTCGCTCACGCCCTCAACAACGGCGTGAACTTCATTGACCTGGCGGACTTCTATTCCGCCGGTGTCGGCGAGGAAGTGGTGGGGCGCATCGTCAAGCGCCTGGCCCGCCGCGAGGACCTGGTGATCACCACCAAGGTCGGCTACGGCACCCGCAACGGCATCAACGCCAGCGGCCATTCGCGCAAGCACATCATGGACAGCATCGATGCCTCGCTGAAGCGTCTGAATATGGATTACGTCGACGTGTTCATGCTGCATTACTTCGACGTGAACACCCCGGTTGAGGAAACCATGGGCGCACTGAACGACATCGTGCGTTCCGGCAAGGCACGTTACATCGGCGTCTCGACCATGCTCACCGGTCAACTGGCAAAAATCCTCATGGCCTGCGAGCGCAACGGTTGGGTCAAGCCGATCAACATGCAGCTGCAACTGAACTGCGCCTACCGCGAAGAAGAGCGCGAGATGATTCCGTTCTGTCGCGACCAGGGCATTGGCGTCTCGGTGTTCAGTCCGCTGGCCCGTGGCCTGTTGACCGGTGACGTGCAATCGACTCGCAACCAGACCGACTTCTTCACCCAGCAGATGTACAGCGACGAAGTCTCGTTCGAAATCGCTCACTCGGTACAACGCGTGGCCCGTGCCCGTGGCGTGTCGAACGCGCAGATCGCCCAGGCCTGGGTCGCCAATCATCCGGGCGTGGATTGCATGCTGGTCGGCGCCGACACCACGGCGCAGTTCGACAGCGCACTGGCGGCGTTGGAAACAAAACTCGATGCCGAAGAGCTGCACGAGCTGGAGCGCAACTATACCCCGTGCGATGTGATCAACGATTACACCGCCGGCAAACGCATCCTGCGCACGGCCCGTCCGGGGCTCGAACGCTTCACGTTGCAGGAGGCTGTGGCATGAGCGAATTGATCCGTCACGGCAACTTCATCGACGGTCAGTGGGGCCAGGGCGGCGCCACGTATCCGGTGCGTAACCCGGCCAATGGCGAGTTGATCACCGAGGTGCAAAAGGCCGGTGCCGAGGAAACCAACCTCGCCATCGAGGCGGCCAATCGTGCCTTTCCGGCGTGGCGCAAACTCACGGCCAAGGAACGCAGCCAGCGCCTGAAACGCTGGAGCGATCTGATGCTCGCCAACCAGCAGGGGCTGGCGACCTTGCTCAGCCGCGAACAGGGCAAACCGCTGGCCGAAGCGAAGGGCGAAGTGGTCTACGCCGCGAGTTTTCTGGAGTGGTTCGGTGAAGAAGCCAAGCGTGCCTACGGTGATGTGATCCCGAGCCACAAGGCTGATGCGCGGATCATCGTGACCAAGGAAGCCATCGGTGTGGTCGCGGCGATTACCCCGTGGAACTTCCCGCTGGCAATGGTTACCCGCAAGGTCGGCCCGGCGCTGGCGGCAGGTTGCACGATGATCCTCAAACCGTCGGAAGAAACCCCGTTGTCGGCATTTGCTCTGGCAGTGCTGGCCGAGCAGGCCGGGATTCCGGCCGGTGTGTTCAACATCGTTTCCGGTGATGCAGTGGCCATCGGCGGTGCGCTGCAAGCCTCCAGCGTGGTGCGCAAATTGTCGTTTACCGGCTCGACCCGCACCGGCAAATTGCTGATGCGTCAGGCCGCCGACACCCTGAAAAAGGTCTCGCTGGAATTGGGCGGCAACGCGCCGTTCATTGTCTTCGACGATGCCGACATCGATGCAGCCGTGAAGGGCGCGATGGCCTCGAAATTCCGCAACACCGGGCAGACATGCGTGTGCGTCAACCGCTTCTTCATTCAGGACGGCGTTTACGAAGCCTTCACCGGCAAACTTGCCGAAGCCGTGGCGGCGATGCGCGTGGGCAGTGCGCTGGACGGCGACACCGAGCAAGGTCCGCTGATCAACGCCGCTGCGCTGGCCAAGGTCGAAGCCCATGTGAGCGATGCGCTGGAGAAGGGCGCCACACTGTTGTGCGGCGGTCGTCGGCATTCACTGGGCGGCACGTTCTACGAGCCAACCATCCTCACCGAAGCCAGTGGCGACATGCTGATTGCCCAGGACGAAACCTTCGGCCCGGTGGCCGCGTGCTTCCGCTTCAAGGACGAGGCCGAAGTGCTGGCGCGGGCCAACGACACGCCGTTCGGTCTTTCCGCGTACTGCTACAGCCGCGACATCGGCCGGGTCTGGCGTATGGCCGAAGGGCTGGAAGCCGGGATGGTCGGCATCAACGAAGGGATCATCTCCACGGAGGTGGCGCCATTCGGTGGCATCAAGGAATCGGGCCTTGGGCGTGAGGGTTCGAAGTACGGTCTGGATGACTATCTGGAGATCAAATACCTGTTGATGGGGGGGTTGTAAGCCTGCCCGAACCCTGTGGGAGCGAGCTTGCTCGCGATGGCGTCAGGTCAGTTGGCAGTTCTGTCAGCTGACACTCCGCTTCGCGAGCAAGTTCGCTCCCACAATTGAACAGCAAGAGCAATCGGTTTCTCCGTCAATAACAACAATTGGAGACGAACATGTCCGCTCAACCCGTAAAGATCGATGACCTGCCCATCGGGCGCTTCCACCTCAAGATCGCCGGCCTGACCTTCGGCGCGCACTTTACCGACGGCTACATCCTTGGCCTGATCGGCATCGCATTCACCTTGCTCAGCCCGCAGATGCACCTGGATGCGTTCTGGCAGGGCCTGATCGGCGCATCGGCGCTGATTGGCCTGTTTCTCGGCAGTCTGTTTTTCGGTTGGATCTCGGACAAGGTCGGCCGGCAGAAAATCTTCCTGGTCAGTTTCGTGCTGATAACTATCGCTTCGGTGATGCAGTTCTACGTCGAAACGGCCATGAGCCTGTTTCTCTGCCGGGTGCTGATCGGCATTGGCCTGGGTGGCGATTTCAGTGTCGGTCACGCAATGCTCGCCGAGTTCGCGCCGAAGAAACATCGCGGCGTGTTATTGGGTTCGTTCAGTGTGATCTGGACCTTCGGTTACGTGGCAGCGACCTTTGTCGGCACCGCCATGCTCAGTCTCGGTGACGATGCCTGGCGCTGGATGCTGGCGTCGTCGGCGATTCCCGCCGGGTTGATTCTGATCGCCCGAATCGGCACTCCCGAATCGCCGCGCTGGCTGGTCAATCAGGGCCGGGTGGCCGAAGCCCGTGCCATCGTCAAAAAGCATCTGGGCGACAACGTCGAGCTGGACGAAACCCGCTCCACGGAAACCCGCTCGGGCTACGCGGTGCTGTTCAGCCGCGAATACCGCAA
Organism: Pseudomonas sp. 1; assembly: GCF_056626735.1. Lineage (NCBI taxonomy): Bacteria > Pseudomonadati > Pseudomonadota > Gammaproteobacteria > Pseudomonadales > Pseudomonadaceae > Pseudomonas > Pseudomonas sp. 1. The sequence continues at coordinate 518,636 of NZ_JBWXMQ010000001.1, read as the reverse complement.
GCGCACGGCGTTCAACTGCCTGTTCTTCGTCTGCATCGTCATGCCGTACTTCGCCATCTACACCTTTCTGCCGTCGATCCTGCAGAAGATGGGCCTGGCCGAAGGCTTCGGCACCGAGCTGATGCTCAACATGCTGCTGATCCTCGGCGCGTTGATCGGCATCTGGTGCACCATCAAATTCACCCGACGCGGGTTCCTGATCAACTCGTTCATCATTCTGGCGGTGGCGTTGTTTCTGCTGGCGGTGCTGCCGGGCAGTGCGGCGTGGCTTATGGTGCTGGTGTTCGGTGTGTTCACGCTGGTGTTGTCGGCGGTGAGCAATCTGGTGGGCGTGTTCCCGGCGGAAAGTTTCCCGACGGAAGTGCGGGCCAGCGGGATTGGTCTGGCGACGGCGGTGAGTCGTCTGGGCTCGGCGGTCAGCACGTTCCTGTTGCCGGTGAGTGTGGCAGGGATCGGGTTGAGCCCGACGATGGGGATTCTTGCGGCGATTCTGGCGATTGGTGCTTTGCTGTCCTGGGCATGGGCGCCGGAGACCAAGTCGTTGACGTTGAGTCAGGCGTGCAAGGCGCAGAGTCCGGTGGAGGTCGGTGTTACGCCGGTCGGGAAAGTCGCCACGCCCGTCTGATGAGTGCAGGTCAGGGGTTGCTGACAACCCCTAGCCACTCGGTAAACAGCTTCACTTTCGACAGGCCTTGCTTGTCATTCGCCACATCCAGCCAATAGCCATAAGGGCCGATCACCTCAATCGGGGTGATCGGCAGCAGGCTGCCGTTGGCCAGTTCCTTTTCGATCATCTGCCGGTCGATCACCGCCAGACCGCCGCCGGCCAGCGCAGTGTGGATCACCTGATCGAGGGTGCTGAATTCCAGCCCTTGCCCGGCATCGATGTCATCCCGGCCCATCGCCGCCAGCCAGTTCTCCCAGACCTTCAAACGCTTGCCGTCGTGCAGGATGTGCAGCAGCGGAAACTGCCGCAGGTCCGGTGGCTGATCGCCGTTGAACAGTTCCGGGCTGGCCACCGCGATGTGCCGTTCCATCACCAGCAGCTGACTGATGCAGTGGGGCGCTGCCGCGAGGCCGAAGCGGATGTGGCAATCGACTTCCGTAAGGCTGTCGTGGCCGATCTGGTTGGTCACGCTGAGGTTGATGTCCGGGTAGCGCTGGCAGAACGCGCGCAGGTGTGGCGACAGCCAGCGCGTGGCCCAGGTCGGCGGTGCGAGCACTTTCAAGCGTTGACGCAAGTTGGGCACGCGCACGGCTTGCAAGGCGCGCTCGATATGGTCGAAGGCTTCGGCCAGATGCGGGGAAAGATTGCTGCCGGCTTCGGTCAGTGACAGCCCTTGAGGCGTGCGCACGAACAGTGCCACGCCGAGGTAGTCTTCAAGCTGTTTGATCTGGCGACTGACCGCGCCCTGGGTGACGTTCAACCCGATGGCGGCCTGGCTGAAACTGCGATGACGGGCGACTTCTTCGAACACGCGCAAGGTGTTGAGCGAGGGCAGTTGACGCATGGAGGCGGAACTCCGGATCGGGCGGTTTATTGTTGTTTTGGAATGGGCCTATCTGACTATTGGTGGTGGGCGGATGCAAGTGTTGTTTGGGCAGATGCCATCGCTGGCAAGCGAGCTCCCACAAGTATCAAGGTGACCACAAAGAGTGCGGCCAACATCAATCCTGTGAGAGCTGGCTTGCCAGCGATAGCTGACTGTCAGGCGCTGAAATATCGAGCGTCAGAAGTAATACCCGACGTTCACATATAACTGGTTCTCCCACTGATCCAGCCCGCCTGCGCCAAGGCTCTGGGTGTAGCTGCCGCCGCCGATGTACGGATCGTTTTTGCCGAACAGCCATTCGGTCGCAACCCACAATTTACTCACGGAAAACGAGGTGCCGAGGATCATCCGCTCGGACGTCTTGAAGCCGCTGGCTGACTTGTCGAACGCGCTGTAGTTGGCGTACAGCTTGATCCCGCTGATCTGATCGAACAGATATTTGCCGCTGACGTCGTAACTCAGGTCGGCCACGTACAGATTGCCGCGACTGGCCACGTTGTAGGTGCCGTCGTAACCACCGAGGGTCACCAGTTCATCAGTGCCAGCGTTGCGTGGCGACATCTGCTGCCGCGCCGCCTGCAACTGCACGCCCCACGGGCCGTTCTTGCCTAGGTAATGCACGGCCACGGCGTTGCGTCGGCCGTCGTTGTCGGTGTCCTTGTTTTCGAGGGTCGAGGTCAGGCCGGAGATCCCGACTTCGGATTTCCAAGGCCCCAGATCCAGCGACCTGGCCACCCGCAGCACAACGGTGTTGCGTTCCTGGTTATCACTGCCGTCGGCCACATAACTGTCGGCCCCGGATACGACGCTGGAGTAGGTCACACCCTTGCTGGTGCCTTTGCCTTGCCAGGCCGGACGCAGGTAATAACCGGCCTGAACGTTCCAGGCGCCACTTTGCTGGATGTATTTGGCGCCGACCTGTTGCACGTCTTCCAGGCCGATGACGTTGCCCAGGGTCTCGTAAAACGTGCTGCCGAAGTACGGCTGCAAACCGAACGGCACGGTGTTCAGGCCGACCTGCACTTGCTGGTCGGGATTGAACTTGTAGCCGACCCACGCGAACTTGGCGAAACGGATGTCGCCGTAGTTCCTGGTGTACTGATACGGGTAGGAGCGACCGTAGAAGCGGTATTGCGCTTCGCCGATCCAGGTGTCGGAGTTGTACTTGGCGCTGAGGAACACCGTGTCGAGACCGAACTTCTGAATATCGCGATCCGGGTCCACGTCCCAACGGGCACGAATGGCTCCGCCAAGGTCGAGATTGTCGGTGACCTGGACCGCCATGGCCGGGGCGGCAATGCTGCAGAACAGAGCGATGGAGGTGGTGCGCAGGCGCAAAGATGCAGGGAAGGGCATGGAGCGGCTCTCGATTGTTTTTATTAGAGATGCCGCGCAGTTTTGCCATCCGCCCGTTGCAGAACAAACGATAAAAACGTCAAGGAAACCTGCGTCGAATGCATGTTACTCGGAAAATCCTGTAGGACAATTCGCCATCATCGTGGGATGCTTTGCACCTTGTCAGTGGTTTTCGAGTGCCTTGTATGAAACGCAAAATGCCCGGCCTGAATGCGCTCAAAGCATTCGAAGTGGCCGGCAGCACCGGCAGCTTTACCCGCGCTGCCGAGTTGCTCAATGTCACCCAGAGCGCGGTCAGCCGTCAGGTGCGGCAGCTGGAAGAACAGCTCGGCGAGAGTCTGCTTGAACGCCGCCATCACCATCTCGAACTGACCGGTGCCGGCAAGATTCTGCTGCGGGCGCTGCATCAGTCGTTCGACAAGATCGAGCTGACCGTGCGCAGCATCCAGCAGAAAACCCATGCCAACCGCCTGCACATCAACGCGCCACCAACGTTCACCAGCCGCTGGCTGATGCCGCGCCTCGGGCGCCTGCGCGAGCAGCATCCGGAACTGGAACTGAGCATCACCACCCGTTTACAGGACAGTCTGGCGGAAACCAGCACCCTCGATTGCGCGATCCGTTTTGGCGATGGCGAGTGGGATGGGCTCGACAGTTCACTGCTGATTCAGGAACGGCACATCGCCGTGTGCGCGCCGACCCTGTATGCGCGGGAGGGCGGCGAGCAGGGCATCGACCTCAATCGCCTGACCCTGCTGCATGTGCTGGCCCGGGAGGATCAGCGCTACCTGACCTGGAAGCATTGGCTCGACGCGGCGCGCATCAGCGGCGTCGATACCCAGGGCGGTTATGAATTCGACCTGCTGGATCTGGCGATTCAAGCGGCAGTCGATGGCTTGGGGATCACCATAGCCGACTGGCACATGGTCGCCTCGGAGCTGGCCAGCGGGCAGTTGACCCAAGTGCATAACGTCCATGTCGAGGGTCACCAGTCCTACTGGCTGGTGACCCGTCCGGAACAGACGCAGATGCCGCAATTGCAGGCGTTCAGTCAGTGGTTGCAGGAAGAGATCTGGCTGGCGCAGCGCCAGCTTGAGCCTTCGAAGGCGATTTCCTGAGTAACGTGCCTTTTTCGAATGTTTGATCGCCGGATAAATCGTTTGTTGAACCCGCTGTCGATGACAAGACTGGTGGCATCGATAAAAACAAACGATGGGCGATGCACATGCGAGTCGAGCGAAATTTTGTTAACGGCCACTTCATCGAGCCGGCCAGCGCGGCGCTGATTGCGGTCTACAACCCGGCCACCGAAGCGTTGATCGGCCAGGTGTCAGCCGCCACTGCCGAAGAAGCCTTGGCGGCAGTCGACGCTGCCGCCAAGGCGCAAAAGACCTGGGGCAAACTCACCAGCATCGAGCGCGCCGAGCACCTGCGAGCGTTCGCGGCTGCCCTTGAGGACCGCGCCGAAGCCATCGGCACCGCACTGGCTGCCGAGTCCGGAAAAAGCCATAGTGACGCCAGCAACGAAGCCCGTTATGCCGCGCAGATCACCCGCTACCACGCCGAGTGGGCGCGCCGCATCGAAGGCGAGATCATTCCCAGCGACAGCCCTGAAGAAAACCTGTTCCTGCACCGCGAGCCGATTGGCGTCGTCGCGTGCCTGATTCCGTTCAACTACCCGGTCTACACCCTGTTGCGCAAAGTCGCTCCGGCGCTGATTGCCGGCAATACCGTGGTGGTGCGTCCGAGCAACAACACCCCGACGTCGGCGTTCGAAATCGCCAAAGCCGTGGAGCAATCGGGCATGCCAGACGGCGTAATCAATATCCTGACCATGGATCACGCCACCGCTGCAGCCGTTTGCGCGCATAAAGCCGTGGGCCTGATTACCCTGACCGGCAGCGTCAACGCCGGGCGCATTGTTCTCGACTATTGCAAGGCCAACATCGCCAAGCCGTCGCTGGAACTGGGCGGCAAGACTCCGGCAATCATCGAAGCCGACGCCGATCTTGAAGCGGCCGCGAGCGCAATCATCGCCTCCAAGACCACTCACTGCGGCCAGTTGTGCACGGCAGTGGAGCGTGTCTACGTGCAGGAAAGCGTCTACGAGCGTTTCCTCGCATTGCTCAAAGCGAAGATCGCCGCGGTGAAGTTCGGTGACCGCGCCACAGATGCGAGCCTGATGGGCCCGCTGGTCAACGCCAGTTCGCAGAAGAACATTCACGCCATGGTCGAGCGCGCGATTGCCGACGGCGCCATCCTCGAAAGCGGCGGTGTGTTGCCCGAAGGTCCGGGGCATTTCTACCCGCCAACGTTGCTTAGTGGTTGCCGTCAGGACATGGAAATCGTCCAGGAAGAAATCTTCGGCCCGGTGCTGCCGGTACTCAAGTACCGCGACATCGACGAAGCGCTGGCCATGGCCAACGATCACCAGTTCGGCCTGTCGTCGGTGCTCTACACCGAGAACTACCGCACCGCGCAGAAAGTCGCCAACGCCATCGAAGCCGGCGAGTTGTACGTCAACCGTACCCCGGCCGATCCGTATCAGGGCTACCACGCCGGCTGGAAACGCTCGGGCCTGGGCGGTGATGACGGCAAGCACGGCATGCTCGAATTCACCCAGACCCGCCTTGTGGTCATGAAGTACTGATCCACCGCAGCACGCCTCACGCGACACCTATAAAAACAATTATCAGGGGCGCCCGGAGCACGGGTCGCCCGAGGTCACTTCAATGTCCAAGCATGCATCCACTGCTGCCGCTGTTCAGGGTTCCAACTCGGCTTCGAAAAGCCGCAGCGACAAGGGAAGTCGCTATTTCCAACTGATGTTGCTGGTGCTCGCCGCCGGTGCGATCTACCCGATTCTGTACCTGCGTCAGGTCTATCAGACGACCATGCTCGACGTGTTCCAGATCAGCCACAGCGAGCTGGGCTATCTGTACTCGATGCTTGGGACGATTTTCCTGCTCAGCTACTTGCCGAGCGGCTGGCTGGCCGACCGTATCGCGCCGCGTTTCCTGATTTTCTTTTCGCTGGTGGCCACTGGCGCGCTGGGTCTGTGGTATTCGACGGCGCCGTCGATGACCGGGCTGATGATCATCTTCGGCTGCTGGGGACTGACCACCGGCCTGACGTTCTGGGCCTCGGTGCTCAAGCGCGTGAAGATGATTGCCCATCACACCGAACAGGGTCGTTTTTTCGGCATCCTCGATGGGGGGCGCGGACTGGTCGAAGCGCTGCTGGCAACGGTTGCGCTCGGGCTGTTCGCCTACGCCACCGAAACCCGTGGCGAGTCCACTGCCGAAGGTTTCAAACACGTGGTTTATCTCTACGCCTTCACCTGCATCGCCATCGGCTGTGTGCTGGTGCTGATCAAGGATCCGAAATCGATGGAGGACACGCCGCCGGTGGAGAAGGGCAAGTTCAACCTGTTCACGGATCTGGCGACGTTGGTGAAGATTCCTGAACTGTGGCTGGTTACCGCGATCGTGTTTTGCGGTTATCACATCTTCTGGGCCACCTACAGCTTCTCGGACTACCTGCAAGGCAGCGGCCTGACCGCCGTCATGGCCGGCACCATCACCACCATCAAACTGTGGATGCGTCCGATCGGCGGCATCGGCGGCGGCTGGCTGGGGGACAAGTTTTCGAACATCTCGGTGCTGATCGCCGCGCTGTTGCTGGCGAGTCTGGCAATCGTCGGGCTGATCGTGTTCCCGGCGCTCAACAGCATCGGACTGCTGATCGCGACAGTGATTTTCATCGGCCTGATGACCTACGCGATTCGCGGTCTGTACTGGGCGATCCTCGACAGCTGCAACATTCCGCTGCGCATCACCGGACTGGCCATCGGCATCGTCTCGGTGGTCGGTTACATGCCGGATGCGTTCATCCCGTTGATCAACGGCTACCTCACTGAGCATTTCCCCGGCGCCCTCGGCTACAAGCTCTATTTCGGCTACATCGCCGCTATCGGTCTGATCGGCACCCTGGCTGCCGTGACCCTGCGTGCCCGAATCAATCGCAAATCTCTGAAAAAGACAGGTGCCTGAGATGAAAATCGTCGCCCTTGAAACCCATATCGTCGCCGTACCGCCACCGCACATTGGCGGCATGTACTGGCTGTTCGTCAAGCTCAAGACAGACTGCGGCATTGAAGGTGTCGGCGAAATCTACGCCGCGACCTTCGGCCCCAAAGCCATGCTGCCGATCATCGAAGATGTGTTCGAGCGCTACTTGCTGAATCAGGATCCGCACCACATCGAACGCTTCTTTCGTCAGGCCTATTCGAGCGGTTTCACCCAGCGTCCCGACCTGACCATGATGGGCGTGGTCAGCGGTCTGGAAATGGCCTGCTGGGACATCATCGGCAAGGCTGCGAGCAAACCGGTCTACGAGCTGCTCGGCGGCAAGGTTCACGAGCGCCTGCGTTCCTACACCTACTTGTACCCGGTCAATAGCCGTGGCGAGTACGACTACGACGACCCGGACCTGGCCGCCGAATGCGCCATCGACAACATGAACAAAGGCTTCACCGCTGTGAAGTTCGATCCGGCCGGGCCGTACACCGCGTACTCCGGGCATCAGATTTCGCTGGAAGTGCTGGAGCGCTGTGAAACCTTCTGCCGCAAGATCCGCGAAGCGGTGGGCAACAAGTGCGATCTGCTGTTCGGTACCCACGGGCAAATGGTGCCGTCCTCGGCAATTCGCCTGGCCAGGCGCCTGGAGAAATACGATCCGCTGTGGTTCGAAGAACCGGTGCCGCCAGGACAGGAAGAAGCCATGGCGCAGGTCGCGGCCAAGACCAGCATTCCGATCGCCACTGGCGAGCGCCTGACCACCAAGTACGAATTTTTCAAGCTGTTGCAGGCCGGCGGTGCGTCGATTCTGCAGATGAACGTGGCGCGCTGCGGCGGCCTGCTCGAAGGCAAGAAGATTGCCAGCATGGCCGAGGCCTATTACGCGCAAATCGCCCCGCATCTTTACAACGGGCCGATTGGTGCGGCAGCGAGTTTCCAGCTCGCGGCCTGCACGCCGAACTTCCTGATCCAGGAAAGCATCGAGACCTGGGGCGGCTTCCACGCCGAGGTCCTGAAAAAGCCGTTGCAGTGGGAGGACGGTTACATCATCCCGTCCACCGAGCCGGGCCTGGGCGTGGAGCTGAACATGGACGTGGTGCGCAAGCATTCGCCGTACACCGGTGAGCGCCTGCACCTGCAAATGGCCTCGATCCCGGCCGACGTCAAAGACACATCGCCGGCCAGGGGCTGACGGGATTTCCTCGCCCGGTAACGGGCGGGTTCGATAAAAAGACTTACGCGGTAACCGTGCATGACATACGACTACATCATCGCTGGCGCAGGCGCCGCTGGCTGTGTGCTGGCCAATCGGCTTTCGGCCTCGGGCCAATACACGGTGCTGCTGCTGGAGGCGGGCGGCAAGGACAGTTCCCTGTGGTTCAGGATCCCGGTCGGCTTCGCCAAAATGTATTACAACCCGACCTTCAACTGGATGTATTACAGCCAGCCGCAAAAACAGTTGGGCAATCGCGAAATCTACGCCCCGCGTGGCAAGGTCCAGGGCGGTTCGGGCTCGATCAACGCAATGATCTACGTGCGCGGCCAGGCCCATGACTTCAACGACTGGGCGGCCAACGGCAACGATGGCTGGGGCTTCAAGGACGTGCTGCCGTACTTTCGCAAACTGGAAAACCATCCGCTGGGCGACAGCGAATACCACGGTGGCAGCGGCCCGATCAGCATCACCCCGATGACCGGCCAGACCCACCCGATCTGCGATGTGTTCCTCAAGGGCTGCGATGAACTAGGCTACCCACGCAGCGACGATTTCAATGGGCCGAAATTCGAAGGCGCGGGCATCTACGACGTCAACACCCGCAATGGTCAGCGCAGCTCCAGCAGCTTCGCCCATTTGCACCCGGCACTGAGCCGGCAGAACCTGACGGTCGAGCATTACGCGCTGGTTGATCGAGTGCTGTTTGATGAGAGCCAACAGCGCGCCACCGGTATTTCCATCACTCAGCATGGTGTGACGCGAACGTTCACGGCGCGCAAGGAAGTGATCCTGTGTGCCGGTGCGGTCGACACACCGAAGATCCTGCAACTGTCCGGCGTGGCCGATCGCACCCTACTGGCCAAACATCAGATTCCGCTGGTCAAACACCTGCCGGCAGTGGGGCATAACCTGCAGGATCACCTGTGCGTCAGCTACTACTACAAGGCCAACGTCCCGACTCTGAACGATGAACTCAGCTCGCTGTTCGGCCAGTTCAAACTCGGCGTGAAATACCTGCTGACGCGCAAGGGCGCGCTGGCGATGAGCGTCAATCAGGCCGGTGGATTCTTCCGTGGCAATTCGGAACAGAGCCATCCGAACCTGCAGCTGTATTTCAACCCGCTGTCGTACCAGATTCCGAAGAACAACAAGGCCAGCCTCAAGCCCGAGCCGTATTCAGGTTTCCTGCTGTGCTTCAACCCGTGCCGCCCGACCAGTCGCGGTCACATCACGATTGCCTCGAAAAATCCGCGCGATGCGGCGTTGATCGACCCGAACTATCTGAGCACGCAAAAGGACATCGACGAGGTGATCCAGGGCAGTCGCCTGATGCGCAAGATCATGGGCGCGCCTTCATTGAAGGGCATCACGGTCGATGAAGTTCTGCCGGGACCGGCAGTGGAAAGCGACGAGCAGATGCTCCAGTACTTCCGCGACAATTGCGGCTCGATCTATCACCTGTGCGGCTCCTGCGCGATGGGGGCGGACGAGCAGACTTCGGTAGTCGACAAGCGCCTCAAGGTGCATGGCCTCGACGGATTGCGGATTGTCGATGCGTCGATCTTCCCGAACGTGACGTCGGGCAACACCCATGCGGCGGTGCTGATGGTGGCGGAGAAGGGCGCGGATCTGATTCTGCAGGACGCGTAATGCGCAGTGACACTTGATCGCAAGCGTCTTTCCTGCGTGCACTAGGCTTTGAATGCCGGCCCGTTATGGGCCGGCATTGCTGTTTCTGGAGGATTGTTTTTCTGATTCAAGGAGCGACCGATCATGGATGATCTGGTGAAAGAAGTGATTCCGCTGTTGCAGTACCTGATCCCGGGGTTTGTCTCGGCCTGGATTTTCTACACCCTGACGGCGTTCAAGCGGCCGGATACGTTCGGGCAGATTGTGCAGGCGTTGATTTTCACGTTTGTGATTCACGCAATGGTGCTGGGAGTTGGAGCGGTTTGTGTGTGGGTGGGGGAGAAGGGATTTTCTGTAGGAAAATGGGATGCAAAAGCTGAAGCGTCGTGGGCATTTTTTGCTTCGCTGGTACTCGGGTTGTTGGCCTGTTGCCTGTCAGCCAATGGCAAGTTGCATCGTTGGTTGAGCAGCAGAAACGTCACGAAACAATCTTCCTACCCCAGTCAATGGTTCAGCGCATTTGCGAAATATGATCGCGTTATCACCCTGCATTTGGATGATGAAAGGCGCGTTCTAGGCTGGCCGGTGGAGTGGCCGCCCGAGTCAACCAGCGGCCAGTTTGTGATGCAGTATCCCTGCTGGATCAACGAGGATGGAACGGAGGTGCCTATTAGCGCGGAATTTTTGCTGATAGATTCCACAAGGGTTAAATGGGTTGAATTCAGCCCTGTCTCAGAGGGTTCATCATGACCGCCAGAGCATCACAACCAATACCGCCACATATAAAGCGTCTTTTTGTAGGGCCGGACGGGAAACGGCTGGAGAAACCATTGATCGAGGCATCAAAGGCACCTCCTCCGCCGAAGTACCCTCCATATCCGCATACCCATTCCTAACCCCATCCATCCTTCACCGCCCGGCGAATGCCCTCCAGCAACATCGCAAACGCCGGGTTGTCGTTGTTCTCCCGCCAGATCAGATGCAGTTCGCTCTGTACCCCTTCGCCCAGGTCGATCTCGCGAAACACCACATTCCTGAACACCACACTGGTCGCGCAACGCGGCACCAGCGCCAGGCCCATGCCCGCATTGACCAGCGCCAGAATCGTCAAGGAAGAACCCAGCCACTGCACGTAATCCGGAGCAACCCGGGCCGAGCGCAGCATGCCGGTCAGCAATTCGTTGAACGGCGGATAGGCTGCGTGGGAATACATCAGGAACGGCTGCCCATCCAGGTCCTTCACTGACACATCGTCGGCGTTCGCCAGTCGATGACCACTCGGCACCGCCAGCACAAACGGCTCTCGCACCAGGCACTCAGTGGCGTAACCGGGCTCCAGCAACGGCGCGCGGACGATGCCCAGATCGATGCGTCGGGCGCGCAGGGCTTCGTGTTGCTGGTAGGTGTTCATTTCGGTCAGGTCGATCTTCACCTGCGGCTGCTTGAGGCGCGCCTCGGCGATGACCTTGGGCAAGAACTCATACACCGCGCTGCCGACAAAACTGATGTTCACCGAACCGATATCACCCTCGGCAAAACGCCGGGCAGTGACCGCAGCCTGTTGCGCGCGCTCCAGCAGATTCTGCGCCTCGATGAAAAATGCGCGGCCGGCAGCGGTGAGCGCCACGCTGCGTGTACTGCGGGTAAACAGTTCGACTCCCAGGTGATGCTCCAGCAACTGGATCTGCCGGCTCAATGGCGGTTGGGTCATGTTCAGCCGTTCGGCGGCACGGCGGAAATTCAGTTCGGTGGCGACGGTAGTGAAGCAGCGCAGTTGGGTCAGTTCGAACATTGATCTAATCCGGGTATCAATCGAATGCCAAGTTAGATTAGACGGGATCAATGGCTCCGTCCATGATCGCTCTACGCCTCAAAGGCCGCCGCTATCCCAACAAAAACAAAGATCGGGAGTCGCCCCTTGAATACCCTCCAGAGTTCACCGGACATCACGGTACTCGCCCGCGCCGCCGCCAAGGTCAAGCGTCATGTGCTGCCGCTGTTCGTGGTGATGTTCATCGTCAACTACATCGACCGGGTCAACATCGGTTTCGTGCGCAGTCATCTGGAAACCGATCTGGGGATCGGCGCTGCTGCATACGGCCTCGGCGCCGGTCTGTTTTTTATCGGTTACGCCTTGTTTGAAGTGCCGTCCAATATGCTTCTGCAACGCTACGGCGCCCGCGCCTGGCTGACGCGGATCATGTTCACCTGGGGCGCGGCGGCGATGGCCATGGCGTTCGTCAAGGGTGAAACCAGTTTCTATGTGTTGCGCTTCATATTGGGCGCTGCCGAGGCCGGGTTCTTCCCTGGGATCATTTATTACTTCACCCAATGGCTACCGGCCTCGGAGCGCGGTAAGACCATGGCGGTGTTTCTCAGCGGATCGGCGATTGCCTCGGTGATTTCCGGCCCGGTGTCCGGTGCTCTTTTGCACATCAGCGGTCTGGGCCTGCACGGCTGGCAGTGGATGTTCCTGATCGAAGGCGCTGCGTCGGTGGTGCTCTGCGGGTTTGTCTGGTTCTGGCTGCAATCTCATCCGCGCCAGGCCAAGTGGCTGAGCGAGGAGGAGCGCGAGGCACTGGTGGCCGCGATCACCGAAGAACAACGTGCACGCGAAGCAACCCACGTCGCCAAACCTTCGATGTTCAAACTGTTGGCGGACCGGCAGATCGCGCTGTTCTGCTTCATCTACTTCTCCATCGCCCTGACCATCTATGGCGCCACGTTCTGGCTGCCGAGCATGATCAAGAAAATGGGCAACCTCGGCGACTTCCAGGTCGGGCTGCTCAACTCGGTGCCGTGGATCATTTCCATCGTCGCGATGTACGGCTTTGCGGCAATGGCGGGCAAGTGGAAATTCCAGCAGGCGTGGGTCGCGCTGACCCTGGTGATCGCCGCGTTCGGCATGTTCATGTCCACCACGGGCGGGCCGATTTTCGCCTTCGTCGCCATCTGTTTCGCGGCCATCGGCTTCAAGGCAGCCTCGGCGCTGTTCTGGCCGATTCCGCAAAGCTATCTCGATGCGCGCATCGCGGCGGCGGTCATTGCGTTGATCAACTCCATCGGCAATCTCGGCGGCTTCGTTGCGCCGACCGCGTTCGGTTTTCTGGAGCAGACCACCGGCTCCATTGAGGGCGGCCTGTATGGCCTGGCGGCGACCTCGCTGGTAGCGGCAGTGGTGATCTTCTTCGCCCGGATGGCACCCGGCGCCAAGGGCAAAACCCCGGCAAAGCCTGAACCCGAAAACGCCGTCGCGCCGACGGCCAACCCGGTGGCGAGCCACTGATTCCGTCTCAAAGGAGCGTCATTTTGAAAATCACTCGTGTCACCGTCACTCCGATTGCCTTCCGTGATCCGCCGCTGCTCAACGCCAGTGGCATCCACGAACCGTTCGCCCTGCGCTCGATCATCGAAATCGAGAGCGACAACGGTTACATCGGCCTCGGCGAAAGCTATGGCGATGCTCCGGCGCTGGCGATCCAGCAACAGCTGCAGTCGCAGTTGATCGGCCTTGATCCCTTTAATCTCAATCAGCTGCGTCGGATCGTTCAGGCGACGGTTGCTGCCAACAAGCCTGCCAGTCTGGCCGGTGCCGAACTCGCGCCGGGTTCCCACGCCAGTAAAGCGGTGAGCAACGCATATTCGGCGTTTGAAGTAGCGTTCCTCGACTTGCAGGCCCGCTACTTGAACGTGCCGCTGGTGGACCTGTTGGGCGGAGCGGTGCGCGATGAAGTGCCGTTCAGTGCGTACCTGTTTTTCAAGTATGCGCAGCACGTCGATTCGCCGTACAAACCGGACAACTGGGGTGAGGCGCTGAATGAGCAGCAGATCGTCGCCCAGGCTGCGCGGATGATCGAGGCCTACGGTTTCAAGAGCATCAAGCTCAAGGCTGGCACGCTGCCGCCGGAGCGCGAAGTGGCGTGCATCAAGGCGTTGAAAAAGGCCTTCCCCGGTTATCCGTTGCGCATCGATCCCAACGGCAACTGGTCGCTGGAAACCTCGATCCGCATGGCGCAGTTGCTGGGCGACGATTTGCAGTATTACGAAGACTCGACCCCGGGCCTCGACGGCATGGCCGAGCTGCACAAGCGCACCGGGCTGCCGCTGGCGACCAACATGGTGGTCACCGATTTCGACGAATTCCGCCGCAGCGTTGCGTTGAACAGCGTGCAGATTGTCCTCGCCGATCACCATTACTGGGGCGGCCTGCGCGACACCCAGACCCTGGCGAAAATGTGCGACACCTTTGGCCTCGGCGTGTCGATGCATTCCAACTCACACCTGGGCATCAGCCTGATGGCGATGGCGCATGTGGCGGCCGCGGTGCCGAATCTGGACTACGCCTGCGACACCCATTACCCGTGGCAGGAGCCGGATGAAGAAGTGATCAAGGGCGGCAAGCTGCCGATCGTCGATGGCTGCGTGAAGATCACTCGTGCACCGGGCCTCGGGCTGGAACTGGATCACGATCAGCTCGGCAAGCTGCATGATCAGTACCTGACCTGCGGCATCCGCCAGCGCGATGATGTACGGCAAATGCAGCGCTACAAACCTGACTGGAAAGCGCTGAAGCCGCGATTCTGATTGAGCAAAACCAGAGGGTGTCGAACGGCGCCCTCTGTTGTTTCAGAGCGTGCGCATCAACCAGTCGCGAAACGCCTTAAGCGATGCCAGCGACTCATTGCGCGCCGGGTATACCAGGTAATAGCTGCGGCGACTGCTGATCGGTTCGCCCAGCTGCAGTAACTCGCCGTTGTGCAGCTCATCCTCCACTAGAATTCTCGGCACCAGCCCGATCCCGATATTGGCGCGCACAGCCTGGATCAAGTGCGAGGTCATCTCGAAACTCGGACCGATGCGCATACTGCGATGGGGCAGGGCGTGATGGCTGAACCACTCGGACCAGGCCTGAGCATTGCTGCTGACGTTGAGCAGCAGTTGCCCGGCAATATCTTCGTCTGCCGCACGACGCTCGGCATCGGACAGCTGCGCACTGGCAATCACCACCAGTTCTTCGGTGTGCAGACGGTGGGCGGTCAGCCCTGGCCAGTCGCCGCCGCCGACGCAGATCGCCGCGTCGATTTCGCTGGTGTCGAAGTCGATGGTTTCGATGCGTGAATGCAGGTGCACCGTCATGCCGGGGTGCGCGGTGTAGAAATCCTTCAAGCGTGGCAGCAGCCATTTTGAGCCGAAGGTCGGCAGCGTCGCCAGGCGCAAACTGTGAATGCCCGAGCCAAACGCCATCGCCTGCAACGTCGCGCTGCGAATCTGGCCGAGGGCTTCGGACAGTTCGCGTTGGTACATGCGCCCGACGTCGGTGAGAATCACCCGCCGGCCTTCGCGGCTGAACAGGCGCATGCCGAGCATCTTTTCCAGAATCTGCACCTGACGGCTGACCGCGCTTTGGGTCAACGACAGTTCGTGAGCGGCGCGGGTGTAGCTTTCATGGCGCGCGGCGGCTTCAAACGCCAGCAGCAACGACATCGAGGGAGTGAGAGTTCGCGGATTCATTCGTTTTAGTCATGGATTGCGGGTCGATTTTACGGTTGTCCCGGCATCGCTCTGCAATGAACATAAGGCCTATGAGATGGCGGGAGCGTGACGCAATCATTCATTGCGCACAACTGTTCACCGCCACACGGCCCGTTTTTTGACCGAGATTGCATGCCCGATGATTGCCCAGCTGTCGCCTTCCACTGCGTTGAACACCGACTACCAGCAGTTTCTCAAAGCCCTTGAAACCGGCGGTTTTCGTGGCGAGATCAGCGCCGATTACGCCAGCCGCGTGGTGCTGGCCACGGACAACTCGATCTACCAGCGCTTGCCGCAAGCGGCGGTATTCCCGAGTGACGCCGACGACGTGGCGCTGCTCGCGCGCCTGATCGCCGAGCCGGCTTACCAGAAAGTCGTGATCACGCCTCGTGGTGGCGGCACCGGCACCAACGGCCAGTCGTTGACCGACGGCATCGTCGTCGACCTGTCGCGGCACATGAACCGCATTCTTGAAATCAACGTTGAACAGCGTTGGGTACGGGTGCAGGCCGGCGTGGTGAAAGACCAGCTCAACGCGGCACTGAAATCCGCCGGGCTGTTTTTCGCTCCGGAACTGTCCACGTCGAACCGCGCCACCGTCGGCGGCATGATCAACACCGATGCCAGCGGCCAGGGCAGCTGCACCTACGGCAAGACCCGCGACCACGTGCTGGAACTGCACATGGTCCTGCGTGGTGGCGAGCGTTTGCACGGCCGCCCGTTGGAAGAAAGCGAACTGGCAGCGGAGTGCGCGCGTGAGGGCCGGGCCGGTGAGGTGTATCGCTGCGCGCGGCAGATCATCGATGAGCAGGGCGAGCTGATCCGGGAAACCTTCCCCGATCTCAACCGCTGCCTGACCGGCTACGACCTGGCGCACCTGCGCGAGGCTGACAACCGTTTCAACCTCAACAGCGTGCTGTGCGGCGCTGAAGGTTCGCTGGGGTTTGTGGTCGAGGCCAAGCTCAACGTGTTGCCGATTCCCAGGCACACGATGCTGGTGAACATTCGCTACGCCGGCTTCATGGATGCCTTGCGTGATGCCCGGGCGTTGATGGCGCTCAAGCCGTTGTCGATCGAAACCGTCGACTCCAAAGTGCTGTTGCTGGCGATGCAGGACATCGTCTGGCATGGCGTCGCCGAGTACTTCCCGGAAAGCGCCGAGCGGCCGACGCTCGGGATCAATCTGGTGGAGTTCTGCGGCGACGATCCCGAGGAATTGCAAGGCCGGGTCGAAGCCTTCGTCCAGCATTTGGGCACCGACGCCACGGTCGAGCGCCTGGGCCATACGCTGGCCGTCGGGCATGCGGCGGTGAACCGCGTTTATGGCATGCGCAAACGCGCGGTGGGATTGCTCGGCAACGTCGCCGGTGAAGCGCGGCCGCAGCCGTTTGTCGAAGACACCGCCGTGCCGCCGCAGCATCTGGCCGAGTACATCGCCGAACTGCGCGAGCTGCTCGACAGCCATAAGCTGCAATACGGCATGTTCGGCCACGTCGATGCCGGCGTGCTGCACGTGCGGCCGATTCTCGACATGAAGGATCCGCAACAAGCCGCGCTGGTGCGCCCGGTGTCGGACGGCGTCGCCGCGCTGACCCAGCGTTACGGCGGTCTGTTGTGGGGCGAGCACGGCAAGGGCCTGCGCTCGGAATACGCGCCGGCCTTCTTCGGCGCGTTGTACCCGGCGCTGCAAGCCTTGAAGGCGGCGTTCGATCCGTTCAACCAGTTCAACCCCGGCAAGATCGCCACGCCGGATATCCCCGGCGCTGCATTGCTGAAAATCGACGAAGTGACCCTGCGCGGCGAACTGGACCGACAGATCGACGAGAAAGTCTGGCAGGACTACGGTGCGGCGATGCACTGTAACGGCAACGGCGCCTGCTACAACTTCGATCCCGACGATGCCATGTGCCCGTCGTGGAAAGCCACTCGCCAGCGCGCGCAGTCGCCCAAGGGTCGCGCCTCGCTGATTCGTGAATGGCTGCGTTTGCAGGGGGAGGCGGGTGTTGATGTATTGGCCGATGCCAGCCGTCGTCCGCCGTTCTTCAGCACGTTGCTGCAGCGTTGGCGCAACAGCCGTGCGCAGGAAAAGGACTTCTCACATGAGGTGTATGACGCCATGGCCGGGTGCCTGGCGTGCAAGTCCTGCGCGGGACAGTGCCCGGTGAAAGTCAACGTGCCGGACTTCCGCTCGCGGTTTCTGGAGTTGTACCACACGCGTTATCTGCGGCCGGCGCGGGATTATCTGATCGCTTCGCTGGAGTACACGATTCCGTACATGGCGCGGATTCCGTTGCTCTACAACGGCTTGATGGGCGCCTCGTTCAGCCGTCGCTTGATCGAGCGTCTTGGCGGCATGGTCGATGTGCCGTTGCTCAGCCGTTTCGATTTCCACGCGGCGATGCGTCGCTGGCAGGTTCAGCCGGCGTCGGTCGAGGTGCTTGCGGTGCTGACCCAGGCGCAACGTGAGCGCAGCGTGGTGCTGGTACAAGATGCGTTCACCCGGTATTTCGAGGCGCCATTGCTGGCGGATCTGATCGAGCTGATTTCGCGACTGGGTTATCAGGTTTACCTGGCGCCGTTCAGCGCCAACGGCAAGCCGCTGCATGTGCAGGGTTTCCTCTCGGCGTTCAATCGTGCGGCGTTGCGCAATGCCGGACAGCTGCGCGCACTGGCCGAGGTTGGTGTGCCGCTGGTGGGACTCGACCCGGCCATGACCCTGGTCTATCGCCAGGAGTATCTGAAGGTGCCGGAGATGGAGAAATGCCCGGAGGTGGCGCTGGTGCAGGAGTGGTTGCTCAAGGTCATGCCGGAGCAGACCGACCAGCGCCGCGCCGGCACCTTCCGCCTGCTGGCGCACTGCACCGAGAAAACCAACGCCCCGGCGGCCACCCGGCAGTGGGAGCAGGTGTTCGAACGTGTCGGCCTGAAGCTGGCGACCCAGGCCACCGGCTGCTGCGGCATGTCCGGCACTTACGGACATGAAGCGCGCAATCGCGAGACGTCGGCGGTGATCTACGAACAATCCTGGGCCAAGCAGATCGAGGCCCCGGCGGAGAAGGGCGAGGCACTGGCCACCGGCTATTCCTGCCGCAGTCAGGTCAAGCGCCAGGCCGATCGACAACTGCGCCATCCGTTGCAGGTCGTGCTGGAAGTCTTGCGTAAAGCGTGATCGCTGTTTGAGAACCGCTAGCGATTGGATCGGTTTTTCATGTTATAAGGTAACGCAAATTGCGCGGCCGCTTTCGGGCGGTCGCATCGATCAACCATTCGATTGCGATACCTCCATGACGATTGCGGTTCCCCGTTCTGCCCCCTCGGCGACTGGCCGGTTGCTGTCCATTGATGCACTGCGTGGCCTGGTGATTCTGTTCATGTTGCTGGACCACGTGCGCGAAACCTTTCTGTTGCATCGTCAGGTCACCGACCCGATGGACATCGCCAGCACCGAGCCGGCGCTGTTCTTCAGCCGTACCCTGGCGCATCTGTGTGCGCCGGTGTTCGTGCTGCTGACCGGGTTGTCAGCATGGCTGTTCGGAGAAAAGTACGACGGCAAGGCTGACGTCAGTGCCTTCCTGTTCAAGCGCGGACTGTTTCTGGTCGCGCTCGAATTTACCCTGGTGAATTTCGCCTGGACGTTCCAGTTGCCACCGACCGTGATCTACCTGCAAGTGATCTGGGCGATCGGCCTGAGCATGATCGCGCTGTCGCTGCTTGTCTGGCTGCCACGCTGGCTGCTGTTGACGCTGAGCCTGGCGATCATCGCCGGACACAACCTGCTCGACGGACTGCATTTCGCAACCGAGTCGGCACTGCACGTGCCATGGGCGATCCTTCATGACCGGGGCTGGATCGAGGCGGGCGAAACCTTGCGTCTGCGCACGTCGTATCCGTTGCTACCGTGGATCGGCGTGATCGGTCTGGGTTATGCGCTGGGGCCGTGGTTCGCCCGCGCAGCCGATGCAGGGTTGCGCCAGCGCCGTTTGCTGATCGGTGGCATGGCCGGGTTGCTGGGGTTCTTGGCTCTGCGGTTGGTCAACGGTTATGGCGAGAAACCGTGGTCGATCAATGACAGCAGCCTGCAAACCCTGATGAGTTTTTTCAACATCACCAAATACCCGCCGTCGCTGTTGTTCATCACCTTGACGGTGAGCGTCGGGCTGCTGCTGTTGCTGGTGTTCGAGCGTGCGCAGGATCGACGCTGGATTCGCTGGCTGACGGTGTTCGGTTCGGCGCCGATGTTTTTCTACCTGCTGCACCTGTATGCCCTGAAGGTGTTGTACCTGATCGGCGTGGCGCTGTTCGGGCTTAATCAGGGCACGTATTTTGGTTTCTCGTCGGTGACGGCAGTGTGGCTGGCGGCGGTGGTGCTGGCGGTCGCGTTGTTCCCGGCGGTGCGCTGGTTTTCGGCACTGAAGGCCCGACGCCGTGACATCGCCTGGTTGAAGTATTTGTAGAACGGCTCAGCTCGTTTTGCCCTCGCGAGCATTGCGGGCGAAATCGATAAACGCCTTGAGCGGCGCCGGTACGTGGCGTCGGCTCGGGTAGTACAGGTGGAGGCCGGGATAGTACGGGCACCAGTCCGCCAGTACCTGCACCAGCCGTCCGCTCGCCAAATGTTCGCGGGCCATGTCCTCGAATACATAGGCCAGTCCCAAGCCCTGTAATGCGGGGCCGATCATCAGGCTGACATCACCCAGTGTCAGCGGACCGTTGACCTCGATTTCCTGAGCGATGCCGCCACGCTCGAATTCCCAGCGATACAGCGCGCCGCTGGGAAACCGGTGACGGATGCAGGGCAGGGTGCGCAGATCCTCCGGTTTTTGTGGCGCGGCGTGCCGTTTCAAAAACTCCGGCGACGCGACCACTACCGAGCGCAGGGTCGGGCCGATCGGCAGCGACACCATGTCCGCTTGCAGTCGATTGCCGAACCGCACACCAGCATCAAAACCGCTGGCGACGATATCCACTAGCGCATCGCTTTCGACCACTTCCAGGCGAATGTCCGGATAGGCCGGCAGGAACGCCCCGGCAATCGGCAGCAGCACCAGTTCGCAGGCCTGGCGCCCGGCAGTGATGCGCAGGTTGCCGGAAGGTTTGTCGCGAAAGTGATTGAGGTCTTCAAGGGCGTCGTCGATATCGCGAAACGCCGGTTTAAGCCGCGCATACAGACGCTCGCCGGCCTCGGTCAGCGCAACGCTGCGGGTGGTGCGATTGAACAGCCTCACACCGAGGCGATTTTCCAGCGCTCGCAATGAATGGCTTAGGGCCGAAGGTGTCAGGCCCAGATCCATCGCCGCACGGCTGAAATTCAGGTGCTGGGCGATGCAGAGAAAGATCGACAGGTCCGCCGTGGACGGGTTTTTCATTTGTGAACACCTTTCACAAAGTCATGCAAATTTGTTGGGATTATCACATCAGTAGCACGGCTTTAAAGTCGACTCAACTCATCAAGAAGGCCCGGCAATCTCGCAGGGTCACCGACAGGAGGAGTTGATATGCGTACCTGGCTGATTACCGGAGCTTCCCGTGGTTTTGGCGCCCTTATCACTGAACAGGCCTTGCGCGCCGGTGACGCGGTGATTGCCACTGCCCGCAACCCGCAGGACATCACCGACCGCCTCGGCGATCACCCGCATTTGCTGGCAGTGCGCCTCGATGTCACCCGCGAAGAAGAAGCCCACCAAGCGGTGGCAGAAGGCATCAAGCGCTTCGGACGCATCGACGTGCTGATCAACAATGCCGGCTTCGGTGTGTTGGGCGCTGTCGAAGAAACCAGCGCCAGCGAAACCGAGCGCCTGTTCGCCACCAACGTGTTCGGCCTGCTCAACGTCACCCGCGCCGTGCTGCCACACATGCGCGCCCAGCGCAGCGGACGGATCATCAACATCTCGTCCATCGGCGGTTATCAGGCTTACATGGGCTGGGGTGTCTACGGCTCGACCAAATTCGCGGTGGAAGGCATCAGCGAAGCGTTGCACCAGGAACTGGCGCCGCTGGGCATTCATGCCACGGTGGTTGAACCGGGTTTCTTCCGCACCGACTTCCTCGACGAGCAATCGCTGGTCAAGACTGCGCTTGTACTGCCGGACTACGACGAAACCGTCGGCAAGATGCGCACGTTTGCCGAAGCGGCCAACCATGCGCAACCGGGCGATCCGCTGAAGCTCGCCGAAGCGATGCTGACACTGGTCAACACGCCGAACCCGCCGCAGCGGCTGGCGCTGGGCAGCGACACGATTGCGCGGATCGAGGCGAAGAACCGTTTGGTGGCGCAGGAGTTGGCCGAGTGGAGTGAGCTGGCGCTGTCCACGGATTTCAAGGACTGACACAAAACCTGTGAGAGCGAGCTTGCTCGCGATGGCTGCCTGACATTCAACATCAATGTTGATCGTGAAGGTGTCATCGCGAGCAAGCTCGCTCCCACATGGTTTTTGGGCTATTGGATTATTTGCGATCCAGCCACACCGTCTGCGCATTGCAGAACTCGCGCACGCCGAAGTGCGACAGCTCGCGGCCGAAACCGCTCTTCTTCACGCCGCCGAAGGTCACGCGCGGGTCGCTGGCGGAGTAGCCGTTGATGAACACACCACCGGTTTCCAGTTCGCTGGTCAGTTGCTGGGCCAGGGCGACGTTGGCGGTGTAGATCGTTGCAGTCAGACCGAACTCGCTGTCGTTTGCCAGGGCCACGGCGTGGGCGCAGTCACGAGCGGTGATGATCGAGGCCACCGGGCCGAACAGTTCCTGCTTGAACGAAGTCATGCGGTCGGTGACGTCGGCCAGCACGGTCGGCTCGTAATAGTTGCCCGGGCCTTGGGCCTTGCCGCCGCCGAGCAGCAGGGTGGCGCCTTCTTCCAGGGTGGCGCGTACTTGTTGATCGAGTTCGTCACGCAGATCGAAACGGGCCATCGGGCCGATGTAGTTGTCGGCGGACAACGGGTCGCCCATCTTCAACTGGCGGGTGGCTTCGACGAACTTGCGGGTGAACTCTTCAACCACGCCTTCTTCGATGATCAGACGTTTGGCGGCGGCGCAGACTTGCCCGGAGTTCTGGTAACGACCGATGACTGCCGCTTGCACGGCTTCATCAATATCGGCGTCGTTGAGCACGAT
Source organism: Pseudomonas sp. 1 (assembly GCF_056626735.1). Classification (NCBI taxonomy): domain Bacteria; kingdom Pseudomonadati; phylum Pseudomonadota; class Gammaproteobacteria; order Pseudomonadales; family Pseudomonadaceae; genus Pseudomonas; species Pseudomonas sp. 1. Next base: position 496,161 of record NZ_JBWXMQ010000001.1, on the reverse strand, counting down.
AAACGGATCGGAACCGCCCAGTTCCAGCACGCACTTCTTCAGCGCGGCACCGGCCTGTGCGCCGATGGCCATGCCGGCGCGAACGCTGCCGGTCAGGGTTACGGCGGCAATGCGCGGGTCAGCAATGGCGGTGGACACGCCTTGCGGAGTGACGTTGAGCACTTCAAACACGCCATCGGCAAAACCGGCGCGGGTGAACGCGTCGCGCAACAGATAGGCGCTGCCCATCACATTCGGCGCATGCTTGAGCACGTAAGTATTGCCGGCGATCAGCGCCGGAACGGCGCCGCGCAGCACTTGCCAGATCGGGAAATTCCACGGCATCACGGCGAGGATCGGGCCGAGCGGACGGTATTCGATGCGCGCTTTGCCGCCTTCGACCAGAGTCGCTTCGGCGTTGAGCATGGCCGGGCCGTGTTCGGCGTACCACTCGCAGAGCTTGGCGCACTTCTCGATTTCGCCACGGGCCTGGGCGATCGGCTTGCCCATTTCCCGGGTGATCATGGTCGCCATGGCTTCGCTGCTGTCACGCAGAGCGCCGGCCAGCGCGGTCAGGGCGCGGGAGCGGTCTTGCAATGGCTTGCGTTTCCACTTGTTGAAGCCGAATGCGGCGCGGGTCAGCGCAGCGTCGAGAGCCTCGGCGGATTCGAAGGCGTAGTGACCGATCTGCTCGCCGGTGGCGGGGTTGATCGAAATGGCGTGGGTCTGGCTGGAAATCGGGCTCATGGCATCGTCCTGCGAGGTCAGTGGATGCGCTCAGAGTAGGGTGGCGTTCATTTTCTGGAAACTGAATAATAAAGAGCGTTTCTTTCACGATTGGAGAATGACTGTGGATCTGGTGCAACTGGAAATTTTCAAGGCCGTTGCCGAGCACGGCAGCATCAGCGCGGCGGCGGCGCAGATTCATCGGGTGCCGTCGAACCTCACGACCCGCATCAAGCAGTTGGAGGAAGACCTGGGCGTCGACCTGTTCATCCGCGAGAAAAGCCGCTTGCGGCTGTCGCCGGCCGGTTGGAGTTTTCTCGAATACGCGCGGCGCATTCTTGATCTGGTCCAGGAAGCGCGGGCCACGGTGGCCGGTGAGGAACCGCAAGGCGCATTCCCGCTGGGCTCGCTGGAGAGCACGGCGGCGGTACGTATTCCCGGTTTGCTGGCGACCTACAACCAGCAACATCCGAAGGTCGATCTGGACCTGTCGACCGGCCCGTCCGGGACAATGATCGACGGTGTGCTTTCCGGGCGCCTGGCGGCAGCGTTCGTCGACGGCCCGGTCTTGCACCCGGCGCTGGAAGGCATTCCGGCGTTCGAAGAGGAAATGGTCATCATCTCGCCGCTGCATCACGGGCCGATCCAGCGCGCTGCTGACGTCAATGGCGAGAACATCTATGCATTCCGTTCGAACTGCTCCTATCGCCATCACTTCGAAAAATGGTTCAGCACCGACGCTGCGGTACCGGGCAAGATTTTTGAAATGGAGTCTTATCACGGCATGCTCGCCTGCGTCAGTGCGGGCGCCGGTCTGGCTCTGATGCCACGCAGCATGCTGCAGAGCATGCCCGGTTGCGCGACGGTGAGCGTCTGGCCGCTGGCGTCGGATTTCCGCTATCTGACGACGTGGCTGGTATGGCGGCGGGGTACCGTTTCGCGCAGTCTGAGCATGTTTGTGCGCTTGCTGGAAGAGCGTGGTGTGGTGCGCGCAGAAGAGAATTGACACGTTGTCCAAAGAGCTCTTCGACAAGGTCGAGGCCTTCTGGCGTCAGGGCGTAACCGGTGTCGAGCTGTACCGCTACGCCACGGATCAGGCCGAGGCCATGGGCTGGAAGTTGAACCTGGACATCGAGGGCCACCGGGTCAGTGATTTTCCGCATGCAATTTATCGGGGCGGCAATCTGGGGGACTTCGATCAGGCTCCGAATGCCGGTGTGTGGATTCTGGAAATCCAGATTAAGCACCCTGAGCTTCCGTACGGTGCCTTCTTTGAAGATTTGCTCATTTGATTGAATGAGAGTGCCCGGTTCGGTGATTTGCCGAACCGGGCATTTATTATTGGCCGTCGATAATGCGCGGCAGATCGAGTGGATTGGCATCGCGCAACACTGCCGGTAACAACGCATCGGGAAAGCCCTGATACGCCACCGGCCGCAAAAAGCGCTCTATCGAGGTCATGCCGACCGAGGTGAAGCGGCTGTCCGAAGTGGCCGGGAACGGCCCACCGTGTACGGTGGCGAAGGTCACTTCCTGCGGATGGGCGAAAGCGTTGACCACGATGCGTCCGGTGCGGCGTTCGAGAATCGGCAGCAGGCGTCGTGCCAGATCGAGGTCGCGGTCTTCAAGGTGAACGGCTGCGCTCAACTGACCCTTGAACGAACGGGCGACGGCCAGCAACTCTTCCTCATCTCTGACCGTTACCAACAATGCCGCCGGGCCGAACACTTCATGGGCCAGCGCCGGTTCACTGAGCAGGCGATGGCCGTCAACTTCCAGCAGCGCCGAGCGGCCTTCAAACTGGCCATCCGCCGGCGCGCCGACCGCCACCCGATTTGCCCCCAGGCTTTCCATCGCCATCAATCCTTTGGCGTATGAAGCGTGAATCCCCGGCGTCAGCATCGTGCGCGCCGGCGCTTCGCTGACCCGCTTGATCATGGCGCTACGTAGCGCTTGCAGACCTTCGCCTTCGACCGCGATCAGGATCGACGGACACAGGCAGGCCTGCCCGACATTCACCAGCATCCGCTCGATAAAACCATCGCCGATCTCACCGCCTCGTGTCGCCAGCGCTACGGGCAAGATGAACGTCGGATTGACGCTGGTCATTTCGGTGAACACCGGGATCGGATCGGGGCGTAATTGAGCGCGGCGATAAAGCGCCATGCCGCCAAGCTCCGAACCGGTGAAGGTCACCGCTTTAATCAAAGGATGATCGGCCAGCGCCTCACCGATGGCATTGCCACCACCGCGCACCATGGAGAAAACCCCTTCGTGCAGGCCATGCATCTGCACCGCCTTGCGGATGGCGCGGGCCTGGATTTCCGAAGCGCCGGGATGGGCGTTGTGGGCCTTGAGTATCACCGTCGCACCGGCCGCCAGCGCCGATGCGGTATCGCCGCCGGCGACCGAATAGGAGATCGGAAAATTGCTCGCACCGAAGATCGCCACGGGGCCGATGGCGACTTTCTGCAGGCGATGATCCATCCGTGGTCGCGGCTGGCGATCAGGTTGCGCCGGGTCGATGGCCAGTTGAAGGAAGCGTCCCTTGCGCACCACGTCGGCGAACTGACGGAACTGGGTGGCGGCCTTGACGGTTTCGCCTTCGAGCTGCGCCTGAGGCAGACCGGTTTCCAGCGCAGCACGGGCGGCCAGTTCCTCACGGACGGCGTCGAGGTTGTCGGCGATGCTTTCGAGAAACGCCGCACGCTCGGCCAGCGGTGTATGGCTGTAGCTGTCGAATGCCGCGTCGGCGAGGGTTGCCGCCTGATCGACTTGCTCTGCACCGCCGAAGGCGAATTCCGGTTCGATCAGCGAATTGGTTGCCGGATTCAGCGCCTTCATCGTGCCTTCGGTAGCGGGCACGTCGACGGCGCCGATCAGCAGATGGCCGGTCAGACTCATTTCGCGCCACCTTGCGACTGAAGGTTGGCGATCAGTTCGTCTGTGGTGGTGATGACATGGGCGAACGTCGGCCCGTTGAGTTCGTGGGCGGCGTGCATCATTTCCTCTTTGAACGCGGCGGTCGCGTCGCGCACCAGCGTGACGTGGTAGCCGAGCTCGGACGCGTAGCGTGCGGTGGCTTCGATGCAGGTATTGGCCAGCAGGCCGACAATGATGACGTGGGTGATGCCTATTTGTTTGAGGCGAAAATCCAGGTCGGTATTGGCAAATCCACTGGACCCCCAGTGTTCCTGAACCACGATGTCGCCGTCCCTCGGTGCAAAATCCGGGTGCCATTCACCGCCCCATTCGCCGCGCGCAAAGTGGTGCATGTGCATGATCTTGCATTGGGTCGGGCTTGGGTGATCCCAGTTCTCGTAGTCGCCTTTGACCCAGCGGTGATGCGGTACGATGACGACCGGAATCGGCAGGGCGCGCACGGCGCGATCGAGTTTGCGCAGGTTGTCGAGCAGGCCGTTCTGCTCGGCCATCGGTTTGATCAGCGGAAAGATCTTGCCGCCGTCGGAGAGAAAATCGTTGTACGGATCGACCAGCAGGTAGGCGGTTCTGTCGAGCGGATAGAGAGGTTTCGACATGACGGTGTACTCCGGCAATGAGAGTGATCGATGCTCAGGGCTTGTTCCCGCATCGTGTTGATATGATAATCATAGTAACTGTGAAAGAGGCAAGCCCTGATGGCTGTAAACGATAGTCTTCCCGATACGCTGTGCCCGATTTCCCGGGCCGAGGCGATCGTCGGCGACCGCTGGACGGTGCTGGTTTTGCGCGAATTGTTCATGGGCAGCCATCGCTACGACGAGATCCTGGCCCAGACCGGCGCTACGCCGCAGATGGTCGCCGCTCGATTGAAATGCCTTGAGGCAGACGGGCTCGTTGAACGTCGTCTGTATAACGAACGGCCGAAACGCTACGAGTACCACCTCACCGCGAAAGGCGAGGCGTTTTATCCGGTGGTAATTGCGTTACGCGCCTGGGGCGAGACCTGGTGCAAGTCCCCCGAGGAAGGGCTGGCGGTGAACATGATTCACAAAAACTGCAACCACAGCGCAGGCCTCGGGCCGCTGTGCGATCACTGCGGTGAAGTATTGCGCCGTGAGGATTTGATCAGTCAGCCGCAAGAGTCGTACGCCGCCGAACGACAGGCCCGGCGCGAGGCGTTCAAGACGAAATAGACGCTTCCCCACAAAGCAAAAAGGCCCTCACATCTGAGGGCCTTCATGTGTCAGCGCGGAACGGATGGCTTACAGGCTGTTCACCAGTTTCCCGGAGGTCAGCCGCCGGCGATAAGCACTGTCACGATTTGCCAGCCAGAAATACAGCGGCGACGTCACCAGCAACCCCACCAGCCAGGAAAGGTCTGCGCCGTTGATGTGGGCCGACACCGGCCCGACGTACAGTGGCGTGTTCATGAACGGAATCTGCACCACGATGCCGATCGCATACGCCAGCAAGGCTTGCGGGTTGTAACGGCCGTAGATGCCGCCGTCGACCTGGAAGATCGAGCCGATGTCGTACTGGCCTTTGTGGATGGCGTAGAAGTCGATCAGGTTGATCGCGGTCCATGGCACCAACACCACCAGCAACACCAGCACCATGTCGACGAAGTGGCCGATGAAGTCCGCCGAGGCGCCAACCGCAGCGAAGCAGCAGGCCAGCAGGACGATGATCGAAATCACTGCGCGGCTCTTGGCGGTCGGGATCCAGCGGTAAGCGAAGGTCTGCACCAGCGTGATCAGCGACAGCACTGCGCCGTACAGGTTGAGGGCGTTGTGGCTGATGACGCTGAGCAGGAACAGCACCAGCATCAACGGGCCGATGGCGCCGGTGGCAAGTTTTACCGCGTCCATGGTGTCCATGCCCACCGGGGTTGCCAGCACGGCGACAGCGCCGAACACGAACGACAGGCTCGAACCCAGCGCCGATCCCAGATAGGTCGTCCAGAAGGTTGCCGCCACCGGCACGTTGGCCGGCAGGTAGCGCGAGTAGTCCGACACATAAGGCGCAAACGCGATCTGCCATAGCGCCGCCAGCGACACGGTGGCGAGCCAGCCGGAAATGTTGAAGCTGCCACGAGTGAGGAAATCATCGGTCTGGATGTGGGTGAGGATGTAGCCGAAGCCGACCACGATGCCGATCCCCAGCACCCAGGTGCCGATGCGGTTGAGCACGTGGATGAAGCGGTAACCGATGATGCCGATGATCCCCGAGCCCAGCGCACCGATGACGATGCCGACCGGCACCGGAACGCTGTCGACCACGCCATGCAGGGACTTGCCGGCGAGCACGATGTTGGAGGCGAAGAAACCGATGTACATGACGCCAGCAATCAACACCACCAGCAGCGCGCCGAGAGAGCCGAACTGCGCACGGCTCTGGATCATCTGCGGAATACCCATCTGCGGGCCTTGCGCCGAGTGCAGCGCCATCAGCACACCGCCGACCAGATGGCCGACCAGAATGGCGACGATGCCCCACACCAGATTCAGGTGAAACAGTTGTACGCCAAGGGCGCCGGTGACGATGGGCAACGGCGCGATATTGCCGCCGAACCAGAGGGTGAACAGATCCCGAACCTTTCCGTGGCGATCTTCGGGTGGCACATAGCCGATCGTGTGTTTTTCAATGAGCGGTGCGGACGTTGTTGCAGAGGTGGCCATGACGAACTCCAAGGCAAGGACGAGTACGTGGACGTACTTCAGTGAGCGCCGGCACGGACGGCGCATTTCTTGTTGGGGTGATCATGGGCAAGGAAAGGGGAGAGATAAATTAGTAGTTTTGTTGCTTCAGGCGCTAAAAAAACGAGGCTCTCCGGACGGCTGGAAACGCTCTGTCTCGGGCATTTCAGCGCCATGAACGACAGCGCAGCTGACCTCCATCGGAGCAGCTGTCTGTCGGTGATGCTACGGCGCGGCTGCAGACTCGAATCCCGCAGCCAGACCGCTTTTTTCACATTCGAATCGACGCCAGCATCCGTTGCAGCATCTCATCGCAGGCCTTGAGCTGATCGCGGCTGACGAATTCGTCCGGCTTGTGGCCTTGATCCATGCTGCCGGGGCCGCACACCACCGTGGCAATCCCCACCGCGTCGAACAATCCGCCTTCAGTGCCAAACGCTACGGTGCCGAAATCGTCCGAGCCACAGAACGTGGCGATCAATTGCGCAGCCTGGCTCCGGGCATCTGTGGCCAGCCCCGGATACGCCGACAACTCGCTGAAACGGATATCGCTCTGCTCGCTGACCGCCCGCATGCGCGGCAGCATTTGCTGTTCGGCGTAGGCCTTGAGTTGCTGCGCGACGACCGCCGGATCCTGCGAGGGCAGGGCGCGGATTTCGAAGTCGAAACGGCAATCGGCGGGGACGATGTTCAATGCTTTGCCCCCGCTGATCACACCGGTTTGCACCGTTGAGTACGGCGGGTCGAAACGCGGGTCGAGGTGTTCCTCCTTGAGCTGTCGACCGATGCGCCCCAGCTCGCCGATCAACTCGGCGGCGCACTCGATGGCATTGACCCCGAGTGGCGCATAGGCCGAGTGGCAGGCATGACCCTGGACATCACAGCGCATCGCCAGTTTGCCCTTGTGTCCGAGCACCGGTTTGAGTTCGGTCGGCTCGCCGATGATGCACAGCAGCGGTTTGACCGGACGCTGCTCCAGCACCTTGAGCAGCGAGCGCACACCAAGGCAGCCGACCTCTTCGTCGTACGACAGAGCAATATGCACCGGCATACGCAAAGGTGCTTCGATCAACGACGGCACCAGCGCGAGCACGCAGGCGATATAGCCCTTCATGTCCGCCGTGCCGCGACCGTAAAGCTTGCCGTCGCGTTCGCTCAGTTCGAACGGTGGCACGGTCCACGGCTGACCATCGGCAGGCACCACATCGGTGTGCCCCGACAGCACGATGCCCGGTTGATCGGCCGGGCCGATCGTGGCGAACAGATTGGCCTTGCTGCGCTCATCGTTGTAGATCAGTTCGCACGGCACATCGAAACTTTCGAGGTAGCTGCGCACGAAGTCGATCAGTTGCAGGTTGGACTCGCGGCTGGTGGTGTCGAACCCCACCAGCGTCTTGAGCAACGCGACGCTGTTGCTCATCGGTCGTCTCCCGCGACTCCATAACCTGGTGCCTTCGCCGGGTCGAGGGCGCGGTCGATGTAGTCCTGAAGCTGCGGGCGATAGGCGTCCCAGAGTTTTTGCAATTGCCCGATCGGGTCTTCATCGGCCCAGTCCACCCGTAGGTTGACAATGGGCCAGGTCAACTCGCCGACCACAACCACGGCTGCCGAATGCACCGGGCCCGCTTCGCCGCCCAAGGCCTGGGCGGCGTGCAGGGCCTTGATCAGGCGATCGGCCAATTGGCCTTCGCCTTCTTCGAACGCGCTGACCATGGCTTCGATCACCGAGCGCCCGGCGAGCATGTTGCCCGCCGCCACGCATTGCTCGCCCGACACGGCGTTGTGCACGCCAAGGGTTTGCGCGCCGCTGAAATGCGCGGTCTGGCCGAGGTGGTTGATCGCCGTGATCTGTCGATACTGGCTGTAACCATTGCGGGTCAACACCTTGTCCAGCGCGGCCTCGGGCGCCAGGCCCTGCTCCATCAGGGCGAGGACTTCCGGGCCGAGCGACGGCAAGGTGATGTTCTGGCTCGACACCGCGCCGACCCCCGGCAACAGCCACGGACAACGGGCGCCGACGGCGATGCTGGAGGAGCTGATGGCGATGCCGAACTGACCGGTTTCGGGGCAACGGGCGGCGATGGAAAATGTCATGTGTGGCCTCCTTTCGCTAAGGTCGAATTACTCGGGAATCACCGCAACCACATCAATTTCCATCAGCCACTGCGGCTGACCCAAAGCCGACACCACCAGCCCGGTGGAGATCGGGAACACGCCTTTGAGCCATTTGCCGACTTCCTGATACACCGGCTCGCGGTAGCGCGGGTCGATCAGGTAAGTGGTGGTCTTGACGATATGGCTCAGGTCGCTGCCGGCCTCTTCGAGCAGTTGCTTGACGTTGCGCATCGCTTGTTCGGTCTGGGCGCGCGGGTCGCCGAGGCCGACCAGTTCGCCGTCGAAATTGGTGCCGACCTGACCGCGGACATACACGGTGTTGCCGGCACGCACGGCCTGACACAGGTCGTTGTCCAGCGTCTGGTTTGGGTAGGTGTCCTTGGTGTTGAACATACGAATGCGGGTGTGGGTTGGCTGACTCATGTGAGGCTCCTGACGAAATCGGACCCGGCGCGACAGGTGCCGGGATTGAAGAGGGGAATCAAGCGTCGACGGTGTCGACAGCGTTGTTGTGCAGCGCGGCTTCGCGTTGTTCGGCATCGCGATAAGCCAGGTATTTGCGTTGGGTGGCGATGTGATCGGCCACGTGCTTGGCGTCGTGCCACACGCCCCAGATGAACGACGACCCGCGTCGCGACTGCCACGGCAAGCCGAGGAAATACACGCCCGGCTCACTGGACACGCCGCGCTGGTGCTGCGGCTTGCCGTTGTCGTCGAACGCCGCGACTTTCAGCCAGGAATAGTCCACGGCAAACCCGGTGGCCCAGATGATCGAGGTGATGCCGGCGGCGGCCAGATCGAGATCGGCCAGCGGGTTTTTCACGCATTCAGGATCCGGATAAGTCTCGCGGGCTTCCGGTTCCAGCGGCAGGTCGAGACCGTTGCGCTCGATGTAGGCATCGGCGGCATCCAGCAGCGCGAGGTAGTTTTCATCGCCACGCTTGAGGTTGTCGCGCAGGTCCTGTTTGAAGGTCACCACGCCGTCGCTGAACGATTCGGTGACGCCGACCAGGGTCATGCCGCGATGGGCCAGACCACGGAAGTCGATGGTACGGCCACCGTGGGCGCCGCTGACGGCGATGGTCACGTGTTCACGGCCGGGTTTCATCGCGGCCTGATCCCACTCGCCGAGCACGCCGAGCCACCAGCAGAAATCGCGGTTGCGGTAGGCGCGAGGAGGGCGGTCGTGGGCGCCGACCGAGAGGTAAACCTGCTTGCCCGAGCGCTGCAACTCATCGGCGATCTGCACGCCCGACGAACCGGCACCGACCACCAGCACCGCGCCGGCCGGCAGTTGTTGCGGGTTGCGATAGTCGGCCGAGTGAATCTGCAGCAGACGTTCATCCTTCGGCGCAATCGCCGGGATCACCGGACGCTGGAACGGGCCGGTGGCGGCGACGACGCGGGCCGCTTCGATCAAGCCCTCGGAGGTCTCTACGGTGAAACCCGGACGCCCGACATTGCGCACGACGCTTTTCACATCGACGCCGGTGCGGATCGGCGCGTTGAATTTCCTGGCGTAGGCTTCGAAGTAGTCGGCGACGCGCTCCTTGTGGGCGAAACCGTCCGGATCAACATCATCGAATTCCATCCCCGGAAACCGGTCGTGCCACGCCGGACCGTTGGCCACCAACGAATCCCAGCGCCCGGTGCGCCAGCGTTCGGCAATGCGGCTGCGCTCCAGCACCAAGTGCGGCACACCGAGTTTGCTCAGGTGTTCACTCATGGCCACACCCGCTTGACCGGCGCCGACAACAAGCGTGTCTGTTTTTATTATTTCAGTGGTCATCTCTGATCCCTTCTCACGAGGCCGTTGGATTCAGGTCGCTGTCGACCTGTTCTCTGTGCTTGGGACCAGACTAGGGAGGGGGTGGTTATCGGTAAAATATTATTAAGCTGGCATGTGAAGATAAAAACGTGATGCAGAGGCCTGAAAGCCCCGTAAATACGGGGCTTTGCCTTGCCACCGAAATCCGGGACAAGGAAAAAAAGGGCCGCCGACAGGGTTGTCGGCGGCCCTTTTCAAGGCGCGTTTAGATCACACGGACTCAGCGATCGAGGAATGCCAGCAGGTCTTCATTCAATTGCTGCGCATGGGTGACCGCAAAACCGTGCGGCGCGCCTGCGTAGACTTTCAGCTCGGCGCCCTTGATCTGCTCAGCCGCGCGTTTGCCGGTGGTTTCAAACGGGACGATCTGATCGCCATCGCCATGAATCACCAACGTCGGTACATCGATTTTCGCCATGTCCGGGCGGAAGTCGGTTTCCGAGAATGCAGTGACGCAGTCCAGAGTGCCTTTGAGCGAGGCCAGCAGCGCCATGTTCAGGGTTTGCGTCAGCACGCCATCGGAGACTTTCTGGCCTTGGTTGGTGCCGTAGAACGGGGCGTTGAAGTCAGCGATGAACTGCGCGCGATCCTTCAGCAGCCCGGCCTTGATCCCGTCGAACACCGACTTGTCGACGCCTTCGGCGAAGTCCGGTTTCTTGCCGAACAGCGGGGTCACTGCGCCCAGCAACACCAGCCCGGCGACACGCTCGCTGCCGTGGCGCGCAATGTAGCGGCTGACATCGCCGCCGCCCATGGAGAAACCGACGAGGGTCACGTCACGTAGATCCAGATGCTCGATCAGTTGCGCGATGTCATCGGCGAAGGTGTCGTAGTCGTAGCCGGTCCATGGCTGCTCGGAGCGCCCGAAACCACGACGGTCGAAGGCGATGGTGCGGTAGCCGCGGCTGCTCAGGTACTCCATCTGGTATTCCCACATGTCGGCGTCCAGCGGCCAGCCATGGCTGAACAGCACGGGCTTGCCGCTGCCCCAGTCCTTGAAATAGATCTCGGTGCCGTCTCGGGTCGTGAAGGTGCTCATGAAAACTCCTTGGGTTGGGCTGCGTGGATGCCGTGATGGCAGCGTTCACTATCGCGACAAAGGGCATTGGCCACTTGTACGCAGGTGCTAAGTTTCGTGGCGCACGCGTTAACGGTTTGGCGGCATGAGTTGTAAGATGCAACCGCATCGAACCTGCCGTTTTACCGGAGACACCCGAAATGAAGCGCAAAAGCCTTGCGGGCAATGCCTGCCCGATCGCCCGGACACTCGACCTGATCGGTGACTGGTGGTCGTTGCTGATCATCCGCGATGCACTGGAAGGCATCAGTCGCTTCAGCGATTTCGAGAAGAGCCTGGATATCGCCAAGAACATGTTGAGCACCCGGCTCAAAGGGCTGGTGGAGCGCGACATCCTGCGCCTGGTGCCGGCGTCCGATGGCAGCGCTTACAAGGAATACGTGCTGACTGAAAAGGGCCGCGCATTGCAAACCGTGATCGTTGCGCTGTCGCAATGGGGCGGGGAATTCCTGTTCGAGCCTGGCGAGTCGGGGTCGGTGATGGTCGATGCGCAGAAGCGTCAGCCGATTAGGAAGCTTGAGTTGTTGTCGGCGGATGGTCGGGTGCTGGCGCCGGAAGATGTGGCGACAAAACTGGCAGTTGAGCATTGAGGTGATGTGATTCTCCGATTCGGGACGACCTTTACTGCTGCCGCTGGTCGGCAATACGTAATCAGTAATATCAAAAATTGACGTCAGAATAGTGGCTCATTACTATCGCGCCATTATTTTGATATCAGTTTCCGTCTCGAGGGATCGAACATGTCCTCACCCGCCCTCGTGGCGAGGTTGTGCCTGGCTTTGCTATGCCTTTCTCCGCTCCAAACCGCATTTGCAGCACCCACCCCCGGTGAAACCGATCTGATCCGCGAACGCCAGAACCGTCTGCTCGAAGAGCAGCAGCGGCGGCTCGAAGAGCTCAAGGATCTACCCGGCAAAGAAGCCAGGCCGACGCAGCCGGAAGCTCCTGTCGACTCGCGTTGCTTTCAGATCAACGACATCGAGCTCAAAGGCGCCGACAGCCTGTCGGAGAGCGACAAGAGCCGTTTGCTCAAGCCCTACATCGGCCAGTGCCTTGGTGTACCTCAGCTGAATGAAGTGCTGAAGGTCATCACCGATCACTACATCGAGAAGGGTTGGGTGACCAGCCGGGCTTATCTGCCACAGCAGGATCTGTCCGGTGGGCACCTGAAAGTGCTGGTGGTCGAAGGCAAACTGGAAGGCTTGAAAGGCGCCGACAACAGCAAACTCTCGGAGCGTGAGTTGTCGATGGCGTTTCCCGGCAAGACCGGTGAACTGGTCAACCTGCGCGAGATCGAGCAGATGGTCGATCAACTCAATCGCCTGCCGTCCAATCAGGCCAAGATGGAGCTCTCGCCGGGCCAGAACGTTGGCGGCAGTGAGGTGCTGGTCACCAACACCCCGCAAAAACCATGGCGTGCCGGGTTGTCGCGCAGCAACGACGGCCAGCGCAGCACCGGTGAGCAGCAGTGGGGCACGACGTTCGACTGGGATAGTCCGCTGGGCCTGGCCGATCAGTTGAGCCTGCGCGGCGGTCACGATGCGATGACCGACCATCAGCACACCTCCAACAACGCCATGCTCAACTACAACCTGCCGTGGGGCTGGTGGAACTTCAGCTACACCTACAGCCAGAGCGAATACCGTTCACAGATCGCCGCCAACGGCTACAACTTCAAGCAGACCGGCGACAGCGAAAACCATCAGTTGCGGGCCGAACGCGTGATTCATCGCGATGCGGTGAGCAAGACCTCCCTCAGCGCCGGCCTGTCGTATCTGCGCACCAACAACTTCATCGAAGACAGCAAGCTCAAACTGAGCAGCAACCGCATCAGCGAAGCGCAGTTCGGCTTCAACCATGGGCGGCGGATTGGCAGCGCCTTCGTCAACTTCGATGCCGGCATGCAGCAGGGCATCGGCGCGTTCGATGCCCAGGGCAGCCACGATCCTGGCCCCGGCGAACCGGACGCACGTTACCGCAAATACACCGCGACCCTGAGTTATCTGCAGCCGTTCAAGCTGTGGGGCGAATCTTTCACTTTCAGCAGCCTGATGACCGGCCAGCGCAGCGAAGACGTGCTGTTCAGCCCGCAACGCACCAGCCTTGGCGGGCTGTCATCGGTCCGTGGCTACAAGGATCAGTCGCTCTCAGGCGACAGCGGCGGTTACTGGCGCAACGACCTGCGCTGGGCGCGCCCGATCAACGCCGAATGGCTGCGTCCGGTATTCGCCGAATATGGCACCAGCCTTGGTTACGATCAGGGCGTCATTCGCAATGACCGCTACAACGGCGACCAGCACGGACGCATGTCGAGCAACTCGCTGGAGTTGTTTGCGCGTGGCCAGCATGTTGCAGCCAGTGTGACCTTTGCCCATTCCCTGGAGCGACCGGCCGCGCTGACCGAGCGCGAAGCGCCGATCTATTTCCGCATGGATTTCTTCCTCTAGTTTTTGCCTTTTCCGAGATTCTGATATGAGCCTCCGCCAACTTGCCAAAAAAGGGGACACCCATTAGCCGGTCTCAAGTCGAGGTTTATGGGTGTCCCAGAGATAATTCGATACATGGTGTGTCCCGGTTTGCGCGCAAAGGATCCAGGATTTGAGCGAAGTAAAAAAATACCCACGTCTGAAAGTGTTCCTTGCCTTTCTTCTCTGTCCATTGGTTCCAGGGTTTATCGCAAGCATCATCAAGACCCTTGCAACGATCTTCCATCTGGCCATGAATCCTCGGCTGATGGGCGAGGTTGTGGGAGGTGAGCTGATGTTGATGCCGTTCCTCGGTCCCTTGCTCGCCGAGGTGATATTTCTTGTACCGTTTTTGGTGTTCGCAATGGTGATTGCACTGATGAAGGTCAAACGGACGAACCGAGCCTGCTCAATAATTGCACTGACGGGCGCCGCGTTGGCGACTTTATGGGTGACACCGTTTGTCCTAGCCGTTGTATCGGATGTAAAGGGAGCGACCTTTTCCGATGAAATGTTCGGAATGGTCGTGCTGTTCCTCACGTCGATGGCGACATGCTGGCTGACAGCGCGCTTCTTTCTGCCTGATCCAACAGAGCCATCGTTGCCTTGAAAACCCAAATGAAAACGCCCCGAACATCTCGGGGCGTTTTCATATGTCGGGTGGCAGGTCTATCTAAACGCCGGCACCACATGCTTGATAAACAGCTCCAGCGACTTCTTCTTCTCCGCATGCGGCAGGCTGTTGTCGCACCAGAAACTGAACTCATCCACCCCCAGTTCCTGGTAGTACTTGATACGCGGAATGATCTCTTCCGGCGTGCCGATCATCGCGGTCTTGTGCAGGCTCTCCAGTTCAAACTCCGGCCGGCCGGCAAATTTCTCTTCCGGGCTCGGGGCGAGGAAGCCATTAACCGGAGTTTCCTTGTTGCCGAACCACGCATCGAACGTGCGATAGAAACGTGAAATGGCTTTCGCGCCAACCTTCCAGCCTTCCGGGTCATCCGCCGAGTGCACGTGGGTATGACGCAGCACCATCAATTGTGGACGCGGCACATCCGGGTTGTTGTCCAGCGCCGTCTGGAACTTGTTCTTCAGGTCGAGGACTTCTTCATCGCCTTTCATCAGCGGCGTGACCATCACATTGCAGCCGTTGGCCACGGCGAAGTTGTGCGAGTCCGGGTCGCGGGCGGCGATCCACATTGGCGGGTTGGGCTTCTGGACCGGTTTCGGCACGCTGGTGGAAGTAGGGAATTTCCAGATCTCGCCGTTGTGGGCATAGTCGCCTTGCCACAGGGCGCGCACCACCGGGACCATTTCCCGCAACGCCTGGCCGCCGCTGGAAGCAGGCATGCCGCCAGCCATGCGGTCGAATTCCACCTGATAGGCGCCACGCGCCAGGCCGACTTCCATCCGCCCGTTGCTGATCACATCGAGCAACGCGCATTCACCGGCGACCCGCAGCGGATGCCAGAACGGCGCGATGATGGTGCCGGCGCCCAGGTGAATGGTGGTGGTTTTGGCCGCGAGGTAGGCCAGCAGCGGCATCGGGCTCGGCGAGATGGTGTATTCCATCGCGTGGTGTTCGCCGATCCACACGGTGCTGAAACCGCCGGCCTCGGCCATCAACGTCAGTTCGGTCAGGTCTTCGAACAGTTGACGGTGGCTGACGCTTTCGTCCCAGCGCTCCATGTGTACGAACAGGGAAAATTTCATGACGCTACCTCGAATCTCTTGTGGTCGGCCGGTCGCTTGCCGGCCTGTTTAAGTGCAATCGTGCGGATCAGGCGAAGGCAGGCAGGGCGCCCATCTTGCCGTGGCAATACACCAGCGGGCCGGCGTCCTGCTGAGGGACGATAAGGTTTTTCACCGCGCCGACCATGATCGCGTGGTCGCCGCCTTCGTATTCGCGCCACAGCTCACATTCGATGATAGCTGTCGCGTTGGCCAGGATCGGATTGCCCAGTTCGCTCAGCGTCCACTCGATGCCCTGCGCCTTGTCCTTGCCTTTGCGGGCGAACGCATAGGCTTCGCCTTGCTGACCGCCGGACAACACGTGAATGGCGAAGCGTTTGTTCTTGATCAGGACGGGATAGGAATCGGAACTGTAATTGGGGCAGAACAGCACCAGGGCGGGGTCCATCGACAGCGAACTGAAGGCGCTGGCGGTCAGGCCGACGATCTGGCCGTCGTCATCCAGCGTGGTGATGACGGTAACGCCGGACGGGAACGAGCCCATGACTTGTTTGTAGACGGCAGCATCGATCATTGGTCAATCCTCGAGTGCGGTGAAGCGTGTTTTTATTCGTTTGTGGGTCTGATGGTATACCGTAATACATCGATTGCAAGCGCTTTTTTGGTGAAACGATAAACGTGGTTCATCCGTCGGAAAGTCAGCATTTACAGGGCTTTGCTCTAGCCGTGAACGCTGGCTATCAGGGAGGATGCCGGATCAGATGCCGTCGCAAAAAGCGGATCAGTCTTGTGAAAAGTTTGGAATACCATAATATGGTCTGCATCTGAGGGGCGGCCAAGAAGCACCCCCGGTTTGGCTTCATACAACGATAAGAACAGACCCAATCGAGTTCATTTTTATGTCCCAGATGTCCCGGCAAGATCCGTTGATCGAGAATCACACGGTCGACTACGTCCCACTCGCAGAACGCTACGGGAAGGCCCGCGACCTTTTCACCCTTTGGTTCAGCACCAACATTGCGCCACTGCCCATTGTCACCGGCGCCATGGTGGTTCAGGTGTTTCATCTCGACCTGTTCTGGGGGCTGCTGGCGATTGCGCTGGGGCACATGATCGGCGGCGTGGTGATCGCCCTGGCGTCGGCGCAAGGCCCGCGCATGGGCATTCCGCAGATGGTCCAGAGTCGGGGCCAGTTCGGGCGTTACGGTGCGCTGTTGATCGTGTTCTTCGCGGCGATCATCTATATCGGCTTCTTTATTTCCAACATTGTGCTGGCCGGCAAGTCCATCGTCGGCATTGCGCCGTCGGTACCGGCGCCGATGAGCATCCTGATCGGCGCCCTCAGTGCCACCGCCATCGGCGTGATCGGCTACAACTTCATCCACACGCTCAACCGCATCGGCACCTGGGTGATGGGCAGTGCGCTGCTGGCCGGTTTCATCTACATCTTTGCCCATGAGTTACCGGCGGACTTCTTCACCCGAGGCAGCTTCAATCTGTCCGGTTGGCTGGCGACGGTGTCGCTGGGGATCATCTGGCAGATCAGTTTCTCGCCCTATGTCTCCGACTATTCCCGTTACCTGCCGGCGGACATCGGGATCGGCAAACCCTTTATCGCGACTTATCTGGGCGCCACCCTGGGCACGATTCTGTCGTTCACCTTCGGCGCAGTGGCGGTTTTGGCGACGCCGGAAGGCACCGAAGCGATGGCGGCGGTCAAGCAGTCCACCGGTTGGCTGGGGCCGATTCTGATGGTGCTGTTCCTGCTCAACATCATCAGCCACAACGCGCTGAATCTGTATGGCGCGGTGCTGTCGATCATCACCTCGATTCAGACCTTCGCCAGCCAGTGGACGCCAAGCATCAAGGTGCGGGTGATCTTGTCGAGCGTGGTGCTGGCGGGCTGCTGTGTGGTGGCGCTGGGGGCATCGGCGGATTTCATTTCCGAGTTCATCGGGCTGATTCTGGCGCTGCTGCTGGTGTTGGTGCCGTGGGCGTCGATCAACCTGATCGACTTCTATCTGATCAAGCGCGGAAGTTACGACATCGCCTCGATCTTCCGCGCCGACGGCGGCATTTATGGGCGCTTCAACCTGCACGCGATCATTGCCTACTTCATCGGCATCATCGTGCAGCTGCCGTTCGCCAATACATCGTTGTATGTCGGGCCGTACGCCAATCTGGTGGAAGGCGCGGACCTGTCGTGGCTGGTCGGCCTGATCGTCACCTGCCCGCTGTATTACTGCCTGGCGACCCGTGGCCAGACCCAGCAGAGCAGGGCGGCGCGGTTGGGTTTTACTGATTGATCTTCTGCAGTCTTCTCAAACAATGCCCGGCACTTTGTCGGGCATTGTTGTTTCCGCATCCCGGCGGTCACGCAAATTGGCCATTTCGATCCCCTTTTGGCCAATGGGCTACTGTGCTGCGTCTACGCTGTCAGGAAGAATCGAAGCCACAACAAAATGCTGCACCTTCCTTGCCCTTGGCTGATCTGACAGCCGCTGCCGTGTACAGAACATAAAAACCATCGACTCACGCTGCATTCGGGGAAACACAATATGGTCACGATGAAACGCATTCTGGGCGCCACTGTTTGCGGGCTGACGCTGCTGGCCGGCGCCGTGCAGGCCGAACAGCGCGAACTGCGGGTGTACAACTGGGCGGATTACATTCTGCCGTCGGTGCCCAAGGACTTCGCCGCCAAAAGCAACATCAAAGTGACCTGGGACACCTTCGACACCAACGAATCCCTCGAAGCCAAGCTGCTGACCGGCAACTCCGGCTACGACCTGGTGGTGCCGTCGAACCAGTTCCTCGAGACCCAGATCAAGGCCGGCGTGTTCCAGAAACTCGACAAGTCCAAGCTGCCGAACTGGAGTCACCAGGATCCGGCGTTGCTCAAGTTGCTCGACGCCAACGACCCCGGTAACCAGTACGGCGTGCCCTACATGGTCGGTACGGTGCTGATCGGTTTTAACCCGGCCAAGGTCAAGGCTGCGCTCGGCGAGAATGCACCGGTGGACAGTTGGGATCTGGTGTTCAAGCCGGAGAACATGGAGAAGCTGAAATCCTGTGGCGTGGCGATGCTCGATTCCCCATCGGAAATTCTGCCGTTGGCCTTGCATTATCTGGGCCTCGATCCGAACAGCCAGAACCCGGCCGACTATGAGAAAGCCAAGGACCTGATGCTCAAGGTTCGCCCTTACGTCACTTACTTCAACTCGGCCAAGTACATGACCGACATCGCCAACGGCGACATCTGCGTGGCCATCGGTTATTCCGGCAGCTTCTACCAGTTCGGCAACCGCGCCAAAGAAGCGAAAAACGGCGTGGTGGTCGACTGGCGCTTGCCGAAGGAAGGTGCACCGATCTGGTTCGACACCTTCGCCATTCCGAAGAGCGCGAAGAACGTTGAAGAAGCCCACGAGTTCCTCAACACCTTGCTCGATCCGAAGGTCATCGCCTCGATCAGTGATTTTCTTGGCTACCCGAACGCCAACAAGGATTCGCTGCCGCTGATCAACAAGGAAATCACTGGCAACCCCAACCTGACGCCGACCAGCGAAGCGCTGAAGAAACTGTACGTGGTGCAGCCGTTGCCTCAGAAGCTGGAGCGGGTGCGGACCCGGGTGTGGACCAGCATCAAATCCGATAAATAGGTTAAAAGCCGAGGGAGCGAATTCGCTCCCTCGGCCATTATTTCGCCTGACTTTCCTCGGGCGACTTGTCCTTCGTCAGGATCAGACTCAGCAACACCGATGTCAGAATCACCCCGCCGACAATCGCCAGCGACCACTCCACCGGCATGTGAAACCACGGCATAACCGTCATCTTCCCACCGATAAACACGAGCACCAGCGCCAGTCCGTATTTGAGTAGATGAAAGCGGTCGGCCATGTCTGCCAAAAGAAAGTACAGCGCCCGCAAGCCCATGATCGCGAAGATATTCGAGGTAAAAATGATGAACGGGTCGGTGGTCACCGCGAAGATCGCCGGGATGCTGTCGACCGCGAACATCAGGTCACTGGCCTCGATCAGCACCAGCACCAGAAACATCGGCGTGGCCCAGCGCACGCCGTTTTGCAACACGAAAAAGCGCTCGCCGTGGAAGCTATTGGTGATGCGTAAATGTCCACGGGCCCAACGCACGATCGGGTTTTTTTCAAGATCTGGCTGCTGATCGGCGAACATCAACATCTTGATCCCGGTAATGATCAGGAACACACCGAACACGTACAGCAGCCACGTAAACTGCGACACCAGCCACACCCCGGCAAAAATCATCGCCGCGCGCATCACGATCGCTCCCAGTACGCCGTACAGCAACACCCTGCGCTGCAACTCCGGCGGCACGGCGAAGTAGCTGAAGATCATCACGAACACGAACATGTTGTCGATCGACAGCGACTGTTCGATCAAATAGCCGGTGAGGAATTCCAGGGTCTTGACCTTGGCGATGTCGGGACCGAATTCGCCGTTCAGATACCACCAGAGCAACCCGGCGAAGGCCATCGCCAGCATGCACCAGGCGATCACCCAGGATGAGGCTTCCCGCACAGAGACCCGATGCGCCTTGCGCCCACCGAAGACGAACAGGTCGACGGCCAGCATAGCGAGGACAAAAACGATGAAGGCGACCCACATCCAGGGTTCGCCGATGTTGATGGGGTGCATGCAGTTCTCCCTGTCGTTATGTTTTTCGGGGTAGACGCGGCCATCCTAGTAGGAGCCTTCCGACAAAGAAAAATCGTTTATTTCGTGGGTATTGTTCGTTAAAAACGAAATGTCGGACGACAGGGCAGGCGCGGGTAATACTTCGTTCAACGCTTCTTTGCTAACCTCGCTGTCGAGCCAGTTCACCACTTCGGGAGTCACGATCATCGACACGCCAGATCCTCAAGCCGTCTGCAGCCCGATCACCAG
Source organism: Pseudomonas sp. 1 (assembly GCF_056626735.1). NCBI lineage: Bacteria > Pseudomonadati > Pseudomonadota > Gammaproteobacteria > Pseudomonadales > Pseudomonadaceae > Pseudomonas > Pseudomonas sp. 1. The sequence goes on along the minus strand of NZ_JBWXMQ010000001.1, from coordinate 475,716 downwards.
CGCTGCCATATTCATCGTGGCCACTCTCAACGCCGAGGCCGAGGCCGCTGAAAAAGTCCGTGGCTGGTGCGCCGATATCGCGGGCCTGACGCGCTCGGTCGGCAAGCGCGTTCCATCGGGAAATCTGTCCTGCGTGTGCGGATTTTCTTCCAGCGCATGGGATCGACTGTTCAGCAGTCCACGCCCCGCGTTCCTGCATGATTTTCGCGAGTTCGGTGTAGAAGGACGGCGGGCTGTTTCCACGCCTGGCGACTTGCTGCTGCACATTCGAGCCGATCAGATGGACCTGTGTTTCGAACTGGCGACGCAGTTGATGTCGGCGCTGGACGGCGCCGTGACGGTGACCGACGAGGTGCAGGGTTTCCGCTATTTCGACATGCGCAGCATCATCGGTTTCGTCGACGGCACGGAAAATCCGGTCGGCCGCAAAGCCGAGCATTTCACCTTGGTCGGCGATGAAGATCAGCCGTTCAGTGGCGGCAGTTACGTGCTGGTGCAGAAGTATCTGCACAACATGAAGGCCTGGAACGAATTGTCGGTTGAGGCGCAGGAGAGGGTGATCGGGCGTACCAAACTGTCCGATATCGAACTGGACGACTCAGTCAAACCGAGCAATTCCCACAGTGCGTTGACGACCATCACCAAGGATGGCGAAGAGGTGAAGATCCTGCGCGACAACATGCCGTTCGGCCGGCCAGGGGCAGGCGAATTCGGCACTTACTTCATCGGGTACGCGCGCTCCCCGGAGCCGCTGGAGCAGATGCTGGAAAACATGTTCGTTGGCAAGCCGCCCGGCAATTACGACCGTTTGCTGGACTTCAGCACGGCCGTCACGGGCAGTCTGTTCTTCGTGCCTTCGGCGGATTTGCTGGAAGAGCTGGCAGAGCGATAAAAAACGGCGGGATCAATTGATCCCGCCGTTTTGCATTTACTTGCCTGTCGCCAGTGCTGGCGTACGTGGCGGTATCCGTCGTTTCGAACCGGTCGCCTCGAACGCCGCAGCAAGGCGCAGCAACGTCGAATCATCATAGGCGCGACCAGCGAAGGTCAGGCCGACCGGCATGCCGATGTCTGCCATCACGCCCATCGGTACCGTGACGGTCGGTACGCCGAGGTGGCGGATCGCGAGGTTGCCGTTGGCGACCCAGATGCCGTTGCTCCAGGCGATGTCCGCCGAAGCCGGGTTGACGTCGGCGTCAGCCGGGGCAACGTCGGCGTTGGTCGGGAACAGCACGGCGTCGAGGCCCAAGCGATCCATCCAGTCTTCGAGGTCGAGCTTGCGGGTCTTTTCCAGGCCGCGCAGGCCGTCCGGCAGGGTCGGGATCTGATCCCACGGCGTGATGCCACGCTCGGCCATGCGCACGTATTCGTCCATGCCGGCGGCGAGGTCGCCTTCGCGGTTGGGCAGTGTGCCGGGGTCGTGCGGGAAGATTTTCGGGCCGTCGACGTCCGCCAGTCGATTGAGTTTCGGATCACCGTTGGCGCGCAGGAAATCATCGAACGCCCAGGCCGACAGGTCCCACAGTTCGTGGTGCATGAACTCTTTCGAAACGATGCCGCGATTGAACACGGTCGGTGCGCCCGGACGATCGCCTTCGCAGTTGGAGACCAGTGGAAAATCCACTTCGATCACTTCGGCACCGGCGGCCTCAAGGGCCTGACGGGCCTGTTTCCACAGATCGATTACCGAGGCGCGGGTGTTGATGCGCTGCCCGGTCGGGCCGCCGATGCCCGGTGCTTCGCTGGTGCCGGCCTCGGGGTCGGCGTTGATGTACATGCGCGGTACGCCCAGACGTTTGCCGGCCAGTGCATCACTTTTCACCGCGAGTTCGAGATAGGAAGCAGGGCGAACCGAGGCGACGCTCGGGATCGGCACCCAGGGTTGCAGGCGCCACAGATCGCCTCGGGTGTCGGTGTCTTCGGCGACCACCACATCGAGCACTTCCAGCAGGTCAGCCATGGTGCGGGCGTATGGCACCACCACGTCCATGGTCGGCGTCAGCGGCCAGTTGCCGCGTACCGAAATCACCCCGCGCGATGGCGTGTAGGCGCACAGGCCATTGTTGGATGCCGGGCCGCGACCGCTCGACCAGGTTTCTTCCGCCAGACCGAATGCCGAGAAGCTTGCAGCGGTGGCGGTACCGGCACCGTTCGACGAGCCGGAAGCGAAGGGAGCCGTCAGGTAGTCGGCGTTGTAAGGGCTTTCGGCACGGCCATAGACCCCGCGCTGCATCCCGCCATTGGCCATCGGCGGCATGTTGGTCTTGCCCAGGCAGATCGCGCCGCCCGCACGCAGGCGTTCGATGGTGAACGCGTCGCGCTGGGCCACCAGATCGGCGAAGGCCGGGCTGCCGGACGCGGCGGTCAGGCCTTTGACCAGATAACTGTCCTTGGCGGTATAAGGGATGCCGTCCAGCGGACCGAGGGTTTCCCCCTTGGCACGACGGTCGTCCGAGGCCTGCGCTTCTTTCAGTGCGTCAGGGTTACGCACGATTACTGCGTTCAGGGCAGTGGCGGTATCCGGGCCGTCAAAGGCGTCGATGCGCGCCAGGTAGGCCTGCACCAGTTCAACCGCTGTGGTCTGGCCGGATTCGAGCGCGGCGCGCAATTGGGCAATGGAAACTTCAGTGACTTCGATCATGCTGTTACCGCCGACAGGTTCGCTAAAGGGTGGTTGATCATTGTTATCGTCGAAAGATGTCAAAGATTCTTGATGGGCGAAACTCTACCCTGAAATTTGCCCAATGGCATGCACAAAGTCGATAAATATCTGTTAATTTCATCGGAAAAACTCACCCGGCGTTTCACCGAACTGTTGGCGAAACGCCGCAATAAACGCTGACGTCGAGTCGTAACCGCAGGCCAAAGCCACGTCGGTGACGCGTTCGCCACGTTCCAGCGGCGTCAGCGCCCTCAACAGACGCAGGCGCTGACGCCAGGTGCGGAAGGTCAAACCGGTGTCGCGCAGGAACAGCCGAGTCAGAGTTTTCTCGGTTACGCCGAATTTTTCGCTCCAGTGCGCCAGGGTGGTCTGCTGTTCCGGATGTTGCTCCAGACTTTGATAAATCTGGCGCAAGCGACTGTCCTGCGGCAATGGCAGCATCAGATCGATAGGCGGGGCATCGGCCAGTTGATCGAGGATCACCTGGGCCAAACGCCCGTGCGGGCCGCTCTGGTCATACTCGACAGGTATCTGACTGAAGGCCCGAATCAGCTCCCGCAAAAGATCACTGACGCCGAGTACATGACAACGCTCGGGCGCCCAGTTGGCGACACTGCAATCAATGTAAAGGCTGCGCATTTCCGTGTGCGGCGAACTGAATACTCGATGCGGCACGCCCGCCGGAATCCACACCGCCCGTTCCGGTGGTGCGACGAAACGACCGACGGCGGTTTGCACTTCGAGCACGCCCTGGATCGCGTAGGACAACTGCACCCACGGATGACTGTGACGGCGGGTCAGCGCGCGATTGGGCAGTGATTCAGTGCGCCCGTACAGCGGACGCGGCAGGCTGGGTAACCCGGGAATGCTGCGTCTGACGCTCTTGTCGTGTCCTTTTGGCGGCATCTGTGGGTTCTTCGGCGTTAGTCGGTAATTTCCAGTCACGTTAGAGTCGCTTCCACGTACTGGCAACCCCCGGATGAACAAACCATGACGCGCCCACGCTTTTTGCCCGACAACTTCACCCTGACCCTGATCGGCGTGGTGCTGCTGGCCAGCTTCCTGCCCGCCAGCGGCCAGGTCGCGACCGGTTTCGGCTGGCTGACCAACATTGCGATTGCGCTGCTGTTTTTCCTGCACGGCGCCAAGCTGTCGCGGGAATCGATCATCGCCGGCGCCGGCCACTGGCGCCTGCATTTGCTGGTGTTCGGTCTGACTTTTGTCCTGTTCCCGCTACTGGGTCTGGCGCTCAAGCCGCTGTTGTCACCGCTGATCGGTGATCAGCTGTACATGGGCATGCTTTACCTGTGTGCGCTGCCGGCCACGGTGCAGTCGGCGATTGCCTTCACTTCGCTGGCGCGGGGTAATATTCCGGCGGCGATCTGCAGTGCGGCGGCGTCCAGTCTGTTCGGGATTTTCCTCACGCCGCTGCTGGTGACGCTGCTGCTCAACGTCCACGGCGACGGCGGCTCGACCCTCGACGCGATCGTGAAAATCAGCGTGCAATTGCTGCTGCCGTTCATCGCCGGTCAGATCGCTCGGCGCTGGATCGGCGCCTGGGTCGGTCGCAACAAGAACTGGCTGAAATTCGTCGATCAGGGCTCGATTCTGCTGGTGGTCTACGGCGCGTTCAGCGAGGCGGTGAACGAGGGTATCTGGCACCAGATTCCGGTGATCGACCTGCTGGGGCTGGTAGTGGTCTGTTGCATTCTGCTGGCGCTGGTGCTGTTGGCGTCCACGCTGCTGGGCAGGGCATTTGGTTTCAGTCAGGAAGACCGCATCACCATCCTGTTCTGCGGCTCGAAGAAAAGCCTGGCCACCGGTGTGCCGATGGCGCAGGTGTTGTTTGCCGGGAGTGCGATCGGTGTGCTGATTCTGCCGCTGATGCTGTTCCATCAGATTCAATTGATGGTTTGTGCGGTGCTGGCGCAGCGCTATGCGAAGCGACAGGAGACTGTTCAGGCGTTGATGGCGCAAGTGGATCCGTAAGGCAGACATGTGTGGTGCTCGTGACGAGCGCCGCCGGCTTTCGAGTTATTTCAGGATAATCAACAAGTTGTGTTTGTCAGAGAAATGAAAACTCGAAATATGCTTTGAAATATATTGAAAAAACTCCCGCAGGGCGGTTGTAACGCTATCGCTGCGTGTTTAGGATCCAATCTCAAATCAATACAAGCCTGGACAAGAAGTTCAGCTGCGCAGGGATTTATGGACAGCGAAATTCCCTCTTCTTCATTTTCATGAACGGTCGCTGAATAGCCGATAGTTCATCTTCCAGAAAACCAAGATCATCTTGACGCCACACGGCGACTCAAGCGGTTGACTGTGTTTCCAGGATTGGAAACGGAATTGTGGCAGGGACTCTACACATGAAGAAAATAAACCGGATCGTCATTGTCGGTTTTGGCAGTATTGCCCAGGCTTTGATGCCGTTGTTGGTTACGCGATACGACGCTGAAATCATTATTTTCGATAAAACAGTCGATGAAGTCAGGCAGTCGATTGCCGATGAGTATTCGGCATGTCTGATCAGAAAATTGATAACGCCGCGAAACTTCAAGGAGGTGATCGGGCATCACCTGAATGAAGACACGTTTCTGCTGAATCTGGCAGTGTCGGTTTCGAGTGAGGCGCTGATTGCGCTGGCTCAGAGCTTCCAGTCCCTGTATCTCGACACGTGCATAGAACCTTGGGAGTACAGCGCCGAGCAGGATTCGAATCTGACGAGCAATTTCTCGTTGCGCGAAAGTCTGAAGTACTTCTCCAGCGATCGACCGCGTGAAAGCGCTACCGCGATCGTGGCGCATGGGGCCAATCCCGGTTTCATTTCTGTGCTTTTAAAAAAGGCACTGACGCATATGGCCGCCCTGAACGGCATCACTTTTGACGGCACCCGGCAACAGGACTGGGCAGGATTGTCCCGGCAACTGGGCATCCGGGTCATACAGATATCGGAACGTGATACTCAATTCGCCAATGTCGAACGATCATCGGGTCACTTCCTGTGCACCTGGTCTGTGGACGGCTTGATAACCGAATGTCTGCAACCTGCTGAAATGGGTTGGGGCAGTCATGAAACTCAAGTGCCTGAGGGCGCGACGTTGAACGGTTATGCGCTGGCCCTGAAAGAGCAGGGGCGTGAAATCAGGGTCAAGAGCTGGTCGCCGAACTGTCTGGACTTTACCGGCTATTTGCTGACTCACAACGAATCGTTGTCCATCGCCGAGTACCTGACTCTGGGTGATGCCTACCGGCCTACCGTCTATTACGCCTATCACCCTTGTGATCAGGCCGTGGAGTCGATGAGTCTGTTGACTGGCGGAAATGAAGAGCGTGTTCTTTCCAAGGAGGTGCTGAAAGAAAACATCCTCTCCGGCATCGACGAATTGGGCGTTTTTCTGATCAGCGATAAATACCCGTCAATGTGGATGGGGTCGAACCTCTCTATCGGCAAAGCGAGGAACATGGCCCGGCACAACAGCGCCACCAGCCTGCAAGTCGTGTCGAGCATCGTTGCAGGAATGGCATGGGCGCAGGCTCACCCGCAAGCGGGTGTACTGGAAAGTGAGGCGCTGGACTGGAAATTTGTTTACGACATCGCCGAGACGTATTGGCAGCCGATCGTTTGTCAGCAGATCGACTGGCGTCCGACAAATGCGTCAGATTCCCTCTCGTTCAATCACTTCCTGGTGTAATTCCACTGTCAAAATCAAGGATGAATGTATGTCGATGTCCATCGGATCGGTAACGCGTACCACTCCAGAAGCTTCAGCCGTTCTGTCTGGCTTCAGGTTCCCGCCGGTAGAACTGGAAGATTCGCAATGGCAGGAATGGAAAGAGATCTTCTTTGACTCGGTGATCACTGAATACGATGCCCGACGTCTGTACTGGTATCTGGAAGCGAACTATCCGCAGGTCTTCGCGAGTCTGCAGGATGTGCTCAATCCCTGGCTAAAGGATGAAATCGATCATGCTTATGGGTTTGCGCTTATCTACGCAGCCTATACCCGCATTCCTTTTGACGAAGTCTCGTTGAGTGTCGAACTTCGCAAGCCCGACTTCAGTATCATCGAGTCGATAGCTGCCGACCCGCTGAAACTCCTGGTGACACTGGCGTACGACGAGATCATCACGACGCATGTCTATCACCGAAGTATCGAAAGTTATGATCGTTTCGACTCTCAACAGTTATCCGCCTGGATACGCAAGACGAAGAAAGATGAAGTCACCCACTTCTTTTCGTTTGTAAAGAAAGCCAGAGAGCTGTTTCCCCATCGAATGGATGAGATTCCGGCGATTCTGGACGAGATATTCCAGATCGATTTCGAGAAGCCCAGTTACACGGGAACTTTTGTTCTGGATCACAATGCGCCGGACTTACCGATTGCCAAACACGAGATCAAGGACATGATCATTCCGGCAATCATCAAGAAGTTCAGTGAGTGACAGCGTCAGGCACAAGGAAGGTGGGACATGGAAGCGGCGTTTCTGAAAAAGCGTAATTGGAGTTCCAGGGCGATCTTTGAAGACATCAGTTCCAGCGGGTGGGTCAATCCGGGCATCGATGCGTCGTTCCGGGAGTTTTTCATGGCCGACCTCGTTTCCGAATACGACTCCATAAATCTTTACAACTTTCTCTATCCGAAACGCAGGGAGTTTTCGCCATATTTCGTGCAGTACCTGGATTTCTGGTACGCGGATGAACGCAACCATGCGGACGGCTTCTTTGAACTGAACCGGCTGGTTTTCGGTACGGGGGAAGCTGAACTGGTCAATGCACTGAAACACCGGGTCGGCGACTTTTCAGGTCTGGAAGACATCTTGTCGAGTGAGTTCAATCTGTTGCTGCTGTTTGCCTATGACGAATATGTCTCGGTCAAGACCTACAAGAAGGACACCTTTTATCAGGATTTCGGTCATTCAGGCTTCAACAGCTGGATCAAGAACCTGATCGCCGATGAAGCGATTCATTTCGGCAATGCGGTGAAGATCCTCAAGACCTTCCATGCCGACAGGCTTAATCAGGCCGAGGACGTGTTGAACGCGATCGCGGGTTTCGAGGGGGAGGCTTACAAAAGCACGTTTCTGTTCGATCACGACGGGCCGCACTTTTTGCTTGAAAGCGATGAGGTTGGTGGTGCCGTGATTGATGAAATTCTCTCCATACTGCAAAAGAGGTCACTGTGAAGAAGGAATATTACATCGTCGTGGCTCTCGTGCTGATGGTCTTTGGCGAGATCCTGACGATCTACAGTGAGGTTTACGCCTCGAAACTTCCGGGTCGGGTCATGGAAACACCGTCCATGTTCTTAAAGCCCATGTTCTTGATCTGCATCGCCGGCATCAGCCTGATTTTGGCGTATTGGCTGGGCTACCAGGGGACAGGCAATATCTGGGTCGTGACGGTCGCTTCCCTGACGTTGCTGCTGGTGCTGGAACCGATCGTCATCTACGCCATGCTTCGCGAATTGCCAGAGCGGGGAGCGTTGATCGGTTTCCTGCTTGGCGCAGCAGGACTGATTTCAACCGTGGCACTTTAAGCAAAAGGAGATTGTTTATGTCGACGCAAGACGCTATCAAGACCTGCACGGTATGTGGATATGAGTACGATCCGGCGGTGGGCGATCCGCAGAACGGGATCGCGGCGGGTACCCCCTGGGAGGACGTGCATGACGATTGGCTGTGCCCCGATTGTCAGATGCCCAAGGAGGATTTCGAATAACGGCTGTCAGCCCGCCCCACTGTACTTCACCGCCGCTGCGGCTCGTGACGGTACGTTCAAGGTACGCAGCAAAGACGACACATGAATCCGCACCGTGAACGGCGAAATGTCCAGTTCACGGGCGATTTCCTTGTTGGTCTTGCCCTGGGCGATCAGCCTTAATACCTCTTGCTGACGCGGGGTGAGGGCGGTGCCGGTGTCCAGCGGCAGCAGGCCGGACGGGGCGAATTTCACCAGAACCTCACCTTCACGAATCGCCCGGATTGCCTGACCGATCTCGTCCGGGGCGATGTTCTTGCCGATAAAACCATCGATACCGGCGGCCATGACTTCGCCGATCAGCACTTCGTCATCGACCATCGACACCACGATCAGCGTGGTTCTCGGCAGGCGCCGACGCAGTTCCGCGAGCTGGCTGACACAGGTCAGTCCGGGAAAACGCAGGTCGAGGATCAAGGTGTCGGGCTCATCGCCGGCCGGCAGCAGGGCGAGCACGGTGTCGAGGTCGCCGGCTTCTTCGATCAGGGCGTCGGGCAGCAGACGCTGGACGGTGCGCAGCAGCGCTTCGCGAAACAACGGATGATCGTCGGCTATGATGATTCGGCACGCCATGGCAAAACCCTCCCTGGGTCAGCATTTCTCACGGCATGCACCTTAGCACCGGGCGAAGGCATTGCCTGTTGATTCGTGCTGTTTATGACGCCTGCCGCACAAGGACGTTCCGCCATGAAGTTCGAAAAGAACACCGAGCTCGACCAGGCCAATCTGCGCATCATCATCGCCAGCATCGCGCTGGTTTACATGGCCGTGCTCGGTTTCTTGCCGGGCCAGCGCTTCGATACTTACCTGCCGGTGGTCACCTACATTGCCCTGTTTTTGCTGGCCTCCGTTGTGCTGCGCCAGGCCATCGTGCGCTGGCCGGGGCATTATCCGGCGCGGCGGATTTTCGGCATGCTCCACGATTACACCGGCACCAGTTTCGGGCTGGTGGTCGGCGGCGAGGCGGCGCTGCCCATCTACGCCGTCATGGTCTGGGTCAATCTCGGCAACGGCATGCGTTACGGCTCGCGCTACCTGGCGATCGCCACGGTGCTGGCATTGCTCGCGCTGTTGGCGGTCTATCGATTGACGCCGTACTGGCAAGCGCAACCGTTCATGGTGTTGATGCTGATGATCACCAGCACGGTGATTCCGGTGTATGCGCACCTGCTGCTGGAGCGCACGCGCAAGGCATCGGAAGAGGCGGTGGCTGCCAATCTGGAAAAATCGCGTTTCCTGGCCCAGGCCAGTCATGACCTGCGTCAGCCGATCCACTCCATCGGGTTGTTTACCGCGTGTCTGCGTGAGTCGCGGCTGGGCGAAGAGGAGCGGCGGCTGGTGGACAGCATCGACCGTTCGCTGCTCAACGTGTCGCAGCTGTTTCGCTCGATTCTCGATCTCTACACCCTCGATAACGGGCGGATTCTGCCCCGCCTGCAGACGCTTGAACTGGGCGAATGGCTGGCGGATCTGATCCGCCAGAACGCCGAAGCCGCACGTTGGGCGGGTGTGGAGTTACGCTTGCGGCGCTGTGAACATTGGGTGCGTACCGATCCGGCGTTGCTCGCGACCATGGTCCAGAATGTGCTCTCCAACTGCTTCAAATACGGTGCACACCGGCCGGTGCTGATCGGTGTGCGCAAGCGCGGCGCGGGACTGGCCATCTCGATCTATGACCGCGGCAACGGGATCGCCGAAGAGCATTTGCCCAAGGTGTTCGAAGAGTTTTATCGGGTTCGCCAGCTGCGTGACAAAGACGTTGAAGGCGTGGGCCTGGGGCTGTCGATTGTCCGGCGTCTGGGGCAGTTGATCGGTGTCGATGTCGCGATCCGCTCACGGCTGGGGCATGGCACGGCGGTGACCTTGCATGGGCTGCCGCTGGCGCCGCCGCAGATGCCGGTCAATCGAGAGGAGCCTCGGCAAATCGGGTTGCTGACGGGGTTGAAGGTGTGTCTGGTGGAGGATGATCGCAACGTTCTGCTGGCGACTTCAGCGTTGCTCGAGCGTTGGGGCTGCGTCGTGCAGGCCGAGCTGAGCGGGCAGGGTCTGGTCACGGACTGCGACATCATCGTTGCCGACTATGACCTCGGCTCCCACAGCACCGGCATCGAGTGCATTGATGAGGTTCGTCGTCAGCGGGGTTATGCAGTACCGGCCATGATCATCACCGGGCATGACATCGAAAAAATCCAGGCGGCCCTGCATGATCGGCAGATCGCCATTCTGTCCAAGCCGGTACGCCCGGCCGAGCTGCGCGCGACTTTGCGTGCGCTGCGCGACCGGCAGACCGAAGCTGTCAGCGCTTACACAGATAGTCCTGCGTGATGGTGGTTTGCAGGCAGTTGTACTGGCCCATGGTGCGGCAGATGTTTTTCTCCGAGCCTGATACTTCGGCGCTCTTGTAGCCCCAGACCTTGCAACGGCCTTCAGCTGCGGCCAACCCTTGAGCGGCGGAGGTTTGCCCGCTTTCGAACTGGCCCAGTTCATAGGAAACCTGGACAACGCCATCGGTCTTGCTGCCGCCGGTGGCTTCCCATTGTTTGGGGGTGGCGCAGCCAGTGAGCGCTACGGCCGCGAGGGTGAGGGTGGCGATGAGTGTTTTCATGATCAAGCGGAATCCTTTACCGGGTGAGAGGAGGCACTAAGACGGTTTTTCTGCGCCGGATTACTGGTACGGAATCGGCGACGCACCTTTGGGCAGGCAGGACAGCGGAGGCGTCATGATGCCCATGCTGGCCACCGCGATGATCGCGCCACTGGGCAACTCGCAGTTGTATTCGCCGGCGGCGGTGTAGGCGGTGTAGTAGGTCAGCGTGCTGTCATTGCGGATGTTGCCGATCCTGGTGACCGGTTGGCCGATGACGGTCTGGGCGCGTTCGCGCATGCTGTCTTCGGTGGGTTTGGCGGTCTGGCAACCGCTGGCGCCGAGAAGCAGGGTAGCGAGGACTGTGATCCTGGCGAGGCTGGCGTGTAGTTTCATGGTGTTTCTTCCTTGGTGTTGTTGTTTTTCCAGGCACAACGATCCCGCGCACTGCGCAGCGGCAATGTTGGGGAGTGTCGGGGGTTGCGAGGGAATATAACGCCAGGGAACGGGGTGGTCGATTAGCACAAATGTGCTAGTGCGGCGCAACCAGCGGGAGGCTGGTTGCGCCGATAGCGGTTATTGAGGGCTGTTGAACTGGTCGGAATAGCTGCCGCTCATGAGGGCGGAAGCCACCTGGTCCGAACCGACGCCTGCGCGGGAGTAGGCGAGTCGGCTGGCACCGACCTTGTCTGCGCCATCGGCGGCGAGCGCGCCTGCACCGACGTGATCCGCGCCGTCAGAAGCAACGGCACCTGCGCCGACGTGATCCGCGCCGTCAGAAGCAACGGCACCTGCGCCGACGTGGTCCGCGCCGTCAGAGGCAACGGCACCTGCGCCGACGTGGTCCGCGCCGTCAGAGGCAACGGCACCTGCACCGACATGATCCGCGCCATCAGAAGCAACGGCACCCGCGCCGACATGATCCGCGCCGTCAGAAGCAACGGCACCCGCGCCGACATGATCCGCGCCGTCAGAAGCAACGGCACCTGCGCCAACGTGATCCGCGCCGTCAGAAGCAACGGCACCCGCGCCGACATGATCCGCGCCGTCAGAAGCAACGGCGCCCGCGCCGACGTGATCCGCGCCGTCAGAAGCAACGGCGCCAGCGCCAACATGATCCGATCCATCGGAAGCCACCGCTCGCGCACCCACATGATCCGCCCCATCCGACGCCAATGCCTGCGCCTTCGCAGCCCAGACATTGGGCACTGCCACCGTTGCCGCAACTGCCAGGACGAGGCCCGGCCAAAGCGTGTGCTTCATGATTTTCTCCACGCCCCATCAGCCACACAGCAACCGAGCTTTATCCGTCATTCGATCTTTGATCATTGACGGAAGGCTCGTCGGCCCGGGGTCAACCAGATTGGTGAGTGGCACAGGGCACCGCAGGGTGCACGGGTGTCGATGGTTTACAGGAAATCTGGACAGCCAGCTGAAAAGTATAGTTCGCCCTTGGCGGGAGGCAGGCTTACGGGCCGTGAAAGCGATAGTCGGTTAACTTCCTTGCAGGGCAGCGCTAGAAAACAATCAGTCTAAAAACCGCGTAGCGCAATGCAGCGTGTTTGCTAGGCTCAAGCATGTAGGCGAAGACGCAGACTGATGCGCAAGCGGATAGCGAGGAAGCGTTGGGCGCGTTCCGAAGGGTACACGGTTAGAAAGAACCCCGCGCTGGGTTCCAGCCCTTATGCCGTGTGAAGCAGCAGAGCATATTGCCTGTACTGTGGGAGTCCTGAGAAACCTCGTAAGCCAGAGACCAGCACTGGCCGCCTACTCGAACACCAAAGCCCGCTTCGTGCGGGCTTTGACGTTTCTGCGGGTTAGATGCTGGCCAGCGCCTGCGCCAGATCCGCACGCAGGTCCTCGATATCCTCGACGCCCACCGACAGACGCACCAGGCTGTCACCGATGCCAAGCTTGGCACGGGTTTCGGCCGGAATGGTCGCGTGAGTCATGATCGCCGGGTGCTCAATCAGGCTTTCCACGCCGCCAAGGCTTTCGGCCAACGCAAAGATCTGCACGTTCTCCAGGAAGCGCCGGGCGCCCGCCAGATCACTGTTCAGATCCAGGGAAATCATTCCGCCGAAACCACGCATCTGACGCTTGGCCAGTTCATGCTGCGGGTGAGATTCCAGGCCCGGGTAGTAGACGCGTTTGACCTGCGGCTGTTGCTCCAGCCAGCGCGCCAGTTCGAGAGCGTTGCTGCAATGACGCTCCATACGCAGTGCCAGGGTCTTCACGCCGCGCAGAGTCAGGAACGCGTCGAACGGGCCGGAGATGGCGCCAACGGCGTTCTGCAGGAAGCCCAGGCGTTCGGCCAGCGCAGGATTGTCACCGACCACCGCGATTCCGCCGATCACATCGGAGTGACCGTTCAGGTATTTGGTGGTCGAGTGCAGCACGATGTCGAAACCCAGTTCCAGCGGACGCTGGATCCATGGACTGGCGAAGGTGTTGTCGGCCACGCAGATGATCCCGCGCGCCTTGCAGATGCGCGCGATGGCGGCGAGGTCGGACAGGCTCAGCAGCGGGTTGGTCGGGGTCTCGACCATGACCATGCGCGTGTCGTCCTGCAGCGAGGCTTCGAACGCCGACAGATCGGCCAGATCGACGTAGCTGAAACGATGCCCCGCACTGCGCTGGCGCACCTTGTCGAACAGGCGGAACGTGCCGCCATACAGGTCATTGCCGGAGACGATGTGCGAGCCGGCGTCGATCAGTTCGAGCACGGTGGAAATCGTCGCCAGCCCGGAAGCGAAGGCAAACGCCTGGGTGCCACCCTCCAGATCCGCCACGCAACGCTCCAGAGCAAAACGCGTCGGGTTATGCGAGCGGCCGTAGTCGAAACCCTTGTGCACGCCGGGGCTGTCTTGCAGATAGGTGGAGTTGGCGTAGATCGGCGGCATCAGCGCGCCGGTGGTCGGGTCCGGCGTTTGCCCGGCGTGGATCACGCGGGTGGCGAAGCCTTGTTGACGGGCGTTCTTGTCGTGCTGGCTCATGCCAGGGATCTCCGTAATTGATTGAGCATGTCGACGCGAGTGATCAGGCCGTGGAAGCCTGAAGCGTCGGCGATGATGGCCACCAGGCCGCTGCTGAGCACGGTTTCCAGTTCAGCCAGCGTGGCGCCGGGGGCGAGGGTTTGCAACTTGTCCGTCATCGCGCTGGAAACGGGTTTGCTGAAGAGCGAGGCGTTTTCGTGCACGCGCACCAGAATGTCCGATTCATCGATCACGCCGACCAGTAGCTTGCCATCTACCAACACCGGCAGTTGCGAAACGTCTGCCAGGCGCATGCGCTGGAACGCGGTCATCAGCGTATCGTCCGGTCCGACGCTGACGACCTTGCCGTCTTCGAAGCGACGGGCAATCAGGTCGCGCAGGTCGCCGTAGCGTTTGCGCTGCAACAGGCCCTGATCGGTCATCCACTGGTCGTTGTAGACCTTCGACAGGTAGCGGGTGCCGGTGTCGCAAACGAAGCTGACCACGCGTTTCGGCTCGGTCTGCTCGCGGCAGTAACGCAGCGCGGCGGCGAGCAGGGTGCCGGTGGACGAGCCGCCGAGAATGCCTTCGGCTTTCAACAGCTGGCGCGCGTGATCGAAGCTTTCTTCGTCGCTGATCGAGTAGGCGCTGCGCACGCTCGACAGATCGGTGATCGACGGAATGAAGTCCTCGCCGATGCCTTCCACCGCCCAGGATCCGGCGGTGCCCAAGTGCTTGGTGCGGCTGTATTCGGCCATTACCGAACCGACCGGGTCGGCCAGGACCATTTCCAGATCAGGTTGAACGCGTTTGAAGAAGCGGGTCAGGCCGGTCAGCGTGCCGGCCGAACCGACACCGACCACGACGGCGTCCAGGTCATGCTCGGTCTGGGCCCAGATTTCCGGCCCGGTGCTGCACTCGTGGGCCAGCGGGTTGGCGGGGTTGTTGAACTGGTCGGCGAAGAAGGCGCCGGGAATGTCTTTGGCCAGACGCGCGGCGACATCCTGGTAATACTCGGGATGGCCTTTGCCGACATCGGAGCGGGTGATGTGCACTTCGGCGCCCATGGCCTTGAGGTGCAGGACTTTTTCGGTGGACATTTTGTCCGGCACCACCAGCACGACGCGGTAGCCTTTGGCGCGTCCGACCAGGGCCAGGCCCAGACCGGTGTTACCGGCGGTGGCCTCGACAATCGTGCCGCCGGGTTGCAGGCGACCGTCGCGTTCAGCGGCGTCGATCATGGCCAGGCCGATGCGGTCCTTGATCGAGCCGCCGGGGTTCTGTGATTCGAGTTTGAGAAACAGGGTGCAGGGACCGGTATCGAAGCGGGTGACTTTTACCAGCGGCGTATTGCCGATCAGCCCAAGTACGGCAGGGCGTGAATCCTTTGACATCTCTTCACCTCTTTGTGGTGTTGATCGCGTTCCATTCGCGGGGAAAAAGCTCGCGTGCAACATAGGCCCAGACCTGAGCTGTCGCAACCTTTAAACGGCCGTAAATGCTGCCATTTCGATCTAACGATAGAACGAAATCAGCGAGGGGAAGGAAGTGACTTGCAGGGTTTATACGCAGGCGTCATCGAGTATTGAAAGGGCGTCTTCAGCGTTCAACAAACGCAGAGACAAGCGCAACAGGCCGGTGACCACCGCGCGCGACCGGACACCAACATTTGCAATCCCGGTCGATACACGATTAATATACGATTCATATACAATTCGTATCGGATATTGCCATGGGCATCGTAAAGATTTCAGAGGACATGCACGAGAATCTGCGCATCTCCAGCAACGCACTCAGCCGTTCGATCAACGCGCAGGCTGAACACTGGATGCGCATCGGCATGCTCGCCGAGCTGTATCCCGACCTGGATCACCATGCCATTTGCCGGTTGCTGATTCGCGCCGAACAGTCGGGCGGTCTGGATCTGCAGCAAGTCTGCGCATTGGCCGATGCCGCGCAGAACGCCTCGGTCAAAGAGGCGGCCAAGGTATGAGAAACCCGATCAAGATCAACACCCAGGCCGAAATCGCCCAATCCCGAGTGGCTGCGCAGTTGGCTGCTGACGTACTGGCGATGCTGGTGCCGCACGTCAAGGCTGGCGTCACCACCGATCAGCTCGACCAGTTGTGCAACGACTACATCGTCAATGTGCAGAAGGCGATTCCGGCCAACGTCGGTTATCACGGCTTTCCGAAAACCGTCTGCGCGTCAGTCAACGAAGTGGTCTGCCACGGCATTCCGTCGAAGCGCGTGTTGAAGGACGGCGACATCGTCAACCTCGACATCGCGGTGATCAAGGACGGTTGGTTTGGCGACACCAGCCGCATGTACGTGGTCGGTGAGCCGACGCCCGAGGCGCGGCATCTGATCAAGACCACTTACGACGCCATGTGCGCGGGCATCCGCGTCGTGCGGCCGGGCGCCACGTTGGGTGACATCGGTCATGCGATCCAGACGCTGGCGGAGAAAGAAGGGTTCAGCGTGGTGCGCGAATATTGCGGGCACGGGATCGGCAAGGTTTATCACGATGAACCGCAGGTGCTGCATTACGGTTACCCGGAGCAGGGGCTGAAATTGAAGGCGGGGATGATTTTCACCATCGAGCCGATGCTCAATGCCGGCAAGCGGCATGTGAAGAGCCTGGCGGATGGCTGGACAGTGGTGACGAAGGATCAGTCGTTGTCGGCGCAGTGGGAGCACATGGTGGCGGTGACGGAAGACGGGTTTGAGGTGTTGACAGCCTGGCCCGATCAGATCGAAGGGTATCCGCCAATTAACTGACTGGTGCAAGACTTGTGGGAGCGAGCTTGCTCGCGAAGGCGTCAGCATATTCAGTATTGATGTTAAATGTGCCGGCCTATTCGCGGGCAAGTCGAATCGTCGCACCGCCGCTCCCACAGGATTGCGTTGTTTTCTGAAGACCTTAGTGCGATCCGGCGGCCTTGTTCAGATCGCTTTCGGCCCACTCGGTGTAGACACATGCATCCGCCGTCGCCCAGCGAACCCGCACCGGATCGCCAGCCTTCAACGGCATCCCGGCTGCCGATAGCGCCTTGACCGTCATGGAAGTGCCACCCGATGTGACCACGCTGCAAGTCTGACTTTCACCCAGAAACAACACCTCGACCACCTTCGCCGAAACCTCATTCCAACCCGCCGCCAGCGGCTCGTCATTCGCCTGCTGCACACTCAACGCCAACGCCTTTTCCGGGCGCACCATCAGCAAAACATCCTGCCCGGTCTGCAATCCGGCCGTCAGGCGAATCGAAAGCGACTGCCCCTCGAAACTCGCCGCCGCATTACCCTGCGCCTTGAGCTTGAGAAAGTTCGAGTTGCCCAGAAACGACGCCACAAACGCATTCGGCGGGTTCTGATAAAGGTCATAACCGCTGCCGAGCCCGACAATCTTGCCGTGACTGAAAATTGCGATGCGCTGGGACAGGCGCATGGCTTCTTCCTGGTCATGGGTCACGTAAACGATGGTGATGCCGAGGCGACGGTGCAACTGACGCAGTTCATCCTGCAAGTCTTCACGCAGCTTCTTGTCCAGCGCACCGAGCGGTTCGTCCATCAACAGAATACGTGGCTCGTAAACCAGCGCCCGTGCAATGGCGACCCGCTGCTGCTGGCCGCCGGACAGTTGCGAAGGGCGGCGATGGGCGAATTGTTCCAGTTGTACCAGTTTCAACATCGCATCGACGCGCTTGTCACGCTCGGCAGCCGCGAGTTTGCGGATCGTGAGAGGAAACGCGATGTTGTCGCGTACCGACAGATGCGGGAACAGCGAATAGCGCTGGAACACCATGCCGATGTCGCGCTTGTGCGGCGGCACGTTCACCAGCGACTGGCCGTTGACCAGGATCTCGCCGCTGCTCGGGGTTTCGAAGCCGGCGAGCATCGACAGCGTGGTGCTTTTGCCCGAGCCGCTGGAGCCGAGGAAGGTCAGGAACTCGCCGTCCTTGATGTCCAGCGAGATGTTGTCCACGGCCGCAAAATCGCCGTAGTGCTTGTTCAGGTTGCGCAGGCTGACCAGGGGTTTGTCGTTCTGCTGGGATGCGTCTTTGATCACGGCACTCATGTCGTACTCCTGGCGCTCAGGCGCTGATTTCGTTGCGCCGGCGCAAAGCGGCGGCGATCACCATGACCAATACCGACAGGCCGATCAGCAGCGTCGAGGCGACGGCGATCACGGGCGTCAGGTCCTGGCGCAGGGTGGTCCACATTTTCACGGGAAGGGTTTGCAGGGTCGGGCTGGCCATCATCACGCTGAGCACCACCTCGTCCCACGAAACCAGGAAGGCAAAGAGGGCGCCGGCGACCATGCCCGGTCGAATCGCCGGGAATGTCACCTTGAACACCGCTTGCAGGCGTGACGCGCCGCAGATTACCGCCGCGTCTTCAATCGACTGATCGAACAGCTTCAGCGAGTTGATGATCGAGATGATGGTGAACGGCAGCGCGACGATCACATGGCTGACGACGAAGGCGAACATCGTCCCGGTGTAACCGAGTTTGAGGAACAGCGCGTACACCGCCACCGCGATGATCACCAGCGGCACGATCATCGGCAGGGTGAACAGACCGTAGAGCATTTCCCGGCCGGGGAAGCGTCCACGGACCAGCGCAAAGGCAGTCGGCAAACCGAGGGCGACGGCGCAGATCGTGGTCAGCACGGCGACCTTGAGGCTGGCCAGCGCTGCGCTCATCCAGTCGGCATTGGAGAAGAACTGCACGTACCATTTCAGCGTCCAGCCCGGCGGCGGGAACACCAGCCACTGCGACGAACCGAACGACAGCAGGACGATGAACACGATCGGCAACAGCAGGAACAGGCCGATCAGCCCGGTGGTGAAATACAGGCCGAAGCGCATCCGGCGACTCATGGCATTGGGCGTCAGGAGCATGTCGGTTTACCTCGCGTGACTGGCGCCAACCGGGGATTCCGGCTGCAGCTTCAGGTAGACGTAAAACAGCACCAGCGTGATGACGATCAGCAATGCGGCGCCGGCGCTGGCCAGGCCCCAGTTGAGGAACGACTGCACCTGCTGAATGATGAACTCCGGCAGCATCATGTTCTGCGCCCCGCCCAGCAGTGCCGGGGTGACGTAGTAACCGAGCGACATCACGAACACCATCAACCCGCCGGACGCCAGACCCGGCCGGCACAGCGGCAGGAACACCCGGAAGAAGTTGGTCCAGGGGCTCGCGCCGCAGATCGAGCCGGCCTGCAGGATCATCGGGTCGATGGCCTGCATGGTCGCCTGCAACGGCAGCACGATGAACGGGATCATGATGTAGCTCATGCCGATCACCACGCCGGTCAGGTTGTGCACCATTTCCAGCGGCTGATCGATGATGCCCAGCGCCATCAGCGCCTTGTTGATGACGCCCGAGGCCTGCAACAACACCAGCCAGGAATAGGTGCGGGCGAGGAGGCTGGTCCACATCGACAGCAGCACGATGTTGAGAATCCAGCGGCCCCAGCCGCGCGGCACCAGAGTGATTGCCCAGGCCAGCGGGAATCCAAGTAGCAGGCTGAACACCGTCACCAGTCCTGCCACCGAGAAGGTGTTGAACAGCACCCGTGCGTACGCCGAGTTGGCGAACAGTTGTTCGTAGTTGCCAAGGCCCGGCACCGGTTCCAGCACGCCGCGCAGCAACAAGCCAATCAGCGGGGCGAGAAAGAACAGACCGAGGAACAACAGCGCCGGCGCGAGGTTGCCGGCGCCGCGCCAGCGTTGCTTGAGGGACGGGGCTTGCGCCATGGCACTCGCCTTTTTGCCTTCAGCCTGGCCGGCAGCGCTCGTGGCGCTCCCGGTGGCAGTGGAGGGACGGGACGCGGTGGCCGCCATTTTCATTTGACCAGCCATTCGTTCCACCGTGTCGCGATGGCCGGACCGTTCTTGGCCCAGTACGCGAAATCAAGAGTGATCTGATCCTTAGCGTAGGCAGTCGGCAGGTTCGGGGCCAGCGTCGAGTCCAGACGCTGCACGCTGTCGACGTTGACCGGGGCGTAGGCGGTCAGGTTGGAGAAGTCCGCCTGGCCTTTGGCACTGCTGGCGCTGGCCAGGAACTTCATCGCCGCGTCCTTGTTTTTCGAACCCTTTGGCACGACCAGAATGTCGGCCATGACCAGGTTCTGTTTCCAGCTCACGCCGACCGGTGCGCCGTCTTCTTGCAGAGCGTGAATCCGGCCGTTCCAGAACTGGCCCATGCTCGCTTCACCGGAAGCCAGCAGTTGCTGCGACTGCGCGCCGCCGCCCCACCAGACGATGTCTTTCTTGATGGTGTCGAGTTTCTTGAAGGCGCGATCCAGGTCCAGCGGGTAGAGCTTGTCGGCCGGCACGCCGTCGGCGAGCAGAGCCAGTTCAAGCACGCCGGGGCTCGGCCATTTGTACAGGGCGCGTTTGCCGGGGAAAGTCTTGGTGTCGAACAGCGCGCTCCAGTCCTGCGGCTTGTTGGCGCCGAGTTTGCCCTCGTTATAGCCGAGGACGAAGGAGAAGAAGAACGAGCCGACGCCGTAGTCGCTGACGAAACGCGGGTCGATCTTGTCGCGCTGGATCTGTTTGAAATCGAGGGGTTCGAGCAGGCCTTCGGACGCAGCACGCAGGGCAAAATCGGCTTCGACGTCGACCACATCCCATTGCACGTTGCCGCTTTCGACCATGGCCTTGAGTTTGCCGTAGTCGGTCGGGCCGTCCTGCACGACGGTGATGCCGCTGGCCTTGCTGAACGGATCGGCCCAGGCCTGTTTCTGCGCATCCTGGGTGCTACCGCCCCAGCTGACAAAGTTCACACTCTCGGCGGCCATCGCGGCCTGGCCGGTCACGCTCAGCAGTCCCGCAAGAAAGATCGCGGTTGCAGCTTTGTTCAACACCATTTTTACGCCCTCATTGTTGTGTTTTTGAGCGGGCTTGCGTTGTTGCCCGCCTGTCGGGAGCAGTAGCTGGACGGTTTTTCAGGTCGTCCGGTCTATGGAATATCATATTATGGTATTCCAAACTTTGTGCAAGCACTTTGCCTTACCGGCTATCTGGCAAACGGGATTATTCGGTGAACGGAATGCTCTCGACCACTTCCAGATCGTAGCCGGTCAAACCGGCATATTTGAGCGGCGGGCCCAGGTGGCGCAGCTTGCCGACGCCCAGGTTCTGCAGAATCTGCGCCCCGGTGCCCACCTCGGAATAGATTCGCGATTGCGAACGACTGAATTGCCGTGGCGGTTGAGTCAATTGCGGAATGCGCTCCAGCAACGCCTGCGACGACTCATGATTGGCCAGCACCACCACCACGCCATGCCCTTCGGCCGCGACCCGTTGCAGCGCCGCCCACAATGTCCAGTTCGTCGGCCCGCTGTACTCGGCGCCGACCAGATCCCGCAGCGGATCAATGACATGCACGCGCACCAGCGTCGGCTCTTCGCGGCGCAGCTCACCCATGACCATCGCCATGTGCACGCCGCCCTCGATACGATCTTCGAAAGTGATCAAACGGAACGTGCCATGCACCGTCGGCAGTTCCCGCTCGCCGATGCGCTCGATGGTGTGTTCGGTGCTCAGGCGATAGTGGATCAGGTCGGCGATGGTGCCGATCTTGATCCCGTGCTTGCGCGCGAAGACTTCCAGATCCGGACGGCGGGCCATGGTGCCATCGTCGTTCATCACTTCGACAATCACCGAGGCTGGCGTGAACCCGGCGAGCCGCGCCAGATCACAACCGGCCTCGGTGTGGCCGGCGCGGGTCAGCACGCCACCTTCCTTGGCCCGCAGCGGGAAGATATGACCGGGCTGCACCAGGTCTTCAGCGCGAGCGTTCGGCGCCACCGCAGCAGCCACCGTGCAGGCGCGGTCGGCTGCGGAAATCCCGGTAGTCACGCCCACCGCCGCTTCGATGGAAACCGTGAACGCGGTACTGAACACGCTGCCATTGCTCGGCACCATTTGCTCAAGTCCCAGGCGCTGACAATGATCGTCGGTCAGGGTCAGGCAAATCAGCCCTCGAGCTTCGCGGGCCATGAAACTGATCGCCTCGGGCGTGCAACGATCAGCAGCCAGCAGCAGGTCGCCTTCGTTTTCCCGGTCTTCGTCATCGACCAGCAGCACCATTTTGCCGAGGCGATAATCTTCGATGATTTCTTCGATGCTGTTGAAGGCCATGCTGAACTCTCGATGTGGATGAAATTCGTGGTATACCATAATACAAAATCAACCAAGAGGTCACTATGAAGGCGTACTGGATTGCTCACGTGGACATCACCGATCCCGATCACTACAGCCAATACACCCAGCGCGCGCCGAAGGCGTTTGCGGAGTTCGGCGCGAAGTTCTTAGCCAGAGGCGGGCGCAGCGAAGCGATGGAAGGGCGGACGACACCGCAGCGTAGCGTGGTGATCGAATTCGACAGCTACGAACAGGCCGTGGCGTGTTATCGCTCGGCGGCGTATCAGGAAGCGAAAAGTTACAGGGAGGAATGGGCTAGGGCGGAGATTGTCATCGTTGAAGGCATCGGCCACCTCTGAACTCCACGGTATTGATCGTTCCCACGCTCTGCGTGGGAATGCAGCCCTGGACGCTCCGCGTCCCTGAACCGCCGAACGCGGAGCGTCCGAACAGGCATTCCCACGCGGACGGTTCGACGCCTCGACGTGGGAACGAGCAGAAAAAGGAGGAAGGTGACTGTCAACGCATGAAATGAATCTTGCCGCTGTCGTCATTGCCCATGTACATGCCATACACCCCGGCCTGGCGTTCCTCGATGTAGCGTTCGAGGATCTGCCGGATCGCCGGGTAGTAGATCTGGTCCCACGGAATGTCTTCGGGGGCGAAGAATTTGCAGGCGAGGGTTTCCGGGCCGTACTGGCCGGTGATTTCCAGCGCGAGGGCGCGGAAGATGATGTAGACCTCGCTGATCTTCGGCACGCTGAAGATCGAGTAAGGCGAGACGATTTCCGCGCGTACGCCGCTTTCTTCCCAGACCTCGCGCAGGGCGGCCTGTTCGGTGGTTTCGCCGCTTTCCATGAAACCGGCGGGCAGGGTCCAGGTGCCGGGGCGCGGGGGAATCGCCCGTTGGCACAGGAGGTATTTGCCGTCCTGCTCGATGATGCAGCCGGCGATGATTTTCGGGTTCACATAGTGGATGTAGCCGCAGCCGCGGCACATCAGGCGCTCGTGCGTATCGCCCGGCGGTACTTGCTGACCGAGGTCAGTGCCACCGCATTTCGGGCAAAAGCTCGGGCTGAACATGTCAGTGACCTATGCGCGGTTCTTTCAGCGCGATGGGCAGGGTGATCGCCGGTGTGGCGCCGGTTTCTTCCTGTTTGCGCTTCAGGTAATCGAGGGCCACTGCCGCCGCCGCACGAACGTGATCGACGCAGGCTTGATGCGCTGCGAGTGCGTCACCGCTCTTGATCGCCTCGACCATTTTTTCCATTTCGTGATTACTGGCGCCGCGACGGTTTTCCTGGGATACCGACGTCGCCCGCAGGTAACTGATGCGCGCCTGCAACTGGCGCAACTGGGTGGCCGCCACATGGTTGCCCGAGCCTTCCAGCAGCACGTCGTAGAAACCCTGCACCGAGTCGATCACCTGTTGCAGTTCGCCGTCCTTGAGCGCCTTGCGGTTCTCGTCGAGGGCTTTTTCCAGGGCCTTGATGTCCTTGGCCTTGGCACGCAGGGTGAACAGCTGGACGATCAGGCCTTCAAGCACGCAACGCAGTTCATAAATGTCGACGGCATCGGCGAGGGTGATGATCGCCACGCGCGGGCCCTTGGCGTCGGCGAATTCCACCAGGCCTTCGGATTCCAGGTGACGCAAGGCTTCACGCACCGACGTACGGCTCACGCCCAGGCGATCGCACAGATCGCGCTCCACCAGGCGATCGCCCGGCAGCAGCTGGAAGTTCATGATGGCGCTTCGCAGTTTATCCAGCACGATTTCGCGCAGGGTGACGGGGTTGCGATTGACCTTGAAGCTGTCGTCGAGTGGCAGGCGTTTCATGGGGTCCGCTCTTTAAGTTGGCTGTCCATGCCAGACGGGCATTCAAACAGCCGAGGGGTTAACTGGAGGCCTCGGCGTCGGCTTCGGCGAAGGCTTCACGGGCGAGCCGGAAACTGTCCACGGCTGCCGGGACGCCGCAATAAATACCGACCTGAAGCAGAATTTCGCGTATTTGCTCACGACTCAGGCCGTTACGCAAGGCGCCGCGCACATGCAGTTTCAGTTCGTGCGGGCGGTTGAGCGCCGAGATCATCGCCAGGTTGATCATGCTGCGCTCCTTGAGCGACAGACCGTCGCGTCCCCAGACGTGGCCCCAGCAGTATTCGGTGACCATTTCCTGCAACGGACGGGTGAAGTCGTCGGCGCTCTCGATCGAGCGCTGCACATAGGCTTCGCCCAGCACCTGTGTGCGGATCTTCAGGCCCTTTTCATACTTCTCGTTGTTCATCATTACCTCTCACACCACCATTCCCTGTGGGAGCGAGCTTGCTCGCGATAGCGTCAGCACCTGCAACATTGATTTCGACTGACACTACGCCTTCGCGAGCAAGCTCGCTCCCACAGGGTTTCGCGTTATTTTCTCAAGCCAAGGTCGGCAACGCGCCGAGCTTGCCCTTGTGATAAATCATCGGCGTCACCGGTTGCTCCGGCAGGATCAGGTTCTTCACCGCGCCGACGATGATCGCGTGGTCGCCACCATCGTATTCGCGCCATAGTTCGCACTCGATGATCGCCGTGGCCCTGGCGAGGATCGGGTTACCCAGCTCGCTCAAATGCCACTCGATGCCGTTGGCCTTGTCCTTGCCTTTGCCGGCGAAAGCATAGGCCTCGGCCGTCTGGTCAGCGGACAGCAAATGGATCGCAAAACGCTTGCTGTCGCGCAGCACCGGGTAGGTGTCGGAGGCGTAGTTGGGGCAGAACAGCACCAGCGCCGGATCAATCGACAGCGCACTGAAGGCGCTGGCGGTGATGCCGACGATGCCGCCGTCCGGGTCGAGGGTGGTGACCACCGTGACCCCGGACGGAAACGAGCTCATGACGTCTTTGTAAATGCCGGGTTCGATCATGTCGCAGGACTCCTAACGCATCACAAACGGATCAGGCATCGGCGCCTGGGAGAGGTTGATCCACACCGTTTTCAGTTCGGTGTAGGCCAGCACCGAATCGATGCCGCTTTCGCGTCCATAGCCACTGTTCTTGAAGCCGCCGATCGGTGCCATTGCCGACACCGCGCGGTAGGTATTGACCCAGATGATCCCCGAGCGCACGTCCCGGGCCAGACGGTGGGCGCGGCCCAGATCGCGAGTCCAGATGCCGGCGGCGAGGCCGAACTGCGAGTCGTTGGCAATCGCCAGCGCTTCGGCTTCGTCCTTGAAGCGGATCACCGAGGCCACCGGGCCGAAGACTTCTTCCTGCATGATCTTCATCGAGTTGCGGTCGCACTCGAACAGCGTCGGCTCGTAGAACCAGCCATCGCCCACGCCACTCGGACGCTTGCCGCCCAGACGCAGACGCGCGCCTTCAGCGATGGCGTCGGCCACCAGACCTTCCACCACGGCCAGTTGCTGCGCGGTGGCCATCGGGCCCATTTCGCTGCTGTCGTCCTGCGGGTTGCCGATGCGGATGCGCTGGGCGCGCTCCGCCAGCCGGCTGACGAATTCGTCGTAGATTTCATCCTGCACCAGCAGTCGCGAACCGGAGACGCAGCTCTGCCCGGACGCGGCGTAGATCCCGGCGATGGCGCCGTTGATCGCGCTGTCGAGATCGGCGTCGGCGAAGATGATGTTCGGCGACTTGCCGCCCAGCTCCAGCGACAGCTTGGCGAAGTTCTCGGCGCTGCTGCGCACCACATGCCGGGCCGTGGCCGCGCCGCCAGTGAAGGCGATTTTGCGGATCAGCGGATGACGGGTGAGGGCGGCGCCGGTGCTCGGGCCGTAGCCGGTGACGACGTTGACCACACCCGGCGGAATACCGGCTTCGAGGGCCAGGCGCGCCAGCTCCAGAATGGTCGCCGAGGCATGTTCGGACGGTTTGATCACAATCGTGTTACCCGCTGCCAGCGCTGGCGCCAGTTTGATCGCGGTCAGATAAAGCGGGCTGTTCCACGGAATGATCGCGGCAACCACGCCCATGGCTTCGTGCACGGTGTACGCGAACAGATCGGGCTTATCCAGCGGCAGGGTGCCGCCCTCGAGCTTGTCCGCAAGGCCGGCGGTGTAGTGGAAGAACTCCGGCAGATAACCGACCTGCCCCCGGGTTTCGCGGATCAGCTTGCCGTTGTCGCGGCTTTCCAGCTGCGCCAGTTGTTCCTTGTTCTCGGCGATCAGATCACCGAGACGGCGCAACAGTTTGCCGCGCGCGGTGGCGGTCAAATCACGCCATGCCGGGCTGTCGAAGGCGGTCTGTGCTGCTTGCACGGCGCGTTCGACATCGGCCTCATCGGCGTCGGGCAGTTCGGCCCAGGGCTCGGCGAGCGCCGGGTTGAGGCTTTCGAAAGTCTTGCCGGAGAGGGCGTCGACCCATTCTCCGCCGATGCACATCTGGAAGCGTGCGAGCGTCATGCAACGATCCCCTTTATATGGTTTTGTCGGGCGTGTGCGGTGTCGAGAAATTCCAGCAGCGTCTGGTTCACCAGCCGTGGCGACTCTACCGGCATCATATGCCGTTGCTCCGGCAGCACGGCAACCTTCGCGCCGGGAATGCGCGCGGCCAGTTGCTCGGCCATTTCCGGGGTCGATCCGGGATCCAGTTCGCCGGTGGCGATCAGCGTCGGCGCCTGAATGCTGCCCAGGTCGTCGGCGCGGTACATGTCCTGGGTGGCGAACAGTTCGTAGGTCGTCAGATAGCCTTGCGGATCATTGCCGGCAAGGGTCTGGCGAATCGCGGCGATCTGCGCCGGGTTGGCCGCCTGATATTCGCGGCTGAACCAGCGCGACAGCGCCGCTTCGGCATTCGCGTCCGGCCCGTGCTTGGCGGCTTGCGCGGTACGGGCGATGACGCCGGCGCGTTGCTCTTCGCTGCGGTTGAATACGCTATTGAGCACCACCAGGCTTTTCAGGCGTTCGGGGTAATGCAGGGCAAACGCCCGCGCCACCAGACCGCCCATGGAAAAGCCGATCACCGATGCCTCGGGCAATTGCAGGTGGTCGAGCAGCTCCAGCAACTGATCGGCATAACCGAGCAGGGCAGTGCCGCTGGCCGGTCGCGGGCTGGCACCATGGCCGAGCATGTCGTAGGCGATCACCCGGTATTGCGTGGCCAGGCCAACGATCTGGCCGCCCCACATTTCTTTATTCAGACCCACGCCGTGGATCAACACCACGGGTTGGCCTTGGCCGGTCGCCAGATAACTGGTGCCGGCCGGGGTGAGTTCAGCGGTGAGCCGAATCATGGAGCGCTCCTGCAATGCCTTTTTTATTGTGATTACTGGGCTTTTTCGGCGGCCAGTTCTTCCAGATCGATGTAACGGTTGCCGATGCGCGGGTGCAGGCGACCACCGTCGGCGCAACCGAGCACCACGACAATTTCGTCGGCGCGCGGGGCGTCTTCGATCTGCATTTCCAGAGTGATGTAGTGCGAGCGCAGGCCTTCGTCGTCCTTGTGCATCATCGGGATCTGGATCGAAGTGCCCGGACCGCCACGCTTGTTGGTGAAGCTCAGATAACTCTTGGCCTTGACCGCTTCGCGGTAGTGATTGCCGAAGCGCAGGGTGTGGATCACCGCCGACGCGTGCTCGATTTCACCATCGGCGCCGACCACAGCCGCTTTGCCATAAGCCTCGATCTTCTCGGCACCGCCGATGATGCCCACCAGACGCTCGACCATCATCGCGCCGAGGTCGGAGCAATTGGCGCGGATCTGCGGCTTGAGGTCTTCGACAAAGCCATTGCCGACCCACGGGTTCTTCATCACGACGGCCAGGCCGACCATGGTCACCGGGGTGTCGGACGCCTTGCCGCCTTCGATGAAGGTCTCTTCGACATAGCTGACGATCTTGCGAATTTCGAAACTCATGAGCTGCTCCGTAGGGGATAAAGAGTGTCTGTGCGTCTGATGGTATACCATAATACCGATCGTGCAAGTCCCTCTCGCAAGAATCCCTGCCATCAGTCGGACGAATGCCCGCGCATTCAGCCGCCGCTGTAGTCCCTTTCGGTTAACAAAAGATAACGTTGCGCCGATTGTCAGACGTTTCGAATGCCCGATAGGATGAGCCAGCTTCCGAAGGGGCTCTGGATGGCGGGTTTCAGGACTATGCTTGTGACCAGGCAGTCACCGTGAGCACCCTTGCGGCGCCCTTTAAGGTCCATGACCAACAATAATAAACAGGGGAAGGTCTATGAGTCGTTGCCGCCCGCCGGCGTTACGCAACACCGCGTTGCTGGCCACAGCACTCTCTCTGCTGGGCTTTGCCACCTTGTCGGCGCCTGTCCTGGCGGCCGAAGCGCCAGCCGACGTGGTCTATTCCACCGAATCGGCCAAGGCCTCGAAAAGCCTGATGCTCGATGTCGTTCACGCCGGAACCCGGCTGGTGGCGGTCGGGGATCGCGGGCACATTCTCTATTCCGACGATCAGGGCAAGACCTGGACCCAGGCCAAAGTGCCGAGCCGCCAGTTGCTGACCGCCGTGTATTTCGTCGATGACAAGCATGGCTGGGCCGTCGGCCACGACGCACAGATTCTCGCCAGCGAAGACGGCGGCCTGACCTGGACCAAACAGTTCGAAGACCTCAAACGCGAATCACCGCTGCTCGACGTCTGGTTCAAGGACGTCAACAGTGGCCTGGCCGTGGGTGCCTACGGCGCGCTGCTGGAAACCACCGACGGCGGCAAGCACTGGGAAGACGTCAGCGATCGCCTCGACAACGAAGACCAGTTCCACCTCAACGCCATCGGCGCCGTAAAAGACGCCGGCCTGTTCATCGTCGGCGAGTCGGGCAGCATGTTCCGCTCCGCCGACTGGGGCCAGACCTGGGAAAAACTCGAAGGCCCGTACGAAGGTTCGCTGTTCGGCGTGATCGGCACGGCGCAACCGCAAACCCTGCTGGCCTACGGTCTGCGCGGCAATCTTTACCGGTCCACCGATTTCGGCAGCACTTGGGAGCAGGTTGAACTGAAAGCCGCGCGCGGTTCGCTGGAGTTCGGCCTGTCCGGCGCCACACTGCTCGACGACGGCTCCATCGTCATCGTCGGCAACGGCGGCTCGGTGGTCAGCAGCAGTGACAACGGCGAAACCTTCAGCGTGTTCAACCGTCCGGATCGCATCTCGCTGTCGTCGGTCACCGCCGCCGGCAACGGCAATCTGATCCTGAGCGGGCAGGGTGGCGTTCGGGTGACAACCGCGAACGGCGCCGAGCTGGGCAAATGAGCCGAATCAATAATAAGAAGGCGGGGCTATGACTTCCTTGAGCACTCATCATCAGGACAAGGCGACGTTTCTCGAGCGCCTGATCTTCAACAACCGCCCGGCAGTGATCGTGATCTGCCTGCTGGTCAGCATTTTCCTGTTCTGGCAGGCCACGCTGATCCGCCCGTCCACCAGTTTCGAAAAGATGATCCCGCTCAAGCATCCGTTCATTGAAAAGATGATGGAGCATCGCAACGATCTGGCGAACCTGGGCAACACCGTGCGCATTTCGGTGGAAGCGAAGGATGGCGACATCTTCTCCAAGGAGTACATGGAGACCCTGCGTCAGATCAACGACGAGGTGTTCTACATCTCCGGCGTCGACCGTTCAGGTCTGAAGTCGCTGTGGAGCCCGAGCGTGCGCTGGACCGAAGTGACCGAGGAAGGTTTTGCCGGCGGCGAAGTGATCCCGCAAAGCTACAACGGCTCCCAAGACAGCCTCGATCTGCTGCGCAACAACGTACTCAAGTCCGGCCAGGTCGGGCGTCTGGTGGCCAACGACTTCAAGTCGAGCATCGTCGACATCCCGCTGCTGGAGTCCTACCCGGACCCGCAGGACCAGGGCAAGCTGCTGGCGCTGGACTATCGCCAGTTCTCCCATGAGCTCGAAGACAAGATCCGCAACAAGTTCGAAGCGCAGAACCCCAACGTCAAGATTCACATCGTCGGCTTCGCCAAGAAGGTCGGTGACCTGATCGATGGTCTGGTGATGGTGGTGATGTTCTTCGGCATCGCCTTCGTCATCACCCTGATCCTGCTGCTGTGGTTCACCAACTGCCTGCGCAGCACCGTGGCAGTATTGAGCACCACGCTGGTGGCGGTGATCTGGCAACTGGGGCTGATGCACTTCTTCGGGTTCGGCCTCGACCCTTATTCGATGCTGGTACCGTTCCTGATCTTCGCCATCGGCATTTCCCACGGCGTGCAGAAAATCAACGGTATCGCCCTGCAATCCGGTGAGGCCGATAACGCGTTGACGGCGGCACGGCGGACCTTCCGTCAGCTGTTCCTGCCGGGGATGATCGCGATTCTGGCGGACGCGGTCGGCTTCATTACGCTACTGATCATCGACATCGGCGTGATTCGCGAACTGGCCATCGGTGCATCCATCGGTGTGGCGGTGATCGTGTTCACCAACCTGATCCTGCTGCCGGTGGCGATTTCCTATGTCGGCATCAGCAAGCGCGCCATCGCCAAGAGCAAGAAGGATGCGCACCGCGAACATCCGTTCTGGCGCCTGCTGTCGAACTTCGCCAACCCTAAAGTCGCCCCGATTTCCATCGCCCTGGCGCTGGTCGCCTTCGGTGGCGGTCTCTGGTACAGCCAGAACCTGAAGATCGGCGACCTCGACCAGGGCGCGCCGGAGCTTCGTCCGGATTCGCGCTACAACAAGGACAACAACTTCATCATCAGCAACTACTCCACCAGTTCCGACGTGCTGGTAGTGATGGTCAAGACCAAGTCCGAAGGCTGCTCGCGCTATGAAGCCATGGCGCCGATCGACGAGCTGATGTGGAAGATGCAGAACACCGAGGGCGTGCAGTCGGCGATCTCACTGGTGACGGTGTCCAAGCAGATGATCAAGGGCATGAACGAGGGCAACCTGAAATGGGAAACCCTGTCGCGCAACCCGGACGTGCTGAACAACTCCATCGCCCGGGCCGACGGCCTGTACAACAACAGTTGCTCGCTGGCGCCGGTGCTGGTGTTCCTCAACGATCACAAGGCTGAAACCCTGGATCGCGCGGTGCATGCGGTGCAGGAGTTCGCCAAGGAAAACAACAAGGAAGGCCTGGAGTTCATCCTCGCTGCCGGTAACGCCGGGATCGAAGCGGCCACCAACGAGGTGATCAAGAAGTCCGAGCTGACCATCCTGATCCTGGTGTACATCTGCGTGGCGGTCATGTGCATGATCACCTTCCGCTCCTGGGCGGCGACCTTGTGCATTGTGCTGCCGCTGGTGCTGACCTCGGTGCTGGGCAACGCGCTGATGGCGTTCATGGGCATCGGCGTCAAGGTAGCGACACTGCCGGTGGTGGCGCTGGGTGTGGGAATCGGCGTGGACTATGGCATTTACATCTACAGCCGTCTGGAAAGCTTCCTGCGCGCCGGCCTGCCTTTGCAGGAAGCCTATTACCAGACCTTGAAATCCACCGGTAAAGCGGTGCTGTTCACCGGTCTGTGCCTGGCCATCGGCGTCTGCACCTGGATCTTCTCGGCGATCAAGTTCCAGGCTGACATGGGCCTGATGCTGACCTTCATGCTGCTGTGGAACATGTTCGGTGCGCTGTGGCTGCTGCCGGCACTGGCGAAGTTCCTGATCAAGCCGGAGAAGCTGGCGGGGCAGAAGGGTAATTCCCTGTTTGCTCACTGATCGGCGAGCCTGAAACGAAAAAGCCGCAACCCTGGGGTTGCGGCTTTTTTATTTCGCGAAGTTCACGATTAACCCTGTGGGAGCTGGTTTGCCAGCTCCCACAGGGTTTAGTTGTGTTCAGGAGAGTTCGGTGCCGAGCACAACACTCAAGGCACTCCGTGCATCATCCAGCTGCACCAGCGTCGCATGCCGCGCCCCTAACGCATCCCGGTTCTCGATCGCCGTCAGAATCGCCTTGTGCCGAGGCAACGCCAGTTCATGCAGATTCGGTCGCTGGTTCGAATGCTTCAACGCCTCGGCAATCGCCACCGACAGCATGTTGCACAGGTTCGCCAACAAATCGTTGTGAGTCGCGTCGGCAATCCGGCTGTGAAAATCCAGATCCGGTTGCAGCAAGGCTTCCGGGCTCGGCGCGGCTTCCATGCGCTGGTAAGCCTCGGCAATCGATGCGATATCGGCATCGGTGGCGTGCTGGGCGGCGAGGGCGGCGGCGGCCGGTTCGATGATGCTGCGCACGCTGGTCAGGACATTGAAAAACTCGTTCTGCGGGCTGCTTTGCATCAGCCAGTGCAGCACGTCCGGGTCGAGCATGTGCCATTCGCGGCGTGGCTTGACCACCGTGCCGACCCGTGGTTTCGAATACACCAGGCCCTTGGCGACCAGCACTCGCGTGGCTTCGCGCAACACCGGCCGGCTGACCGCGTATTCCTCGCAGAGCAAGGCTTCGGCGGGCAGCTTGTCGCAGGGCAGAAAGCGTCCGGAAACAATCTGCATGCCCAGTTCCTGGACGATGCGCGAGTGCATGCTTTTACGGTCGGAAGGTTTGCGGTAATCCATGGGGAGCGGCGCGATCCTGAGCGATGGAGATGCCGCGCATCATAGCAGGCACGGCGTAATCTGGACCTACGCAATGATCGTTCCCACGCTCTGCGTGGGAATGCCTCAAGGGACGCTCCGCGTTCCAGCTCTCGAATGGGACGCAGAGCGTCCCGGGCTGCATTCCCACGCGGAGCATGGGAACGATCAGTGGGGAAGGTCAGTGAGAGTGACGCGGAACCTCGGCACCTCGGCAACCTACCAGGAAGTCGAAATCGCAACCTTGATCCGCCTGCAGCACATGGTCGATATACAACTGACGATACCCACCCACCAACAGCTGTTGCGGCGGTTGCAGATCCGCCATGCGCGCCGCCAGTTCGGCGTCCGGAATATCCAAGTGCAAACGCCCGCTGGCGCAGTCCAGCTCGATCCAGTCGCCTTCCTTCACCGCCGCCAGAGGCCCGCCTGCCGCCGCTTCCGGGGCGACGTGCAACACAACCGTGCCGTAAGCGGTGCCGCTCATCCGCGCGTCGGAGATGCGCACCATGTCGGTCACGCCCTGCGCCAGCAGTTTGGCCGGCAAGCCCATGTTGCCGACTTCGGCCATGCCCGGATAACCCTTCGGCCCGCAGTTTTTCATCACCAGAATCGAGTTCGCATCGACGTCCAGTTCCGGGTCGTTGATTCGCGCCTTGTACATGTCGAAGTTCTCGAACACGACGGCGCGACCACGGTGCTGCATCAGTTCCGGCGTGGCGGCTGACGGCTTGAGCACCGCGCCCAGTGGCGCCAGGTTGCCGCGCAATACACAGATCCCGCCGTCGGCTCGGATCGGGTTGTCCAGCGGGCGGATCACTTCGTCTTCGCCGTAGATCGGCGCGTCCTTGGTGTTCTCGCCGATGGATTTGCCGTTGACGGTCAGCGCGTTCGGATTGGGAATCAGATTGGCCTCGCCGAGGCGGCGCAGTACGGCTGGCAAGCCGCCCGCATAGTAGAACTCTTCCATCAGGAAACGCCCGGACGGTTGCAGGTCGACGATGGTCGGCATGCCGCGACCAATACGGGTCCAGTCGTCCAGATCCAGCTCGACGCCGATGCGTCCGGCGATGGCTTTGAGGTGGATTACCGCGTTGGTCGAACCGCCAATCGCCGCGTTGACCCGGATCGCGTTTTCGAAGGCTTCCTTGGTCAGGATCTTCGACAGTTTCAGGTCTTCACGAACCATCTCCACCGCACGCATGCCGGACATGTGCGCCAACACATAACGCCGCGCATCCACCGCCGGAATCGCCGCGTTGTGCGGCAGCGACGTGCCCAGTGCTTCGGCCATGCAGGCCATGGTCGACGCGGTGCCCATGGTGTTGCAGGTGCCAGCCGAACGGGACATGCCGCCTTCGGCCGCGAGGAAATCGTCAATTGTGATGGTGCCCGCCTTGACCTGCTCGCTGAGCTGCCAGACCACGGTGCCGGAGCCGATGTCCTTGCCCTTGTGCTTGCCGTTGAGCATCGGCCCGCCGGTGACGACGATCGCCGGCACGTCGCAACTGGCCGCGCCCATCAGCAGCGCCGGGGTGGTCTTGTCGCAACCGGTCAGCAGCACTACGCCGTCAATCGGGTTGCCGCGAATCGCTTCCTCGACATCCATGCTCGCCAGGTTGCGGGTGAGCATGGCGGTCGGGCGCAGGTTCGATTCACCGTTGGAAAACACCGGGAATTCCACCGGGAAGCCGCCGGCCTCGATCACACCGCGTTTGACGTGCTCCGCGATCTGGCGAAAGTGCGCGTTGCACGGGGTCAGCTCCGACCAGGTGTTACAGATGCCGATGATCGGCTTGCCGTGGAACTGATGGTCGGCGATGCCCTGATTCTTCATCCAGCTGCGGTACATGAAGCCGTTTTTGTCGGCCGTGCCAAACCATTGGGCGGAGCGCAGGGTGGGTTTCTTATCAGACATGATCGATTCTCTTATTGTAAGACTATTGTTTGCGAGCTTTGGCTAAACATAAGCTCAAAATCGACGGTTTGGAAGTGTTGTTGCGTAATTAGTATTACTATATAGTCGTTTTCGACGGAGGGATGGCCCTGGCGGCTTTGCGTGAGAGGCGTCCCCCGAGGTTCCATAAAAACAACAATCGGAGACCGATCTCATGAGCCAGGAACTGCGGCTTGTCCGGCGCATCACACTGAAACTGATTCCCTTCCTGATCCTGCTGTACCTGATCGCCTATGTGGATCGCTCCGCTGTCGGCTTCGCCAAGCTGCACATGGGCGCCGACGTGGGTATCGGCGATGCCGCTTACGGCCTCGGTGCCGGGCTGTTCTTCATCGGCTACTTCCTGTTAGAGATTCCCAGCAACCTGATGCTCGAACGCTTTGGTGCGCGGCGCTGGTTCGCGCGGATCATGATCACCTGGGGCGCAATCACCATCGGCATGGCGTTCGTCCAGGGCCCGCACAGTTTCTACGTCATGCGCTTTCTGCTCGGCGCGGCGGAGGCGGGGTTCTTTCCCGGCGTTCTGTACTACATCACCCAATGGTTCCCGGTGCGTCATCGCGGCAAGATCCTCGGGCTGTTCATCCTTTCCCAACCCATCGCGATGATGATCACCGGCCCCGTGTCCGGCGGTCTGCTGGGCATGGACGGCATCCTCGGCCTGCACGGCTGGCAGTGGCTGTTCATCGTCATCGGCACCCCGGCGATCCTGCTGACCTGGCCGGTATTGCGCTGGCTGCCGGACGGCCCGCAGCAAGTGAAATGGATGGATCAGGCCGAGAAAGACTGGCTGACCGGCGAGCTGAAAAGAGACCTGCAGGAATACGGCCAGACCCGTCACGGCAATCCGTTGCACGCGCTCAAGGACAAACGCGTATTGCTGCTGGCGCTGTTTTACCTGCCGGTGACCCTGAGCATTTACGGCCTGGGCCTGTGGCTGCCGACCCTGATCAAACAGTTTGGCGGCAGCGATCTGGTGACCGGTTTCGTGTCATCGGTGCCGTACATCTTCGGGATCATCGGCCTGCTGATCATTCCGCGCAGTTCCGACCGTTTGAATGACCGTTACGGTCATCTGGCGGTGCTCTATGTACTGGGCGCGATCGGCCTGTTCCTCAGCGCCTGGCTGTCGTTGCCGGTGGCGCAACTGGCGGCGTTGTGTCTGGTGGCGTTCTCGCTGTTTTCCTGCACGGCGGTGTTCTGGACTTTGCCGGGTCGCTTCTTCGCCGGTGCCAGTGCGGCGGCCGGGATTGCGTTGATCAACTCGGTGGGCAACCTCGGCGGCTATATCGGTCCGTTCGTGATCGGCGCGCTGAAGGAATACACCGGCAACCTCGCTTCGGGCCTGTACTTCCTGTCCGGGGTGATGGTGTGCGGGCTGGTTCTGACGGGCGTCGTCTATCGCTTGCTGGAGCGCAAACATGTGCTGCCGGTCGAGCAGTTTGCAGCGAGTGCCCGAGGCGCCACCCGAACCTGAATGACTATCACCGACCCCGTGGGAGCGAGCTTGCTCCGGGCGGCGATCCGACGAAGTGTTCGGCTCATTCAACATTTGTGGTGACTGATGCACCGCCTTCGCGAGCAAGCTCGCTCCCACGGGGATCGGCGGTGTTTTTGAGGGAATAGGAGAGGATTTATGCATCTGGTTCAATTCGAATTGAGTAGCGGCGAGCGCCGTGTCGGGGTGGTCGAAAACGGTCTGCTGCGTGAAGTGCAGGATGCGCGCACCGTTCGTGATCTGGCCTTGGCCGCGATCGAGGCCGGCAGCACCCTCGCGCAGCAAGTGCAAACCCTGGGGCTGGGCACCCGCCACGATTACGCGCAGTTACTGAAAGAGCTGCGCATCCTGCCGCCGCTGGACCACCCGGACCCGGCGCACATGTTGGTCAGCGGCACCGGCCTCACGCATCTTGGCAGCGCGTCTGCCCGGGACAAGATGCACCAACAGGTCGGCGACGAAGCGGCGATGACCGACACCATGCGCATCTTCAAGTGGGGCGTGGAGGGCGGCAAACCGGCGGCGGGGCAGGCAGGCGTGCAGCCTGAGTGGTTCTACAAGGGCGACGGCAGCATTGTCGTGCGTCCCGGTCAGCCATTCCCGCTGCCGCCGTTTGCCGAAGACGCCGGTGAGGAACCGGAAATGGCCGGTCTCTACATCATCGGCCACGACGGCAAGCCGTATCGCCTCGGTTTTGCGGTGGGCAACGAATTCTCCGATCACGTCATGGAACGCAAGAATTACCTGTACCTGGCCCATTCGAAGCTGCGCAGTTGCAGCTATGGTCCGGAGCTGCGCGTGGGTAAGTTGCCGCAACACCTGGCCGGCACCAGCCGCATCCTGCGTGCCGGCCAAGTGCTGTGGCAGAACGAATTCCTCAGCGGCGAGGCCAACATGTGCCACAGCCTGGCGAACCTCGAATATCACCACTTCAAGTACAGCCAGTTCCTGCGTCCCGGTGATGTGCACATTCACTTCTTCGGCACGGCGACCCTGTCGTTTGCCGACGGCATCCGCACCCAGCCGGGCGATGTGTTCGAGATCAGCCAGGCTGAATTCGGCGCACCGCTGGTCAACGGCATCGCTCCGGTCGCAGCGGTATTCGAACCGGACAGCATCGGCACCCTTTAAGGAGATCCCATGACTCAGATTCTCGGTCACAACTACATCGGCGGCCGTCGCAGTGCGGCAGGCAACGTCAAGCTGCAAAGCGTCGACGCCACCACGGGCGAGGCACTGCCTCACGACTTCATTCAGGCCACGGAAGCGGAAGTGGACGCTGCCGCCAAGGCCGCTGCGGCGGCCTATCCGGCGTATCGCAGCCTCAGCGCTGAACGCCGCGCGCAGTTTCTCGATGCGATTGCCGATGAACTGGATGCGCTGGGCGATGATTTCGTCGCCGTGGTCTGCCGCGAAACCGCATTGCCTGCCGGGCGCATCCAAGGTGAAAGAGGGCGCACCAGCGGCCAGATGCGACTGTTCGCCAAAGTCCTGCGACGCGGTGATTTCTATGGTGCGCGCATCGACTTGCCGTTGCCGGATCGTCAGCCGCTGCCGCGTCCGGATCTGCGCCAGTACCGCATCGGCCTGGGGCCGGTGGCGGTGTTCGGCGCGAGCAACTTTCCACTGGCATTCTCCACTGCCGGCGGCGACACCGCGTCGGCGCTGGCGGCCGGTTGCCCGGTGGTGTTCAAGGCCCACAGCGGCCACATGGCCACCGCTGAACTTGTGGCCGACGCGCTGATCCGTGCAGCAGAAAAAACCGCGATGCCGGCTGGCGTGTTCAACATGATCTACGGTGGGGGCGTCGGTGAATGGTTGGTCAAGCATCCGGCCATTCAGGCTGTGGGTTTCACCGGTTCGCTGCGAGGCGGAAGGGCGCTGTGTGACATGGCCGCCGCACGGCCTCAGCCGATCCCGGTGTTCGCCGAGATGTCGAGCATCAACCCGGTGATCGTGCTGCCCCAGGCGCTGGCCGTGCGTTCGGAAACCGTCGCCCGCGATCTGACCGCGTCGGTGGTGCAGGGCTGCGGCCAATTCTGTACCAACCCTGGTCTGGTGATCGGTATTCGCTCGCCGCAGTTCAGCGCGTTTGTTGAGCAGGTGGCGGCGCTGATCGGTGATCAACCGGCGCAAACCATGCTCAATGCCGGCACCCTTGGCAGCTACGGCAAGGGCCTGGAAAAACTCTTGGCGCACACCGGCATCGAGCATCTGGCGGGCAATCCGCAGCAAGGCAATCAGGCGCAGCCACAGTTGTTCAAGGCGGACGTCAGCCTGCTGATCGATGGCGATGAAGTGTTGCAGGAAGAAGTGTTCGGGCCGACCACGGTAATTGTCGAAGTGGCCGACAAGGCGCAGTTGAGCGCGGCATTGCAAGGCCTGCACGGACAGCTCACGGCGACAATCATCGGCGAACAGGCGGATTTCGAGCGCTTCCCGGAGCTGACGCCGTTGTTGGAACAGAAGGTCGGGCGGATCCTGCTCAACGGTTATCCGACCGGTGTCGAAGTCTGTGATTCGATGGTCCACGGCGGGCCGTATCCGGCGACCTCCGATGCCCGTGGCACCTCGGTGGGCACTTTGGCGATCGATCGTTTCCTGCGTCCGGTGTGCTTCCAGAACTACCCCGACAGCCTGCTGCCGGAACCGCTGAAAAACGCCAACCCGCTGCGCATTCAGCGGCTGGTCGATGGCAAGCCATCGCGCGAAGCCCTCTAAGCCACCCCGAGATCCCTGTGGGAGCGAGCTTGCTCGCGAAGGCGGTCGTCCAGTCACTTGTTGATTGCCTGACACTCCGTATTCGCGAGCAAGCTTGCTCCCACAGGAGCCCAGCGACAGCTTTGAGCTATCATTGGCCCTTTCCCCCCTGAAAGACATGATTGCCATGACTGCCGTAACCGACACCCTTCTCAACGCCCTCGAACACTGCGGTATGGTCGAAATCGACGGCCTGCACGCTTTCGAATTCGCCCTCGACGAAGACGACAACCTGCACATCGAATGCATCGATGGCCGGGTCGCCAAGCATTGGGAATTCACCCCGGCTCAAGTTGCAGCGGCGACGTTTGATGAAGATCTGCAGAGCTGGCTGATCGTCGGTTTTGCCAGCGACACCAAAACCGTTGGCGAACACCGTCTGGTCTGCCTCGGCGATGTACTGAGCAGCGCCGATGACGAGGATGAAACCGAATGAACATGCGTAAATTCTGGCCATTGCTGATGGCCGGCAGCGTCGGCGCGATGGGCCTTTCCAGTGCCTCGGCCGAAAGCTTCCAGTTTTTGGTGGGCTCCTACACTGCCGGCCCCAGCGAAGGCATCTACCGGATGAGCTTCGACAGCGCCACCGGCCAGATCGCCGCCAAGCCGCTGCAAGTGATCAAGAGCGAAAACCCGTCGTGGCTGACCGTGTCCAAGGATCAGAACCGGTTGTTCGTGGTCAACGAAAACGGTCCAGGCCAGAAAGATCCGGTCGGTCGCGTCAGCAGTTATTCGATCGATCCCAAGACCCACGCCCTGACCCTGATCAATCAGGTCCAGAGCCTGGGCAACGAGCCGACCCATTCGAGCCTCAGCGGCGACGCCAGCCATCTGTTTGTCAGCAACTACTCGGTGGTTGAAGATCCGGGCGGCACCCTCGCGGTATTGCCGGTGGGCAGCGACGGCCAGCTCAAACCGGTGGTGCAGATGAGCGCGCACCCGGCGAGCCGGGTCAATCCGGAGCGTCAGGCCTCGAACCACGTGCACTCGACGGTCTCTTCGCCGGACGGTCGTTATGTGTTCTCCAATGATCTCGGTGCGGACAAGGTCTTCATCTACCAATTCGACCCGAAAGCCAATCCAGACCTGCCGCTGACCCCGGCGAAAACCGCTTCGGTGCAACTGCCACCGGGCAGTGGGCCGCGTCATCTGTTGTTCAGTGCGGACGGCAAGCATGCCTGGCTGACCATGGAAATGAGCGCTCAGGTCGCGGTATTCGACTACAAGGACGGCGTGCTGACCCAGACGCAAATGGTTGATCTGGCGGCCGGCCAGCCGACGTCGGACAAAGCCGCTGCGGCGCTGCATGCGTCCGCCGACGGCAAATTCCTTTACGTCAGTAACCGTGGCACTGCCAATCAGCTGCTGGTATTCGCGATTGACCCGGCCAGCGGCCAGCTAAAGGAATTGCAACGACGTTCAGTGGAAGGCGACCACCCGCGTGAGTTCAGCCTCGATCCAAGCGGTAAATTCCTGCTGATCGCCAACCAGAAGAGCAACCAGATTGTCGTGGTCGAGCGCGACGGCAAGACCGGTCTGCTGGGCAAAACCGTGCAAAAACTGCCGATGGACGCCCCGAGCGACCTCAAGTTTCTCGTGCGTCAATAAGCCGCAGGCCCCGGTCTGCGGGGCCTGACGCTTTGTATTAATCCTGCTGATAACAGGTAATGTTGCAAAGCATTTCAAGCGATCAACCCTCGAGCGTTAAGTTTGCTTCACGGCCCAACCGGGCAAGCAAGCCAACTGAACACGAGGGTTACCGCCATGAACTTCAATCTCTTCTCCGTGATTGCCGCTTCCGCCATCTCCGCCACCGTGGCCCTGCCAGCCAGTGCCAACGTTGAAATCAGCAGCAAAAAATCCCACACCCAGAGCTACACCCAGAAATACCTGCAACAAAGCGCCAACTTCTACGCCGCGCTGGATCACAAAGCCCAACACTGAAATTTCCGTCACGCCCTGGAACTGCCCGAGGCTGCGATCCTTTGATCTTGTTTCTAAAAAAGCAAAATCAAAAGATCGCAGCCTTGGGCAGTTTTTTGTCTGCGGTTCGACCGGCGATAGCTATTTTCAAACGGCGAGATAGATCGGCTAAATAATCAACGAAGCTGATGGTTACTATGGCAAACGCTGAGTGGTTAGCCCGGCTTTTTTGATCGATTCTGTGGACCTCGAAACATTGTCCACGGAGCACACATCATGGCCAGTTCAATCATCATTTCCGCCAAGCGCGGCGCCT
This sequence comes from Pseudomonas sp. 1, assembly GCF_056626735.1. Classification (NCBI taxonomy): domain Bacteria; kingdom Pseudomonadati; phylum Pseudomonadota; class Gammaproteobacteria; order Pseudomonadales; family Pseudomonadaceae; genus Pseudomonas; species Pseudomonas sp. 1. The sequence continues at coordinate 434,648 of NZ_JBWXMQ010000001.1, read as the reverse complement.
ACGTGGCCATCGGTCTGTACCTGGTCATGGTGCTGTTTGTCAGTCTGGCATCGCAGTCGCAACACAGCTTCGAAGCACCGATCGACGTTGCACATCCCGGCATCCAGTTCGAACTCCGCTCGCAAAACGCGGCGGTGGATTCAACTGAACTCGCGGGAGTCGGCGGAGCATGAAAGGCTACAGACTCTGGGTCATTGCCGGACTGGCGTTCATGACCAACGGCGCCTCGCTCCTGGGGTTCGGCCAGGGCTCGGTCGGAGGGCTGGCCCGGGCCATAGAGGCCAACCACAACATCGCGCACAACATCGAACGGGCCAATGCGCTGGGGCTGCTGGCCGGCAATCCGCCGGTGAAAACTTCCAGCGGTTTTCTCGGCCCGTTCGAAGTGGATTGCTCGGCGATCGGCATGTGTGAAGTGCTGGCGTAACGCGCTTACTTTTTCATGATGTCGGTGAACAGCTCCGATTCCAGAAACCGCTGCAACCAGGCCTGCAACCGCACGTAAGGCGTCTGCGCAAACCAGTCACGATCAACGTGAGCGAACTGGCGAACGAACGGCAACAACGCGATATCGGCCAGGCTCGGATGCCCGGCCAGCAAATAATCGCGACCTTCGAGCAGCTCATCGAGCCGCTGCAAAAACAACGCACCTTCCGCGCGATAAACCTCCATCGGTTGTTCCGGATAACGCTCGGCATACTTGTAGCGATTCAAGTGAACCTTGAACGCTTGGTCGTTGGCTTCGATCAACTCGGCAATCCTTGAATCGCCATTCAGCAACCAGTCATCCGGATCATGCTGCGCCAGCGCCCAGCGCATGATCTCCAGGCTTTCATCGATCACCTGACCGTTCGCATCCAGCACCGGCACCGTGCCCTTGGGCGAGATCGCCAGCATCGCGGCCGGTTTGGCCTTGAGGCTGACTTCGACGATGTCCACCGGCACGCCCGAATAACGCAGGGCCATCCGCGCCCGCATCGCGTACGGGCAGCGGCGGAAGGAATACAGCGTGTTCATTTCACCTCCAGTGTGCTCAGACCGTTGCCCTGGCGCTGTACCTGAATCTGCACCGGAATCCGTTCGTGCATTTCCTGCACGTGGGAAATCACCGCCACCTTGCGCCCCTGAGCCTGCAAGCCGTCGAGAGCGTCCATGGCCAGTTGCAGGGATTCCGGATCGAGGCTGCCGAAGCCTTCGTCGATGAACAGCGATTCGATCTTCAACGTGCTCGACGCCATCGAGGCCAGGCCCAGTGCAAGCGCCAGCGAAACCAGGAAGGTTTCGCCGCCGGACAACGAATGCACCGAGCGCAGTTCGTCGCCCATTTCGGTGTCCATCACCAGCAGGCCGAGCATGCTGCCGCCGCGCTTGAGGCGATAGCGCTTGACCAGTTGCCGCAGCTGCACGTTGGCGTGATGCACCAGCAGATCGAGGTTGTAGGCCTGGGCGATCTTGCGGAACGTGTCGCCGGTGGCCGAGCCGATCAGCGCATTGAGCCGCGCCCAGCGCTGATACTCGGCGTAGGCGTCGGCGATCTGCTGCGCCAGCGCCTGATTGGCGTTCTGGCGACGCTGGTCTTCGGCCTGCTCGGCGCGCAGTTCGGCACATTGCTGTTCGCTGGCCGCGCACTGGTTTTGCAGGTCGGCGAGGGCACTGGCGAGTTGTTCCGCATCGAGGTTGCCATTGTGTTGGGCCTGATGATCGAGCAGGCGCTGATCACGTTCCTGCAACAACACGGTGGCCTGTTCAACGGCTTTTTCGTTGCGCTGCAAGCGCTGGCGCAGTTCGTCGACCTGGGCGTCATCAATCCGCAGCAGGTCTTCAAGGCCGCCGTCATCCAGCTCCGGATGACGGGCGCGCCAGTCGGCAATTTTGCCGGCCAGATCACGGTCTTCGGTTTCCAGCGCTTGCAGACGCTCTTGCTGCGCTTTGAGTTCGGCGGCGATTTGCACCCTTTGCGTACGCGTTTCCTGGAGCGCCTGAGTCGTGGTGGATTCGGCGTTGCGCGCCAGTTCCACCGCTTGTTCCAGTTGCTGCTGCCAATGCTCGGCGCAGGTGTGATCGCCGAGTAATTGCGCCAGCTTCTGCTGGCTGGCGAGTTGCTGTTCGGTCAGCGCGTTGAGCTGCTGCTCAGCGTTTTGCAATTGCTCGACACGGCCCTGTTGGCGATCCTGTTCCTTCTCGAGCGTTTGCTGGCGTTGTTGCTGTTCGGCCAGTTCTTCCCTTTGCTGTTCGACTTGCGCCAGACGTTCGGCGATCTGCCGGTCAAGTTGCATGAAGGTCGCGGCCGGTTCAGCGCGCAAGGCATCAAGGGTTTCGCTCGGCAACAGCGTGGCGAAGGCTGCCAGCTCTTCGTCCAGCCGCTGGCGGTCAGCGCTCAGTTCGCGTTGCTGATTGCTCAGTTGTTGCGCCGCTTGCTGGTGTGCCGTCTCGGCCTGCCGCAATTGCTGGGTCAGCCGCGCCGCGTCCTGTTGCAGCGTGAGCAGGGCGGTCTGGCGCTGTTCGTCCTGGGTGATGCTTTGATTCAGTTGATCGTTCTGGCGGGTGAGCCACGCCGTGCGCTTGTCACTGTCCTGATTCAGCAACGATGCCGCGAGCGGATGCGCTTCGATGCTCGGCGTCAGCGATTGTTGCTGAGCGGCCAGTTGCTCCTGCTGTTGCAGCAGTTCCTTTTGCCGGGCAATCACCCCACCGACATCGGCGCGCAGCTCGGTGAGTTTTTCCTTCAGTTGATCGACGGCTTGCTGCGCGCTGGCCTGCTCGCTTTCATCGTGACGGCCGAGGCTTTGCAACAGGGCTTCCGGCTGGTGATACGGATGTTCGTTGCTGCCACAGACCGGGCACGGCTGGTCGTCCTGCAATTGCGCGCGCAGCTCTTCGACACTGGCACTGCGGGCCAGACGCTGACGCTCAAGCAGTTCACGGGTGACGTTAAGGGTCTGTTCGGCGACAGTCAGCTCGGACTTGGTTTTCACCCCGTCCTGGGTCAGGCGCTCGCGCTCCTGTTGCGCATCGAGCTGACGCTGTTGCAGCTCGGCACTGCGCTTGTCCAGATCCTGCTGGCTGGCCCACAGCCGCGTCAGGTCTTCGATGGCGCGCAGTTGTTTGCGGTTGTCCTGCAGCAGAGTACCGAGAATGCCGATCTGCTCGGCGACTGCGTCCGGCTCGGCGCCAGCCTCCTTGAACAGCACCTCCAGCTGCTGCTTCTGCGTGGTGAGCGCTTCGGCGGCGCGGGTGGCGTTTTCCTCGAGAGACGCCAGTTCGCTTTGGCCTTTGTTCAACCGGTTGCCGATCAGCATCAGTTGCTGCAAGCGGTCGCGATAGGCATTCCACGCTTCGCTCAACGGTGCCAAGTGAGCGCTTTGCTCAAGATCGGCGGCAATGCGCTGCAAGCGATCGGCGACCTGTTTTTGCTGATCGAGCAGGGTCTGGATCGCGCTTTGGACCTGAGTGCAGGCCTGTTCTGCGGCTTGCTTCGCTTCGCTGCCCGACGCTACATCCCTGGCGAGGCGGGCGAGGGTGCTTTGCTCATCGAACGCCTGACGCAACAGCGGTGCGCTTTCGCTATGCTGCGTTTGCGCCTGGGTCAGGGCGATCTGCGCGGCGGCGAGATCCTGTTCCAGTCGCGCCTGGCGCTCGGTCAGCTCGCCATGTTGCCGGGTGTGCGCGTGGATCTGGGCAGCGAGTGGCGTCAGCTGTGCATCGAGTTCGGTTTTGCGGGCGAACTGGTGACGTTGCGGGGCAAGTTGTTCCAGACGGGTGAGCTTCAGACGCTCACCGGCCAGCGACTCTCGCTCGTGCTCGGCGCTGCGCAGTTGTTCGGCGGCGGCTTGTTGCGAGTCTTGCAGTCGCAGCAGCTCCTTGAGCCAGTCGTGCTGTTGCTCGATCTGCTTGAGCTGCGCCTGCTGCAACTTGAGTTGTTGTTGGGCGGCGTTGAAGCGTTCGTCGAGTTCCGCGCGTGCCTCCGGGGCCAGCGGGGTCACGCCGGTGGCCTGATCCTGCAATTGCTTGTGGGCTTCGCGGGCCTCTTTGGTCTTGTCGAACGCGCGCCGGCCGAGACGGGTGTACAGCGCCGTGTCGGTGAGTTTTTCCAGCAGTTCGCTGCGGTCGTTGTCGTCGGCCTTGAGGAAAGCACTGAACTCGCTCTGGGCCAGCAACACGGCGCGGGTGAACTGTTCGAAGTTCAGGCCCAGCGCGGCTTCGAGCTGAGTCTTGTACTCACCTTTCTGGCTGGCGAGCAGTTGATCCTGATCGATGTCGCGCAGGCTCTGACGGCTGGCCTGCAACTTGCCGCCGGCCTTTTCCCGGGCGCGATTGGCTTCCCAGCGCGCGCGATAGCGACGGCCATCGACGCCGACAAAATCCACTTCGGCAAAGCCTTCACCGGTGCCGCGACGCAGCAGGGTGCGCGGGTCGCCAGTGAGGATTTCGCCGTCGGCGTCCGGCACCTTGGCGTCACGCCCGGTGTTGTTCAGACGCGGCACGGCGCCGAACAGTGCCAGGCACAGTGCATCGAGCAGGGTGCTTTTGCCGGCGCCGGTCGGGCCGGTGATTGCGAACAGACCGGCGCTGGCTAGCGGTTCGGCGGTGAAGTCGATCTCGAACGGGCCGGCCAGCGAGGCGAGGTTCTTCAAGCGAATGGCGAGAATCTTCATGGCTGCTCGCCCTCCATCTGTACGTCTTGCAGCAGCTCGGCGAAGTCCTTGAGGGTTTGCTCATCGACCTCGCTGCCGTAGTTGTCGAGCCAGGCGCGACTGAACAATTCCTGTGGTGTGAGCTGGTCCAGTTCGATCAGCGCGCTGCCGTCCTCGGCGTCGTCAGCGCCACGGTTACCGGCGTATTCGGCGGCGATCCGCACCAGTCGCACAGCCTTGCCTTGCAGGGCGCTTTCGACTTGATGGCGCAAGTCTGGTTGTGGCTCGTCGAGGCGCACCCGCACTTCCAGCCAAGGCTGACGCTGGGTTTCGGCCAGCAGGTCGATGTTCGGCAGGTCCGCCAGTTGCAGCAGGATTTCCGCCAACGGCGCAGGGCCGAGGCGTTGCAGATTGACGGAGCGGGGGATCAGCATTGGCTCGACGCTGACCAGGGTTTCGCCGTCCAGAACGACGTCGAGCACCTGATGCTGATAACTGATTTCGGAAAACGACAACGGGATCGGCGAGCCGCTGTAGCGAATCCGTTCTTCACCATTGACCTTCTGCGGCTTGTGCAAATGGCCGAGGGCGACGTAGCTGATGCTCGGGCCGAACAGACTGGCAGGCAGGGCTTCGGCGTTGCCGATAATCAGGCTGCGCTCGGAGTCTTCCGACACGGAGCCGCCGGCCATGTGCGCGTGGCTGATGGCGACCAGCGCCTGGCCCGGCTGGCGCTTGGCGTTCGCCGCTTCGATCAGCCATTCATGCACTTGGCCGATGCCGCGCAAATAGTTATCGCCCAGATGCGCGCCGGTCACTTCGGCAGGCCGCAGGAACGGCAGCGCCAGGCACCACGCGGCGATCTCACCGGACGCATTCGGCAGCGGCAACAGCAGACGTTCCGCATCCAGTTGCCCGTCATCCAGCCACAACACGCGGCCCAGTGCATGGGTGCGCAAACGCCGCATCAACGGCGCGGGCAGTTCGATCCGCGAACCGGAATCGTGGTTGCCGGCGATCATCACGATGGTCAGCGACGGCTGCTGTTCGTGGGCGCTGACGATGAAATCGTAGAGGCGTTCCTGGGCTTTGACCGGCGGGTTGACCGTGTCGAAGATGTCGCCGGCAATCAGCAGCACGTCCGGCTGCGCCAGCTTCAATTGGCGCAGCAGCCACTCGAGAAAACAGGCGTGCTCGAAATCGCGCTCCTGGCCATGCAGGTTCTGCCCAAGGTGCCAGTCGGAGGTGTGAAACAGACGCAAGGCTGACTCCGCAATATAAAAAGGTGATGGCCGCCGGGATGAGAGGGCGGCGAAAGAGGGGAGAGTTTACAGATTATTGCGAGAGGAGGGCCGGAAGGGGAATTTAGAAACCATCGTCAGAAAGGTATGACTGTATTGCTACCGTTCGTCGGCAACTATGGACCCGTTCATACATTTATTGACGCCAAAATAGTGGCCATCTAATATCGCGCCACTATTGTGACATCAGTGTACTGCTATGAGGGAGCTGGCAGATGTGTTGCGGCCTGCTCCGTGACCGATCCCGCTATATCCAGGTTGCCCCGGCAATTTTTCCTCTTACCCACTTCTCGGTCGACCGGCGTTGTGTGAATGCCCGCCGAGAAATGCTGCGCCTGCGGTCTGCCTGCTCATTTATGTTTGTTGCATAGAGACTTCAACATGGACGTTCGCCAGTACGCCTTCCTCGCTCGCCTGCCATCTGCGGGCGTAAAAAACCGCGATACCTTTCTGGGCATGCCCAAGCGCGGGATCGCTTTTCTGCTGGCCAACGTCATGTTCTGGCAACCGATGTGGGCCCAGGCCGACGGCATTGTGGTGGCCAACCCCGGCACCACCCTTGATCGCGCCGGCAACGGCGTGCAGATCATCAACATCGCCACGCCCAACGGCAGCGGGCTGTCGCACAACCAGTTCCATGAGTACAACGTCAGCGCGCAGGGCGTCATCCTCAACAACGGCGCCAACCAGGCTTCGTCCACTCAACTGGGCGGCTACATCATTGACAACCCGCACCTGAAAAACAGTGGTTCGGCACAGGCGATCCTCAACGAAGTCATCGGCGGCAGCCCGAGCCAGTTGCGCGGTTACACCGAAGTGGCGGGGCAGTCGGCACGGGTGATCGTCGCCAACCCGTACGGCATCAGTTGCAACGGTTGCGGTTTCATCAACACGCCCCGCGTCACCCTCACCACCGGCAAACCGGTGCTGGATGGCAGCGGTCGGCTGGACCGTTTCCAGGTCGATCAGGGCAGCGTCGCCATTGAGGGCGCCGGGCTCAACGCAACCAACGTCGACCGCTTCGAAATCATCACCCGCAGCGCGAAGATCAACGCCGAGATCCAGGCGAAAAACCTGACCATCGTTGCCGGGCGCAACGACGTCAACGCCGACAACCTCAACGCCACGGCCCGCGCCGACGACGGCAGCGCCAAACCGCAACTGGCCATCGACTCTTCGGCGCTGGGCGGGATGTACGCCGGTGCGATCAAACTGGTCGGCACCGAGGCCGGGGTCGGGGTGAAACTCGACGGCAAACTGATTGCTAGCGGCGGTGACATTCAGCTCGACGCCAACGGCCAGCTCAGCCTGGCCGAGACCTCCGCCACCGGCGCGGTCAACGTCAAGGCCGCCAGCCTGGAGACGCGCTCGGCGGTCTACGCCGGCACTTCGTTGAATGCACAAACCCAAGGCGACCTGACCAACCGGCAGACCCTCGCGGCGCGGGACAGCATCAGCCTCAGTGCGGGCGGTCAATTGACCAATGCCGGCGCCATTGAAGCCGGGGTCAACGCTGACGGCGGTCGTAATGCCAATGGCGATCTGAGCCTGAGTGCGCAAAACATCGACAACCGTGGCAAGAGCCTGGTGGCGAGCCGCAATCTGGCGGTGAATGCCGCGCAGGTGCTGAGTAACCAGGGCGGCACGCTGAGTGCTGCGCAGATCGCAAGCATCGTTGCAGGGACACTGGACAACCAGAATGACGGGCGTGTGCTGAGCAAAGGCGCGCTGAACGTGACCGCCAATCAAGTGCACAACAGCCAAGGCTTGATCGACGCAAAGGGCAGCCTGACGGCCACGATCGGTCAGTTGAACAACAGCAACGGTCAGATTTCGAGTTCCGGTATCACTCGACTCAGCGGGACGTCCGTCAACAACCTCGGAGGCCAGATTCTGGGCGATCTGGGGCTCAACATTGATCTCAGCGCGGCGCTGGACAATCGCGACGGAATGCTCGGTTCCGGCGTTGCTCTCGACCTCAAGGCCGGCAGTCTCGATAACCGTGACGCCGGGGTCGTGGTCAGCGATGGCGGTCTTGTGGTGCGGGTCAGCGGTTTGCTCGACAACCGTAACAAAGGCGAAATCACGGCCAAGGGCGCCATTGACGCGCAGGCCGGTCATCTCGACAACCGTGACGGCAAGGTCATCGGCAAAGGCACGCTGGCCTTGCGCAGTGATTCGGCAGACAACCGTGGCGGCGCGCTGCAAGGCGACGGGCAACTGACGCTGAACGTCGATCGACTGGATAACCGCGACAACGGTCTGATCATCGGCAAGGCTGGCGTTACATACGCGGGCACGCGACTGGACAACAGCAATGGTCTGGTCAGCGCTGTCGGCCCTGTCGGTCTCAAGGCCGGCGAGGTGCAGAACGCCAAAGGGCGGATCTCCAGCCAGGGCGACTTGACCGCGACCATCGGCCTGCTGCAACAGCAGGGCGGCGCACTGGTCGCACAGGGCAATCTGAGCCTGACCGGCACCACACTCGACAACCGTAACGGCGGGCTGATCGGCACCAAAAAAGCGCTGACTCTCTCGGTCGATGACATCGACAACCGAGCAGGCGAACTGTCTGGCAACCTGTTGCTCAACATCAAGGGCCAGCGTCTGGACAACAGCGACGGTGGCAAGATTCTCGCAGCCAGCGATCTGGAACTGGCGGTTACCCGGTTGATCAACCAGAGCAAAGGCATGATCGTCGCCAGTGGCGCGACGAAACTGACCGGCAGCACGCTGGATAACACCAGTGGCTCGTTCGATAGCTTGAAAGGCCTGGTCATCACGCTGGACGATGCAATGCTCAACGGCCAGGGGCTCATCAGCAGCGAAGGCACGTTGACCATCAATGCCGGCCGTGTCGATAACAATGCCGGCAACCTGACCAGCGCCGGCGCCCTGGCGTTGACCAGTCTTGGCGCGCTGCTCAATCAGGGTGGCTCCATCAGCACCGACAGCACTCTGAAACTCAAGAGCGCCAGTCTCGACAATAGTCAGAAAGGTCTGATCTCCGGCAAGGACAAAAGTCGGATCGACAGCGGTGATGTCGACAACAGTCAGGGCGGGCGACTGATCAGTGGTGGAACTCTGGACTTCACGGCGGGGCAGGTCAACAACGCTGCAGGCCGCATCGCCAGTCAGCAAGCCATGACCATGTCGGTCACCGGCCTCGATCAGCAGGGCGGTGAACTGTTCAGCAAGACCAGCCTGAGTCTTGATTTGAACAACGGCCAGTTGAACAACCAGAACGGTTTGATCAATGCGCCCGGCGAATTGCTGCTCAAGCAACTCAATGGGGTGAACAACCAGGGCGGCGAAATCTCCAGCCAGCAAGCCTTCGCACTGACCGCACATGACCTGGACAACAGCAACGGTAAATTGCTGAGCCAGCAGGGTCTGACCGTGCGTATTGCGCAGGCGCTGAACAACGCCAAAGGCGTTATTTCCGGTACATCGCTGGACAGTCACAGCGCCAGCCTCGACAACCAGGAAGGCTTGATCAGCAGCCGTGGCCCGCTGACGCTGACGACCGACAACACCCTGGATAACCAGCTTGGTACGGTGATTGCCGACGGCAAACTCGAACTGACGGCGCAGACGCTGGACAACCGTGGCGGCAGCATCGCCGGCAAGTCGGATGCCACCGTGCAGGCGAAAAAGCTCGATAACCAGGACGGCCAGTTGATCGCCACCGGCGTCCTCAAACTCGATGCCGACCTGCTCGACAACCGTCAGGGCGGACTGCTCGGCTCGACCAGAACCATGACTCTTAACGTTTGGGATCTGGATAACCGCGGCGGTGAAATCAGCACCAATAGCGATCTGCAGGTGACCGGCAAAAAACTCGACAACAGTGACGCCGGCAAGATCTTCACCGCCCAGTCGCTAACGCTCACCGTCGAGCAATTGATTAACCGCAACAAGGGCCTGATCAGTGCCGGCACTTCGCTCGACCTGCACGGCGACTCACTGGACAACAGTGGTGGCGAGCTGCTCAGTCAGCAGGCCATGGCTCTGACGCTGAGCGGCGCATTCGACAACAGCCAGGGCAAGGTCAGCAGCGAAAGCGTGCTGACGGTCAAAACCTCGCAACTGACCAACATCAAGGGCAGCCTTTCCAGCGCGGCGGACCTGACAATCGAGAGTCGCGGCAGCGTTGATAACCAGGGCGGTGCGGTGGTCACCGATGGGGCGCTGGTGCTCGACAGCACCGGCCTCGACAACCGTCAGGCAGGCACACTCAGCGCCAAGGGCGCGGCCAGCGTCACCACTGGCGACTACGACAACAGCACCGGCAAGCTCAGCAGCGCCGATACCCTGAACCTCGTCGCGGGGAAGGTCACCAACCGCGATGGCGGGCAGATTGGCAGCCAGGGCGCTTTGACGGCGTCGGTCACGGGGCTAGAGCAACAGGGCGGCAAGCTGTTCAGCAACACTCGCCTGAGCCTGGACATGAACAATGGCCAGCTTAATAACCAGAATGGTTTGATCAATGCCCCCGGTACGCTGCTGCTCAAGCAGCTCAATGGCGTGAATAACCAGGGCGGAGAAATTTCCAGCGGTGAAGCCTTTACCGTGGCGGCGCAAAATCTGGACAACGGCAATGGCAAATTGCTGAGCACTCAGAGCCTGACGCTGCGAATCGCCCAGGCTCTGGACAACGTCAAAGGCATGATCGGTGCAGCATCGATCTATGCCCGGGCCGGCAGTCTTAACAACAGCGGTGGCAGCCTGATCAGCCGTGCCGATCTTGACCTGACTGCAGACGGTTTGCTGCGCAATGACAACGACGGTCTGATCAGCGCAGCGCAAGCGTTGCGCATTGGCAGCGCCGACCTGAACAACCAGGGCGGTGTTTTGCAGGGCATCGGCAGCGTCACGCTCAATGCCATGGCCCTGAACAACCGCGACAAAGGCTTGATCAACAGCCAGGGCAGTCTGTCGCTGACGGCGACAGCGCTGGATTCCAGCAATGGCGGTGAAGTCTCCGCCGGCGGTGACATCGACCTGACCTTGACCTCCCTGACCCAGAACGGCGGGCGTCTGCTGGGCGACAAAGCTGTCACCGTGGATCTTGCCAATGGCGACCTCGACAACACCAATGGTTTGTTGACGGCCAAGGGGCCGTTGACCCTCAAGCGCTTGCGCGACCTGAACAACCAGAGCGGTGAAATCTCCAGCAGCCTGGGTTTCGACGTCATTGCCCGGGCATTGAACAACAATGCCGGCAAGATCATCAGCGGCGAGAAACTGAAGCTTAGCGGCACATCCCTGACCAACCAGAATGGCTTGCTCTCGGGCTGGCAGCAGTTGAACGTCAGTGGTGACAGTCTGGACAACCGCGCCAACGGCACGCTTTCAAGCCGCAACGGCGATGTGTCGGTCGATCTCAAGGGCGCTTTGCTCAACAGCGGTAACGGCGCTCTGGTTTCGCAAGGCAGTCTGACCGTCAATGCCGGCAGCCTCGACAACAGCGACAAAGGCATCCTCAGCAGTGCGGCAGGGCAGACCCTCACGCTCGAAGGCGCACTCAACAACAATCAGGGCGGCCTGATCGACAGTGGCGCCGCACTGGACATCACCAGCACTGCACTGACCAACGTCGGTGGTTCTATCAACGCGCTCCAGGCGCTCACTGCCAACGCTTCGAGCCTGGATAACAGCGGGGGCAAACTCGCGGCCAACGGCGCGATCAACCTGAACCTGTCGGGACTGTTGAACAACAACGCCGGCAAACTGGCGGGCACCGGTCCGGTCGTGATCAAAGGCATCAGCGATCTGAGCAACCGCAACGGCCAACTCGCCAGTCAAGGCTCGCTGCAACTGCTGACCGGCTCGCTGGACAACGGCAGCAAAGGCACCATTGCGGCCAAGGATGACTTGCAGATTACTGCCAGCACCGCCGTGCGCAACGATGCCGACGGCTTGATCTACAGCCAGACCGGCAGCCTGCAACTCAAGGCGGCAAGCCTGGCCAACGGCAAAGGTTCGATCCAGAGCCAGACCGGCCTGACGCTCGACGTTACTGGCGATCTCGATAACCAGAGCGGAAAAATCATCGCTCAGGAAGGCGACGTGACGGTCGGTGCGGCCAGCATCGATAACCGCGGCGGGATTCTGTCCAGCATCAAGGGCGCGCTTGAGGCGCGTACCGTCGGTGTCCTGCGCAATGGCTTCGACCTGAACAACAATCGCCAGGGCGGCGTCATTCAGGCTCAGGGCCTGACACTGTCGGCACTGGCCGGTCTGGACAACAATGGTGGCCGGATTTCCGCGCAAGCGACGGATGCGAACATTACCACCGCCGGGTTCGATAACCGAAACGGCGTGATCTACGCAAAAGGACTGGTGAGCGTCAATGGCGCCAGTCTGGACAACGGCGCCGGGCAGATCGCCGGCGAACGCATCGATCTCAGCCTCGGCGGCGCTTTGAGCAATGGCGCGGGGATCATTGAAAGCAATACCCAATTGACGGTCAAAGCGGCGAGCGTCAACAACCAGAATGGGCGCCTGCGTTCGCTGGGCAACTCGGGCAAGACCGAGTTCCAGATCAGCGGCCTGCTGGACAACCGCAATGGCGTGCTGGAAACCGCCAATACGGACATGACCCTGGCGGTCGGCAGCTTCCTCAACACAGGTGGCCAGCTTAACCACGTCGGGCGCGGCAAGTTCGACATATCCACGACCAACGTGATTGGTGCCGGTGGCAGCATCACCACTGGCGGACTGCTGGAACTCAATGCCGACACCTGGAACAACTCCAGTGTCATTCAGGCCGGACGACTGAACGTCAATGTGCGCCAGTTCAGCCAGACCGCCAGCGGCAAGTTGCTGGCGTCGGAGCTGTTACAGGTGCGTGGCGGCAACTGGACCAACGAAGGCCTGATCGCCAGTGATGGTTTCATCGACATGCAACTGACCGGGGCCTACGGCGGCAACGGTCGAATGTCGAGCCAGCGGGGGATCAATTTCAGCGCAGCCCAGCTGAGTGTCGGTGCGGCCGGCAGCATCGCCGCCGGCACAACCTCGACGATCAACGTGGGCGCGGCACTCGTCAACTCCGGGCGCATCACCTCCAGTGAAGACCTGACCGTGAACGCCGGCAGCGTTGTCAACTACGGCACTTTGGGCGCAGCGCAAAACCTGACCATCAACACGCCGTCATTGCTCAATGATCGTGGCCTGATTTTCAGCGGCAACGACATGACGCTCAGTGTTGGTAATCTGACCAACCAGAATGGCGACTTCTATGGCCTGGGCAACGTGGCCATCAAGGGTTATGGCACTGCGCAGGCCAGTCAGGTCTCAAACCTTTCGGGATCGATGGAGAGTGGCAAGACCTTTAAGATCGACGCGGCGAACTTCGCCAACCGCACTTCCGGCGATGACGGCACCCAGAGCTTTGCCCTAAATCGCAAGTTGGTTACCGGTTTCATTGGCGTTCAGTGTGGTGATTGCTCGGGTGGTACCTATGACGTCAATCTGATTGCCCATGAAGTCTTCGAGGGCGGGCAGGACAACGACACCACGGCGTCTTCCTTGGTGACAGCCGGTGGTGATTTCGTCTTCAACGGTGGTGAGTTCCTCAATAGCAAAAGTACGCTCAGCGCGTCGGGCAACATCACCATCAATGCCAACAACATGAGGAACGTCGGCGCGGTCAGCGGCAGCATCGAGCGGACCCGCATCTACCGTACTGGCGCCATCGACTCGGGGTCGTTCAATACCTTCATGCCTGAGGTGGTGGCATACAACCAGCGCAACAACCCTGATTTCCCTAACGTTTACTACATCGATGGCACCGGGAATTTTGCCCAGGGTGTCGTGACGTCCACCACCGGTCGGGAACCCGGTCATGACGGCGGTACGACCTACGTCATCACGATCAAGGACTCGGTGACGAACAAGTCGGTCGGCGACCTCACCCTGTCCGGCTATCGGTGGGGCAATACCAGCCTGCAGTCTCAGTACGACCCTAATAACCTTGTACAGATGCCGACCCGGCTAGACGGTTTCACGCTGACATCCGACAAGGAAGTGGCCCGAGACGGCACCAGCCCCACAGCAGGTCGCAATGCGGTCATCCAGGCTGGCGGCAACGTATCGATCACCGCCACAAAAGACCTGCAAAACAGTGTGATCCATCAGGATTACGGTTCAACCGGTGGCACCAACAAGGTGGGTAACACCAAAGTTGGCAACTCGGGTACCACCGTCATCCGGATCAACAGCCAACTACCACCAGACCTCGCCCAACAGCAAGTCAATCCACTGTCGCTGCCAGGCTTCTCCCTGCCAACCGGGGAAAACGGTCTGTTCCGCCTGAGCGGTCAGGGCGCGGCTGACACCGCACCGGTTGGCACATCCGGCCCGGCACCGACCTGGACGATGGGGGGGCAGGTTGTCGCTACCGAGGGGCATGTCGCGGCTGGCAGCAGTGGCGGCCCGCGTAATCTTTTCATTGATGCACCGCCCGCAGTTTCCGATAGCACGCGTGCGGTTGACACATTCCATCGGTCCCCGAGCGTGGTCACGGCGGTGGCAAGTACGGTCGATGTCAACGTGCCGGTGAAGTCGGCCGGTCCCGGCATGAAAGACCGCGGCAATGATGCCAGAGAGTCGATCGACACCCGTCCGGTGACACGCGTCGCCGGACTGCCGGACACGAAGGCGCCGTCCAACGCGCACAAATACTTGATCGAAACCAACCCGGTCCTGACCAATCTCAAGTCGTTCATGAGTTCGGACTACTTGCTCGGCAAACTCGGTTACGACCCGGACCAGAGCGCCAAGCGTCTAGGTGACGGACTCTTTGAACAGCGTCTGATACAGCAAGCCGTGACCGCGCGTACCGGCCAGGCCTTTATCGATGGCCGAAGCAACAACGAGGACATGTTCCGCTACCTGATGGACAACGCCATCGGCAGCAAGGACGCCCTCAACCTGTCGATCGGCGTGGGTCTCACGGCCGAACAAGTGGCGGCGCTGACCCACGACATCGTCTGGCTCGAAGAGCACGAAGTGAACGGCGAAAAAGTGCTGGTGCCGGTGCTGTACCTGGCCCAGGCCAACGGCCGCCTCGGCCCGACCGGTGCGCTGATTGCCGGTAACGATGTGACGCTGATTGCCGGCGGCAATCTGGATAACGTCGGGATGTTGAAGGCGACGAATAATCTGTCGGCGACGGCGGGCAAGGACATCGTCAACAGCGGCCTGATCGAGGCGGGTAACCGTCTGGATCTGCTGGCGACCAACGACATCGTCAACAAATCCGGCGGCATCATCACCGGGCGCGATGTGAACCTGACCACGCTCAAAGGCGATGTGGTCAACGAGCGGACAATCACTTCCTCCGACAACAGCACCCGGTTTGGCACCCAGCATCATGACTACGCCGACAACGCGGCAAGGATCGAAGCGGCCAATGACCTGACCGTCAAAGCGGCCAAAGACATCAACATCGCCGGTGGCGTGATGAAAAGCGGCCAGGACATGGTCGTGAATGCCGGGCGTGACATCAACGTCTCATCCGCTCAGGTCACCAACAGCGTTTACCAAGACGCCAGGCACAACAGCAGTGACATCACCCAGCTGGGTGCGGAAATCGACGCTGGTCGTGACTTCAAGGCTGACGCCAAGCGCGATATCAACGTCATCGCCAGTCAGATCGATGCCAAGCGTGATGTTGCGATCAAGGCAACCGGAGACGTGGTCATCACGTCTGCGGCGGATGAAACCCACTCCCTGTCCAAGAGCAAGAAACTCACCGTTCAGGAGGACCATGTCAGCCAGGTCATGTCCGGCATTTCGGCAGGCGGCGACGTCAGACTGGATGCGGGTAAAGACCTCAGTGTGATTTCCAGCCGTATCACTGCCGGCGACGAGGCCTATCTGGTTGCGGGTGAGAACCTCGATATTCTTGCTGCGCAGGATTCCGATTACTCGCTCTACGACAAGAAGAAAAAGGGCAGTTTCGGCAAGCTCAAGTTGAAGCGCGATGAGGTGACCGACATCAAGCATGTCGGCTCTGAAATCAAGGCGGGCGGTGATTTGACGCTGTCCAGCAAGGGCGATCAGCTTTATCAGGTTGCCAAACTGGAAAGCGGAAACAACATCACGCTGGACAGTGGTGGCGCGATCACGTTTGAAGGGGTCAAGGACTTTCATGACGAAAGCCATACCAAGACCAATAACAGCGCAGCATGGGTATCTTCCAAAGGTCGAGGCAATACCGACGAGACCCTGCGTCAGACCCAGATGATTGCCAAGGGCAACGTGGTGATCAAAGCCGTTGATGGGCTGAAGATCGATATCAAGGACGTTAACCAGGAGTCCGTCAGCCAGACCATCGACGCTATGGTCAAGGCAGATCCGCAGTTGGCCTGGCTGAAAGATGCCGAGTCTCGTGGAGACGTCGATTGGCGACGCGTCAAGGAAATCCACGAGTCGTTCAAGTATGAAAACTCTGGTGTGGGCCCGGCAGCACAAATAGCCATCGCGATCATGATGTCGTTTGTCATGGGGCCCGGAGGATTGGCATTGACCAGTGGTGGCTTCGGCGGCGCAATTGCCACCTCTTTGGCCACCACTGCTGTGACCAGCACCATCAGCAACAAGGGCAACCTGGGCGCTGCTTTAAAGGACACCTTCAGCGCCGACAGCCTCAAGAGCGCGGCCATCGCCGGGTTTACCGCAGGCGTGCTGAACTATGCGGACTCAAACTGGTTTGCGGGTGGAACCAGCAAAACTGCAAACGTCCTGACAAGCAGCAACTTTACCGACGTCGCTATCCGGACGACTGGCCGGGCCATCATCACCAGTGGCATTTCTACCGCCATTGGGGGTGGCAATTTCGGTGACAGTTTTAGCGCGGCATTGATGGGGCAGGCGGGTAGCGTCGCCATGGCGACGGGTTTCAATTGGGTTGGCGACACCATCAAGTTTCCAGAGGGCAGTCTTGAGAAAACTGTCGCGCATGCGCTGATGGGGGGCTTGCTCTCGAAGGCAACCGGCGGTGATTTTGCCACTGGCGCGGCAGCCGCAGGCCTGAATGAAGCGTTGACAAATCAACTGGTTAACTTTGCTAATGGCAATGATCAGTTGCACTTGATGATGTCGCAACTAACCGGGTTGCTTGCCGCCGCGGCAGTAGGTGGGAATCTTCAGCAGGGAGCCGAAATCGCGAGGAACGCTACGCAGTACAACTGGCTGCTACACAGAGAAGTTGTACAAGCGGATAACGCTCGAGCGGCTTGCGGTTCGGGAGATGGGGCTCAAGCGTGTCGGGACAATATCACCCGGGCGGTAGCCGCATTGGATGGCGAAAGACAGCGGGATATGGAGGAGTTTGGGCGCAAGATTCAGCTGCAGGCACTACAGGAAGGATGGACGCAAGAGGAATACAACGCCGCCAAGGCCAGTTACTTTGCAGGCGTTGACCCAAAAGAACTTACAAGTGTTTACCCTCCATCGATGGACCCCGGATTTCTGGCCAGAGAAGGATGGACAGTGGTCCAGAATAAGGTTGTTGAGTGGCCAGGAGGTGTGGTTAACGATGCAAAATCGTTCTGGAATGCCGTTTCGTCACCTTTCGACACCTTGGGTGCTATCGCAGGTGGTATTGGCGGGTTAGCACTCGGGTTCAAGGACTGGATTACCAGCCCGATCCCTTCGCATACCCTGGAAAGGGAGTTTGATAAAGTTGGAACCGCCTCCGCCCAAGAGTTGGGCGGTATGGCTTTCGATGCGGCCACAGGGCTTGTCACCGCCTATATTGGTAGTAGAGCCGTTGAATGGGTTGGTGGGAAGTGGGTTGATGCAAAAGGCACAGCGGGAACCCCAGTAACGAAGGGGCCTTGCTGCTTTGCTGCGGGTACGAAAGTTTCTACACCGCAAGGCGACCGCGTTATTGAGTCGCTCAAGGTAGGAGATGTTGTCTGGAGCAAGCCTGAGAAAGGGGGCAAGCCGTTCGCCGCTGCCATTCTGGCAACGCATCAGCGTTCGGATCAGCCGATCTACCGCCTCAAGCTCAAAAATGTACGTGGTACTGGGGCAGCGGAAGGCGAAACCCTGCTGGTTACGCCGAGCCACCCCTTCTATGTACCCGCCAAACGTGACTTCATTCCTGTCAAAGATCTGGAACCGGGTGATCTGCTGCAGTCACTGGCTGATGGCGACAGCGAAAACACCTCGTCCGAAGTCGAATCGCTTGAGCTGTATCTGCCCGAGGGCAAAACATACAATCTCACGGTCGATGTGGGGCATACGTTCTACGTTGGCGAGCTCAAGACCTGGGTACACAACACTGGGCCTTGTGATTTGCCTCCGGATTATTTTGCGGGTGGTGCTAAAGCTACTGGTGGCGCGGCCGGAAAGGTAGACGAGTTTATTCCTCCAGGAATGGATCGCCCATTCCGTCCTGTTAACCCAGAGTTTCCGCCGAGCAAGTCTGTTGTTGATGCAATGGAGAGCCCGCAAATTAAAAACATGGTGGGTTGTTCCAGGACAGATTGTTCAGATATTGCAAGCAAGCTATTTGATGCTTCTGGTGGCAAGGGGACGGTTATTGAAGTTCGCCCTGCGAAAGCTGGCGATTTAAATGTTTATGAGAATGGAGTTAAAGATTCGGGTCAGTTTTATCACCAGGTCTATACTGATGGTCGATATGTTTATGATCCACGGCTATCATCCAACCCTATTCCTAAAGGGGATTGGGAACAGCATATTAAAAATATTAACCCAGGCGGAGTGTCGATCTCTGATAAGTTGAAGGGGCTGAAATAATGGGCGTGACTAGGATTTTAGATCCGGAAGGTGAGCTGCTTAATGTTCTTCATGACTTGAATGCGCTTGAGTGGAGAAAGTATGGGCAGCGTAATCCAGAGGTCTGGATGGGCGATCATTTTGAAAGACAGGATCGTTCGATATTTCCTCCGTATATAGCTTTTCGATTTGAAAAAGAAAATGAATATCTTATCTCTATTTTGAATGAAGTGATTGGTTCATATGGTGGCTTGATTTCTTGGGTGCTGATAGGCTGTGAGCGTTATGCGTCCTCTGGCATGAATTGGGTAGTTGAGCCTGCATATATTAAGGAGGTAGAGGCTAAGGCCCAATCTTTAGGGCACTCTTCTGAGAGTTATCTTGCCAAGTATGAGCCTGAGTTTGGCTCTATTGCCTTTGAAGATTTGCTTGGGTTAACTGAGCATATTCGTAAAAAATTCTCGGAATTGAATATCTCTAGTCAATGAGACTTTAGAAGTCTTAAGAAGAAAAGACAAAACAAAAAGGGGACAGATTTATTTGATTAAATAAATCTGTCCCCATTGTAGTTAGTCCCCATTGTAGTCTGTCCCCTTTGTAGTCTATTAAATAAATCTGTCATCTTTTTTCTATTGTCATGGGAAGGTGGTCATGAAAGTTGGCGATGTTGTTGAGCTGGAGGGGTGGTTGGTTATTATCGACTTTAGGCTTTTTCTCGTGCCCGAAAATTATTCGGAGAATTATGAGCAAGGTGAAAAAGTCGAAATTTCCAAGCCGGAAATAATGTTTTCCATAACTGATAGCGTTCTTCCTCTGGGCGGTGGGAGAAGTTTTATCTTTCATCGATCTAAAATTTCAGGCGTATTGGAGAGCGTTCTGCCGACAGTGGTTGCGGTAACATCGTTGTTTGTTGAGGAAAGGGGGGGCGGGTTCTTGTGTGTAGATCTTGAAGATAAGAATATTGAGAAGTGTAAAACTCGGTATGATGAGCTTCTCGAAAAAAACCAAGCTGTCAATTCGGATGATTGGCTTGATTGTGAGTAAAAGGGAAGTAAAAGAGGGAGTTGTTAAGTTATGAAATTCTGGTCTGTCTGTAGTCAATCTCTTGGGCAGCATGAGCATGGGGCGGCTGTTGTGGATCTCTTGCAGAAGGTTCAAGAGTTGCCAACAATTTCAGAAGCGCCGGACAGCTATAGTGATCAGGATGGGCAAACAGTCTTCTATAAGTTTGTAAAGTCTGGCTTGGAATTTGGATTCCGCTCGGGGAAGTTAAACCATATCCATTTTTTTGTGCAGCCTCACGAGGGATATTCAGCGTACAGCGCAGATGTACTTGATCGCGTGGCTCAAACTTGGGTCGTGCAAGATGTCGTGAGCGAGTTAGGTCCTGCCGACAAAGGTGGGCCAGCCAAGGTTGATATGTTGATTGGCCAGATTCAGCAGTGGTGTAAATATGAGCAACCTACGCATGACTTGCGGATGGAGTTTTCGGAGGATGGTCGTTTGTGGAAAGTGACGTTGATCTCGCTTTGATCTCGTGATTCGCCCGGGTTAAAAAGTAATGGCTTTTCGGGGAGAGAGAATGTCGACTACACGTTTGCCTGATGAACTTTTTGAAGAATTTTTGCAGTTGCTGAACTCTTCGGGTCTGCTCTCGGCCGAATCCTTGGAGATGGAATTGTCTGATCTGGGCGGAGCGCAGGGCGTTGTGGAAAACGCATACTATATTTCAGCGTATGAGCTTTTAGGTAGTGCGTTAGTGTCCGCCAATTCATTCCATAGTCTTTTGATTTTCTTCAAGGATTTTCAACGTTGCCTGGGTGAAGGGGTGGAACAGCGTTATTACTTTGTAGAGTCCGTAGTCGACTGTTCTTCAGCTCGAGGAGACAATGTTGCCGCTCTCATCGAGGCAGCACCTTCAAGTTATAGGGTTTACTTGCATAAAAAGTTTCCAAAAAAAGGGGGCAGATTTATTTGATTAAATAAATCTGTCCCGAATGGCACTCTGCAAGCTGGATTGGGTGCGACTTCGGTATTTTGGGGAGGAACTTTGTGCGCAACAGCTGCGGGGTGTGTCTTTGGTGGGCCGATGGCGACTATGGGGTTCGGAAATGTCTGGGACGGTGGTGCAGGAATTTATAACCATTTTACTGGTAACGATTCTTACAACTACAATCCCGTGAAAAATGCTTTTTCGGCGGTGTTCGGAGGTTATGCTTCTACGGCTTATAGTGGGGCTGACCTAGTTTTTTCAACAGGTGCGGGCTTCGTCAAAGTTCCTATGAAAATGCTGGCCTCAGATGGCTTTGGAAAGGCTTCACTATTTGGAGTGACGGTGCGAAATTTCGACAATAACAAGTTTCTTCCTTTTACCAATGTTAGCCTTCCTTATGGAACCGCTTTGGCTTTTTATTTGGGTGGTGTGGCTAATAAATCGTTTGAGTTTTATAAGGAAGCAAGCAGTGAAAAATAATATTGTCTCTCGTGTGATGATTTTTTGCGGCCTGCTTGGGATGGTGTTGTCAGTATGTTTTCTAATTTCCTTAGTGATGGTTTCGTTGCTGATGTTTTTGCTGTTTTTGTTTTATGAGCCTGATTTTAATGTGCTCTTTCTGTGGATTGGTATGCCATTGACGTTGCTCTTGTTTATTAGGTGGGTGAGCAAAAATCTCGATTATATAAAAAGAGCTATGGATGGGCGTTAATTAAGAAAAAGGGGGGCGGAATTATTTGATTAAATAAATCTGAGAATCATCTGGCCGGCCTCCCCACCTCACAAAAAAAGGGGACAGATTTATTTGATTAAATAAATCTGTCCCCTTTGTAGTCTGAAAAAATTGAAGTCGTTGGCGGGATAACATATGTCACTTTCGGAAAATAGAAAATTGTTGATGGAAATTCTGGGTGGGAAGCTGCCGAGTACAGTATTGAATGGTATTCTGGAAGCTGATCCTGGTTTGGATAAGTATAAATTAGCTCATATTTTTCTGGATGAGTTCGATCGATTGGATAGTAAAGTTCTTCCTGCGATATGGCACTGGAAAAGTGTTAGATCAATCAGGGGTATGTCTGACGAGCAATTTGATGAGGTTGTACTTATTCTGATGAGGTCCGCAGGTTATAACGTGTGAAAGTAAGGGTGGAGTGGGAGGGAAGGGGGGGTTATTAAATCCGTCCCGAATGACACTCTGGCGGCGCGGGCGGTACTGAAAAAGTTGTAACGATCAGTAAAGACCGCTATCCCGAGTCAGCACAACACATCGAAGATGCCATTGGCGCGGGTAAACCTGACACGTTGACCATAGATCGAGATAATGCAGCGACGCGCAGGCGTGAATCTTTGCGTGGAATTGAAACCAAACCAGGCCTTGACCGTGATGAGTATCCGCCTGCTATGTTCCAAGAGGGTGGTCAAGGGGCCTCAGTAAGGCATATCACCCCTGGTGATAACCGTGGGGCAGGTGCTTGTATTGGCGCTCAATGTAGAGAGTTGCCAAACGGGACGAAGGTTAAAATAGAGGTGGTGGATTAGATTATGACTAATTTGGATAAGTTGTTGTCGATTGCAAGTTCATCCTTGAGTGAACGCGAGCCAGAGATAACTGAGCCAGTGCGAAACATGGCTGGTATTTTGGCGGAGGAAATTCTGGTCGTGCTGCGTCGGCGCAATGGCTTCTATGCTTTTGAAGGCGCATTGCATGTCTTTCCAAGCGAGTCGAGTCAAAATGAAACGGGGCTTTCTGATTGGAATCATACCGATCTGTGGCGCAGTGGTTATAAGGGCTTGGCCGATAGCGGTGTCTTTTTTGCTGAGGATATCTTTGGTGGGCAGTTTTGTATCAAAGACGACAAGATCTATATATTTGATCCAGAAACTGGGTCTTTAGAATACTTGGCTGCGGATATTGAAAGCTGGGCGCAAATGGTTCTTAACGACTATGAGGTGTTGACGGGATATCCGTTAGCGCATCAATGGCAAAAGCGCAACGGTCCAATTGCTGCGGGGATGCGCTTGTTGCCCAAGGTTCCGTTTGTAATGGGGGGTGAGTTTTCCTTGGATAATTTGTACGTTGTTAATGCTTTAGAGGGAATGCGGCTCAGAGCTGATATAGCCGATAAGATTAAAAGTTTGCCGAACGGCACTCAGGTTAAATTTAGTCTTGACTGATAGTTTCTAGTCCTGAAATAGGTTTACACCTGTTTCACCCCAACGCCCGATGCATCGCATCGGGCGTTTGGTATTTCAAAGACAGGTGCCGACTGATCGACGCCCGGGGACGATCCTACTTCGGATAAAGCGGCGGCAACCCACTATCACCCACCGGATCCTGCACCCGCTCCGCCGTCGGAATCGTCCTAATCGCCCGCCACAAATCCTCTCCCTGCCAATGCTGCCCGGTCTCGCTGTAAAGCGCGCCGTTCAGCCCATCAAGCGCATCCGACAGCGGCACAAATCGCGCCGCCATGTCCGCCAGTGTTTCCGGCTGCTGACGGGCCCAGGCGTCGAGGGCCTGGCGGGTGGCGTGGGGGTCGTTGGCCTGGCTGGCGCGTTTGATGTCGTCGAGCAGGGTGCGGGGGCTCGGGCCGGTTTGTGCGGCGCGCAGGATTGCCGGTTGCCAGCGGGCACGCCACCAGAGGCCGAAGCCGAGCAGGGTGGTGCAGGCGAAAACGAACGTGCTGAGTTTCCACCACCACAAGGCTTCGCTGTCGGCGGCGCTGAGCGGTAGTGTGTTGCCCGCCGGGGTGTCGACTTGCAGGCTCGGGTTGTTCGCCACCTGCAGGGTGCGCGCCGGCAGGCTGGTGTGTTCCAGGTGATCTTCGAAGGTGTTCCACCAGACCACGTCCACCGTTGGCAGTTCGATCGAGCCGCTGCGACTCGGCACCAGTGCTTCGCGTTCTTCACGGCTGCCGATCAGGCCGCGGTCGCTGCTCTGGTTGTTCAGCACCGGTTGATCCGGGTAGCGGCGCAGGCCGTTGGCTTCGGTGGCGGGCAGGGCGGGCAGTTGCGAGCTGGCCAGGCCTTCGACCTTGAGGGTCAGGCTGCGGGTCAGGGAGTCGCCGACCTGGGTGTGCTCCGGCTCCGGGTTCCAGCTTTCGCTCAAGCTCAGGCTGCGGGCCGGCAGCCACGGCGCATCGCTGGGGTAGGTCATCGGTTTGGGTTTGACCGTCAGCGAAGTCGCGGCGGAGCTGATGTGCATCAGTTTGCCCGGCTTCGGCCCCTGCGCCGTGGCGTCCTGCGTGGGCTGGGTATCGACCAGTGTGGCACTGAAGGTCTGCGGAGCGATGCTCAGCAAACCGCTGTGCTGCGGATAGATCGCATAGCGCATCTCGATCACGCCATGGCGCACGCCGTTGATGTCTTTTTCGTAGGTGCGCATGTCGCCCAGTTGCTCGATGCGGGCATCGGCGATCTGCAATGGCGTCAGGCTGCTGTCGTCGTACAGCGACACCGAATGGTAGATGCGCAACGTGAGGATGGCCTGGGCCTGCACGTAGACACTGGTCTGGTCGAGGCTGGCCTCGATGAACACCGGTTCGCGGGCATTGTTTTCTTCGCGGGTGTCGCTCTCGATCACTTGCACGGTGATCGGCTGGCTCTCGACGTCGCCCAGTTTCAGCGGCGGGATTTCAACGCTGCCGTTCTGCTTGGGCAGCAATGTGATGATCCAGCGCGTGGTAGCGCGGTTGTCATCGTTTAGCGTGTTCAATTGGTTGACCTGACGCGTGCCGCGCACTTCGAACAGCGGCTCCAGCGGGCTCAGGTCCGGTTTGCCGAACTGCGTGACATCGTTGGATTCGAGGGTGAGTTCCACCGTCTCGCCGGAGTTCAGGCGACTGCGATCCACACTGGCCGTCAGCTCGGCCGCCTGGGCGGTGGCCGTGCAGATCAGCAGGGGCAGCAAGAGAGCGGTGAAACGGGTCATCGAATGTTTTCCTGATCCTGATGTTGTTGCTGTTCGTACCAGAATTTGCGTCGCAGCAGTTCGCCCGGATCATCCGGGATCTTGCCCAGCCATTGTTCCAGCGCCTGCTGTTGTTCGCCTTCGAGGTTGTCCTCACTGGGGCGCAGCAGCGGCGGTGTGTTCTGTTCCTCGCCCGGTTCGCTGTCCGGCAACTCGTTGGCGCCCGGTAGCGGCGGGGTAGTCGGCGGAGGCTCGTTGGCGGACTCGCCGGTTTGCGGCTCGCTGTGGGTTTCGCTCTTGACCGCTGGCGCCGGAGCAGTCGGTGGTGGTTCGTCGCCCGGTAGGTTTGGCTGCGCCGGTTTGTCTTGCGGTTCGGCCGGCGGCGGGGCGTTTTTCTGTTTCAGCAGGTTTTCCACCAGCGCCTTGTTGGTCAGCGCCGGACGCAGATCCGGCTGACGTTCCAGAGCCTGTTCATAGGCGTCCAGCGCCGCTTCCAGCTCGCCGCTTTTGGCCAGTGCGTTGCCACGATTGTAGTGGGCGTGGGCGTCATTGCCCTCGGCGAAACGCTGAGCGGCGCCACTGTAGTCGCCGGCTTCGTACAACGCCACCCCTTGCCATTGCGGATCTTCGAAATGCTTCGCTGCCTCGGCCGGACGCTTCTGTTTGAGCAGATGCAGGCCTTGCTGATCGGGACGCAGCCACAGGTCTTCGAAGTCGAAGGCGTAGCTCGGTTGCGGCAATGCCAGCAGCAACGGCAGGCAGAACAGCCAGCCACGCCGCCCGGCGCACGCGGCGAGGAACAGCAGTGGCAACAGCAGCCAGTAACCCTGATCGGCCCAGGTGTCGAGACGCACGGTCTGGCCATCGCTGCGCAGGCTGCGCGGGCCGTCGAGCAGGCCGAGGTCGCCCAGATCGGATTCATCCAGGCGTGCGCTGCGGTACTCGCCGCCGACCGCGTTGAGGAACGCGCCAAGGCCAGGGCTGTCGAGTTGCGGTACGCGGATCGCGCCCTGAGCGTCCTTGAGGAAACTGCCGTCCTCCTGAGCAATCGGCGCGCCCTCGGCGGTGCCGACACCGAGCATCAACAACTGCGCCGATTGGCCGCTCAGCGCATGACGAATGCCCTGGCGTTCTTCTTCGGAAAGCGAAGAACCAATCAGCAGAATCCGCCCCTGACCCAACGCACCCTGCTTGAGCAGCGCCAATGCCTTGCCCACCGCCAGATCCGCGCGGTGGCCGCTTTCCGGCATCAGCGAAGGCTTGAGCGCGTCGAGCAGATTGCGACTGGTCGCCAGGTCATCCGACAGCGGCACCAGCGTATGGGCGCTGCCGGCATAAACGACGATGGCAGTCTGCGCATCGCTGCGCACCTGCAACAGGTCGAACAGCTTGCGCCGGGCCTGTTCCAGTCGCGTTGGCGGCGAGTCGGTGGCGAGCATTTCCGGGGTCAGTTCCAGCACCACCACCAACGGGTCGGCGGGTTTCTGGCTGGTCTGTTCGACCCGTTCCCAGCTTGGCCCGAGCAACGCCAGAATCGTCAGCAGCCAGGCCACGCTCAGGGCGACCCACGGCAACTTGCTGTCGCGACCGCTGCCGCCACTGAGCAGCGTGGCGTGGAAGGCCGGCGGCAGAATCATTTGCCAACGACCGGCGCGTTTCTGCCGGTGCCAGAGCTGCCAGATCAGCCAGCCGAGCACCGGCAGCAGCAACAGCCACCAGGGGCGGAACCAGTGCGGCCACAGGGCGATCATCGGCGCCTCCGCAAACGCAGGCGTTTGAGGCGGTCGCGCCAGTCAGGCAAGGGGCTTTGCAGATACAACTCCTTGGTGAAAAAACGCTGCAGCAGGTTGTCGGGCCACAGTACGCGGGCAACCAGCAGAATGCTCAACAGCAGCGCGAACGCCAGTGGCCAGTGATACAACGCCTGTGTGGGACGGGCCTGGGTCGGCTGTTGGGTCACGGGCTCGAGCTGGTCGAGGGTGTCTTTGATCGCTTGCAGTTCCTTGCCATCGCGGGCGCGGAAATAGCGGCCGCCAGTAACGTCGGCGATGGCCTTGAGCGCCGGTTCGTCGAGATCAAGGGTCGGATTGGTGCCGAGCAGTGCCGTGGCGCCGCTTTCTTCAGGATCGGCGCCGATGCCGATCGGGTAGATTTTCACGCCTTCGCTGGCGGCCAGTTTAGCGGCGGTCAGCGGGTCGATTTCGCCGCCATTGTTCGCGCCGTCGGTGACCAGAATCAGCACCCGGCTCTGGGCCGGACGCATGCGCAGGCGCTTGAGGGCCAGACCGATGGCGTCGCCAATCGCGGTGTTCTTGCCGGCAATACCGATCCGCGCTTCATCAAGCCAGACCCGAACGGTGCGCCGGTCAAATGTCAGCGGCGCTTGCAGGTAGGCCTGGCTGCCGAACAGGATCAGACCGACCCGGTCGCCGTCGCGGCTTTCCAGAAAATCACCGAGCAAATGCTGAACCAGCGACAGGCGACTGACGTCTTCGTCGTTCCATTGCATGTCCGGGAAATCCATCGAGCCGGACACGTCCACTGCCACCAGCAGATCACGACCGCTGGCGGCAATCGGCAGCGGTTCGCCGAGCCATTGCGGGCGGGCGGCGGCGATCAGCAGAAACAACCACAGCAACATGAACGGTGCCTGCTGGCGCCACGCTGGCAGATTGGCCCGGGCGCGGCGGCGGGCGAGGCCTTCCAGGTCACCCAGGAAACTCACTTTGAGCGCCGGCTCGCCGCTGTCGGCCACCGGCAGCACGAGGCGCATCAGCCACGGCAGCGGCAACAGCAAAAATATCCACGGCCAGGCGAACTCAAACATGTTTGCGAATCCAGGTCTCGACCGCCTGGGTCAGGCCGGCGATGGCTTTGTCGTCGAGTTTGCACTCGGGTTTGTAGGCGCCTTCGACGAGCACCATCCACCGAGTCAGACCGGCGGCAGGGCAACGGTTGTCGAGAAACGCCAGCCATTTACGGCCGTTGAGGGTGTGGCTCTGGCTATAGGGATAGTGGTTGCGGCACAGGCGCTTGAGCAGGCCGTTGAGTTGCTGCAGCCAGGCCCCGGCCGGGGCGCCGTCGTAGGGTTTGGGCATCTGCGCCAGTTCGGCGAGTGCGGCGATGCGCACCGGGTCGAGCGGCAGCTCGGCGCGCACGATCGGTTTTTTCTTGATCGGAATGAAACGCCGCAGACGCCAGACCGCAAACCCGATCACCGGCACCAGCAAAAGCAGCAGCCACCAGCCCGGCGCCGGAGGCCAGAAGGCAATCGGTGGCGGGGAGATCAGCGGTTGCAGCTGTTCGAGGCCGTTCATCGACCTTTCCCCGGACGTTGCGGGTTAAGGAATTCGCGCATCTGTTCGACCATTTCGCTCTGGGTGCTCAATGGCATCAACAACACGCGCAGCTTCTGCGCGAGCAATTCCCAACGGGCGATCCGCGCTTCGGCCTGGGCGCGGTAGGTCTGGCGCAGGTCGAAATTCAGGGTGTCGAGTTCCAGCTGCGCGCCGCGCTCGGCGAATCTCAGCAGCCCGGCAGCGGGCAGGGCGTGATCCAGCGGATCGGACAGCGGCAGCATCAGCAGGTCGCAATGGCGCGACAAGAGGCTCAATTGCTGCTCGGCGCTATCGGACAGTGCGCGCTCGTCGCAGATCACGATCACCAGACTGCCCGGTCGCAGCACTTCGCGGGCCCGGCGCAACGCCACGCCGAACGCATCGCGATCCGGCTCCCGCTCGCTGTGCAGCGATTGATTGACCTTCACCAGCCGGTTGAGCAGCTGCAACAGGCTCTGCTTGCTGCGGCGCGGTTTGATTTCGTAATGCTCGTTGTCGCCGAACACCAGCCCGCCAACCCGATCGTTGTGACCCAGCGCCGCCCAGCCGATCAGCGCCGCCGCCTGCGCCGCGAGCACCGACTTGAACATCAGACCGGAGCCAAAGAACAGCCGCGTGCTTTGCTCGACCATGATGAAAATCGGCCGTTCGCGTTCTTCATGAAACAGCTTGGTGTGTGGCTCCTGAGTCCGTGCGGTCACGCGCCAGTCGATGGTGCGCACGTCGTCGCCGGCCTGGTAGACCCGCACCTGATCGAAGTCCACGCCGCGACCACGGAATTTCGAGTGATGCAGGCCGATCAGCGGGCTGCGCTGGCTCGGCGTGGAAAACAGCTGCACTTCGCGCACGCGGTGACGCATCTCGATCAGCTCGGCGAGGCTGATGCGGATGCCCGGTTCGGAAGGCAGGGTGGCGTTCATCGGGGTCAAGCGACGGCTACGACGTCGAGAATCCGTTGCACCACCCGATCCTGGTCGATGCCTGCGGCTTCGGCCTCGAACGACAGAATGATGCGGTGACGCAACACGTCGAACAGCACGGCCTGGATGTCTTCCGGGCTGACGAAGTCGCGTCCGGCCAGCCAGGCATGGGCGCGAGCGCAGCGGTCGAGGGCGATGGAGCCGCGCGGGCTGGCGCCGTAGGCGATCCACTCGGCCATTTCCGGATCGAATTTGGCCGGGTTGCGCGTGGCCATGACCAGTTGCACGAGGTATTCCTCCACGGCGTCCGCCATGTACAGACCGAGGATTTCCTTGCGCGCGGCGAAGATCGCCTGCTGGCTGACCCGGCGCTCGGGCTTGGTTTCACCGTTCAGGGCTTCGCCCCGGGCCTGTTGCAGAATCCGGCGTTCGACGGCAGCGTCCGGGAAACCGATTTTCACGTGCATCAGGAACCGGTCGAGTTGGGCTTCGGGCAGCGGATAGGTGCCTTCCTGCTCGATCGGGTTCTGCGTGGCCATCACCAGAAACAGTGGCGACAGCTCGTAAGTGCTGCGCCCGACGCTGACCTGACGTTCGGCCATGGCTTCGAGCAGTGCCGATTGCACCTTGGCCGGGGCTCGGTTGATTTCGTCCGCCAGCACCAGGTTGTGGAAGATCGGGCCTTGCTGGAACACAAAGCTGCCGGTTTCCGGGCGGTAGATTTCGGTGCCGGTGATGTCGGCGGGCAGCAGGTCGGGGGTGAACTGAATCCGATGGAACTGGGCTTCGATGCCCTCGGCAAGCTCTTTGATCGCTTTGGTCTTGGCCAGACCCGGAGCGCCCTCGACCAGCATGTGGCCGTCGGCGAGCAGGGCGATGAGCAAGCGCTCGATGAGTTTTTCCTGGCCGAGAATCTGCGTTGAAAGAAAGGTTCGCAGCGCCAGCAGCGCTTCACGATGTTCCATCGATGACTGTTCCTGGAAAGGGTGGCCACAGGCGTTCGGATAACGCCGGGGCTGGGGGCGTTACTTTAATCCATCGCAGGGGGTGGCGACTAACGGCATTTTGCGCAAAGTGCGGGAAATGACCGGGTCAATTGTTGGAAATTTGTAGGGCGGGGGATGTGCGGTGTTGTCGAGGGCCCTTTCGCGGGCAAGCCCGCTCCCACAATGGACCATATTCTCCTGGCAGAGCGCGGTCACTGTGGGAGCGAGCTTGCTCGCGAAGGGGCCAGTGCAGACACCCTCAAATCTGGCTGATAAAGGTGCCAGTACCCTCAAGAATGTTCTTCAGGGTTTCCTCGACTTCAGCCAAGTCCACCATGTCCGGGTTGAAGGTGATTTCAAGCACATCATCGCCATTCAACGCATCGGCATCCGCGGCCGCGATTTCGATCTTCAACTGGGTCTTGCTCAGGGTGGCCTTGACCCCGTCGAGGGTCGACGGCTCGCCATCCAGCGTGATCTCCAGTTCGTCCTCGTCCGGGTAGCGGCTCATCAGGAACATTTCGCCCTTATCGCTGTGGCAGCAGAGCATGGCCATGTTGTCTTCTTCGTCGTCGCACGGGTTGACGATCAAAAGGGCGGTGGTCATTTGCATGGGGGAATTCCTGCCTCGGCGGGCTTGTTGGTCGCAATTGGGCGCGATTCTGCCAGCCCTCGGGAATTTCTGCATGTGAGAGTGTCAGAGGATGTGTCGTGAACGCGACACAGGTCAATGGTCATTCCGGGCACGCCTGTACCGTAAAAACGGGCATTCAGACCGGCGCTCTGCCCCATGAATGCTAGTGTTTACCGATGCGCAGGCCTTGGTTTACGTGCCAATGACCGAATATGTCGCAGCACCGCAAGCAGACACATTGTCGCACCCATTAAGCTGCGCAACGGATGAGCACCCGTAAAGGCATTGCCATGGCCCCGCGAGCGGCGCCAGGCAGTCGTTTTTGCAGATGCCCATTCATGGAAGGTGAATGTGACCTGAGTGTCTCGTCCAGCTTCACCCACCTGTCACCCTGTTTCCTCTGCCCGAGATTCAGGAACAGGGCGACGGAACGCCCCGAAAGGGGTTTTGTACGCGACGCTTTCCATCAATAACAAGCCCAAGCGGAGTACCACAGATGGCGTTCTTCACCGCAGCCAGCAAAGCCGACTTCCAGCACCAACTGCAAGCGGCACTGGCGCAGCACATCAGTGAACAGGCACTGCCACAAGTGGCGCTGTTCGCTGAACAATTCTTCGGCATCATTTCCCTGGACGAGCTGACCCAACGTCGCCTCTCCGACCTCGCTGGCTGTACTCTTTCTGCGTGGCGCCTGCTTGAGCGCTTCGATCACGCGCAACCGCAAGTGCGCGTCTACAACCCCGATTACGAACGTCACGGCTGGCAGTCGACCCACACCGCGGTCGAAGTGCTGCACCATGACTTGCCGTTCCTGGTGGACTCGGTGCGTACCGAGCTGAACCGTCGCGGCTACAGCATCCACACCCTGCAGACCACCGTGCTGAGCGTGCGTCGCAACGACAAGGGCGAATTGCTGGAAATCCTGCCAAAAGGCACCACCGGCGAAGGCGTGCTGCACGAGTCGCTGATGTACCTGGAAATCGACCGCTGCGCCAATGCGGCCGAATTGAATGTGCTGTCCAAGGAGTTGGAACAGGTCCTGGGTGAAGTCCGCGTCGCGGTCGCCGATTTCGAGCCGATGAAGGCCAAGGTGCAGGAAATCCTCACCAAGCTCGATAACAGCGCATTCGCCGTCGATGCCGACGAAAAGAACGAAATCAAAAGCTTCCTGGAATGGCTGGTGGGCAACCACTTCACCTTCCTCGGCTACGAAGAGTTCACTGTTGTCGATCAGGCCGATGGCGGCCACATCGAATACGACCAGAACTCCTTCCTCGGCCTGACCAAGATGCTGCGCACCGGTCTGACCAACGAAGACCGCCACATCGAAGATTACGCCGTTGCCTACCTGCGTGAACCGACGCTGCTGTCGTTCGCCAAAGCCGCGCATCCGAGCCGCGTACACCGTCCGGCCTACCCGGACTACGTGTCGATCCGTGAAATTGACGCCAACGGCAAAGTCATCAAGGAACACCGCTTCATGGGCCTGTACACCTCGTCGGTGTATGGCGAAAGCGTGCGTGTCATCCCGTTCATCCGCCGCAAGGTCGAAGAGATCGAGCGTCGCTCCGGCTTCCAGGCCAAGGCTCACCTGGGCAAGGAACTGGCACAGGTTCTGGAAGTGCTGCCGCGTGACGACCTGTTCCAGACCCCGGTCGACGAACTGTTCAGCACCGTGATGTCGATCGTGCAGATTCAGGAGCGCAACAAGATCCGCGTGTTCCTGCGCAAAGACCCGTACGGCCGTTTCTGCTACTGCCTGGCCTACGTGCCGCGCGACATCTACTCCACCGAAGTCCGCCAGAAGATCCAGCAAGTGCTGATGGAGCGTCTGAAAGCCTCCGACTGCGAATTCTGGACGTTCTTCTCCGAGTCCGTGCTGGCCCGCGTGCAACTGATCCTGCGCGTCGACCCGAGAAACCGCATCGACATCGACCCGCTGCAACTGGAAAACGAAGTGATCCAGGCCTGCCGCAGCTGGCAGGACGACTACGCCGCCCTGACCGTCGAAACCTTCGGCGAAGCCAACGGCACCAACGTGCTGGCCGATTTCCCGAAAGGCTTCCCGGCCGGCTACCGCGAGCGTTTCGCTGCGCATTCGGCCGTGGTCGACATGCAGCACCTGCTGAACCTGAGCGAGAAGAAACCACTGGCGATGAGCTTCTACCAGCCGCTGGCCTCCGGCCCGCGTGAGCTGCACTGCAAGCTGTATCACGCCGATACTCCGCTGGCACTGTCCGACGTGCTGCCGATTCTGGAAAACCTCGGCCTGCGCGTGCTCGGTGAATTCCCGTATCGCCTGCGCCACAACAACGGCCGCGAGTTCTGGATCCACGACTTCGCGTTCACCGCTGCCGAAGGTCTGGACCTGGACATCCAGCAACTCAACGACACCCTGCAGGATGCTTTCGTCCACATCGTCCGTGGCGATGCCGAGAACGATGCGTTCAACCGTCTGGTGCTGACCGCCGGCCTGCCATGGCGCGACGTTGCGCTGCTGCGTGCCTACGCCCGCTACCTGAAGCAGATCCGCCTGGGCTTCGACCTCGGCTACATCGCCAGCACCCTGAACAACCACACCGACATCGCTCGCGAACTGACCCGGTTGTTCAAGACCCGTTTCTATCTGGCCCGCAAGCTGGGCAGCGATGATCTGGACGACAAGCAACAGCGTCTGGAACAGGCCATCCTGACCGCGCTGGACGACGTTCAAGTCCTCAACGAAGACCGCATCCTGCGTCGTTACCTTGACCTGATCAAAGCGACCCTGCGCACCAACTTCTACCAGACCGACGCCAACGGCCAGAACAAGTCGTACTTCAGCTTCAAGTTCAACCCGCACTTGATCCCTGAACTGCCGAAACCGGTTCCGAAGTTCGAAATCTTCGTTTACTCGCCACGCGTCGAAGGCGTGCACCTGCGCTTCGGCAACGTTGCTCGCGGCGGCCTGCGCTGGTCCGACCGTGAAGAAGACTTCCGCACCGAAGTCCTCGGCCTGGTAAAAGCCCAGCAAGTGAAGAACTCGGTCATCGTGCCGGTGGGCGCGAAGGGCGGCTTCCTGCCGCGTCGCCTGCCACTGGGCGGCAGCCGTGACGAGATCGCGGCCGAGGGCATCGCCTGCTACCGCATTTTCATCTCGGGCCTGTTGGACATCACCGACAACCTGAAGGACGGCAAACTGGTACCGCCAGTCAACGTCGTGCGTCATGACGACGATGACCCGTACCTGGTGGTCGCGGCGGACAAGGGCACTGCAACTTTCTCCGACATCGCCAACGGCATCGCCATCGACTACGGCTTCTGGCTGGGTGACGCGTTCGCGTCCGGTGGTTCGGCCGGTTACGACCACAAGAAAATGGGCATCACCGCCAAGGGCGCGTGGGTTGGCGTACAGCGCCACTTCCGCGAGCGCGGCATCAATGTCCAGGAAGACAGCATCACTGTGGTCGGCGTGGGTGACATGGCCGGTGACGTATTCGGTAACGGCCTGTTGATGTCCGACAAGTTGCAACTGGTTGCTGCGTTCAACCACATGCACATCTTCATCGACCCGAACCCGAACCCGGCCACCAGTTTCGTCGAGCGCAAGCGCATGTTCGACCTGCCGCGTTCGGCCTGGTCCGACTACGACACCAGCATCATGTCCGAAGGCGGCGGCATCTTCTCGCGCAGCGCGAAGAGCATCGCCATCTCGCCACAGATGAAAGATCGCTTCGACATCCAGGCCGACAAGCTGACCCCGACCGAGCTGCTGAACGCCTTGCTCAAGGCGCCGGTGGATCTGCTGTGGAACGGCGGTATCGGTACCTACGTGAAAGCCAGCACCGAAAGCCACGCCGATGTCGGCGACAAGGCCAACGATGCGCTGCGCGTGAACGGCAACGAACTGCGCTGCAAAGTGGTGGGCGAGGGCGGTAACCTCGGCATGACCCAACTGGGTCGTGTGGAGTTCGGTCTCAATGGCGGCGGTTCCAACACCGACTTCATCGACAACGCCGGTGGCGTGGACTGCTCCGACCATGAAGTCAACATCAAGATCCTGCTGAACGAAGTGGTTCAGGCCGGCGACATGACCGACAAGCAACGCAACCAGTTGCTGGCGAGCATGACCGACGAAGTCGGTGGTCTGGTGCTGGGCAACAACTACAAGCAGACTCAGGCCCTGTCCCTGGCGGCCCGTCGTGCCTACGCACGCATCGCCGAGTACAAACGTCTGATGGGCGACCTGGAAGCCCGTGGCAAGCTGGATCGCGCCATCGAGTTCCTGCCGACCGAAGAGCAACTGGCCGAACGCGTTGCCGAAGGCCACGGTCTGACCCGCCCTGAACTGTCGGTACTGATCTCGTACAGCAAAATCGACCTCAAGGAGCAGCTGCTGGGCTCCCTGGTGCCGGACGACGACTACTTGACCCGCGACATGGAAACGGCGTTCCCGCCGACCCTGGTCAGCAAGTTCTCCGAAGCCATGCGTCGTCACCGCCTGAAGCGCGAGATCGTCAGCACCCAGATCGCCAACGATCTGGTCAACCACATGGGCATCACCTTCGTTCAGCGACTCAAAGAGTCCACCGGCATGACCCCGGCGAACGTGGCGGGCGCTTACGTGATCGTGCGCGACATCTTCCACCTCCCGCACTGGTTCCGTCAGATCGAAGCGCTGGACTATCAGGTCTCCGCTGACGTGCAACTGGAGCTGATGGACGAGCTGATGCGCCTGGGCCGCCGCGCTACGCGCTGGTTCCTGCGTGCCCGCCGCAACGAGCAGAACGCTGCCCGTGACGTCGCGCATTTCGGTCCGCACCTGAAAGAGCTGGGCCTGAAGCTGGACGAGCTGCTGAGCGGCGAAATCCGTGAGAACTGGCAAGAGCGTTATCAGGCTTACGTGGCTGCCGGTGTTCCGGAGCTGCTGGCGCGTATGGTGGCGGGGACTACCCACCTCTACACGCTGCTGCCGATCATCGAAGCGGCCGACGTGACCGGTCAGGATCCAGCCGAAGTGGCCAAGGCGTACTTCGCCGTGGGCAGCGCGCTGGACATCACCTGGTACATTTCGCAGATCAGCGCCTTGCCCGTTGAAAACAACTGGCAAGCCCTGGCCCGCGAAGCGTTCCGCGACGACGTCGACTGGCAGCAACGCGCGATCACCATCGCCGTTCTGCAAGCCGGCGGCGGTGATTCGGACGTGGAAACCCGTCTGGCACTGTGGATGAAGCAGAACGACGCCATGATCGAACGCTGGCGCGCCATGCTGGTGGAAATCCGTGCCGCCAGCGGCACCGATTACGCCATGTACGCGGTGGCCAACCGTGAGCTGAACGACGTGGCGCTGAGCGGTCAGGCGGTCGTGCCTGCCGCGGCGACTGCGGAGCTTGAGCTTGCTTGAGTAACCGTTGAATGAAAAAGCCCCTGCATTGTGAGATGCGGGG
This sequence comes from Pseudomonas sp. 1, assembly GCF_056626735.1. Taxonomy (NCBI): domain Bacteria; kingdom Pseudomonadati; phylum Pseudomonadota; class Gammaproteobacteria; order Pseudomonadales; family Pseudomonadaceae; genus Pseudomonas; species Pseudomonas sp. 1. The sequence goes on along the minus strand of NZ_JBWXMQ010000001.1, from coordinate 398,747 downwards.
GCTTTTTTTCGCCTGATGGTTTTTATAGTTACTGCAAGTTAGGTCCTTGTTTGTTATCAAGCATCGACACTTTATCTGCCGGTCTGGTCAGCAAATTGCTGAGCGACTGGTCAAACTTCTGCAACGCCCGAACCTGAACTTCCTGCTGCTGATTAATATCCGCAACAATCTCCTCCGAACGCTTGAAGTCCGCCCAGATCGGTGTTAACTCTTTCGCCTCGGAGCCTTTCGCCGTCCCGATATAGTTGAACTTGCCGTCATAGAAATCCGCACTCACATCGGCCTTGATGTCCGAACTGCGTGAAGTAATCAACTGGCTGTGAGTATCGACGATCGCCACCACATCCGGATTCGCCGCACGCAGGCTCTGCATGTCCGGGTACACCGTGACCGAGCCGAACTGGCGTTGCAGCGAGGCTTTCACCCAATCCACCGCCATGTCCGGTTTTGACGTGGCGACGTAGGCGTCATGAATCGGCTGCACCAGCAGACTCTGACCAAAACCGGTGCCGGCGTTGGCCTGGTAGTTGCGCAGGTATTCGCGGTTGGTCTGGGTGCTCGGGCTGTAGACGACGCCCAGCGAGACACCGGGGCCGCTTTTGACCTGGGTGGCGCTGCTGCGACCCACCGGTTGGGTGAACAGGGTGTCGAGGGAGGAAACCGCTTTCGGGGCGGTAGGAACAGAACAGGCTGACAACGCTAAAACCGATATCGCCAAGGTACTGGCAAAGGCAAGTTTCATGGTGAGTCTCCCGTGAAGCAACTTCAGTCGGAAAGTCAGAGATGTCGGGGTTGATTAAATGCAACCGGCGACAGTTGCCTCAGACTACTCCCGCCAAACTGAAAACAACCTGACAATTTGCTGAATGACTGTCATGCAATAGTTTTATTGGCTGTAAGCGTTGTTGATTAATTGCCGCGAGTAATAAAAAAGGCGCAAATCAATCATTTGCGCCTTTTATTTATGGCTGCTTGAACAACCATCAGTTTTTCAATGGGATCAGCACTTGCTCGTCTGGCGACAACACCATGAACACCAGCAACTTGGCAGGTTTGGTTTTGCTGGGGGTTTTCGACACCAGATGTTCGGAACCGGCCGGCTCGTACCAGTACTGGCCCTTCTTGTAGGTGATCGGTTGTTCGCCCTTGACCTGAGAAGTCACTTCGCCTTCGAGCACATAGGCCATCGCCGTGCCGTCGTGTTTGTGGGCGATGGAGGACTGGCCGGGTTTGTAATCGACTTCGATCATCATGGCTTTTTTGCCGGGGACGTTTTTCAGCATCTGGTCCTGGAGGACCGAGATTTTCTCGGAAGGGGAATCGGTGCCGTGGGCCAGTGCCGAAGCGCTGATGGTGAGGGCCAGAGCGGCGAGCGGGGCGGCAAGCAAGTGCAGGACTTTCATGTGATCACCTGATAAGTGGGGGAGTCGGTCATCACAGTAGTCCGCGTGCCGGGGTATTCAAACGGCCAATATTCGGGAAGTTCGGGTGACCAATCTGGGGGATGTCAGCGCTTTCGAATACGCCTTCGCGAGCAAGCTCGCTCCCACAGTGTTCTGTGTCGTTCATATTATTAGTGAACTGCACGAAACCCTGTGGGAGCGAGCTTGCTCCGGGCGGCGTTCCGACGAAGGCGGCGGATCAGACGATAGGAAAGCTTTTGAAATCCACGCTATTGGCCAGACGACTGTCGATCAGGTCGATGAAGCCTTGGGCTTCCGGGCGATTGAAATGCGCCTGCATTGCCGCTTCCGACTGCCAGCGGGCGCTGACCGTCCAGCGGTGGCTGTCCTCGGGGCAGCGGTCGACCAGGTAGGAGTCGCAGCCCGGCGTTTCGCGCAGGGTTTCGACGATCTTCTGCAACTGCTTGCCCAGCTCCTCCGATCGGCCGGCGGCAGCCTGCACCTGTACGGTGTTGATCACTTCGTTGGACATTGCTCACACTCCTGAATCAGGCCGGACGAATCCTGCTCATTGAGGGATAACGCTTGTGCAGAATAGGCCTGCGCCGCCGGATCACCAATAACCAATCGGCGGTTAATCATTTAGTCCAATCTAACCAACAACCTGTTGCAGAATGTCGCGCAGGCGGTCGAGCGCGATGTCGATGTCCAGCGTTTCGATAGCACCGAAGCCGAAGTACATCCCGTTTTTTGCCGGTTGCTGGTGATAGAAGCCATTGATGGCGTACAGCCCGACTTCGACCTTTTTCGCCAGTTCGATCACCAGCGGCAAGTCGATCGGCACCTTGCAGAACACCGCCATGTGGAATCCTGCACTGGGCGGCACGGCCTCCAGCCACGGCGACAGGTCAGTGGCCATGCGCGCGAGAATCCGTTCACGGCGCTGGGCATAAATCGTGTGGCAGCGGCGGATGTGCTTGAGCAGACAGCCTTCGGCGATGAACTTGGCCAGCGCCCATTGGGGCAGGGTGGAGGCATGCAAATCGGTGAGTTGCTTGGCGCGGATCACCGCTTCGAGAATCGCCGGCGGCAGGATGGCGTAGCCGAGGCGCAGCTCCGGCAACAGGGTTTTCGAGAAGGTGCCGACGTAGGCAACGATACCGCGCTGATCGAGGTTGTGTAACGAGTCGGTGGGCCGGCCCTCGTAGCGGAATTCGCTGTCATAGTCGTCCTCGATGATGATCGCGCCGAGTTCATAGGCCCGTTCGAGCAGGGCTTCGCGCCGCGCCTGGCTCATCGGCATGCCCAGCGGGAACTGGTGCGATGGCGTCACGTAGATCAACCGCGTGCCCTCGGGAATCCGTTCAACCTGAATGCCTTCGGCATCCACCGGCACGCCGACCACCGTCGCCCCGTGAGTGCCGAACAGCAGCCGCGCCGGCGGATAGCCGGGATCTTCCATCGCCACCAGACTGCCGGGGCGAATCAACACGCGGGTGATCAGATCCAGCGCCTGTTGTGCGCCGTTGCACACCACGATGTCTTCGTCCTGACAGTTCACGCCACGGGAAAACGCGATGTGCCGGGCAATCGCATTGCGCAGCGCCGGCAGGCCTTCCGGCACGCTGTAGAAACCCTTGGAACTGGCCATCTGCCGCAGGGCATGAGAGACGCAGCGGCGCCAGTCATCCTGGGGAAACTGGCCCTTGCTGGTGGCGCCGCCGATGAAGTCATAACGCAGCGAACCCTCAAGCGTCGGATGGCGCAGGAACACCGGCAGATTGCGCCAGCTCTCGATCACCTCGGAACTGGCCAGCTCGGAATGGCTTTGCTTGCGCTGCACCGGCGTCGAGCGGGCGTTGACGTAAGTGCCTTTGCCGATGACGCCAGTGAGGAAATTCTCGTAAGTCAGCTGCGCGTAAGTGTCGGAAATGGTCTTGCGCGAGATCCCCAATTGCTCGGCGAGCAGACGGCTCGGCGGCAGTTGCGTGCCGGCAGCCAGACGCCCGGACTCAATGGCGCCGCGCAGTTGCTGGTACAACTGACCGGCCAGATCCTTGCGGCCGTTGATCACGACATGAAGTTCCATACCGACGGGGCTCCCGGGGGCGACTGAAGTGTCGGCCAGATTACCCCCGAATGCGGTATCGGCAGAAGTTGCGTAGTGCAAATCCCCCAAATTGGCGCAAAACCCTGTGGGAGCGAGCTTGCTCGCGATGGCGTCAGTTCAGCCACTGTCAAAGGTGAATGACACACCGCTTTCGCGAGCAAGCTCGCTCCCACAGGTTTCGTGTTTTGCCTGGATCAGTGGTCTGCCGGTTTTCCGTGCAATTGGGGCTGTAACCTTGCCGAACCAACGCTTACCGTGAAATCACTCTTCTGCTGCCCGAGGCCCGACCATGTCCCCGCGTCTGGATTACTACAGCGCTTCACCCAAAGCCATGAAAGCGATGATTGCCCTGGAAGCGCTGACCAGCAGCCTGAGCATCGAACCGTCGTTGCTGCACCTGATCAAGATCCGCGCCTCGCAACTCAACGGCTGCGCCTTCTGCACCGACATGCACTCCGTCGAAGCACGGCGGGCAGGGGAGACGGATCGACGGCTTTACGCCATTGCGGTCTGGCGCGACAGCGGCTTCTTCAACCTGCGCGAGCGTGCGGCGCTGGGCTGGACCGAGGCTGTCACGCTGCTGGCCGATAGCCGGGTGCCTGACGACGTTTACCAGCGGGCGCGGGAACAGTTCAACGAGACCGAACTGGTGGACCTGACCATGGCCGTCAGCACCATCAACAGCTGGAATCGGTTGGCGGTGAGCTTCCGTCAGATTCCCAGCGATTGATCACGAGCCATCAATCGCTGCGCCCCCTACACGCTGATCGTTCCCATGCTCCGCGTGGGAATGCCTCTGGGGACGCTCCGCGTCCAGTGACGCGGAGCGTCACAGGCTGCATTCCCACGCGGGAGCGTGGGAATGATCAGGTGAAAGCTGGTTCGGTGGCTGTGGTTTTGATCGTTCCCATGCTCTGCGTGGGAATGCCTCTAGGGACGCTCCGCGTCCAGTGACGCAGAGCGTCACGGGCTGCATTCCCACGCAGGAGCGTGGGAACGATCAGGTGAAAGCTGGTTCGGTGGCTGTGGTTTTGATCGTTCCCATGCTCCGCGTGGGAATGCCTCTGGGGACGCTCCGCGTCCAGTGACGCAGAGCGTCACGGGCTGCATTCCCACGCAGGAGCGTGGGAATGATCAGGTGAAAGCTGGTTCGGTGGCTTTGGTTTTGATCGTTCCCATGCTCCGCGTGGGAATGCCTCTGGGGACGCTCCGCGTCCAGTGACGCGGAGCGTCACGGGCTGCATTCCCACGCAGGAGCGTGGGAACGATCAGGTGAAAGCTAATTCGGTGGCTGTGGTTTTGATCGTTCCCATGCTCCGCGTGGGAATGCCTCTGGGGACGCTCCGCGTCCAGTGACGCAGAGCGTCACGGGCTGCATTCCCACGCGGGAGCGTGGGAATGATCAGGTGAAAGCTGGTTCGGTGGCTGTGGTTTTGATCGTTCCCATGCTCCGCGTGGGAATGCCTCTAGGGACGCTCCGCGTCCAGTGACGCGGAGCGTCACGGGCTGCATTCCCACGCGGGAGCGTGGGAACGATCAAAACTAGTTCGGCGGGCGCTGCGGTTTCACCGACGTGCCAAACGTATTGCCCATCCGCGTACTGGTGGCCGCTGGCGTCGCCAGTCCCACCTGATTCGGCGGGCGCTTGTTGACCGGCACATTCATCGCTTCCTGATTCTTCTGCGCAGCCGCCGCGCCGTCAGGGTTGTTGCCCATCTGCTGGCTCAGGCAGTCGTAATTCGGCGCCTTGTAGCCACCCACCGTCACCTCGACGCAGCCCAGCGGCTCCTCCGCTTGTGCAGCGCTAAACACCGTCAGCAACAACCCGCCGAGGGCGACTTTCCAGACTGATTTCATGCCTGCCTCCTGGCCGGCCCGAAGGGGCCGCTCTGACTCAAGAGTCTAGTGCAACGGCGGCGCCGATCCCGTGATGGTTTTTTTGCAGTGGCCGTCACACCAGATTCATAAACAGCCCTCAGGATGACGGTTTTCAGGGGTGCATCAGCCGTGCAGCGAGGCCGTGCCAGGGACGAATTTGCGCGCTCAGCGCTCGTGCGCCAGCTCTGTCTGGGGCTGCTGCTTGGCTTGTTTCTGAGCCGGGCCAGTGCCGACCCGGTGCCGGCATCGATGCGCATGACGCTGCACATCCCGGCCCAGGAACTGGCCCGCGCCCTCGATCAGTTCAGCCGCGCCACCGGCATGGCGGTGCTGGTCGACAGCCAGTTGAGTCGCGGTCGACGCTCCCTGGCGGTAGATGGTGAATTCACCGCCGCCGAAGCGTTGCGCCGGATGCTCGGCGGCAGTGGCTTGATGGCCAAGTACAGCCGCGACGACGCGTTCACCTTGCAGGTCGCGCAAGTCGAGGACGTGCCGTTGCCGGCGGAGAAACCGACCCCCGCCAGCGCAGCCGTCAACCGTAGCTACGCCACGGCGGTGCAGGCCGCGATTGAGCGCAACCTGTGCCGCTCGCCGCTGACCCGGCCCGGCAGTTTTCGTGCGGTGTTGCAGTTGTGGATCGGTCGCGACGGCGTGGTGCAGCACAACCGGTTGGTCACTTCCACCGGTGATGTTCGGCGCGATGCCGCGCTGGTAGACAGTTTTCACACGCTCAAAATCGACCGGCCCACACCCGGCGCATTGCGCCAGCCAGTCACGTTGCTGTTGTTACCCGAATCGTCAGGAAAGCGCATGGAATGCACACAATGGGAAGGAGTTTCCGGGGGATGAAAGACGCCGGACAAAGTTCGATGGTCCAGCTGTTCCTGACGTCCTACGAGGAATTTCGGGTGCGCCTGCGACGCCGTCTCGGCTCGGAGGACCTGGCCAACGACGTGCTGCACGAAACCTACCTGCGGGTCGACCGCATGGAAGCGCCGCCGAACCTGCTGCGGCCCAACGCCTACCTCTATCGCATGGCCCTGAACATCGCCGCCGACCGCCGCCAGGCCGATGCACGATTGCTCACCGGCAGCGAAGTCGAAGAACTGCTGCAAGTCAGCGACGAAGCGCTGGACCCGATGCGCGTGGTCGGCGGCCAGAAGGAAATCCAGTCCCTGCTCAGCGCCCTCTACGAGCTGCCCGCGCGGCGGCGCCGAATCTTCATCGCCGCACGCCTGGAAGAAGCGCCGCACCTGGAAATCTCCCAGCGTTTCGGCATCTCCACACGCATGGTCGAGAAGGAAATCAAGGCTGCCCTCGGACACTGCGCGGCCAAATTGGAAAGAAAAGTGTTTCAGCGGTTCGGTCGCGGGGCCGGAAAACCGTCTAGTGAATGAAGCTCCCGATCAACCCGTCGAGTACCTGTGCGTTTGAACATCTTCCGTCTGACACCTGCCGAGCCCACGCCTGCCGAGCGTCTGCAAAGCGAAGCCCGCGACTGGCTGATCCTGCTGACCTCCGGCCGCGCCACGGTCGCCGACGCCCGAGCGCTGCGCCAGTGGTGCGCCCAAAGCCCCGAACACGCCCACGCCTTCGAAGAGTGCAAGGTCTTGTGGCACCTGCTGCAACCGGTGGCGGAAGCGACGCAGGCGCCACGACGGTTTGGACGCCGGGCCTTTCTCGGCGGCGCGATGGCTGCTTCGGCGGCTTTCTTGCTGGTGCGCGGCACGATACCCGGCGGGTTCTCCGGGCTCGGTGCCGATTACATCACCGAAGTCGGCCAGCAACGTCGGGTCGAACCGGCCGATGGCCTGAGCCTGGAACTGAACACCCAGACCCGCATCAACCAGCGTTCGGTGGATGAGGGCGTGCAAGGCTTTGAACTGGTCAGCGGCGAAGTCGAAGTGCAGACCGCACGCCTGCCGATGGCGATGCAGGCCGGTGGCGGCTGGCTGCGGGCGAGCAGGGCGAGGTTCAACCTGCGCAACCTCGATCAACAGGTGTGCGTGACGTGCCTCGATGGCGCGGTGGACGTGGAAGTTGAAGGCCGTAGCCTGCGGTTGGAGCCGGGCCAGCAGCTGACCTACGACGCACAACGGGTCGGCAACGTACAAAGCGTCGACACCGCCGCGGTGAGCAACTGGCGTCAGCAGGTGCTGGTGTTCAACGGCACGACCCTCAGCCAGATGATCGACGAGATCAACCGCTACCGCCCAGGCATGTTGCTGCTGCTCAACCGCGAACTCGGCCAGCGCCGCGTACAGGCGCGTTTCTCCCTCGATCAACTGGCCGGCGTAGGCGCATTGATCCGCGATGCCTACGGCGTCAAATGCACCGAGCTGCCGGGCGGCGTCGTAGTCCTCAGCTAGCTAACACAACCCCCATAAACGCCATAGAACCCTGTGGGAGCGAGCTTGCTCGCGAAAGCGGTAGTTCAGGCAATGAGATGTCGGATGTGAAGGCCCCTTCGTCGGATCGCCGCCCGGAGCAAGCTCGCTCCCACAGGGACCACATAGAGCCCAGTTATTGGAGCGGCCCCATCACCTGCCGATACTTCTCCACCCCCTGCGCCGTCTCCCGAGTCAACCGCACCTCCAACCCCAACGGATCCTCCCGCCGATTCCCGCTCAACTGCCGCCACCCCTTGTCCGCCTCCCAAACCCGCACCTGCAAATCACTCACCCCACCCAAAACCGCCACCCCAGCCGTAGGCGCCGGCAACGGATACCGACTGCTCGCCGGTGCCACTGCGCGATACAGCGTGTCCCCCTTGAGCCACCAGCGCACCCGCTGCAACGCCCCCGGCTGATCCGCCGCACTGCGAATGATGTCCAGCCGAAACCCCTTGCTGTCACTGCTGCGCACTGTAACGGCAGGCGGCGCCGTCGCCGGTTCATCCTCGGTGCCGACCTTCTTCGGCTCGGCAAGCTCGATCCCGGCGCGCATCTCCACATCCCGCTGCATCTGATTCAACGCCCGCAACAGGCTGTCGCTCTGCTCACCACTGGCCTGCAAATGCTTGTCGGCGCGCGTGACACTGTCCAGCCCCTTCCAGGCAATCAGACTGACCACCGCCATCAACAGAATCGCGACCATCACCTCGATCAGCGTAAAACCTTGTTGTCTGTTCATTGCACGCTAATCCGGCCCGAAGCATCGCGCAGCACACTCAACCGATTGAGCCCGTCAGACAGCGTCAACTGCAGCGGCGGATTGATCCACTCCGCGTTCAGCACCACCTTCTGCTTCGGCTCCACCCGCACCTCCAGCTTCGGACTCTGCCAGGGACGTGGCCGCAACTGCGGGTCCCGATCGAAATGATCAAAGCCCTTGCCACTGTCACTGCGCCGACTGAACCGAAACCCCTTGCCATCGCTCAACCACGCAATCGGCCGCCCATCCGCGCGGGCCTCAGCCTGAGCAATCTGCAGCAACTGCGCTACGCGCTCGGCATCCTTGCGCAGCAACTGCAACGGATCGGGCTTGATACTCAGACTGATCGCCGCACTGGCGATGCCGATGATCACCAGCACCACCATCAACTCGATCAGCGTAAAACCCTGCTGCCTGCACCGGTTCATCGAATGCGCACTCCCTTGCGTCCAGCCCATTCCAAAAAACCATCCTGCACGGCCAACATGTAAGGCGTGTGAAATAAAACCGTGAGAATTGCCGCGTAGTCTGGTCACCGGGACTAAAAGGAGATTCAGCCCATGAGATACACCGCACGCTTTTCACCCCCCCAAATCACCCAGGCCGCCGCACTGCTGGCCGCCCTGGTCGGCATCGCCACCTGGTCATCCCTGCTCCTGACCACCGCCGAATCCCACACCCCGGCGGCCACGCCGCAACTGCTCGCGGCGCGCAGCGATAACCCGGCGTTGCAATGGTTTTCCAATCGCACGGCGCCGGTGGAGATCAAGGTCAGCGGCGTGATGGCGGGGAGTCGCGGGGCGGTGGCGATTTTGAGTTTGAACGATGGGCCGCCGAGGAGTTTTTTGCAGGGGGAGCGGGTGAGCCCTGGGGTGAAGTTGGTGGCGGTGGAGGGGGATGGGGTGGTGATTGAGCAGGGTGGGGAGAGGGTGAGGTTGGGGGTGGAGAGGTTGGGGGAGGGGGTGGAGATGCCTAGGTTGGTGCGGCCGTGAGCGCTAGGCTTATAGCCAGCTCCTTTTGTGTATCCACTGACAAGAGTGCCACCTAGGCTATAGCTGCCGGTGCTGAAAGTTTATCAAGTTGTCCCATTTGATCTGCTGGCTTAGCCGTGAATATGCAATGTTTTTGGATGTTGCATTCGTTGCATCGGGGAGTTGTCAAACAAACTCCCTTGAGAATGCCAATTTCGTCCGTTTTAACCTGACCATAGGTGACAAAAACTATATCAATATAGCGAATTGGGAAGCCTGTTGCAGCAGCAAATTTTCTTCCTTGAATAACGGTTTTTAATAATTGTTTTTGATTTTCAAGAAGGCCTAATCTTTCGAAAATTCGGCATATTACTCGATCCGGTTTTAGTACGGGCAACCCAATGTCAGTCATGAAGTGGTAGGCGGTGATGTCGCCCAAGTAAGCGAATGATGCCACGAGTACTTCTTTAAATAAAAGAAGGTTCTCGAACGATTTGGTTGGTAGGTGATAATCGATATAGTTCTTTATCGATCCGTGTTTTTCAATGAGCGAAGAGAACGTTTTTGCATTTGCCACGCAAGCACGAATTTTTTTTTCGTGTGAAATCATACTCGGATCGTTGATGATGTTTTGTATGTCTTCTTCAGTGTAAGACGAAGCAATTGCCCAGCTTGCGAAATGATTGTGGATTGTGGATTTTCTGGATGCAACAGTCGCGGCCTTAAAGCCCGAATAGAATGTGACGAATACTAGGATGGAAAAATACTGGTTGTCTGTCAATTTGCGATTTTTGAATTTTTTGAACTTTCCAAGATGGGCTAGGATTTTAGCTTTGTCCATCTGTGTTGATCCGGTCTCAATTAGTTTTTTCTCGACTGCAAAAAATACATCTTTGTATGGGAATTGGTTCATGTGAAAAATTATAACCTGGAGGTAGGGCTCTGTTCGATGCTGCGATTCGTTAGTGGGAAGGTAGTATGCTTTAACCAAAGGGGAAAGTCGAAAAAATGTGATGACTATTTTCATAATTGATCAGTCACTATCTTGCTTTTTTATTCGTCGCTGACGCGCGCGGATGGGGTCAAGTTCTCTGAACGAAGCGGAGATGGTGGGGTTTGTCTCGGACTTGATACGGCAAGCATGGGATGGGGGCAGAAATACGGTTGAATTTAGGTTTGAGGTGAAAAGTGTGAGATAACTCATTGTTTGATAATGATATTTTTTTTAGTAGGCTGCGTTCGGTAAATAGCAGTTGGTGATAGTGTGATGCTACTCCCTCTAATACTTTAGACGAAGGTGGTAAAAAACTTGTGGCAAGGAGTGGCATTTGGCCATTTTGCCAAGTAGTATGATTTTCCTACTAACTGAGGTTTGGAAATGGAATTTGACTTCTCTGTTGTATATGATACCGATGAAAAAGAATTTAACGGTCTCGACCTTTATTACGGCTCAAAATCACTTCAAGGTATTAGTGAGGCGATATCCATTGCGACTCATGGTATTGTTAATAAGTCTTATATTAGCAGGTCGACGGCTCGAAAAGGTATAAAGATAGACTTTAAAACGAGCTTTGAAGGTTCGTTTAAACAGCGATTCAAAGTGGCATTTACTAATGAAAAAACAGTCGCGAGCCTGCATGCGCTAACTTCTAAGAGTTATATAGAGCTTTTGCAATATACACTTGGGCAAGTGATAGGCGACAATCGTGAAATAAATCGAAGAACGGCTGTGAAGAATTTTGAAAAAATGTATTTTAGTGAAGATATTACGCATCGACTAACTACATCTATTTTTGATGCTCATCTCCCAGTCAAATATCAGGGGTATAAAGCTACACTTTATGCTGCGCAGACTCCGATAGCGGTACTCAATCAGAATACTTTAAGTTATCTTGAGGAAGAGATCACCAATCCGGAGACCGAGGAACTAATCGTTGGTATTAGCCGGTTCAATGCGCGTACGGGTACAGGGAGGCTGGTGCAAGATATAGATGGTGACTCTTACAGTTTTGTACCCAACGGAATGTTCTCCAAAAGGCAGAAAAGTATCCTGGTGCGAAGTCTTCATGGTATTACCCAAGGTAATTTTGTTGCATTACGTGCCGAAGTGAATCGTGTAACGTTGAATAATGGTGCGACAAAGTTTTTCAGGCTGCATAAAGCCGAGCTAATTCAATGAAGCGTTGGTTGTTTGTAGGCGCAGCCGTTCTAGTAATCGGTTTGTACTTCATCTATTTTTATGTAGTAGGGAAGGATTTTTCAAAAGGGGACCTCGGTCCCCTAGGGGACTTTATAGGCGGAAATATAAATCCTTTATTGACGTTCCTCTCTGTAGTGCTCTTGATCGACACTGTTGTTATTCAGCGAACTGCGGCTGAAGATACCAAGGCTTCTGAGGTTGAAGCGCGGAAGACCATAAAACAGCAGTCTGACCTAGCTGCAAAGCAAAGCTTTGAGTCTTCATTGTTCAACCTGATTTCCCTTTGTTTAGATGAATCAAAAAATGCAAAAATAAATTTAAAAAGTGGCAGCTATATAGGTAATCAAGCGTTTGCCAAATATATTGAAGTGTTTGAGTCTCTTATGGCGACGTGTGACAAAACAGATCTTCTATCAAAGTTGGAAGATGTTTCGTCTGATGCGCTTTTCGATAATCTGAAAAACTTCTCAATAGTGTTTAAGTTTATCAATGATTATGCCTCGCCAACTGAGAAGGATAGCTATATATCTCTCGCGCTGACTATGATGCCTACTTCATTGATGCAATTGCTTTGTGTCGCGAATAATCATGGCAAGTGGCCAATTCTATCGAGCTTCAAAAAGGCGGGAATATTTGACCGTGATAGTCTAAAGCTCTATATAAATCATTTTGCCTAGTTGAAAAAGCTCTCGATGAGCGTCACAGCCCGATCGTATAGACTTTTGTCAATTTTTCGGGGGGGATATGGAAACTTATTTGTGTTCTTGCCAAAGACTTGGAAGGGTTGTCGAGATACGAGTGTGCTTTAGGATGGTGCGGTTTTTGAGTCGTTGATTTATATGTCTGCTAAAGGAGTTTCTATGATTAAGGGAATTGTGGAAGAAATCCATGGTGCTGCTTATTGTTCGGAGTGTAATCAGCACACACAAAAAACAAAAAAGGGGACAGATTTATTTTTCGAAAATAGATCAATCCCCTTTGTTTCTATGAAGCAAGCTTTAATATAGGGAATCACAGAATGGAAGCCAGTGATGAATAAATTCGTTCCTCCAGAATTCACCAAAGCTAGCTATAACTGCCCTCATTGCCATGCCTTCGCCGGTATGTCTTGGGAAATGCTGACTACTGGTGGGTTCACTACCCCCACCGGTTTTATTTCCGCGCGATGTCACAGCTGCAGAAAAAGAAACATCTGGCGCTCAAGCGTGATTGATAAAGATTCCTCCCTTACGCTATCAAACATTCTTCGGGCAGACATGGTTTATCCACTTTCAGTGAGCGCAGCACCTGCTCACCCGCAAATGCCAGAGTTGATAAGGGATGACTTTGAGGAAGCCCGCCAGATTGCGTCGATCTCGCCCCGCTCAGCTGCTGCTCTGCTAAGACTATGTCTAGAAAAGCTCTGTCAACACCTTACAGGCACAACCAACAAGATAGATACGCAGATTGCTGATCTTGTAGAAAAAGGATTACCCCGTAAGATCCAGCAAGCGTTGGATACAGTCCGGGTTATTGGGAATGAGGCGGTTCATCCTGGAACTCTCGACCTTCGAGATAGCGAGAAATTCGTCTACCCATTATTCCAATTGATCAACCTCATTATTGAAGACCAGATTGCTAGCCCTAGTGCTATCAATGACCTTTTTGATTTGCTCCCCGAGGAAAAACGCAAAGGAATTGAACAGAGGGACGCAAGAAGGAAAGCTACGGAAGAGAAATGATTTAGTGCGAATGGTTGCTGGAGTTACCTCCTTCATCCATCATCCATCGCCGTTCCTGTCACATCGATTTTTCCATTTACCTGCAGGTTCCCATTCAAGGTGACCTGCGGGATTTCCAAAGTCGCTGAGGGCGCCTTCACCACCACCGGTTCGCCGGTCTCCACCGTGATGTTCCGCCCACACTTCAACAACAGCGCCCCCCACGCAATCCAACGTCATGACCCCGGCTGCACGGTCGTAGGTCTAAACAGTTCTAGGAAAAAGGTGGCTGATTTATTTCCAGAGAATCATCTGGCCGACCTCTCAACCTCATGGAGGCGCCGCTGTGAGGTCTCGACAAACGCCGGCGTTTAATAAGACATCTCCAAACACTCTCTCAGGCTACACACCCTTGCGCCGTTGCCTACAGCTACGCCAGAATCCGCCGGCTTGTGCGCTTTGTACCTGGTCTTTATCGTCTACGTGTCGCTGGCAACCCAGCGACCGGGTTTAGCGACCCGACCAGGTATAAGTTCAACGACGCTCCCGTTTGTCGCAGACTTTTGCGATGACGATATGGTGGCTGTGCGTGGGAGACCTTCGGGTCTGCCGGGTCTTATACCTCTCGGTTCGCTAACCCGCGCACAGCTGCCACCCTTACTTGTTTAGCGACAGGTGTTGGTGGTTCCACCAGGTATAAAAATGGAGCTTCACCATGATCAAACCAACACCCAACCCACCCGAAAACGACTCGGTTTCCCCCTACGAATCCATCGATTCCAGAAAACTCCACGAAGCCGCCGACCGCGCGCTCGACCATTACCTCTGTCCGCCCGGCTCCACGCCGCCTCCACGCAGAACCCGCGGGATGTATGCCGTGACGGCGGACAACAAAAACGAAGAACTGCTGATTGATGCCAGTGAAACACTCGCTTCGGCCCAAACCATTGCGCAGAACATCGCCAGTCTGGTGCCGGCTTCGCAGCGTCGTGCGTTGGTGGGGATTGCGCAGTTGATCATGCTCGGAGAGTTGGCGGTGAATCGGGCGCTGGATAATTTGCAATTGCCGGTGAAGCAGGCCTCGGGATCACCTGCTGATTAAGCAGGTATCAATCCTGGTGCCTTCGCGAGCAAGTCGAATCGTGAAAAAGGGGACTGATTCATTTCAATCGGTCCCCTTTTATTGCTTAACCCGCGTCGCCGCTACCTGGCTATGAAGGCGCATCCGGCAGCTCGATAACCGCTTTGCGTCAGTGCCAGTCTCGAAAACAATGCATGCATTGGCGCGCACGCCAAGTCCTCAATTGCCCTGCGCAGTATGGGCAGTGGGCAAGCTTTTGCTCGCACTCAGGTGCCATTCGATGGTGGAAGTACTCCCAAACGATATCCGGATCAATATTTTCTCGCCGGACGATCTCATCTACTACGGCTTGGTCACCCTTCTCATGGAAGACCCCAATGATCGCTAGCGTTTCAACCGATGGGCAGTAAGCCGTAATGAGCTCGCCGCATCGATTACAAACACGTTGACCATGGCCATTAATCATAAATTCGCTTCAGTGTCGGGAATTGGATAAGCCGTTTTACTAGACGCTCGGTGCAGAGACAACGGCCGCTAATGGCCAAAAAGCAGTTGATCGTGAATGGCAGAAATGGGTGATGTCTCAATATGTCGAAGTGTGCCGAAAAAATTGCTTCGCTCTTTTGGCCGAGGTCGTCAGTCACACCTGACAACCTCGGCCATTTTCTTTCCGACTATTGAGCTACAGCGCCAAGCCGCTTACGTCTTCACCTCAACATGATCCAGCGCCTGATTCACCGCCAGCTCGCTCAACATCACCAACTGCGCAATCCCGATCGCCGTTTTGCGATGACCAGGTTCCAGCGTGGCAGCAAAGTTGTTGAGCATTTCGCTCGCCGATCCCAGTGATTCGCTGGCGTTGGCCAGCAGGGATTCGGTGTTGTAAGCCGGGTTGGCCAGGTACATGGGATCGTGCTTGGTGTGGCTGCCCATGATGCGTTGTTGCGGGGTGAGGTAGTGGTCGAGGGCGCGTTCGGCGGCTTCGTTGAGGGTTCGGGAATCGGGAAATTTGTAGGGTGAAACCGGATCGGTTTCGGGGGGATTGGGTGTTGGCTTGAACATAGATGTATCTCCATATGGGACTTAAGGAGCCATCACTCTCGCTACCAAACGAGGGGTGGTGGCCATACGAAGGTTGGTAGACCGGCCCATATGGAAAATCCGGCGCGCCCGAGGGCGCCCTGCGCATGGCCACCATAAAACGGATGCCGAATAGGCATCTAAGCTAGGTGACGTAATGCGTCATATGGGAGGTCGGGCTACCAAACCCGATCACTGTTTTTCAGTGACCCGGAAACGATAAGACCCGCACCCTAGACGCACAAGCCGGCGGATTCTGGCGTAGTCGTAGGCAATGGCGCAAGGCGTTGTAGCCTTGAGGAAGTAACGGTGGATGTCTTTAAACAGTATTCAGAAAGTCGCTTAAACAGACGGAGTTTCACAGGCCAGTAACTAACCCGCGTCGTCTTTATTGGGCTCTGCTGGCGCATAGCACTGATGATTCGGGTCCGGAACCCGTAGCTAGAAATCCGGATTTTCCCTACAACGAACACCGATCCATCCTGCATTCAAACCTGAGCTCGTTCGCCAAAGTCCCCCGTTTTCAGAACGGGACACGGACGTGACCAGACTCATCCCGCAAAGCGAACTCCATGGCCAGCGCGACCAGATCCTCGATTCCTACCAAGCCATGGAGGACTTCCGGCAGGCATTGAATCGCCCGGACGAGCTGCCCGGATTCGACGACCTTTTAAACGCCATGGGCCTGCATCGTTCGAACTACATGCAAGGCGTGAATGAGCGAAAACTCATCGATGCTGTGCGTAACGGTGAGTGGGCTCTGGTAAAGCCACGC
Organism: Pseudomonas sp. 1; assembly: GCF_056626735.1. Lineage (NCBI taxonomy): Bacteria > Pseudomonadati > Pseudomonadota > Gammaproteobacteria > Pseudomonadales > Pseudomonadaceae > Pseudomonas > Pseudomonas sp. 1. The sequence goes on along the minus strand of NZ_JBWXMQ010000001.1, from coordinate 382,396 downwards.
ATGGCTACAGACAACGGCGGCGCCTCCTGGAACGCCTTCAAACCCAAACCCGAGCCACCTCCCGCACAACACCTGGTGGAGGAACACGCCTACACCTTGCCGCAACCCGCTGAATCGGGTTTTCACATTGTTCAGAAACCCATGACGCTCGAAGCGCTTGAACGGGAGTTGTACGAAGTCAGGCCCGGTGAATCACTGCGTCGTGAATTCCGGTCACTCAATCGACATCTCGGTGAGCAGGTCAAGCCAGGGCAAATGGTCTTGTTCAGCGATTCACGCAACTACATGTGCCGGCGCGAAGAAGCACAGATGATGGCCGCTGCGGAAAAGGTGAACGAGGCGTTGAAAGATCTCTCGGATGAAGAGGCTTCGTTCATGGTTGAGCATCATGAAGTCATTGAGCCGTTTCTGGAGGTGTCGGCGGGCACATTGGGCGTGGCGTCATTCATGATCGGCCATCATCTGGAAGGATTGAAAAACACCCTCAAAGAGTTGGAGCAACTGCATCAGCAGCAATACACCCAACATCGCCATCTGCATTCCTCGGAGTTCTTTGCCAAACGCAAGCGTCTGATGGCGAAACTGGACGCCAGCCTTGGGCCGCTGGTACGCAAAGGCACCGGTCTGCCAGATCATCCAAAACTCAAACGTGCACTGGGATTGTCCAGCCGCCGAATTGTTCACCGGTGGGGCAAGGCAGGCGCACCGGCACAACTGCCCGGATATGCAACCAACATTGCGGGCGTTGCCAGAGCAGCGAAGTTCATGAAGGGAGGTGGCTATCTCGGCATAGGTCTGCAACTGGGCGCGTCCAGCTCAAAAATCTACGAGGTATGCGCGTCCGACCGCGAGGCAGAATGCAGGCAAGTGAGGTTTGTTGAGGGAGGGAAAATGGTCGGCGGTACCGCCGGAGCTCTCGCTGGTGGATATTTCGGCGAGAAAGTAGGTTCGGCTGTATGTGCGAAGTTGAAAGGAATGGGAAAACTGGTGTGTGTGCTTGTGGTCGGTGCGGCAGGGTCCGTGGAGACAGGAACTCAGATGACGGAGCTAGGTGAGTTAGTGGGGCAAGAAATTCATGAGTATTCCGAATAATGGAAATCACCGGCACAGTATTCGCCTGGGGCTGTGGAGCGCTGATCCTGCTGGGCATCATCAACTGCGCAATGATTTTCTACGCCGTTTATACAAAACTCGAAGCGCTGGAAAACCACTTTGACGATTGGCTATACCTGATCACGGACTGGCGCTCTTCAGGTGGGAGTTTTCACTGGAGAACTCTTCGAATGACAGAGGTCAGCCGGTTGATTACCTCCAAGAGTATCCAACAGCAGGAACCGTTGCTGATCGACGCTGTTGAGCGCCTTCCCAGAGGACTCAGGTTCTGGGCGACGCGTCCATTTCATGTCGGCTATTTCGTCTGCGGTGGGACGTCACTGCTTTGGCTGTATGGAAAATACAGAGGTTTTTTGTAATGGGGCAAAGCGAAAAACAAGCCTTCGGTGAAGTGGTTTACGAAGTCTCTCCCCATGACTGAAATCAAACTTCTGTTCGCCGCCACTGGCATTGGGTTACTGGTGCTGATCATTTCCAACGTTCTGGTGATGATTTATGTCGGGTATTTCAAGCTTTCCGAAATCGAGTCGCACCTTGAAAATTGTTATCTGCTCCAGAATTGCCCGCAGAAAGGAAGTGCCGGTTTTTGGGCGCGCAGGCACAGGCTCAATCTGATCACTGCTTTGCTTCGCAAGCGTCCTTCGCGCCTGTTGCTGGATAATCCGAACGCCCTCGAAGATGTCCGGCGCCTTCCGCTGAATTTGCGGCGGTGGGTCGAAATTCCATATCGATTGAATGCATTTTCTCTGCTGGGAATTCTGGCCTTGTATGGTTGGGCGGAATATCTAGGGCTGTTCAAGTAAGGGCCGTTGAGAGGCGGTCCTCTATAAGAGGGCTATCGCGAGTCGGTTGCGTGCCGTTGAGACAGAAAAAAGATGACTGACTGTGGTGAGTTTTCAGGACAAAAAATCTACGAGTATTCCGAATGATAGAAGTCAACAGCACGGTATATGCCTTGGCTTGGGGAGTGCTGATCCTGCTCGCAGTGACCAACTGCGCAATGATTTTCTACGCCGTTTATACAAAACTCGAAGCGCTGGAAAAACACTTTGACGAGTGGCTATACCTGATCACGGACTGGCGTTCTTCAGGTGGGAGTTTTCACTGGAGAACTCTTCGAATGGCAGAGGTCAGCCGGTTGATTACCTCCAAGAGTATCCAACGGCAGGAACCGTTGCTGATCGACGCCGTTGAACGCCTTCCCAGAGGACTCAGGTTCTGGGCGACGCGTCCATATCATGTCGGCTATTTCGTGTGCGGCGGGACGACGGTGCTTTGGCATTACGGGAAATACAGAGGTTTTTTGTAGGAGCAGGTGTCTTTAATGGTCCGGCGCTTCGGGAGGGTTAGGGATTTTCGGGGCGACTGAGCAACGTCTCCAGCCGCGCAAGCGCCGGCGCCTCCTGGCTGCGATCAAAAACCTGCACCCCAACCTTGAGCAACCGTCCATTCTCCGCCGTCCCAATCACCTGCTCACACCGCAACAACAACCGCCCCTGATCACACTTCATCGCCTTGACCCCCATCGGCAATCGCCCCTCCAGCCGCAATTCCGCCATCCGGCTCTGCGCCGCAATCATCGCAATCGAACGATCCCGCAAAACCCCGCTGCTCTGCGTCATCAACCCCGCCACGCGCACGGCGGCGGACATGGCCACGGCAATGATCGCCAGCGCCACCAGCACTTCAATCAGGGTGAAACCCGCTTCTCGGGAACGTGCTCGCATAAGTGGCCCAGAGGCAAAACACAGCCCTCGACGCTAACGCCCGTGCTTGACGGCTTGACGACGAAAACACCCGAGGATTTTCAACATCCCTGACATATCTTCTTGCAACACTGCGCGTCGAATCGAATCAAGCCAGGGAATGACGAGATGGATATCGCGCAATTCAAACAGCCCAGTCGACCGAGCCGGATGCCCCGTGGGCAGCAGGGTTTCACGCTGATCGAGATCATGGTGGTGGTGGTGATTCTCGGGATTCTGGCGGCGATGGTGGTGCCCAAGGTGCTCGACCGGCCGGATCAGGCGCGGGCCACGGCGGCGAAGCAGGACATTGGCGGGTTGATGCAGGCGCTGAAGCTGTATCGCCTCGATCACGGCACTTACCCGAGTCAGAGCCAGGGCCTGAAAGTGCTGGTGGAGCGGCCGGCCGATGCGAAGAACAGCAACTGGCGCTCGTACCTGGAGCGCCTGCCGAATGACCCGTGGGGTCGTCCTTATCAGTACCTCAATCCCGGTGCCAACGGCGAGATCGACATCTTTTCCCTCGGCGCCGACGGCCAGCCTGACGGCGACGGTGTGAATGCCGACATCGGTTCCTGGCAGTTGTAAGGCCGGTCATGAACAGCCCATCGAACCAGCAGGGGATGGCGATCATCAGTGCGCTGCTGATTGCGGCGGTGGTCGCGGTGATCGCCGCCGGCATGCTGACGCGCCAGAGCGTTGCGACCCGGGCGCTGGAAGCCGAACAACTGCGCGTGCAGGGCCGTTGGCTGTTGCACGGCGGGCTGGAGATCAGCCGGCAATTGTTGTGGGACGCGCGGCAGCGCGATCCGCTGACCCGACTCGATCAGCCGTGGGCGCAGCGGTTGAACACCCAGGGTTTCGAAGGGCGGCTGGAGGACGAGCAGGGCAAGTTCAACCTGCGCAATCTGGTGGCCAACGAGCGGATTGATGACACGCAGGTGCAGGCGTTCGAGCGGTTGTGCGAGTTGATTGGTGTCAGCAGCGGCTTGAGCCGGCGCATCAGTCAGCGGGTGATTGGCTCGTATCCGCACCTGTTGAATGCCCAAGTGGTGGACAAGCCTGTGGCGAAAAACACCTTCGACAGCGGGCGCGCCACGTCGCCGTCCGCATCGCGCAAACCGCAATCGCCGACCTTGCCGATGCTGCGCACGCTTGATGATTTGCGCAGTGTCGACGGGGTCAACGATGCGCTGTTGGCGAAACTGGCGCCGTACCTGACGGTGATTCCGGCGACCACCTGGCTCAACGGCAACACGGCCACTGCGCCGGTGCTGGCGGCTTATGTGCCGGGGCTGTCGCTGGAGCGGGCGCAGGCGTTGATCAATGAGCGTGACGCCGGGCGCTGGTTCATCAATCGCGGGGATTTCGTCAATCGCCTGCGCTTGCCGCAACTGGAGATCACCAGCGTCAAGGTCGGTATCACCAGCGACTGGTTCCGGCTGCGCGGGCAGGCGCGGCGCGATCAGCGGCGAGTGAGCCTCGATGCGTTGTTGCATCGCAGTCAGGATCGGTTGCCGCAAGTGATCTGGTCGCGGGTGGGCGTATGAGCCAGTTGCGCGTGAGTTTGCCGCCGTTGGCGGAGCTGAGTCTCGACAGTGAAGTGGGTTGTGCGTGGCTGGATCGTCAGGGGCAGGTCACTCGCCAGGAACGCGTGCGACTTGGCGCGCTGCCGAAGCAGCCGCTGGTGTGCTTTCTGCATCCGTCGGACAGCCTTTTGGCGAGTATTGATCTGCCGCCGTTGCCCGCGAGCAAAACCGCTGCGGCGGTGCAATGTGCGGCGCAGGCCTTGATGCTCGGCGACAGCGCCGAGATGCATATCTCCCATTGCAATCGCAATGAAAGCGGCCAGGTGCAGATTGCCTGGGTGGCACGCAAGGATTTGCAGCACCTCGGGCAATTCGGCTTGAACCTCAAAGGCCTGTATCCGGCGGCTTACAGTTTGCCGGTAATGGCCGGCGGCGTCGGCTGCCTGCACGACGAGCATCTGTTGCTGCGCCACGGCCCGAATGCAGCGCAGGTGCAGCCGATGATCGATGAAGCGTGGCTGCTGGAAACCGGCCTGCCGGCGCACTGGATTGGTGACGGCGCGCCGGAAGCGGTGCAATCGACATTGCCCGACTTGCAGCGCTGCTCCGGCCCGTTGCCGAACTGGGGCCTGCACGGCGGCCTCCAGCAACCGGGCACCGAACATCGCGGCTGGGGCAGGGCGCTCGGTTGCTGTGCATTGGCATTGGCGGTTTGGGTGATCGGCTTGAACCTGTACGCCGCCCGCGAGGCCGCGCAGTGTCAGCAGCTCAAGGCGCAGATGGCGCAACGGGTGAAGCAGGCGTTCCCCGAGTTGCCGGTGATCCTCAATCCGCTGCAACAGGCCCGTCAGCAAATCGCAGCGCGCCAGCAAGGCGCGGTGGATGCGCCGGGTCAGGATTTCACGCGGCTGGTGTTGCAGGCCGGCAGCGGTATGCCGTCGATGGCGGGCACGGTGCAGCGGTTGGAGTTTGTTGACGGCGCGTTGCAATTGAGTTTGCTGCCCGAGGCCCGGCGTTCGGGCAACGACAAGGACTGGCAAGGCACGCTGGCCCAGGCCGGCATCAGCATCAGCCCGAATGACGACGGCTGGGTCTTGCGCCCGGCCGGCGAGGCGACCGCGGCCACTGACACCGACAACGACGACAGCAGCGGAGCCGAAGATGAATAGCCCTTCGCTTGCGAAATACCGCGCCGGTTGGCAGCGCTTCAATGCTCAGTTGCAGGCCCGTTGGCAGCCGTTGGCCGTGCGGGAAAAACGCATGGTCGGTGGCATGGTTGCGTTGCTCTTGGGGCTGTTTGTGTGGGTGGCGTTGGTTCAGCCGCCGCTGAAAAAGATCGCCGCCTCGCAAGTCGAAACCCCGAAATTGCGCGCTCAGGCCGAAGCGCTGGAAGTGCTGTTGCGCGAGGTCAGCGTGCGCCCGGAAGGGCAAAACCTGGAGCAATCGCTGCAACAGACCTTGCAGGCCAGCGGACTGGGCGGCCATTACCAATTGGCGGCCGCGTCCGCCGGCTGGCAGTTGACCTTCGACGCGGCACCGGCCGACGCCGTGCTCGACTGGCTGTTGAGCCAACCGCGGAATTTTTCACTGCAAGTGGTCGAGGCCCGTCTGCAACGCGCAGACGATGCCGCGACCGATGACACCGCCGGCACTCTGTCGGGCACCGTACGCATGGATCAGGCGCTGGGCGCTAAGGAAGCTTCATGAAGGGGTCAGGCTCCAAACGCATGGCGTTGCCGATGCTGTTGATGGCATTGAGCGCGTGCAGCAACACCACACCACCGAATCAACCGCCGCTGCTGGTGGACAGCGAACTCGGCCGGCTGCTGGCCAACACCCAGCGCAGTGGCGATGCGGTGCTCGACCGCGAACGGGCGCAGGCTCAGGCAAGACCTGCACCGAAGCAATTGCACAACATCACTGAACGCGCCCGCAGTGGCGGCGCGGCCCGGGGCACGACGTTGCCGGCCAATCCGTTGGGCGATCAACCGGTGACGCTGAATTTTGTCGATGCGGATATTCAAGCGGTGGTGCGCGCGTTGTCGCGCTCCACCGGCCAGCAGTTTCTGGTCGATCCTCGGGTCAAGGGCAACCTGACGCTGGTCTCCGAAGGCCAGGTGCCGGCGCATCAGGCTTACGACATGTTGTTGGCGGCGCTGCGCATGCAGGGTTTCAGCGTGGTGGACGTCGGCGGCGTGGCGCAGGTGGTGCCGGAGGCCGATGCCAAGTTGCTCGGCGGGCCGATCTACAGCGCTGACAAGCCTGCGGGCAACGGCATGCTCACTCGCACGTTTCGCCTGCAATACGAGAACGCGGTGAACCTGATCCCGGTGCTGCGCCCGATCGTCTCGCCGAACAACCCGATCAACGCCTATCCGGGTAACAACACCATCGTCGTCACCGATTACGCCGAGAACCTGACGCGGGTCGCGCAACTGATTCAAGGCATCGACACCCCGAGCGCCATCGACACCGACGTGGTGCAGATCCAGAACGGCATCGCCGCCGACATCGCGCCGATGGTCGCCGACCTGCTCGATGCACCGGGCAACGACCCAACCCAGAAAATCGCAGTGATCGGCGACCCGCGCTCCAACACCATCATCATCCGCGCCGGCAGCCCGGAGCGCACGGAGCTGGCGCGCAACCTGATCTACAAACTCGACAACGCGCAAAGCAATCCGAGCAATCTGCACGTCGTTTATCTGCGCAACGCCCAGGCCGGCAAACTGGCTCAGGCGCTGCGCGGATTGTTGACCGGCGAGAGCGACAGCGGCACCAGCGACAATGCGCGCTCGGTGCTCAGCAACATGGGCAGCTCCACTCGATCGGGCGGTGGGCAGAACGGCCAGAGCGGTACGCAAACCAACGGCTCCACTTCGAGCAACAACAGCGGCAGCACCGGCGGCAGTTATGCGCAGGGCAGCAGCACCGGTAGCGGCAACGCGCAGAGCAGCGAACAGAACGTTGCGTTCAGCGCCGGCGGTGTGACCATTCAGGCGGACGCGACCACCAACACCTTGCTGATTTCCGCGCCGGAACCGCTGTACCGCAACCTGCGCGAAGTCATCGATCTGCTCGACCAGCGCCGCGCGCAAGTGGTGATCGAAAGCCTGATTGTCGAAGTCGGCGAGGATGACGCCAGCGAATTCGGCGTGCAATGGCAGACTGGCAACCTCGGCGGCAAAGGCGTGATCGGCGGCGCCAACCTCGGCGGCTCGGGGATCAACCTCAACGGCAAGACCAGCCTCGATGTGCTGCCGCAAGGCCTGAACCTTGGTTACGTCAACGGCACCGTCGACATCCCCGGCATCGGCAAGATCCTCGACCTGAAAGTGCTGGCCCGGGCCCTGAAGAGCAAGGGCGGTACCAACGTGCTGTCGACACCGAACCTGCTGACCCTGGACAACGAAGCGGCGAGCATTTTTGTCGGCCAGACCATCCCGTTTGTCAGCGGCAGTTACGTCACCGGCGGCGGGGGCACCAGCAACAACCCGTTCCAGACCGTGACCCGTGAAGAGGTCGGTTTGAAGCTCAACGTGCGGCCGCAGATCTCCGAGGGCGGCACGGTGAAGCTCGACATCTATCAGGAAGTCAGCAGCATCGACGAGCGTGCTTCGGCGGCGTCGACCTCGGCGGGGATCGTCACCAGCAAACGCGCGCTCGACACCAGCATCCTGCTCGACGACGGGCAGATCATGGTGCTCGGTGGCCTGCTGCAGGACGGCTATAGCCAGAGCAACGACGCGGTGCCATGGCTGTCGAGCATTCCGGGGATCGGCGCGCTGTTTCGCAATGAACGCCGCTCGATCACCAAGACCAACCTGATGGTGTTCCTGCGCCCGTACATCATCCGCGACAGCGCGGCGGGGCGCAGCATCACGCTGAACCGCTACGACTTCATGCGCCGTGCGCAGGGTGGTCTGCAACCGGAACGCAGCTGGGCGATGCCGGACATGCAGGCGCCGCAATTGCCAGCCACCGCCCAAGGCGTGCCGGCACCGGTGTCCGGCCCGCGCGCAACCATCAAAGCGGTGCCGCTGCAATGAGCGCATTGCCTTACGCCTGGGCCAAGGCGCAGCGGATTCTGCTGCGCGACGGCGTGCTGACGGTGTGCCCGTCGACGCCGGGCTGGTCGATCAGCGAGGTACGGCGGCAGTTCGGCGCGTCGAAACTGGAGCGGGTGCGCGACGACGAACTCGACGGCTTGCTCGCCACGGCCTACGCCGACACCGGCAGTGCGGCGGCGGTGGTCGGTGCGGCGGAAAACGAAGTCGACCTCGACCGCCTGATGCAGGACATGCCGGAAATCACCGACCTGCTCGACACCCAGGACGGCGCGCCGGTGATCCGCATGATCAACGCCTTGCTCACCCAGGCGGCGCGGGACGAGGCCAGCGACATTCACATCGAGCCGTTCGAAACCCATTCGGTGGTGCGCTACCGGGTCGACGGCACGCTGCGCGACGTGGTCTCGCCGCGCAAGGCGCTGCACGGCGCGCTGGTGTCGCGGATCAAGATCATGGCGCAGCTCGATATCGCCGAAAAACGCTTGCCGCAGGACGGCCGGATTGCGTTGCGCGTGGCCGGGCGGCCGATTGATATTCGTGTGTCGACCGTGCCCACCGGCCATGGCGAGCGGGTGGTGATGCGTCTGCTCGACAAGCAGGCCGGACGTTTGCATCTCGAAACGTTGGGCATGGACGCGCAGGTGCTGGCCAAACTCGATCACCTGATCCGCCAGCCCCACGGCATCGTGCTGGTCACCGGTCCGACCGGTAGCGGCAAAACGACGAGTTTGTATGCGGCATTGGCGCGGCTGGATGCGAGCACCAGCAATATCCTCACCGTGGAAGACCCGGTGGAATACGACCTGCCGGGCATCAGCCAGATTCAGGTCAACGCCAAGATCGACATGACCTTTGCCCTGGCGTTGCGGGCGATTCTGCGTCAGGACCCGGACATCATCATGATCGGCGAGATCCGCGACCTCGAAACCGCTCAGATCGCGGTGCAAGCTTCGCTGACCGGTCACCTGGTGCTGGCGACGTTGCACACCAACGACGCGGTGTCGGCGGTCAACCGTTTGATCGACATGGGTGTCGAGCCGTTTCTGCTGGCCTCGTCGATGCTTGGGGTTCTGGCCCAGCGGCTGGTTCGACGGCTGTGCAATCAGTGCAAGCAGGAAGATCCAGCCACGCCCGGCACCTGGCGCCCGGTGGGTTGTGCGGCGTGCAATCACACCGGTTACAGCGGCCGAACCGGCATTCATGAATTGTTCTGCATCGATGACGACATCCGCACCCTGATTCACCAAGGGGCAGGGGAGCAGGCGTTGCGTGCGGCGGCGAGCAAGGCCGGAATGTTCAGCCTGCGCGAGGACGGCGAGCGCTGGATTCGCTGCGGTGCCACGGCGCCGGAAGAAATCCTTCGCGTGACACGGGACGCCTGATGAATCGCTATCGTTTTGAAGCCGCCGATGCCAGCGGCAAGATCGAATCCGGGCATCTGGAGGCGGACAGTCAGGGCGCGGCGTTTGGCGTGTTGCGCGGTCGTGGTTTGACGGCGTTGTCGGTGGAGAAGGAGAGCAACGTCTCCCAGCACGGCGGCGGTGGGTTGTTCAGCGCCAAGCTGTCGGATAACGATCTGGCGTGGGCCACTCGGCAACTGGCGAGTCTGCTGGGCGCCAGTCTGCCGCTGGAAGCGGCGCTGAGTGCCACGGTCGAACAGGCCGAGAAAAAACACATCGCCCACACCCTCAGCGCCGTACGCGCCGATGTGCGCAGCGGCATGCGCCTGGCCGAAGCGTTGACGGCACGGCCACGGGATTTTCCGGAGATTTACCGGGCGTTGATCGCGGCGGGCGAGGAGTCCGGCGATCTGGCGCAGGTGATGGAGCGGCTGGCGGATTACATCGAGGAACGTAACAACCTGCGCGGCAAGATTCTCACCGCGTTCATCTATCCCGGTGTAGTCGGGCTGGTGTCGATCGGCATCGTGATTTTCCTGCTGAGTTACGTGGTGCCGCAGGTGGTCAGCGCGTTTTCCCAGGCGCGGCAGGATCTGCCGGGGCTGACGCTGGCGATGCTCAATGCCAGTGATTTCATCCGTGCGTGGGGCTGGTTCTGTGCCGGCGTCATGGCCGGTGCGTTCTGGAGTTGGCGCCTGTACCTGCGTAATCCGGCGGCGCGCTTGAGTTGGCATCATCGGGTGCTGAAGTTGCCGCTGATCGGGCGGTTTGTGTTGGGGCTGAACACCGCACGTTTCGCCTCGACCCTGGCGATTCTCGGTGGCGCCGGAGTGCCGTTATTGCGGGCGCTGGAGGCGGCGCGGCAGACCTTGTCGAATGATCGCTTGAGCTTGAGCGTCAATGAGGCCACCGCCAAGGTGCGAGAGGGCGTCAACCTGGCGGCTGCGCTGAAAGTGGAGAACGTGTTCCCGCCAGTGCTGATTCACCTGATCGCCAGCGGCGAGAAAACCGGTGCGCTGCCGCCGATGCTCGAACGTGCTGCGCAAACCCTGTCTCGTGATATCGAACGCCGGGCGATGGGCATGACTGCGTTGCTTGAGCCACTGATGATTGTGGTAATGGGCGGGGTGGTGCTGGTGATCGTGATGGCGGTGCTGTTGCCGATCATCGAGATCAACCAGTTGGTGCAGTAGGGTGTGTCTGTTGGTTTGATGTTGTCTGTGCCGGTCAGAGCAATAAATAATTCAGGTTTTTTTCAGCAACCTCAGCATCACCCGACCCTCATTCCTCCCATCCTCGGGTTCTCCTTTCTGTCATCTGCAACGGCCCTTCAAGGGCTGTGGCCGATTCGCTCGAAAAGCCCGCCACAGACACTCCGGATAGCCCCCGGAACACCCGAGAAAATCCCTCGAAAATCACCCCGCACCTCCCGAGGTTTTTTCCTTTATCTGTCACCGGAAACTGCGAATTTCTCAGTGCGACTTAACCACGGACCCCGCTTGCGAAGGTCAGCGGTGAGTCTTCCCAGTGTCATGCAAGTCCCCTGAAAACCTGTGTTCACAACCAACGTTGAAAAGGAGATTCTTCATGTTCAAGCGCACTCTGATCGCAGCTTCCCTGACCGTCGCCGCCCTGGCTTCCGCCCAGGCCATGGCCGCCAACGTCACCGGTGGTGGCGCGACTCTGCCTGCCGCTCTGTACAAAGGTTCCAGCAACAGCATCCTGCCAGCCAACTTCAGCTACGTGGGTACCGGTAGCGGCACTGGCAAGACCGCTTTCCTGACCAACAACTCGGCACTGTTCAGCACCACCGGTTCGGTTCACTTCGCCGGTAGCGACTCGATCCTCAGCGCTTCGGAAATCAGCACCTACAACGCCAACTTCGGCGCTTCGTACGGCCCGCTGATTCAACTGCCTTCGGTGGCCACTTCGGTTGCCATTCCTTACAAAAAATCCGGCCAGACCGCTCTGAACCTGACCAGCGCTCAGCTGTGCGACGCCTTCTCCGGTGCCAAAACCACTTGGGGCGCTCTGCTGGGCACTTCCGACACCACGCCGATCCGCGTTGTTTATCGCAACGTGTCCAGCGGCACTTCGGAAATCCTGACCCGCCACCTGAACTCGGTCTGCCCGACTCAGTTCACCACCAGCTCCACGTTCACCAGCGCTCGTCTGCCAGCCGGTTCGACCCTGCCTTCGAACTGGGTAGGCGTTGCCGGTACCGCTGATGTGGCCACTCAAGTCAACGCGGTTGACGGTTCCATCGGTTACGTCGGTCCGGACGGTGTGAACGCCGCCAGCAACGCAGTGGTTGCTCGCGTCAACGGCGTACAGCCAACCACCGCCAACGTTTCGCTAGCCCTGGGTTCGGCTGCTCTGCCAACCACTCCTTCGAACCCTTCGCAGTGGGTACCGGTCGTTCCTAACCCGGCCAGCGGTTACCCGATTGTGGCTTACACCAACTTCATCTTCGGTCAGTGCTACAAGGACGCCTCGGTGGCCGCTGATGTCAAAGCCTTCCTGACCACTCACTACAGCAACCCGGGCAACAACGCTGCCACCGTGGCGCACAGCTTCACTCCGGTTCCAACCAACTGGAAAGCCGCTGTGACTGCCAACTTCGTCACCAACACCTCGGGCAACAACCTGGACATCAACAACGCCAGCGTCTGCAACGCTGTCGGCCGTCCTTTGTAAGCCTCGCTTCAGCGCAATGAAATGGCGGCAGCCTTCGGGCTGCTGCCATTTTTTTTGGCCGATCTACTCCTCATTCATGAAGTTTGTGTGACATCCGTTCGGTCGCGGCCCTCGCCAACCGCCTATGTCGTAACAGCAGGGGCAAGCCGACCTGCGGCCTCATGTGGCAAACAAAAAGGATCTCGCAGTGATGCTCGCTCGCCCATCCCGTTGCAGTACCCGTGTCCAGCCCTCGCAGCGTATGGCCGCCGATCCGGCGCTGTGGTTGCTCAAGCCCCTGGCGCAGGCGGTTGCCTTGTGCCTGGTGGCGGGCAGTGCCGAGGCGGCGACTGCGTTCAGTTCGGGATGGTTTGCCGCCAAGGGCGCCGCGCAACAGGCTGCCGCGTCACGCCCGAGCGTGGGCGGATTGCCGGGCATGACCCCACCGCTGGCCCAGCAGCAAAAGGCCAATGCGCAGTTGCAGCGCTCGATTCAAACCCTGAACAACACGGTGGCCGCCATTGCTGCCCAACAGGCGGCCGGGCGTGCGGCGGCGCTGGGCACGGTGCAGTGGGTGCCTGACGGTCTGGGCGAGGGCGGGCTGAAGGTCGATAACAGCCTGACGCAAGGTTGGCAGAACGCCAAAGGTCCGCAGCAGACTCAGGTCGATGGCAAGACCACGGTGACGATCGAACAGACCGCCGACAAGGCGATTCTCAACTGGGAGACGTTCAACGTCGGGCGCAACACCACGGTCGATTTCGCCCAGCAGTCGAACTGGGCCGTGCTCAACCGGGTCAACGATCCGAATGCCCGGGCCAGCCAGATTCAGGGCCAGATCAAAGGCAATGGCACGGTGATGCTGATCAACCGCAACGGCATCGTGTTCAGCGGCACCAGCCAGGTCAACGTACGCAACCTGGTGGCCGCAGCGGCCAACATCACGGACATTCAGTTCCGCGACCGGGGCCTGTATTTCGACAGCACCGGCAGTCAGCCGACGTTTACCGAGGCGGCCGGCAAAGTGCTGGTGGAGCGCGGTGCGTCCATCGAGACGGCGCGGCCAGCCAAATCGACCGATGCCGGCGGCTATGCCTTGCTGCTCGGCAGCGAAGTGCAGAACGACGGCAGCATCAACACCGCCAAGGGCCAGACCGTGCTCGGCGCGGGCGATCGTTTTTACATTCGCAAAGGCTCGGGTACTGAAGGCAATGCTTTCTCCACGACGTTCGGCAGCGAAGTCACACCGGGCTTCAAGACCGGCAGCGCGGCTGGCAAGGTCAGCAACAATGGCCTGATTCAGGCCGCAACCGGCGACATCACCCTGACCGGCCACGAGGTCGTGCAAAACGGCGTGTTGCTGGCCAGCACCTCGGTCGCCACTCGCGGCACGATCCATTTGCTCAACCCGGCCACCGACACTCAGGGCAGCGTGACGCTGGGGCAGGGCAGCGCGACGGCGATCCTGCTCGACAGCAGCGACCTGACCGCCCTCGACAGTCAGCACCAGGCCGCCCTGACCGGCGTTACGCCCAACAACAAAATTCGCAGCGATCAGTCGCGTATCGAGCTCCAGAGCGGTGGCAGCGTCGAGTTCCAGAATGGCTCGATCACCCTGGCCACCGGCGGGCAGGTCGCGGTGGCGGCGCAGCGTCGCAGCCTGGTGCGTGACGGCGCGCTGATCGATGTTTCCGGTGCCATCGGCGTCAAGGTCGCGATGGAATCCAACAGCATCAAGATCAACGTCCAGGGTAATGAGCAGCGCGATGCGTCGGTCAATCGCGAGAAGGGTGCGCTCAACAGCAATGACATCTGGGTCGATGTGCGTGAACTGGTGTACGTCCCGGCCGGCACCAATGGTTACGCGACGGATCGCTGGTACACCGCTGGCGGTTTGCTGGAGGTCGGCGGTTACCTCGGCACCCAGGGCCACAGCGTCGGCGAATGGATGGCTCAGGGCGGGATGGTGAGTTTTGCCGGCAATGACGTGGTCACCGAGAAGGGATCGTTGATCAACCTCTCCGGCGGCACGCTGGATGTTCAAAGTGGCGAGATTCGCCAGAGCTGGCTGCGCGGTGCCGACGGGCGCCTGTATGAGGTCTCCAAAGCGCCGGGGGATCTGCTCTACACCGGGCTGTACAAGGGCTATGAAGACAGCAGCCAGCGCTGGGGTCAGACGAATTACTACTACAACCCGTTGATTGCGCCGGCCAGCCGTCAGGAGTCCGGCTACACCGTGGGGCGCGATGCCGGGCAACTGGTGATCGGCACCCGCAATGCCGTGCTCGACGGCCAGATGCTCGGCGAGGTTTATCAGGGCGACCGCCAGACCCAGGCACCGCGTGCCGTAATCGATGGTTATGCGCAGAGCCAGACGGCGCTGGCGCGGCGCGGGCAATTGTTTGTCGGCAGTTATGACCCGGCGTATGTGGCGGCCTCCGGTGGCTTGCTCTATGGCCTCAATCCGTTGCTCGATCAGGTGCAGATCGGCGGCGAGCGCCCGGTCGCCGGCAATGATCGGGATCTGACCGGTGCCGTATCGGATGCGCGCAACGGCAAGCTGTTTGTCGATGCCGGGCAACTCAGCGACTGGCAACTGGGCGCGCTGAAAGTGGCGGCCAAGGAGCGGATCGACGTGCAAGGCGCGGTCACGCTCGCCAATGGCGGCGACATCACCCTTTACGGGCCGGACGTACAGGTCAACGCCGACCTGACCGCTCGGGGCGGCAGCCTGCATCTGGGCAACGTGCTCAATCAGCTCAGCACCGATCGCCTCACCGACACCCGACTCGTCGCACCGACCGGCAAGTCCACCCGCGTGAGTGTGGCTGAAGGGGTGCAACTGGACACTCGCGGTCTGTGGAGCAACCTGCGCACCAACCCGGATGATGTCGCGAGCCTGGCGTATCTGGACGGCGGCGTAGTGTCGATTCGCAGTAGCGGCGATATCGAGATCGGTGCCGGCAGCCTGCTGGATGTGTCGTCCGGCGGCGCGATTCTGGCCAACGGCAAGACCCGCGGTGGCAAGGGCGGCGACCTGACACTTGAGTCCAGCGCCTTGTCCGCGCCGGGTGACACCCACCTGACCCTGGACGGGCAACTGCGGGGTTACGGTGTGTCCGGCGGCGGCCGCTTGCTGATTCAGGCGGGCGACATCCTCATCGGGCAGGCTGATAAACCCCTCGCCGACAACACACTGCAACTGCAACCGGATCTGTTCGACAAAGGCTTCTCTGCCTACAGCCTGATCGGCCTCAAACGCCTCGATGTGGCGGACAACACCCTTATTGACGTGTTGATGCCGGTCTACCGTTTTGGTGACGCGGCAGCGAATCAGGTCAGCGGCACGGCGCCACGGCAGGCACTCGAACTCTGGACGCCCACGCTCTACCAGGAGAACCCGCTCAAGGCGCAACTGACCCAGCGCGCCGGCGCCAGCCTGACCCTGCAGGCCGGTTCCAGCGAGATTGCGCTGGTGGACCCGACTCGCAACACGTTGAGCCTGGGCCAGGGCTCGCGGATCAGTGTCGATCCGGGGCAGCGCATCAATCTGCGCAGCGCCGGTCAGCTCACGGTCGATGGCGAACTGAATGCCTGGGGCGGCACGATCGATGTCCGTCAGCAGCAATTCGGTTCGATCAATGTCGCCGATTCTTCGCAGACGGCGGACAAGCAAACCCACAACCGTTCGATCTGGATCGGCGAGCACGCGGTGCTGGATGTGGCCGGTCGCGTGGCCACCGGCATCGATGCGCTGGGGCGGGTGTATGGCCAGGTCGGCAAGGGCGGCTCGATCGTCATTGGCGGTGAAACCGATGCGAAGAAAGCCACGGCCACGTCGGCCGACGCCTATGTGATCGTGCGAAACGGTGCGCGACTGGACGCCTCCGGCGCACAGGCAATGCTGGATATCGCCGGGCAGGGGCCAACGCTGGTTGCCACTGCTGGCGGGCGCATTTCGCTGAGTTCCTACAACGGCCTGTTCATCGAAGGCGACCTGCGTGCCGCGGCCGGTGGTGCCGGGGCGGCGGGCGGTCGACTGGACATCGCACTGGAGACGCCGAGTTATCTGCGCAGCGATGCGAGCAACGCTGTTCGTGTGCCGCGCGAAATCGTCATCGGCCAGGACGCCGGCCCGTCGCTGTTGCCGGCCAGTCTGCAAGCGGGTGACGCCGCCCCTGCGTTGCAATATGGTCGCGCCCGTCTGGGCGCCGATCAGTTGATGGCCGGCGGCTTCGACAACCTGAGTGTGCTGAGCAACGGTCTGCTGTCGTTTGACGGCAACGTCGATCTGCACATGAATCAAAGCCTGAGCCTGTATGCCGGGGCCTTGTCGCTGGCGGATGGCTCGCCAGAAAGCGCGCGGATCAATCTGTCCGCGTCTTACGTTCGCCTGTCGGGTCCGGGCAAATATTTCGAGGCCCCCGGCAATATCCGGCCGCGAGTGTTGAACAATCCGACCCACGCCGTGGCACCGTCACAGTTCAGCGCCACGGCGGACCTGCTGGATCTGGGCAACAGTCTGTCGTTCGGCACGGCCGGGTCAATCGTGCAGCTCAGCGGTCCGGCGCTCGAGATCGGGCGGCGTGGTTTTGAACAGGTCACGTTCGACAGCCGAGGTGATCTGCGCTTTCTGGCGCCCACCGGCAACGTCGAGAAAACCGAACTCTGGACACCGGGCGACCTGAATCTGCGTGCCGCGCAGATCTATCCCGCCAGCGATGTCACCGCCGAGGTGCGCGTGGGGTATCAGAGTGTCCAGCGTGGCGCCAACCCGGCGCGGACCCTGCGAATCAGCCGTTCCGTGGCCGCGCCTGCGGCGTTGCCTTACTCGGTCTTCGGCAGCCTGACGCTGGCCGCCGGCCATATCGAGCAGGGCGGGGTGATCCGTGCGCCGCTGGGCATGATCAATCTGGGTGACAACCTGGTTCTCGATACTCAGGCATTGCATCTGTTGCCAGGCAGCATCACCTCGGCCAGCGCAGCCGGACTGGTCATGCCGTATGGCGGCACCACCGACGGCATCGACTATCGCTACAACGACAAGTCCGTAGTGCTTCGAGGGATCACCGCCGAAACCGCTGGCGTGACGCTTACCTCGCAATATGTCGATGTGCAAAGCGGCGCGTTGATCGATCTTTCGGGCGGCGGCGATTTGCGCGGTGCCGGTTTCGTTTCCGGCCGTGGCGGTTCCACCGATGCCCGCTACAACCCGCTGGTGCGCAACGCCAGTGACGGCACTTTCAGTCTGCCGGGGCTGACCAGCAACCCGGTGTACGCCATCGTGCCGGGGAATCAGAGTGCCTATGCGCCGATGCTCGCCGAAGCGGGGGCGGTCGACCCGCGTATCGGCCAGCAGATCACCCTCGGGGCCGGCGTGCCGGGGCTGGCGGCGGGCACCTACACGCTGCTGCCTTCGACTTTTGCGCTGTTGCCGGGGGCTTTCCGGGTCGAGGTCAATGGCCAGGCGGCAGCGGGTGCGACCAACGCTGCGCTGCCACTGCGCAATGGTTCGTGGACCAGTTCGGGGCGGATGTCGATTGCCAATACCGGCCTGCGTGACAGCCTGGCGAGCCAGGTCATCCTGACATCCGCCGATGTGCTGCGCCGTTACTCGCAGTACAACGAAACCTCGTTCAGTCAGTTCATCCAGAGCGATGCGACGCGCCGGGGCGTGCCTCGGGCATTGGCGCCCATGGACGGCAAATCCTTGAGACTGAATCTGTCCCGTGGCGCCGCAGCGGGTAACGCGCTGGATTTCAACGGTCAGGCGCTATTTAAGCCCGCCACGGGCGGCGTCGTCGGGACGGCGGTGGTGAACGGCGCGGCGAACTTCGAAATTCTCGGCGCGGGGCATTCGAGCACTGAAGGTTTTGCGGGGGTGTCGCTGTATGCCGACAGCCTCAACGCGCTAAACGCCGGCCGATTGACCATCGGCGCGCAACCGACGATCGACTACAACACGTCGGGCAACATCATCGCGTTCAGCGGTGATACTTCAACGATCACCCTGCGTGAAGGCGCTGTGTTATCGGCGCCCGAAGTGCTGTTGCGCACCACCCGGACCGATGGCGGTATCAGTCTCGAGGCCGGCTCGGGCATCAACACGCTGGGGCGTGGCAACGCGCCTTACGATTCCAGCACCGGCTTCATCTACAAACCGGGTGCGGCGGGGTTGCTGGTGGTGTCGAACGGCTGGACCAATGTGCTCGCGCCCGAAGTCTCGGTCAGGACATCCGGCTCGGGCGACATCCGCATCGGCAACTGCCCGACGACAGCCTGTAACAACCCGACAGTGCTCTATTCCAATGGCAGCATTACCGCCGCCACCGACAGGCAGTTCGAACTCGACGAGTCGGTGCGCTTCGGCACCCGTCATCTGACGCTGGCCGTGGGCTCCGTCAACGCCGGCAGTGCCGAGGCCCTGAGCGCCGCCGGCAACCGGGTGCCGACTGGTCTGACCCTGAACCAGAATGTCTTGAACCGCCTGTTGCGGGGCGATACCCAGTACGGCGCGCCGACGCTGGAAACCTTGAGCCTGACAAGCCGCGACGCGTTCAATTTCTACGGCAACGTCAGCCTCGATACGCGGGATCCGCAGACCGGCGTCAGCAAACTGCAAAACCTGATACTGAGCACCCCGGCCATTTACGGCCTGGGTGAAAGCGGCGACGTGGCGTCCATTCGCACCGCCAACCTGATCTGGAACGGTGCAACTCAGGATCCGGGTGCGGTGATCGCGGATGGTGCCGGCACGGGCCGGGGCGCGTTCAACATTGAGGCGCAACGCATCGAGTTCGGCTACGGCCCCAATCCGCAGGCCAGTGGTCTGGACCAGAACAAACGTCTGGTGTTGGGCTTTGCCAACGTCAATCTCGCAGCCAGTGATCGCATCACCGCCAACCACAAGGGCAGCCTGGCGGTGTACCAGACGCAGGGTGCTTTCGATCCGGTCAACGGTTATGCCTACAGCGGCGGCAATCTCACGCTGCGTACGCCGTTGCTGACGGGAGAGGCGGGCTCGGTCAACCGGCTCAAGGCCGGTGACAACCTGACCCTGACGGGGGGCGGTGCAGCGGCAGCCGCCAACGCCCTGGGGGCGGAACTGACCCTCGATGCTCGCAGCGTCTTGCTGGACAGTCGCATCGCCCTGGCCAGCGGCAAACTGGTGGTCAAGTCCGAGGGCGATCTGACCCTCACCCGTGGCGCGTATCTGGACATGGCCGGTCGTACCTTGCCGTTCAACGATGTGAACAAGTACAGCTGGGGCGGCGACGTAGCGCTGTACAGCAGCCAGGGCAACATTCGTCAGGCGGCGGGCTCGCGTATCGATCTGTCGGCGCAGAACAATCAGGCCGGTAACCTGAGTGCGGTCGCCCTGGCCGCCGATGCCGGCATGGTCGATCTGCAAGGCGATATTCTCGGTGCCAGCAGCGGTTATTACGATGCCGGCGGCACGCTTGTGCCGTACAAGGCCGGTGGTGTGGATATCCGCGCGCAGCACCTGAACGGTGATGCGAGCCAGCAGTTTGCGGCGTTCAATCAGCGCTTGAATGCGGGGCAGGTCTTCGGCAGCCGCAGCTTGCAGCTCAAGCAAGGCGATCTGTTGATCGGCGACGGGCTCAAGGCAGGGGAGGTCAATGTGTCGGTGGACAACGGCCGCCTGACGGTGGCCGGTCTGATCGATGCCAGCGGCGAGCGGGTCGGCAGTATTCGCCTGTCGGCGCAAAACGGCCTGACCCTGGCGGGCAATGCCGTGCTTGACGCCCATGGTCGCGTGCTGCGGGTCGACAGCTACGGCAAGATCATCGATGCACCGAACCGGGCAATGGTCGAACTCAATTCCGGACAAGGTGTGCTGACCCTCGGCGCTGGCGCGCGCATCGACGTGCGCCATGGCACCGAAGCGGTTCGCGGTTCACTGCCGGGGCAGTCCGATGGACTGCTGCGCGGCACGCTCGAGCTGAATGCGCCGCGTCTGGGGGCGGATGACATTGCCATCGATGCCGGCGGCGCGCTGAGCATTCAGGGTGCGCGCTCGATTGGTCTCAACGCCACGCGCCGCTATACCGATGCCAGTGACGGCACGGACCCGGCGGCCAGCGGACGTCCGTATCAGGTGATCGATCAGGCTTATCTTGATCGCCTTCACGGCGACAGCACGGCGTTCATCGACGCGGCGCTGGCCAACAGTCATTTGCTGAACAACAAACTGGCCGGTCTGAACAACGCCACGTACGCCGACGCCTTCCATCTGCGGCCTGGAGTCGAGATCGCCAGCAAAACCGCCGACGGTGATCTGGTGGTGCAGGGTGATGTGGACTTGTCCGGTTATCGCTATGCCAGCCTGAATCCGCATACGCAGAAGACTTCGGTATACGGCTCGGGCGAGGCCGGTAACCTGGTGATTCGCGCCGGCGGTAACCTTGATATCCACGGCAGCCTCAACGACGGTTTCGCACCGCCACCGGAGACCGTGGACGACTCCGGCTGGAAATTGCTGCCGGGGATTCAGCCGTTCGGTGGCGATCTGATTGTGCCGGGGGCGGGCGTTACCTTGGCGGACGGCACGGTATTCCCGGTGGGCGCCACGTTGAACTACGACGTCCCGTTGCAAGCGACGACGCTGGCCAGCGGCACGCTGTTGCCCACCGAGGCGACACTGGCGGCGCCGTACACATTCGGCGCCGGCACGGTGCTCGCCGGTTCGGTGCGCGATGCCTCGGGCAATCTGCTGTATGCCGCCGGTACGCTGCTCGCCGACAGCGTGACCTTGCCGGCGGGCAGCCGGTTGGGAGCGGGTATCCGTTTAAACGAGGCAACCGCGCTGCAAGCCCTGCGCTGGCCCAAGGGCGTGCCGCTGCCGGGCAGCGTCGAGGCCGGTGACAACGGGATCAAGGGCGTGCGCCTGAGCGGTTCTCTGGCTCTGTTGCGCGGCTCGCTGATACCGTCGATGACGAATGTCGTGCTGGCTGACGGTACGTCGTTCATCGAGTTGCGACCCTTGACCGGCACGACCCAGGGGCGCAACTGGGCGGTCGCCAGCATGTTGCCGGCGGGCAGCGCGTCCTGGTCGATGCGCGTGGTGGCGGGGGCCGATCTGGGCGCTGCGGACAGTCGGGCGATCAAACCGGTGTCCAGCGATGGCAACCTGCGCTTGGCCGACACTCACTACGGCCTGACCGTCACCGAAAAACCACCGACCCTGGTCTGGGGCGAAGGCAACCTGGGCGGTTTCACGCCGGGCGAGCCTGTCCCCGAGGATCAAATGATGTGGTGCGACTGGGCGCCGAATTCCTGTGTGCCGGCGCCGCGTTGGGTCTGGGCACCGGACAACTGGATGGGTATGCCGCCCGGCTCGCCGATGACCGACGATGATGTACTGGCCTGGTGTGGCGCCTTCCCGGAACTGTGCGTGGAAAACAAACCGGGGACCACCGTCAAGACCCACACCCAGATGTTCAGCGTGCTGCGGACCGGCACCGGTGATCTGGACGTGCTCGCCGCCGGCAACCTGAGCATGGATTCGCCGTACGGCGTCTACACCGCTGGTACTCAATCGCCAGACATCGATCCGCGCTTCAATCAGCCTCGCGGAAAACTCTCGGACAACGGCTCGGTGCTGGGCAGTGCCGGCGGCGATTACGAAAAATGGGTCAGTGGCAGCGACAGCCTGTATCAGGCCTGGTACCCGCAAATGGGCGGCAACCTGACCATCAATGCCGGTGGCTCGATTTCGGGTGATGTACTGGGCCGTCGCGGCTTGTCGCAAACCATGGACACCCGTGAGCAAGTCCCGAGTGTGGCCGTGGGCAACTGGCTCTGGCGCCAGGGCACCGGCAACAGCGATGTGCCGACTGCGTGGTGGATCAACTTCGGCAGCTATGCGACGCAACCGTTGCCGGATCAAAGCGTTGATACGGGCCCGTATCTGGTCGGTTTCACCGGTTTCGGCACCTTGGGTGGCGGCAATATCAGCCTGCGTGCGGGAGGCGATGCCGGCATGCTCAAGGCGATGGGCGACGGTAACAAGGTCAATCTTTATCCGCGCGGGCAGGGGCTGGTCGTGGCGGTTGGCAGCACCGGTCGCGTGGGCAGCGACGGCAGCCTGCAATTGACCGGTGGCGGTGACATGGACATCCGCATCGGCGGATCGGTGAACCCGTCATTGCAGGCCCGGGCCGGAGAGAATGGCATCGGTGTGGCACAACACGACCTGCAAGGCGCGTTGATCAACCTGCGCGGTGCTGCGCGACTGGCCGGCGGCGCGTTGGGCGGGATCAATCTGCAATACGGCGCCGCAGCCTCGACCCAGGATCCTCGCGAAGTACGTCCGTTTGACCCGTTCACGTCCACGATGGGCAGCGCCTCCGGCGGGCTGGTGCTGATTCCGGGGGATTCCGGGATGAGCCTAAGCACCCGTGGCGATCTGGTGTTGGGCGGGGCGGCGGATCCGGGCCGGGTGCGGCTGCAGAACTCCACACCGTTCACCACTGACGACGGTGTCGCCCACGAGGGTGGCGGTTTGACGGGCTTCTCGTTGTGGACTGACCACACCGCGATCGACCTGTTTTCGGCAGGGGGCAATCTGACGCCGAGTACGCAACTGGGCGAAGTCACCGGCCAGGGGCCTGTCACCGGGCGCAATACGTCGCCGACCGACGGGCGCTTCCTGTACCCGTCGATCCTGCGGGCGGTGGCGGCGCAAGGTTCGATTTATGCCGGACCTTCAGCGGTCTACAGCCAGGGCAGTGGAACAGTGCCGGCAATCGGGTATTCGCTGTTGCTGGCACCTTCCAGCACCGGGCAACTGGAGTTGCTGGCACACGACTCGATCTACGCCGGCGGCTATGCGATCAATCAGTCGGGCGCCAGTCCGCTGGCCATCGCCACGCCGTTCGCGCCAGCCTTCAACGGTTACGGCAACAACACGTCGGCCACGCCGATCATGAGCAACCGCAACAGCGACGGTATCGCGCCGGACAAGAACCTGCGTTATCCGTTGTTCGCTTTCGGCGCCAACAGTTATTCGGGCTTGAATGACGTCCAGACACCGGCGCGGTTTTATGCCTTGATCGGCGATCTGGTGGGCGTTCGCAGCGGTGAAACGCTGACGTTCAGCCTGTCGAAACGTACCTGGCACGAAGCGGCAGGCCCGGTCTGGATGCTGGCGGGGCGCGACATCGTGGCGTCGGGTACTTTCCTGGGCAATCCGACGACCGTGCCTGACGCTGAGATGGGCGTGCCGACGACAGAAAGCATCACGTCGACCGGCAACCTGTTCGTGCATGACGATCCTCGGGATGTTTCGCGGGTCTCGGCAGGGCGTGACATCCTCTACAGCAGCTTCGATATCGCCGGCCCCGGCGTCCTCGATATCACTGCCGGGCGCAATATCCTGATGGAAGATCGTGCCGGCATCACCAGCCTCGGATCGCTGGTGGCGGGTGATCAGCGACCGGGTGCCAGTGTGGTGTTGCAGGCCGGTGCGGGCGCGCAGGGGCCGGATTACTCGCGGTTCATCGCCCGTTACCTGAACCCGCAGAACCTCGCCGACCCGAATGCTTCCCTCAACGGGCAACCGGGCAAAGTGGTCAAGACTTACCTCGACGAACTGCAGAGCTGGCTGAACCTCGGCTATGGCTTCAGCGGCAACGCCGAACAGGCGCAAGCGTTCTTCGCTGCGCTGCCGAGTGCCGAACAAGCGATCTTCGCCCGCCAGGTGTACTTCGCCGAATTGCGTGCTGGCGGTCTTGAGTACAACGATGTCGACGGCCCACGCAAAGGCAGTTATCTGCGGGGTCGCAACGCCATTGCTTCGCTGTTCCCGACCACCGATGTGGCCGGCAATCCGATCCGTTATGACGGCGACATCACGCTTTATGGGGGCTCCGGGGTCAAGACGCTGTTCGGCGGTGACATCCAGATGCTCACGCCGGGTGGCGGTCAGGTGTTCGGCATCGAAGGCGCGGCGCCGCCCTCGACGGCGGGGATCATCACCCAGGGCTCGGGCAACATTCAGCTCTACTCCGAGGGCAGCATTTTGCTGGGGCAGAGCCGGATCATGACCACGTTTGGTGGCTCGATTCTGGGCTGGTCGGCCGAGGGCGACATCAACGCCGGTCGCGGCTCGAAAACCACCGTGGTCTACACGCCGCCGAAACGCGTGTACGACACCTGGGGCAACGTGACCCTGTCGCCATCGGTGCCGAGCACCGGCGCCGGCATCGCCACGCTCAACCCGATTGCCGAAGTGGCCCCGGGCGACATCGACCTGATTGCGCCGCTGGGCACCATCGATGCGGGCGAGGCGGGGATTCGCGTCTCTGGCAACGTCAACATCGCCGCACTGACGGTGGTCAACGCCGCCAACATCTCGGTGCAGGGCAAGGCGACCGGGGTGCCGGTGGTCTCGGCGGTCAATACCGGGGCGATCACCTCGGCCAGTTCCGCTGCGTCGTCGGCCACCCAGGCGGCGGAAGACGTCGCCCGTCAGCAACAGGCCGCGTCACGACAGAACCAGGCCTCGGTGTTCACCGTGCAGGTGCTGAGCTTCGGCAACGAACAACTGGCCCCAAGCCGCGATGGCGCCAGCCGTGCACCGACACCGGGCTACAACCCCAACAGCCCGGTGCAGGTGCTGGGCGCCGGAGCCCTGGATGAACAGGCGAAACAGCAGTTGACCGAGGAGGAGCGGGGGCAGCTGACGTTGTAAAAGGACTCTCGTGCAGTACGTTTCGGGCGGCCATTTGGCCGCCCTTTTTTTTAGGTTGATGAGGTTCGTGGGTATTGTCGTCGGGTGTGGACTAACGTCAGTATTTTGATGTGCCCGTTCACTCGATAGACCAGCAGATAGTTTGGATTGACCACCATTTTCCGAGTGCCTGGCACTCGACCGGACCGGTAACCATAGGGAATTGATGAAAGCCTTTGCGTCGCTGCACCAACCTTGTGCTGCAGAGCCGTTGAAGCGTTTGAGTTGTATTGTTCAACGTAGTCGATAATGCCAGCCAGATCGTCCAGAGCTTGATTGCTCCATTCAAGCGGCAGCGGGTCGATTCTTGCGTTTCTCTTCTAATAGTTGGTCGAGCCGCACCATGGCTTCTTTATGGGGAATGCCCGGGCGAGGGTCATCCAGTACAGCCTGCACCTTGGCGCGAAACCAGCGATCGTAGCTCTCGGCCTCTTCTTCGGATTCAAAGTCAGAGTAAAACGGGGAAAGCAATATGCTCATAGTGATCTCCGTGTTCAATCTCGGCAGTTTAAGGGGGAATGGCCCATTGTCGTCACTGGCAGACGATGCACCCCATGAGCCCTTGAGGAACCATGGGGTAACGGCGCCCAGTATCTGCAAGTCCCCCCTTTGAAATCTGCCGGACGTTTCCCTCCGTTGTCCGGCAATCTCGACCACCGCTGTAGGCCTATTCCCACCCTCTGTTTTTCAGGTTTCCAGCCTACAAATCCGTGTGCGCCTTCCTACAAATGCACTCAGAACGCATAGGGAATACTCACCTTCGCCCACAGCATTTCCCCCTCCGGCCGGTTCTCTACGTCGAATTCCTTGGCCCAGCGAATCTCCGCGCTGGCGTACTTGAGGAAGGTGAAGTGCAGCGCGGGACCTATGGCGAAGACTTTGCCGCGCACACCGTCATCAACGTCCTGACCGGCGAACTGCACGGTGTGGCCGAACTGTTTGTCGTCGGTGGTCTGCTTGAGGTAGTAGCCGTTGATGCCGAGCATCAGGTCATCGGTGATCTTGTAGCTGGCCGAGTAATCGAAGTGGAAGATCTGCCCGGACTTGTAGTCGGTGTCCTTGTTTTTTTCGTTGAAGCTGTAGGTGGTTTTCATCGACACCTCGGTGCGTTCTGTCGGCAACCAGGTGAAGGAGAACAGCGGTTTGTAGGTGTAGAAGTTGTTGCTGGTGTTGGCCAGCCGATCGACGCTGTATTCGCCGGTGGGTAAGGTGATTTCAACGGCTGCGCCGAGGGTCAGGTTCTTGCCCATGTCCCACAGGATGATCGGCGCGATGGTGGTATCGCCCATGCCTTCGCGGGTGTCGCTGAGGCCGAATGCCGAAACCTCCTGCTTGAGCCACGGCTGGGCGATGTAGCCGGCCAGGCGTCCGCCGAAGATCCGCACCGGGCTGAGGTAATCGAGGCGCGGGATGACCGCGGTGGATTCGATCTCGACATTCGGCACTTTGCCGCCGAGTGAGCTGATATTGAGCTTCGTCGATTTGTAGTGGTTGTAGTAGAGGTTGAAGGCGACCATGTTCTCCGGAAGGCTGTCGACTTCCAGCGGCAACATGAAGAAGCCGTCGGTTCCGGGGCCGATGTTGTCGACGCCGGCTTCGGTAGCCAGCACCGGCAGGGTCGCGGCGCAGCCAAGCAGGCTCAGCGCCAGTTGCACAGGGAAAGTCGCGCGGTTCGGGGTCATGGCCGTCCTCATTATTATTGTGTTTGGGCGCAACGCCGGCGCGCAGGGCGCCCGGCCACTATAGAAATAAGCCCTTGGCGCGCGCCGGGGCAGGGTATTGGCGGACACGGAAGGGGGCTTCTGCGGACAGTCGGTCAACCCTGTGCTAACTTCCTTCGACATAACCGGTTACAAAAATAACAATTCAACGTGATCCGGAATGTCAGCCCCCATGAACGTAAAACTCCAAGACCCCACCTTCGATCTAGCGCTGGTGTCGCCATTTCTGTTGCAGACCCTGGCCGAAGTCGTCGCCGGCAAGGGCATCGAGCCGCAGAGCCTGTGCCGTGGCCTGGGTTTTGATTTCGAAGACCTGCAGGATCCGGCACAGCGGATTTCCTACCGGCAGGCCGTGGCCATGATCCAGCGGGCGCTGAAGGCGTTGCCCAATCAGGGGCTGGGCCTGTGGGTCGGCGCGCAGAATGTGCTGGGTACGCTGGGGCTGCTCGGGCATGTGCTGTCGCTGTGCAAGACTTTGCGCGACGCGTTCGAAATCGGGGTTCGGCATCAGCACACGTCCGGCGGGATTGTGGTTTCCAGCGTCGATGTGGTGGGTGATCAGGTGTATGTCGACGTTGAATGCCGGTTGCCGTTTGCCGAGGTGCAGGTGTTCGCGGTCGAAGAGTTTTTCGCCAGCCTGCTGGTCTACGGCCGGGCGCTGGTGGGCGAGACATTCAAGCCGATTGCCGTGGAATTCATGCACGCCGCGCCGGATTACGTCGATGAATACCGGCGGCTGCTGGGGCCGGACGTGCGCTTCGGCTGCCTGCACAATCGCATGCTGATCGACGTGCAGTGGCTGGATGTGAATTTGCCCAACCACCATTCGCTGGCGCTGCGTCAGGCGGTCAAGTTGCTGGAGCTGGAAGCGGCGCAGGTTCATCAGAAACTTGATCTGATCCAGGCAGTAGAGCGGGCGATTGCCCGGGACCTGAGCCGGGGCAGCCACATTGAAAAGATCGCTGGCGACTTGAATATGAGCAGCCGTACTTTGCGTCGGCGGCTGACCGAGCACTCTCTGACTTTCGAGGCACTCCTGGAGCAAGTGCGCCAGGCGCGAACCATGAGCCTGCTGGCCAATCCCGACATGCCGATCGAACGCATTACCGAGGAGGTCGGCTATAGCGACGTGCGCAGTTTTCGGCGGGCGTTCAAACGCTGGACGGGGAAAAGTCCGAGTGCGTGGCGCAGCGAGTGCGTCATCTGATCCCACACAAATCTTCCGCCTACAGTTAAACTCCGCGCTCTTTCCAAGGAGTCGACATGAGTTACTACCAGCCGGGCATCCTCGCCACCCCAGTTCCGCCGCAAGCACGTCACCTGTTTTTCGCCCTCGAGTCGGTTGAAGCGCTGCCGCAGGCGATCGACAACCTGCTGAATCTGGTGGACGGCAAGTCGGCGGTAATCGGTTTCGGTGAATCCCTGGCCAAGGCTCTGAATGTGAAGATCGACGGCCTGCGCAGCTTCCCGGCGCTGACCGGCGTCGGCGTGGAAAACCCGTCGACCCAGCACGCCCTGTGGGTCTGGCTGCACGGCGTCGACCGTGGCGAACTGCTCAACCGCAGCACCGCACTTGAGGCCGCACTGGCCCCTGCACTGCGTCTGGTGCAGATGCAGGAAACCTTCCGCCACAAGGACGGCCATGACCTCACCGGTTATGAAGACGGAACTGAAAACCCGCACGACGAAGCCGCCATCGTCGCCGCACTGCTAAGTGAAGGTGCGGACGGTCTGGTGGGTGGCAGTTTCGCCGCGATCCAGCAATGGCAGCACGACCTCAAGGGTTTCCATGCGCTGTCCGCCGAAGACAAGGACAACATCATGGGCCGTCGCCTGAGCGACAACGAAGAGATCGACGACGCCCCGGTGTCCGCCCACGTCAAGCGCACCGCCCAGGAAAGCTTCGCCCCGGAGGCCTTCGTCTTGCGCCGTTCGATGCCGTGGATCGAAGGCGACCGTGCCGGCCTGATGTTCCTCGCGTTCGGTTTCTCCCTTGACGCGTTCGAAGCGCAACTGCGCCGCATGAGCGGTCTGGAGGACGGCATCACTGACGGCCTGTATCGCATCAGCCGGCCGATCACCGGCGGCTACTACTGGTGTCCGCCGCTGCAAAACGGTCACCTCGACTTGCGCGCACTGCGCATTGGCTGAGGCACAAGAATGAAGGTGGTGCGTTGGGGCATGATCGGTTGCGGCAGCGTCGCCGAACGCAAGAGCGGGCCGGCCTTTTACAAGGCGCCCGGCTCGGCGTTGGTGGCGGTGATGGGGCGACGCCTCGAAGCCGTGACCGATTACGCCGCGCGCCACGGCATCGCCCGGACCTGCACCGACGTCGATGCCCTGATCAACGACCCTGAAGTGGACGCGGTGTACATCGCCACACCCCCCGACAGCCATCACGCCTACAGCCTGAAAGTCGCCGCCGCCGGCAAGCATTGTTGCGTGGAAAAACCCATGGCCCTCAATGCCGGGCAAAGCCGTGAGATGCAGCAGGTGTTCGCCGAGGCCGGTCTGCACCTGTTCGTCTCCTATTACCGCCGTTCGTTGCAGCGATTCCAGCAGGTTCGGCAATGGCTGGAGCAGGGGCGGATCGGCGAGGTGCGGCACCTGAGCTGGACGTTGACCAAAGCGCCTTCACCGAAGGATCTGGACGGCAGCGCGAACTGGCGCACCGATCCAACGGTGGCGGGTGGCGGGTATTTTGCGGATCTGGCCAGCCATGGGTTCGACCTGTTCCAGTATCTGCTCGGTGACATCGTGGAAGTCGCAGGTTTCACGGCGCGTCAGGCCGGGCTGTACGCGGCGGAAGATGCGGTCAGCGCCAGTTGGCGATTCGCCTCGGGCGCATTGGGCATGGGCTGCTGGAGCTTTGTTGCGGATCGGCGCGAGGATCGGGTCGAGATTATCGGCAGCCAAGGGCGGATCGGTTTTTCGGTGTTCGACGAGCATCCGGTCGAGCTGCATGCCGACGAAGACATCAGCCTGGAAATCCCCCATCACGAGCACATCCAGTGGCACCACGTACTCGGAATGAACGCGCAGATTCGCGGTGAGTCCAGGCACCCGGCAGTCGCCGCCGAAGCGCTGAAAACCGATTGGGTCATGGATCAGATTCTCAAGCGCCAATAATTCCCCAGACCACACCGTCCCCCCTGTGTGCGAGCTTGCTCGCGATAGCGTCCTGTCAGTCAATAACTTGGGTGACTGATACACCTCTATCGCGAGCAAGCTCGCTCCCACAGGGGATGGTGTTGGACATCTAACCTTATGCTCATTCGGTATTTCTCAAGCTTGTCATAACGTCTCTAAGATCACGTCATAACTCGTTATAACAAGTGATCCCGTGATGACCGATAACGCTCTCTCCTCAAGCCCGCTCTCCTTATCAAGTGTCCCGCTGCACACCCAACTGCGCGACGTGCTGCGCGCCCGCATTCTCGACGGCGAATACCCGCAAGACAGCCAGATGCCGTCCGAAAGCGAGCTCGGCACGCTGTTCAAGGTCAGCCGCATCACCGTGCGTCAGGCCCTGGGCGATCTGCAGAAGGAAGGGCTGATCTTCAAGATCCACGGCAAAGGCACCTTCGTCGCCAAACCCAAGACTTTTCAAAACGTCAGCACCTTGCAAGGCCTCGCCGAGTCCATGACCGGCCGTGGCTACGAGGTGATCAACCGCCTGCACAGCTTCAAATTCATCGCCGCCGACAAACGGGTCGCCGAGCGCTTGCAGGTCGCCGAAGGCGAAATCGTCGCCCAGATCAAACGCGTACGGCTGATCAACCGCGAGCCGATCTCGCTGGAAATCACCTATCTGCCCAAAGCCATAGGCGAGCGGTTGGAGAAGGCCGATCTGGTGACCCGCGACATCTTCCTGATCCTGGAAAACGACTGCGGCATTGCCCTCGGCCATGCCGATCTGGCCATCGACGCGGTGCTGGCCGACAGCGACCTGACCCAGGCGCTGAACGTCGAGGCCGGCTCGCCGATCATGCGCATCGAGCGTCTGACCCACGATGCCAACGGTCAACCGCTGGACTTCGAACACCTTTACTACCGTGGCGATGCGTTCCAGTACCGCCTGCGGATCGACCGGCAAAAAGGGGAGCAGGCATGAGTCGAACGACACTCGAACAGGAATACGACATCGTCGTGATCGGCGGCGGCACCGCTGGCCCGATGGCCGCGATCAAGGCCAAGGAAAAGAACAAGGACCTGCGCGTGCTGTTAGTGGACAAGGCCAACGTCAAGCGCAGCGGCGCGATCAGCATGGGCATGGACGGCCTGAACAACGCGATCATCCCCGGCCACTCGACGCCCGAGCAGTACACCAAGGAAATCACCATCGCCAACGACGGGATCGTCAACCAGGCGGCGGTGTACGCCTATGCCACCCACAGTTTCGAAACCATCGAGCAGCTCGACCGCTGGGGCGTGAAGTTCGAGAAGGACGAAACCGGTGATTACGCGGTGAAGAAAGTCCACCACATGGGCGCCTACGTGCTGCCGATGCCGGAAGGGCACGACATCAAGAAGGTTCTTTATCGCCAGTTGAAACGGGCGCGAGTGAACATCACCAATCGCCTTGTCTGCACCCGTTTGCTGACCGACGAGGAGGGCGCCGTCAACGGCGTGATGGGCTTCGACTGCCGCACCGCCGACTTCCATGTGATCAAGGCCAAGGCTGTGATCCTTGCCTGCGGCGCGGCCGGGCGTCTGGGCCTGCCGTCCTCGGGTTACCTGATGGGCACCTACGAAAACCCGACCAACGCCGGCGACGGTTATGCGATGGCCTATCACGCCGGCGCCGAACTGGCGAACCTGGAGTGCTTCCAGATCAACCCATTGATCAAGGATTACAACGGCCCGGCCTGCGCCTACGTTACCGGCCCGCTCGGCGGTTATACCGCCAACAACAAGGGCGAACGCTTCATCGAGTGCGACTACTGGAGCGGGCAGATGATGTGGGAGTTCCACCAGGAACTGGAAAGTGGCAACGGCCCGGTGTTCCTCAAGCTCGATCACCTGGCCGAAGAAACCATCCAAAACATCGAGGAAATCCTGCACAGCAACGAGCGCCCGAGTCGCGGCCAGTTCCACGCCAACCGCGGCACCGATTACCGCACGCAGATGGTCGAGATGCACATCTCGGAAATCGGTTTTTGCAGCGGTCATTCGGCGTCCGGCGTGTGGGTCAACGAGCGCGCCGAAACCTCGGTGAAAGGTTTGTACTCGGCCGGTGACATGGCCGCCGTGCCGCACAACTACATGCTGGGCGCGTTCACCTACGGCTGGTTCGCGGGCAACAACGCGGCGGAATTTGTCGCCGGGCGCGAATTCTCCGCGCTAGATGCCGAGCAGATCGCGAAGGAAAAGGCCCGGGTCTACGCACCGCTGGACCGCGAGCACGGCCTGCCGCCGGCCCAGGTCGAGTACAAGCTGCGGCGCTTCGTCAACGACTACCTGCAACCGCCGAAAGTGACCAGGAAGATGGAAATCGGCCTGCAACGCTTCGGCGACATCGAACGCGATCTCAACGAGATGAAGGCCAACAACGCCCACGAACTGATGCGTGCGATGGAAACCAGCGTGATCCGCGACTGCGCCGAAATGGCCGCCCGCGCCTCGCTGTTCCGCGCCGAAAGCCGCTGGGGCCTGTACCACTACCGCGTCGATCACCCACAACGGGATGACCGCGAATGGTTCTGCCACTGCCACCTGAAGAAGGGCGAGGACGGGCGCATGACCAGTTTCAAGAAAGCCGTCGAGCCTTACATCATCCCGCTCGATGCCGAGGAAATGCAGGCCTACGACCGCCTTCGGGTTGGCGCTTTCGCCGCTTGAGGCATCACCAGAGAGAGTCCGAACCATGGCCTATCAAGCCCAGGAAATCTTCTTCCGCTCCAATGCCCCCGTCACCGTGGACGAGGACAAATGCATCGCCGAAAAGGGCTGCACCGTGTGCGTCGACGTTTGCCCGATGGACCTGCTGGCGATCAACCCGGCCACGCAAAAGGCCTACATGGCGTTCGACGAATGCTGGTACTGCATGCCTTGCGAAAAGGACTGCCCGACCGGTGCCGTCAAAGTGGACATCCCTTACTTACTGCGTTGACCGGTCGTCCGCTATCGCGAGCAAGCTCGCTCCCACAGTGGATAGAAGTCAGCCGCAAATAATGAGTGAACCGACGATCATGTGGGAGCGAGCTTGCTCGCGAAGATGCCCGCACAGACAGTCCCAAAGCCATCCGTAAACCCCGGACGCTGGATTCACCAAACACCCCTCGTTTCCCACCGCGCCCTGATCGCGGCGGAGACGAACATCCTGAAAATGATTCGAGGGGATTCAACCATGTTGCGTGCAGCAATCGCCGGTCTGGTACTGGCTTCGTTCACCTTGTCGGCCTCGGCCGAAACCATCCGCATTGCCATCGGCACCCAGGACACCACCATCAACTGCGCCGCTGGCGGGCTGTTGATTCGTGAACTGGGCCTGCTCGACAAATACCTGCCTCACGACGGTGCCTACAAAGACGCCAAGTACGACGTGCAGTGGAAGAACTTCACCAGCGGCGCACCGCTGACCAATGAAATGGTCGCCGGCAAACTCGACTTCGGCGCCATGGCCGATTTCCCCGGTGCCTTCAACGGCGTGGCGTTTGAAACCGCCGGCAAACACAGCCTGTTCATCAGCGTGCTGTCGGGCAGCATCAAGGGCAGCGGCAACGGGATCGTGGTGCCGAGCGCGTCCGGCGTGCAGTCGCTGAGCGAGCTCAAGGGCAAGACCATTTCCGTGACGTTCGCCTCCACCGCCCACGGCATGTTGCTGCGCGCCGTGGCAGAGCAGGGCTGGGATCCGCTGAAAGATGTGAACATCATCGCCCAGCCGCCGGAGGTCGCAGGTTCCGCGTTGCAGGCCGGCAAGATTGACGCACACGCCGACTTCGTACCGTTCGCCGAACTGTTCCCGAGCCGTGGCTTCGCCCGCAAGA
The DNA here is from genome assembly GCF_056626735.1 of Pseudomonas sp. 1. Classification (NCBI taxonomy): domain Bacteria; kingdom Pseudomonadati; phylum Pseudomonadota; class Gammaproteobacteria; order Pseudomonadales; family Pseudomonadaceae; genus Pseudomonas; species Pseudomonas sp. 1. Next base: position 348,399 of record NZ_JBWXMQ010000001.1, on the reverse strand, counting down.
TCTACGACGGCGCCCAGGCCAATGCGCCAACCTTCCACGGTGCACTGGTGGATCAGGCCTACGCGAAAAAGTACCCGGAAATCGTCGTCGCTTACCTGCGCGCCAGCATCGAGGCCAATCAACTGCTGGCCGCCGAGCCCGAGAAGTACAGCGAACTGATCGCCAGGGTCACTGGCGTCGATGCCGAGGTCAATTATCTGTTCCACGGCCCGCTCGGCGTGCAGACCCGCGACCTGAGCTGGAAGCCGGAATACCGCCAGGCTGTGGGCACCGCGATCGACACGCTGAAGTTGCTGAAGAAGGCCGATCGCGGGCTCGATCTGAACACCTTTATCGACGATCAGTACATCCGTGCGGCGTTCAAGGCCTCGAATCTGGATTACACGGCGCAACTGGCCAATTACGCGCAGACGCCATTGAAGTCTGTCGATGCGGCGACTGGAAAAACCATCAGCGATTTCAGCCATGTCGCGGAAATCTGGGTGCGGGGTGAGGACAAGGTCCGGCGCTATGCCTCGGCAGAAGAGGCGTTTACCGCACTGGCGGGACTGAAGTCGGAAGGCAAGAACATCCGGGCGGTGTATGCGCAGGCGAGTGACAGCGGGATCAAATTGCTGGCGGAGCAGGCGTGGTTTGCCAGTGATGGGAAGGGGCGCCTCAGCGCGTTTTTGCTCAAAGGCCAGGCCCAGCAATTTGCCTCCGCTCAGGGCGGGAAAGTCTTTGATTTCACCGACGCCACGACCCAGGCCGTTGCCACCCGTTAACTCAAGCGAAGATCGTTCCCACGCTCTGCGTGGGAATGCATCCCGTGACGCTCTGCGTCACAGTGGACGCGGAGCGTCCATGGCGGCATTACCACGCAGAGCGTGGGAACGATCAGAGGTGATATATGTTTTCACGCTGGATCCCCCGAGCCGCCTCACTGCTGCTCTGCCTGCTCTTCTGGCAACTCGCCGCCAGCCATCACTGGAACCTCGGCCTCGTCACCTTCGCCAACGTCCCGACCCCGTTGGCCGTGATCGAAGCCGCCCTCGGCCTCGGCGACTCCGGAAAGCTCATCCAGCACCTGAGCGCCAGCCTCGGCCGGGTCTTCGCGGGCTACCTCGCCGCCATGGTGGCCGGCATCGCCCTGGGCCTGGCCATCGGCCGTTCCAGGTGGGCCGAAGACCTGCTGCTACCACCCCTGGAAGTGCTGCGCCCGATCCCCGCCGCCGCCTGGATTCCACTGGCGATTCTGATGTTCCCGTCGTCTGAACTGTCGATGGTGTTCATCACCTTCACCGGCGCGCTGTTCCCGATCCTGCTCAACACCGTGCACGGCGTCGAAGGCGTCGACCCGCGCCTGATCGCCTCGGCCAAAAGCCTTGGCGCCGCGCGCCGGGCGATCCTGCTGGAAGTGATTCTGCCGGGCGCCGCGCCGAGCATCATCACCGGCCTCGCCATCGGCATGGGCACCTCGTGGTTCTGTCTGGTGACTGCCGAAATGATCTCCGGCCAGTTCGGCATCGGTTACTACACCTGCGAGTCCTACACCATTCAGAACTACGCCGACATCGTGGTCCGCATGTTGCTGATCGGCGTGTTGGGCATGGGCAGCAGCCTGCTGATCAAACGCCTGGGCGGGCTGTTCACGCCCTGGCATCGACCACGAGGAAAAGCCTGATGAGCGTGATGCAAACCCCGGATGGGCGGATCATCGAAGACCTGCGCCTGGATTTCCCCCGGCCACGCACCACTGAACTGGTGACCAGACATGCGTTCTCGCGCCTCAAGCGCCACTGCCTCGACCTGCTGCGCCACGACAACGACCGACCGCTGCCGCGCCTCAATCCGCTCGGTTTGCCTCCTGAAAACCCCTTGCCGAGATTTGCCCTATGACCTCATTTTTTGCGGTGACCGATAACGACGACATTCTCGCCCTGCAACCGCGTCTGACAGCCGATGACGCCGGGGTACGGCGGATTGCCCTGATCGACCTGGCCGACCTCGAAGAACCGGACGGTCTGCTCTGGCTGGTCGAGCGCCTGGCCGAAGACCCCGCCGAAGAAGTGCGTGCCGAAGCGGCGCGCCTGTTGGAGGCCTGGGAAGATGAGCCGGTGGTTGAAGCGCTGTGCCAGGCGCTGACGGATCCGTCGCCGGCGGTGCAGGCCGCTGCGGCGCAGAGCCTGAGCCTGCTCAAGACCGAAGCGGCGGGCCGGGTGATTCTGCCGTGGACCGCCCATGCCGAAACCGGCGTGCGGATTGCCGCGTTCCGGGCCTTGCGTGAGTTGCGTTTCCCCGGCGCTGCGTCGGCCGCGATTCAGGCGCTGAACGATGCCGATGCCAGTGTCCGCCGCGAAGCTGTCGGGGTGCTCGGCTGGCTCAAGCAGCTCGACGCACTGCCGGGCCTGGCCCGCTTGGCGAGTGATGACCCGGACACCGAAGTACGTCGCGCCGCCACCGGCGCCCTGGGCCTGGCGAGTGATGCCGAGGTGCTGCCCGCGTTGTGTCAGGCCTTGCAGGATCAGGCCTGGCAAGTACGCGAAGAAGCCGCAACCACCCTTGGCAAGGTCGGCCATACAGATGCGGGCCCGGCGCTGATCGAAGCCCTGGATGACGATTACTGGCAGGTTCGTCTGCGTGCGACCCGCAGCCTCGGCCGTTTGCGCTATGTGCCGGCACTCGACGCCCTGATCGACACCCTCGGCCATCGCATCAGCAACCTGCGCAAGGAAGCCGCGCTGGCCCTCGGCGAATTGAATGATCGCGGGGCGGTGGCGGCATTGCAGGCCGCGCAGGACGACGGCGACCCGGAAGTACGCAAAGCCGTGCGGATTGCCTTGAGTCAGCTGCAATGAATCCGCTATCGGTCGGCAATTCCCGAAGTGAGCACCGGTTACGGCTGAGCTGGCCGGATGGCCGCGAGCAGCTGCTGGACCATGCCGAACTGCGCCGCCAGTGCCCGTGCTCGCAATGCCGGGCGTTTCGCCTGCGGGGCTCGCCGCCAATGATTGACCCGCGTGTGCGGGTCATCGAATTGAACGCTCAGGGGTACGGTCTGCAACTGGTGTTCAGCGACGGCCATCAGCGCGGGATTTACCCCTGGGCCTATCTGGCGCAGCTGGAGGGGATCACTGTCCCGCCGTCATTGGCGGCCGACAGCCATGGAAAATATCCAGCCCAGGCTGATACAGCGACGTCCTGACCTCGAACAACCCCAGCACCGAGTGAAACAGATTGTCATGGCTCAGACCCGGCTGGCTGCTTTTTCCTTGCAGGCAGCCACGGTCGATGCCGAGTTGCGCCAGGGTGTTGTTGCCGAACCACATCACCATCGGCACATGGGTCTGCGCTTCCGGCGCCAGCGCATAAGGCGCGGCGTGCAGGTACAGACCGTTCTCGCCCAGCGATTCGCCATGGTCGGAGACGTACAGCATCGACGTATCGAGGTGATCCTGATTGCGTTTGAGCAGTTCGATTACCTTGGCCAGGAAATGGTCGGTGTAGAGGATCGTGTTGTCGTAGACGTTGACCAGCTCGTCACGGCTGCAACTGCCCAGCTGGTTGGTGTGGCAGATCGGTTTGAAGCGCTCCATGTCCTTGGGGTAGCGCTCGTAGTATTCCGGGCCGTGGCTGCCGTCGGCGTGCAGGACGATGATCGCGTTGCCCTTGAGGCTGTCGATGTAGCCTTGCAGGTCGGCCAGCAGTGCTTCGTCGAGGCAGTTGTTGCCGTCACAGAACGGTCCCGGCTGGTTCTTCGCGATGTCGCGGTTCGGCACGCGCAGGCAGGTGCCCTTGCAGTCGCTGTTGTTGTCCAGCCACAGCACCTGCACGCCGGCCCGTTGCAGGATGTCGAGCAGGCCTTCGTAGGTTTTGCCTTTCTTGTCGCTGTAGTCCTCGCGCGGGAACATCGAGAACATGCACGGCACCGACACCGCCGTCGAAGTGCCGCAGGAATGCACTTGGGTGAAATTGAGGATGTCGAGTTTGCTCAGCTGCGGATTGGTCTCGCGCTCGTAGCCGTTAAGCGAGAAATGGTCGGCCCGGGCGGTTTCGCCCACTACGAACACCATCAGCGATTTCTTCTCGCGACTGGCTGCCTTGGCGCTCATTACCGCGTCTTCGCCGATGGCCTGCACCACGAAATGCTTTTTGATCCCCAGCCGTTGTTTGGTGTATTTGCTGATCGCGTAGATGTAGTTGGTCGGGTTGATGAAGTGGGTGAGCTTGTCTTCCTCGCGAAAGATCGGCGCGTAGGTCGAATAGAACGCGCCCACCGAAGCGCCGATCACCAGCACGCAAGCCGCGATCACCAGCACCTTGTTCAGCAAGCCCCGAAAGAACGGTCGATAAACCACCGGCCAGCGCCAGATCAGCACGGCCGGCAACACGCCGAGCAACAGCACATAAGCCAGCAGTTTGCCGCTGAACAGCGCGGTGGCTTCCTCGGGATTGGTTTCGAACACGTTCTGGATCATCACCGTGTCGATGGTGATCCCGTATTCGTTCATGAAATACGCCGCGCAGGCCGAGAGCAGGGCCACCAGCGTCAGCGCCGGTTTCAGCGTCCAGCGAAACGACACCAGGGTCAGCAGCAGCGTGATCGCCGCCCAGAGAAACAGCCCGAAGGACGCGAAAAACGCCAGTTTCTGTGCACCTTGCAGGGTAATCAGTGTTCCCAGCGCCTTCCAGGTCGCCAGGTTGTACAGCGCCACCAAGGCCAGCGAAAACAGCAGCACCAGCCGGGTCGGAGTGATGGACGGTAAACGCAGTCCTTTGCCCAAAGCCATTTCGATACTTTCCTCTACGTCAGTCGAAACCGATGCGGTTACGCGCGTAACTGTAGAAGGGCATTGGTAAAAATTCCGTAAACATCCAGTAACAAAATCACGCTGAGTGCAAAAAAATGTGGGGCCAGCGATCTGGTCCCCCACCAGAGTTTTGCGTTCGGTCAGAAAGATTTGCTGACGCTGGCGACGACCGTCGCCGTGCACACGTCCTTGAAGCCCCAACTGCTCAGGCACTGGCTCTGCGAGAGATCGGTGTCGATGTAGCTCAGACCCAGCACCACGCCGGCCAGGTTGTGGGTCAGTTTGACTTCCCATTCCCGGTAGGACTCATCGCTGTGTCCGGACGCCGAATACATATGCGGGTCCTTGAAGTCCATGTTGCCGTAGCGCAGTTTCAGCCCGGAATCGAACGGCAATCCGGTTTCATAGCCGATGTAGCTGTAGAGCGAGCTCTGTTTGCTGTCGATGCCCGGCGCGTCACTGGAGTAATACGCCGCGAGTTTCACGCCGTAAGCGCTGAGAATCGAGTACACCTCGCTCTGGTTGAACTGGCTCTCCTTGGGGTACGCGTATTTGATGTAGCCCAGATCCAGACTCACGGCTTCGGTCGCCTGCCACAGCCAGCCGGCGTAGTAGTCGACTTCCTGACGGGTTTTCAGGCCACCGCCGAAATCGACGTTCGAACTCCACGCGCCCAGGTACAGGCCGCTGCTGTGGGCCAGGGTCAGACCGGCCTGCACGGCGGGATCGTTCTGGGTCTGGGAGATGCCACGGGTGCGGTAATCACTGGCCAGGGTCAGGTCGACCAGCACCGCAAAATCATCGTTCAGGGCAATTGCGTGGCTGCTCAGGGGCAGCAGGCTCAAGGAAGTGAGGGCGAACAGGGGCAAGGCTTTCATGTGAAGTCCCGTTGTTGTGGTTGTTATGGGGCAGAAAGAGAAAACTTGTGGGAGCGAGCTTGCTCGCGATAGCGGTGTATCAGTCGCCATCATTTTTAATGGTCATACCGCTATCGCGAGCAAGCTCGCTCCCACAGGAGAACAGTTGTTGTCATTGGGCGGCGGTATAGACCTGACGGCCGGCGAACCAGGTTTGCAGGACCTGGGTGTCATGCAGGGCTTTGTCATCGACGCTGAACACATCGCGATCAAGCACGATGAAATCGGCCTGTTTGCCGGGGCTCAGCGAGCCGATCTGTTGTTCCAGGCCGATGGTCCGCGCGGCGTTGGCGGTGTAGGCGTAGAACATGGTTTCGCGATCCAGGCGTTCGTCGGCGTTGAGCACGCCCAGCGGCCCGGTGCGGGTGATGGCCTGGGCCATGGCGTTCCACGGGTTTGGCGAGGACACCGGCCAGTCGCTGGCGCCGGCAATCGTCGCGCCCTGCTTGAGCAGCGAATGTGCCGGGTATTGATAGCGGAAGGCGAGGGCGCTGACGTAAGGCTTGATCATGTCGGTGGTGTAGTCGTCGGCGCTGGCCCAGAGCAGTTGCATCGAGGCGATCACGTTCAGCGGCTTGAAGCGGGCGAACTCCTTCGGGTTGACCATTTGCAGGTGGGTGATCGAGTGCGTCACGCCGCTCTGCCGGTCCTTGCGCGCCTGGGCGATGCCGTTCAGTGATTCGCGCACGGCACGGTCGCCGATGGCGTGGATGTGCACCAGCCAGCCGCGCTGGTCGATGGCGCTGACCAGTTCGCCGAAGTGCTGCGGATCGATCAGCAGTTCGCCCTGTTTGTGCGAGTTGCTGTAGGGATCGATCATCGCCGCGCTCTGGGCCGGGTATTCGATCACACCGTCAGCGAAGATCTTGATCCCCGGCAGCGTCAGGTGGGGGATGCCCTGGAACTGCCGACGAACCTTGTCGAGGGTGTCGAGATCGGCCGGGACGCTTTTCGAGTTGGCCACCAGCAGCGCGGCGACGTGGGCGGTCATGCCGCCGCTTTCCGACAGGGCTTTGTAGGCCGGCAATACGCCGACGGTTTTCTCGGTGGGCTTGAGGGCGAACACCGGCTCGCCCGGCGCGGCGTTGGCGGCGGGGTCCATCCACGCGGTGATGCCGAGGCTGTTGTTGAAGCGCACCGCCGATTGCGCAGCCTTGAGCAGGTCGGCCGGGCTCGGCGCCGGTATTTTCGAGGCGACGCGATCCCAGCCGGCATCGACCACAAAACCGTTCGGCTCACCGCTGGGCAGTTTGCCGATGGTGTCTTTTTCCGCGTCCGGCAGGGTTTTCAACAGCGCGGCGTCGATTCCCGCACGCTTGAGCATCACGTTGTTGGCCCATGCGGTGTGGTGATCGCTGCCGGTGAACACCACCGGCACGTCGGCCCATTCGCCATGGTTGAAGAGGTTGCCCAGCGCTTCAGCCCTGGCCCAGTACGCCGAACTCATGCCGGCCACACTCAATACGTCGCCATGCCGGGCCTTGCCGTCGTCACGCCAGTCGCGCAGGCGTTTTTCCAGTTCATCCAGACCGACCACTTCGTCTGCCATGTTGGCCGAGACCATTTCCAGTCCGCCGAAAATCGCGTGGGAGTGGCTGTCGATCAGGCCGGGCATCAGCGTCTGGCCTTTCAGGTCGATCACTTGGGTGCCGGGTTCGATCAAGGCCTTGATCTGCGCATCGCTGCCGACTTTCAACACTTTGCCGTTCTCCACGGCCAGCGCCTGAGCCTTCGGTTGAGCGCGGTCGGCGGTGAAAATCTTGCCATTGAGCAGCACCAGATCGGTCGCGGCCATGGCTTCCATCGAGGCAAAACTCACCGCGGCGATCAGCACGTTTTTTGCGAAATGCGGGATGAATCTTTTCATTGAACATTTCCGTGTTATTGCGTCTGATGGCCAGATTAGTGGCTGCCAACGCCCGACAGAACGCCTCCCTCACGAAAAACGTTTTTGCCTGAATGGAAAAAGCATGGACAAGTTGGGTGCACTGAAAATGTTTGTGGTCACCGCGCAGCTCGGCAGTTTCAGCCGCGCTGCCGAGCAACTGGGCAAGACCCCGTCGGCCCTGACCAAAGCGGTCAATCATCTGGAATCCGAGCTCGGCGCGCGGCTGTTCGAGCGCAGCACGCGGCGGATACTGCTGACTGAAATCGGCCGGCTCTATCTGGAAACCGCACGCCAGGTGCTGCAACGGCTGGACGAGGCCAGCGAGGAAATCGAGCAGTTGCAGCACGGCCTGCGCGGCAGCCTGAAAATCACTGCGCCGCTGGCTTACGGGCGGGCGTTTCTCGATCAGGTGTGCGACGGCTTTTTGCAGCAATACCCGCAGATCAGCCTGCAAGTGGATTTGTGCGATGAATTCGTCAATCTGCTGGAAAGCGGCTACGACCTGGCGCTGCGCGAAGGGCACGATGATTTGCCGGGGCTGATTGCCCGGGTGGTCGGCAGCAATCGGCTGGCGCTGTGTGGCAGCCCCGAATACCTGGCGCGCAAGGGCTTGCCAGTCACACCGCAGACCCTCGATCAGCATGAGTGGCTGCTGTATCGGCATCCGTTGCTCAGCCGCGAATTCTGGTGGGCCGAGCGCGACGGTCAGCGCCTGAGCCTGGCGCAGCCGGCGGCACCGTTGTTGCGCAGTGACAATTACGATTTGCTGCTGGCCAGCGCTCTCGCCGGACGCGGTTTGTTGCATACGCCGCTATGGAGCGCCGCGCCGTATATCGCCGACGGGCGACTGGTGCGGGTCATGGCCGATTACGAGATCGACCCGGACAGTTTTGGCCCGCACATTCTGGCGGTGTACCCGAGCCATCGGCGGGCGACGGCCAAGGTTATGGCGTTTATCGACTACATCGCAGGGTTTCTGGCGGAGCGGGGTTTGAGCTGACGGAGAGATCGTTCCCACGCTCTGCGTGGGAATGCCTCTAGGGACGCTCTGCGTCCAGTGACGCGGAGCGTCACGGGCTGCATTCCCACGCAGAGCGTGGGAACGATCATCAGTAGGTTTGAGCTGACTGGTGGTGCTTGTCAGGAAATTCCCACAAGAGTACAAATGTACTCCATGACAAATCTGACTCCCCGCCGTACCGCCATCCTGACCTTTATCCGCGAACGCATCGCCGAACACGGTCAGCCCCCAAGCCTCGCTGAAATCAGCGAGGCTTTTGGTTTTGCCTCCCGTAGCGTGGCGCGCAAGCATGTGCTGGCGCTCACCGAAGCCGGGTTTATCGAGGTCAATCCGCATCAGGCCCGGGGCATTCGCCTGCTCGGGCAGCCGGCGCGGCCGGAACTGCTCGAAGTCCCGGTACTCGGCCGGGTCGCTGCCGGTGCCCCCATCGGCGCCGATGCCGACCTGCACAATCGGCTGATGCTCGACCCCGCACTGTTCTCCCGCACGCCCGACTACATGCTGCGGGTGCAGGGCGATTCGATGATCGAGGACGGCATTCTCGACGGCGATCTGGTCGGCGTACGCCGCAACCCCGAGGCGCTCAACGGCCAGATCGTGGTGGCGCGACTCGACGGTGAAGTCACCATCAAACGCTTCGAGCGGATCGGCGATGAGGTTCGCCTGTTGCCGCGCAACCCGGCGTACCAGCCGATTGTGGTGCGGGCCGATCAGGATCTGGCCATCGAAGGGGTGTTCTGCGGTCTGGTGAGGCAAGGCTGATGGGTGCCGTCGTTGCGCTGGATACGCTGTTCAATGGCGGCCAGGTCTGGAAGGGCCGGCCTGCGCCACCCACCGCCAGCCCGCAACCCACCGGGCACGCGGCACTGGATGCGGCCTTGCCCAGTGGCGGCTGGCCGGAAGCGGCGCTGAGCGAAATCCTCCTGGTCGGGCCCGGCGTTGGCGAACTGCAACTGGTGTGGCCGACGCTGGCGCGGCTGTCGGCAGCGGGCGAACGCATCGTGCTGGTGGCGCCGCCGTTCGTGCCATACCCGCAGGCGTGGGCCAATGCCGGGGTCGATCTGCGCCAGTTGTCGGTGATCCAGGCCAGTGAACGCGATGCCTTGTGGGCGGCGGAACAATGCCTGCGCTCGGGCAGTTGCGGCGCGGTGCTGTGCTGGCCGCACAAGGCCGATGACCGTGCCTTGCGCCGTTTGCAGGTGGCGGCGGAAACCGGCCAGACCCTGGCGTTCGCGTGGCGCCCCTTGAGTGAAGCGGTCAACCCGTCGCCGGCCGCGCTGCGCATTGCCATCGATGCCCGCCCGGCGCAATTGCGCGTGCTCAAGTGCCGGGGCGGTCTGGCGCGCAGCGCACCGATCGCCTTCGCCGTGGGGCATTGAGGTCGCCATGCGCTGGGTTTGCATTCTGTTCCCGCAATTGGCCCTCGACGCCGTGCTGCGTCAGCGCCCCGATCCCGAACAACCCCTGGCGTTGCTCAGCGGCCCGGCCCAGCGCCGGGTGCTGCAAGCGGTCAACCCGGCGGCGCGGGCACTGGGCTTGCGTCCGGGGCAGTCGATGACCGCCGCGCAGGCCATGAGCAAAGGATTCGCCACTGTCGATTACGATTCGGCCGAGGTCGAGCACTGGCAGCAGTTTCTCGCCGCCTGGGCCTATCGTTTCAGCGCCCAGGTCAGCGTGCATTACCCGCGCACCGTGGTATTCGAGATCGAATCGAGCCTGGGGCTGTTCGGTTCCTGGGCACAGTTCGAAGCACGGTTGCGCACGGAGCTGTCCGAGCTGGGCTTTCGTCACCGGATCGTCGCCGCGCCCAACCCGGTAGCGGCGCGAATACTGGCCAACGCCTACGACGGATTGGTGGTGCCCGACGGTGAAGCCTTGCGCCACCACCTCGGGCAATTGCCGGTCGACCGTATCGGGCTTGAACCGAGCGTGGCCACGGCGCTGTCGCGCATGGGCCTGCGCAACCTTCATCAGGTGCAGAACCTGCCGCGTCAGGCCCTGGCCCGGCGTTTCGAGGCGCCGATGCTCAAGCATCTGGACACGCTGTTCGGCGCACGGCCGCTGGCACTGGCTTTCTATCTGCCGCCGGACCGTTTCGACGTGCGGATCGAACTCAATTTCGACGTGCAATCCCATCAGGCGCTGCTGTTTCCATTGCGCCGCCTGACGTCCGATCTGGCGGCGTTTTTGTGCGGGCGCGACAGCGGCGTGCAGCGCTTCGATCTGCATCTGGAACATGCGGGGCTGCCGGATACGCTGATCAAGGTCGGCCTGCTCAGCGCCGAGCGCGATCCGGCGATGCTCTTTGAACTGGCCCGTGGCCGACTGGAGCAGGTGCAGGTCGAAGCCCCGGTGCGCGGCTTTCGTCTGCGCGCCGAGGATCTGCCGAGTTTCGTGCCGCAGTTTCAGGAACTGTTCGACGACCGCCCGCAGCAGACCTTGCCCTGGGAGCAACTGCGCGAACGCCTGCGCGCGCGGCTGGGGGATGAGGCGGTCCAGGGCCTGCGCTTTCAGGCCGATCACCGCCCGGAGTGCGCGTGGCAGAACGCCGACGACAAACAGCGTTGCCCTGCATTGCCGGGCGTGCAGCGTCCGGGCTGGTTGTTGGGTGAGCCGCAGTCCGTGCCCGAAGGTTCGGCGCGCATTCTCATGGGCCCGGAACGGATCGAGTCCGGCTGGTGGGACGGTGATGACGTGCGCCGTGATTATTACCTGATCCAGAACCGCGCCGGCCAGCAAGGCTGGGCGTACCGGACAGTGGGTGAGGGCGGCCCGTTGTGGCTGCAAGGCTGGTTCGCGTGAATCAGGGTTATGCCGAGCTGCACTGCCTGTCGAACTTCAGTTTCCAGCGCGGTGCGTCCAGTGCGCTGGAGCTGTTTCAGCGTGCAAAAAAACACGGCTATCAGGCGCTGGCGATCACTGATGAGTGCACGCTGGCCGGAATTGTCCGTGCCTGGCAGGCAGCGAAGTCGGTTGAGTTGCCGCTGATCATCGGCAGCGAAATCCGCATCGAGAACGGCCCGAAACTGGTGTTGCTGGTCGAGAACATCGAGGGTTATCAGGCGCTGTGCGGCTTGATCACTCAGGCCCGAAGGCGCATGCAGAAAGGCCAGTATCAAGTGCTGCGCGAGGACTTCAGCGAGCCATTGCCGGGATTGCGGGTGCTGTGGGTGCCGGATACGGTCGATGACGTGGAAGAGGGCCGCTGGCTGAAACAGACCTTCGGTGAACGGCTGTGGCTGGCCGTGCAGTTGCATCGAGGGCAGAACGATCAGCAACGGCTGGCCGCACTGCTGAGTCTGGCGGATGAGTTGCAGATTCCAGCGGTGGCCAGTGGCGATGTGCACATGCACGCCCGTGGCCGGCGGGCCTTGCAGGACACCATGACCGCGATCCGCCACCACGTCCCGGTGGCCGAGGCCGGGTTGCGTCTGCACCCCAACGGCGAGCGGCATTTGCGCAGCCTCGATGTGTTGCGCGAGTTGTATCCGCAGACCTTGCTGGACGAATCGGTGAAACTGGCCCGGCACTGCACGTTCGATTTGAGCCAATTGCGTTATCAGTATCCGAAAGAGCTGGTGCCCGATGGACACTCGGGTCGTTCCTGGCTGCGACAGTTGACTAAACAGGGCATCGCCTGGCGCTGGGAAAACGGCGCGCCCTTCAAGGTCCTGAGGCAGATCAACAAGGAACTGAAGCTGATCGCCGAACTCGGCTACGAAAGCTACTTCCTCACCGTGCATGATGTGGTGCGCTTCGCCCGGAAGCAGAAAATCCTTTGCCAGGGCCGGGGGTCGGCGGCCAACTCGGCGGTGTGTTTTGCCTTGGGCATCACCGAGATCGATCCGGATCGCACCACGCTGCTGTTCGAGCGTTTCATGTCGAGAGAGCGCAACGAGCCGCCGGACATCGACGTGGATTTCGAGCACGAACGCCGGGAAGAAGTCCTGCAATACGTGTTTCGTCGTTATGGTCGCCGTCGTGCGGCGCTGACGGCGGTGGTCAGCACTTACCACGCCAGCGGCGCGATCCGCGATGTGGCCAAGGCGCTGGGCTTGCCGCCGGACCAGATCAATGCGCTGGCCGACTGCTGCGGCCACTGGAGCGATGAAACACCGCCCGTGGAACGCTTGCGCGAAGGCGGTTTCGACCCCGAAAGTCCGCTGCTGCACCGGGTGCTGAGCCTGACCGGGCAACTGATCGGCTTCCCCCGACACCTGTCGCAGCACCCCGGTGGTTTCGTGATTTCCGAGCAACCGCTGGACACGCTGGTGCCGGTGGAAAACGCCGCCATGGCCGACCGCACGATCATTCAGTGGGACAAGGACGACCTCGATGCGGTCGGGCTGCTCAAGGTGGATATCCTTGCCCTCGGCATGCTCAGTGCGATTCGTCGCTGTTTCGATCTGCTGCGCCGTCATCGTCATAAGGATCTGAGCCTGGCGACCATCCCGGCTGACGACCGCCCGACCTACGACATGATCAGCCGCGCCGACACCATCGGCGTGTTCCAGATCGAGTCCCGGGCGCAGATGTCGATGCTGCCGCGTCTGCGCCCGCAGAACTTCTACGATCTGGTGATCGAAGTGGCCATTGTCCGGCCGGGGCCGATCCAGGGCGGGATGGTCCATCCGTATCTGCGTCGCCGGAACAAGGAAGAAGAGGAGACCTATCCGTCACCGGAGCTGGAAGTGGTGCTCAAACGCACCCTCGGCGTGCCGCTGTTTCAGGAACAGGTGATGCAGATCGCGATTGTCGCCGCCGATTACAGCCCCGGCGAGGCCGACCAGTTGCGCCGCTCCATGGCGGCGTGGAAACGCCACGGCGGGCTGGAACCGCACAAGGAACGGCTGGCCGCCGGCATGAAGAAAAACGGCTACAGCCCGGAATTCGCCGCGCAGATCTTCGAACAGATCAAGGGCTTCGGCAGTTACGGCTTTCCCGAGTCCCACGCCGCCAGTTTTGCCTTGCTGACCTATGCCAGCTGCTGGCTCAAGTGCCACGAACCGGCGGCGTTCGCCTGTGCGCTGATCAACAGCTGGCCGATGGGTTTCTACAGCCCGGATCAGATTCTTCAGGACGCGCGCCGGCATCATTTGCAGATTCGCCCGGTGGACGTGCGCGCCAGTGACTGGGATTGCAGTCTGGAGCCGATTGCCGGCGAGCAACCGGCGATTCGCATGGGGTTGCGCATGATCAAGGGCTTTCGCGAAGAGGATGCGCGGAACATTGAAAGCGCTCGGGCGAGGGGCGCGTTTGCCGATGTCGCCGATCTGGGCGAGCGCGCCGGGCTCGACAGTCGCGCTCAGGCGCTACTGGCGGATGCCGGCGCGCTGCGCGGCCTGGCCGGTCATCGCCATCGGGCACGATGGGAGGTGGCCGGGGTGCAGAAACAGCTTGGACTGTTTGCCGGGTTGCCGAGTCAGGAGGAGCCGGATGTGCTGCTGCCGACGCCGAGTGTCAGCGAAGACCTGTTCACCGATTACGCCACCCTCGGCACCACGCTGGGGCCGCACCCGTTGACGTTGTTGCGCGACGAGTTGCGGGCGCGGCGCTGCCGCAGCTCCCGGGAGTTGCTGGAGGTCGAGCATGGCCGGCCGGTCAGCGTGGCGGGGCTGGTGACCGGTCGCCAGAGGCCGGGCACCGCCAGTGGCGTGACGTTCGTGACCCTGGAGGACGAGTTCGGCAACGTCAACGTGGTGGTCTGGCGCGATCTGGCCGAGCGCCAGCGTCAGGTGCTGGTGGGCTCGCAATTGCTCAAGGTCGATGGCCGCTGGGAACGGGAAGGCGAGGTGCGGCATCTGATCGCCGGACGCTTGAGCGACCTCAGTCCGTTGCTCAACGGGATTCGGGTGCAAAGCCGCGATTTCCACTGACGGCAACTGGTTGATTAGTGATCGTTCCCACGCTCCGCGTGGGAATGCCGCCATGGACGCTCCGCGTCCACTGTGACGCAGAGCGTCACGGTATGCATTCCCACGCGGACGGTTCGACGCCTCGACGTGGGAACGCTCGGTCGCTGACGGCAGCTGATCGCTTCAAAAGCCAATTTGCTGACGTCAAAAAAACCTGTCCTCACTGATGGCACTTTGGCATAATGCCGCCCTTTCCCGATCCCCCACGACTTCGCCGTGCCGGGACACATCGATTTTCAGAAGGAATGCAAAGTGAGAATGATCTCCCGGATGTTGGTCTCAGGCATTGCGATTGCCGTCCTCGGCACCCTGGCCGGCTCGCTCGCCGGTTGCGCCACCGAAAGCTCCCGCGCACTGCCGGTGGCCAAGGTGGAAAGCGCCGCCCAGGCCTGGTCCGGCGTGCGTATCCCGATGGCCGTGGGCAAGTTCGACAACCGTTCGAGCTACATGCGCGGAATCTTCTCCGACGGCGTAGACCGTCTCGGCGGCCAGGCCAAGACCATCCTGATCACCCACTTGCAGCAGACCAACCGTTTCTCCGTGCTCGACCGCGACAACATGGGTGAAATCCAGCAGGAGGCGGCGATCAAGGGCCAGGCCCAGCGTCTGAAAGGCGCCGATTACGTCGTGACCGGTGACGTCACCGAGTTCGGCCGCAAAGAGACCGGCGATCATCAGCTGTTCGGCATTCTCGGCCGTGGCAAGACCCAGGTTGCCTACGCCAAGGTCAACCTGAACATCGTCAACATCAGCACCTCCGAAGTGGTGTATTCGACCCAGGGCGCCGGCGAATACGCCTTGTCCAACCGCGAAATCATCGGCTTCGGCGGCACCGCTGCCTACGACTCCACCCTCAACGGCAAAGTCCTCGATCTGGCCATGCGCGAGGCGATCAATCGCCTGGTCGATGGCATGAACGCCGGCGCCTGGAAACCGGGCAACTGATAGACGCCCATCGCAAGGAGCAACACACCATGAATCTGTCCCTGTCCCGGTCGCTGATGGCCCTGGCTGCCGGCGCGCTGCTGGCTGGTTGCAGCAGCCCGCAAACCCTGTACCAGTGGGAAGGCTACCAGCCACAAGTCTACGAATACTTCAAAAGCGAAACGCCGAAAGAGGCCCAGGCCGAAGCGCTGGAAGCCGATCTGCAAAAGATCCGCGCCAGTGGCAAGCCGGTACCCCCGGGTTACCACGCACACCTTGGTCTGCTGTACCTGAGCATGGGCAAGGACGATCAGATGGTGCAGCAATTGCGCACCGAGAAGACCCTGTTCCCCGAGTCCGGCACGTACATGGACTTTCTGCTTAAAAACGCCAAGACCGGAGATGCGCAATGATCTCGCGTGCCTTGAAAGGGCTGGCCGCAGGCCTGGCGCTGACCGTTCTGGGTGGCTGCGTTGCACCTAAAACCGTGGACTACTCGGCGTACAAGCAAGCGCGGCCGAAATCCATTCTGGCGCTGCCGCCGCTGAATACCTCGCCGGACGTCAAGGCGTCCTACAGCCTGTTGTCGCAAGTGACTTTTCCGCTGGCCGAGGCCGGTTACTACGTGCTGCCGATCACGTTGGTCGACGAGACGTTCCGCCAGAACGGCCTGACTACGCCGGATGACATCCATGCGGCACCGGCCAACAAGCTGCAGGAAATCTTCGGTGCCGACGCGGCGCTGTACATCACCGTCAGCGAGTACGGCACGCGTTACATGGTGATCAGCAGCGAAACTGCCGTCACCGCGAGCGCCAAGCTGGTGGACCTGAAAACCGGCGTCACCCTGTGGACCGGTACGGCCCGGGCGTCGAGCGAAGAGGGCGGCAACAACAGCGGTGGCGGCCTGATCGGCGCGCTGATCACCGCGGCGGTGAAGCAGATCATCAACAGCTCCACCGATGCCGGCTACCCGATTGCCGGTGTGGCCAGCAATCGACTGCTGTCGGCCGGACATCCGGCGGGCCTGCTGTACGGGCCACGGTCGCCGAAGTACGGCACTGATTGATCGACCTGTTTCGCACTGATCGTTCCCGCGCTCTGCTGCTCGGGATCGTTCCCACGCTCTGCGTGGGAATGCCGCCATGGACGCTCCGCGTCCACTGTGACGCAGAGCGTCACGGTATGCATTCCCACGCGGACGGTTCGACGCCTCGACGTGGGAACGATCAGCACCTCGGTGGGCCGCTGTTTTATTTGGCAGGCCAAAACCGCTCGCCACCTCCCGGTGCCTCCGTCCACGCTTGCAACGAGCGGGTCGGCAAATCGAAGTAATCCCGGGTCCGCGCATAACCATGGCCGCCCATGCGTCCGATCGCATCCAGCCCCAATTGATCGATGTACAGGGTTTTCGGGTCGATCAACTCGTCGCGCACATGCGCCATCAACACCTCGCCAAAAATGATCTCCCGCGACTGGCCGATGTTCAGCGCCATCATCCGCCGACATTCCAGCGCCACCGGTGCTTCGCCGATTCGCGGGCATTTGACCGAGGTGCCGGGAATTGCCGTCAGGCCCGCTGCGGTCAACTCATCGAAGCCCGGCGCGAACGGCACGGCACAGACGTTCATGGCTTCCACCAATGCGTCGCTGACGATGTTGACGGTGAATTCCTGATTCATCTGGATATTGCGCGTGGTGTCCTTTGGGCTCTGGTCGCCATAGTTCTCCACGCCGAGCGCGAGTATGGGCGGATCCGCCGACAGCGCATTGAAGAAGCTGAACGGCGCCGCATTGACCCGGCCTTCGCCGTCGATGGTGGTGACCAGTGCAATCGGGCGCGGCACCACGCTGCCGATCAGAATCTTGTACTTTTCCCGTGGGCTCAGTTGGCTGAAATCGAAGCTGTGCATGGCAGTGTTCTCTAAAGAAGTGGATCGATGGCGCTCAACGGCGCTTCGGCGCTGTAGTCGTCGGCGAACGGAATGGCCGGCTGGAACAGGGTTTTCCAGTCCGGTCGGCCAAAGGCCCGGTCGCTGTGGCTGCGCATCAGTTTTTCGTATTGGCGTTGGGCCTGACGTTGCAGCGTGGGGTAGTCGACGCCGTTGACCTGACCGTCGTGCATCACGCAGCGACCGTCGATGAAACTGGCGATGCAGTCGTCGCCGCGTCCGGCCAGCAGCAGGTTTTTCAGTGGATCGAATAACGGGCCCAGGTGCAGTCCGCGCAGGTTGAACACGGTGATATCCGCCTTGGCGCCGGGTGCCAGGCGACCGAGGTCATCACGGCCCAAGGCCTTGGCACCGCCGAGGGTGGCGGCGTTGTACAGATCGAGGCTGCTGGTCAGCGTGGGCCCGCCTTCCATCAACCGGGCGATGTTCAGTCCGTGGCGCATGTTTGCCAGCAAATCCGCTGGCCAGGTGTCGGTGCCAAGGGCGAAGTTGATGCCCTTGGCGCGATAACGGCCGAACGAGTTCAGTGCCTCGCCGTCACGGGCGAACACCAGCGGGCAGTGCACCAGACTCGCGCCGCCGTCGATGACCCGTTGCAGATCGTCATCGCCCGAGGTGTAGATGCCGTGGGGTAACAGACTGCGCGGAGTGAGCAGGTCGAGTTGCTGCAACCAGCCTAGCGGCGTGGTGCCGCGCAACTGTTCGACCATCGCCACTTCGCCAGGCGCCTGACAACAATGCAGACGCATCGGTGCATTCAGCTCGCGGCTCAATGCAGATGTACGTTGCAGCAGTGCCGGGGTGCAGGTCTGGATGCGATCCGGCAGCAACGTGCCGCGAATCAACCCCGCATGCGCACCATCGAAATCCTTGAAGAACCGTTCGGCCGCGTCCAGCCCGGCCAGCCCCCGAGCCTCATCCCAGTGGTGGGCGAGGCTGCCGTCGGCACGCCAGTAACTCATGCCGCTCATGTAGCAGGGGCCGAGGTACGTGCGCAGCCCCAGTTCGCCCGCCACGTCGGCGACAGCGGCAAACTCGTCGTAGGTCTCCGCCCATTCGCGGTAGTACATCGAGGTGATTGGCATCGCCGTGGTGATGCCGTTGCGGATCAACTGGGTAAAGGCGTAGCGGTATTTGAAGACTTCTTCTTCCGGGCTGAACGACTCACGCGGGCCGCTCGCCAGGTACTCCGCCGACCACATGCGGCCCATCGCGCGTTCGTCGCCGTTGTCCAGGGTCAGTACCGTGGAATCGAGATCGCCGAGGGCATCGAGGTCAATGAACCCGGGCCCGATCAGCGCATTGCCGTAATCGATCCACTGATCTACCGGCTCTTGATAACCGCGCCCGACAAATTCGATGCGCGAGCCGGCAAATACCACTTCGCCGTCGCGCCACAGCACATGCTGCGTGCCGTCGAAACCGACCACGCAAGCGGCCTTGAGGCCGATCCGTTTCACAGACGGCTGCCCAGCAAGCGACCGCCGCTGGCGATCAGTTCGCCGCCGCGATACACCTGACGCACTGGCCGCGCGACGACAGCCTCGCCGAGGGTTTCGACCGGCATCAGCAGAAAGTCCGCAGGCTTGCCGATGGCGAAGCCGTAACCCTCGATCCCCAATGCGCGCGCCCCGTTCACCGTTGCCGCGTCGAATGCCGCCGCCAGTTCATCGTCCTTGCCCAGGTCGAAACGGAACGCCAGCAACATCGCTCGTTCGAGCATGTCGCCATTGCCCATCGGCGACCACGCATCGCGGATGCCGTCGGAGCCGAGGCACATGTTGACACCGGTTTCACGCAGCGCCAGAAACGGCGGCACCGCGCAATCGGCCGGCGCCGAACTCATCAGCGAAATCCCCAGCGCCGCGAGGCGTTCGGCAACGGGTTTGACCTGGCTCCAAGGCAACATGCCCAGGCAATAGGCATGGCTGATCATCACCCGGTTCTGCAGGTTGAAG
The DNA here is from genome assembly GCF_056626735.1 of Pseudomonas sp. 1. Lineage (NCBI taxonomy): Bacteria > Pseudomonadati > Pseudomonadota > Gammaproteobacteria > Pseudomonadales > Pseudomonadaceae > Pseudomonas > Pseudomonas sp. 1. The sequence continues at coordinate 329,034 of NZ_JBWXMQ010000001.1, read as the reverse complement.
CGCTCGGTGTAATCGGCGATCCGGGCGATCTGCCACAGACCCAGTTCGCCTTTGTCGTGCAGGTGAATGTCGACGCCACGCTGAAAGTCGCGGGCCAGGTTGAACACGAAGTCCAGTTGTGCAATCGGGTCGTTGTCGATGCCGCAGGGGTCGAGTCCGCCGACGTTTTCCACGCCCAGGGCCATGGCTTCGCGCATCAGTTCGGCGGTGCCGGGGCGGCTGATCAGGCCGGTTTGCGGGAAGACCACCAGTTGCAGGTCGATCAGGTCGTTGTAAGTTTCGCGCAGTTGTTGCATGGCCTCGACGTGACGCAGGCCGAATTCCGGGTCGATGTCGACGTGGCAACGCATCGTCAGCGAACCCCGGGCGATGCAGTTTTCCAACAGCGCACCGGCCCGTTCGGCAATCGGCGCTTTCACTTCGCGCAACACGCGGCGTTCGTTGCTGATGTAATCCTTGAGCGTCGGGCCCGCGCTGTTCGGGCGCCAGGGCTGGCCGTACAGGGTCTTGTCGAGGTGGACGTGGCTTTCCACCAGCGGGGCGGTCAGGAGCTGGTTCTGGCCGTCGATGTCGGTGGCGGCCAGTGGAGCATTGGAGGCCGGGCGGCGCTGGGTGAACTTGCCGTTTTCGATCAGCAGGTCTTCGGCGGGGGCGCCGTAGGGGCGGATGTTTCTGAGCCAGCGGGGATGGGACATTGCATACCTCTGTTTCTATGTTGTCTGGGCGGGCCTCATCGCTGGCAAGCCAGCTCCCACATTGGAACTGTGAGCGCCACCGATCCTTGTGGGAGCGAGCTTGCTCGCGATGGCCGCAACTGGGTCTTGAGTCAGGCGATCAACCCTTGAGCTTCGACCAGATCCGATCCTGCAGCTCCCGCGCCTTGTTGCTGCATTCCTTCTCCGGCCGCAGCCGCGAGGCGTATTCCTCGGGCATGTTGATCGCGTCCATGATCTTCCATTTCGCATCCAGCAACTGATCGCTCTGAATCCCGTTGGCATAGGCAATCGCGTTGGACACGGCCGCCGCGTTCTCGGGCTTCATCATCCAGTCGATAAAGATCTTCGCGTTGCCCGGATGCGGCGCGCTTTTCGGTACGGCGAAGTTGTCCTGGAACATCGCCAGGCCTTCTTTCGGGTACACGTATTTGATCGTGCTCTTCTGCAAGGTGGCGCGGGCGGTCGAGCCGTTCCAGTTCTGCATCATGATCACTTCGCCCGAGGCCATGCGGTCGACGGTGTTGTCGGAGCTGTACATCTTCAAAAACGGTTTCTGCTTTTGCAGCAGTTCGAGGATGCGCTTGGCGTCCTGCGGGTTTTCCGTGCATTCGTCGACGTTCAGGTAATGGCTGGCGGCATTGATCACGCTGCTGGAGGTGTCGAGGGCGGCGAGTTGGCCTTGCAGTTCCTTGCGCGGTTCGAAGAACTCTTTCCACGAGTCGTCGAGCTTGCCGCCCGGCACCCGGGCGCTGTCATAGGAGAAACCGGTGGTGCCCCACAGATACGGCGCCGAATATTTGCGGCCCGGATCGAAGCTCGGATCGCGGAACGGCCCTTTGACGTACTGGAAGTTGTTCAGGGTCGGAGCGTCGATTTCCAGCAGCAGATCCTGTTTGATCAGCGTCTGCATGATCGACTGCGACGGCACGATCACGTCATACGCCGCGCCGCCGGCCTGCAACTTGGCGAGCAGGGTTTCGTTGCTGTCGTAGCCGTCCATGGTGACTTTGATCCCGGTCTCCTTTTCGAACTTGGCCAGCAGGTCCACCGGGTAGTAATCGGTCCAGTTGTAGAAGAACAACTCCTTGGGCTCGGCGGCGTGGGCGCTGAACGCGGTGAAACAACTCAGGGCCAGACCGGATACTGCCAGACGCATGTTTTTCAATTTCATGAGAGCGCTCCAGGTTTATTGTTGTTTGCCACGTTGGCCAAGCCAGAAGGCCAGCACTACGAGCACGATGGAAATCACCAGCATCAGGGTCGAGATCGCGTTGATCTCCGGCGTTACGCCGGCCTTGATCGCCGAGAAGATGTACACCGGCAACGTGGTCGAACCGGGCCCGGCGACGAAGAAGGTCATGATGAAATCGTCGAGGCTGACCACGAATGCCAGCACCGAACCGGACAACACCGCCGGCCACAGCAGTGGCAGGGTCACGCGGCGGAACACCTGCCACGGATTGGCGTACAGGTCGTTGGCGGCTTCCAGCAGGCTCTTGTCCAGATCGTTGAGCCGTGCGCGGATCGGCAGGTAGGCGAACGGAATGCAGAAGCCGATGTGCGCGACGATCACGGTCATCAGCCCGAGCTTGATCCCCAGTGCCATGAACAGCAGCAGGGTGGCCACGGCAGTGACGATCTCCGGCAGGATCAGCGGCAGGTTGATCCCGCCCTCGACCATTTTCTGCCCGTAGAACGGCCGATAAGTCGCCAGCGCCGCCAGCAGTGCAATCGTCGTGGCGCACACCGTGGCGATGGTCGCGACGATGATCGAATTCAGCGCCGCGGTCTGGATCGACGGGTTGGCCAGGATCCGCCCGTACCAGGCGAACGAGAACTCGGTCCACACCGTTGCCGAGCGGTTGGCGTTGAAGCTGTAGACGATCAACACCAGGATCGGCACGTACAGATAGGCGAGGATCAGCAGGCTGATTTCCCGGGTCGCCGGGAGTTTTTTCAGGTGCAGAGAAATCATGCTTTCGCTCCCCGGTTCAGGGTTTTCGCCGCGCTGCGGCTGTAGAGGGCGTAGAGCACCAGGGACAACAGCAGAATCCCCAGCAACAGGAACGACAGCGAACTGCCCAGCGGCCAGTTGCGCGCGGTGCCGAATTGCTGCTGGATCAGGTTGCCGATCATCAGGGTCTTGCCCCCGCCGAGAATCGCCGGGGTGATGAAGGCGCCGAGGCTCGGCACGAACACCAGCAACGCGCCGGCAATCACGCCGGGCATCGACAGCGGCAGGATGATCCGGCGCAGTGCGTGCCAGCGGTTGGCGCCCAGGTCATAAGCGGCTTCCACCAGACGCCAGTCGAGTTTTTCCAGGGTCGAGTAGATCGGCAGGATCATGAACGGCAGGAAGCTGTAGACCAGACCGACGCTGACCGCGAAGTCGTTGTAGAGCAGGGTGATGCCGCCGGCATTCGGGAACAGCGCGTTAAGGCTCTGGGCGACCCAGCCCTGTTCGCGCAGGATGATCAGCCACGCGTAGTTGCGGATCAGCAGGTTGGTCCAGAACGGAATGGTGATGAGCAACACCATCAGGTTGCGTCGGCGCGGGGGCAGGCTCGACATCCACAACGCCACCGGAAACCCGAACAGAAAGCACAACACGGTGGTGCCGCCGGCCTGGAACACCGAGCGCAACAGTGCCTGGGCGTAGACCCAGTTCAGTTCCAGCTCGCCGTCGAAACCTTCCTGGAAAAACAGCTGCACGTAACTCTGTAACTGCCATTGCGCCTGCCAGTCGACGCCGCCGTAGGTGTTGCGCGGCAGCAGGCTGATGTAACCCATGATCCCCAGCGGAATGGCGATCAGGGCGAGCAGGGTCAACACCACCGGGCTGAGCAACAGCGCGCGGTTGAGGGAGGGGGAAGTGCTGCTGACGCTCATCTCAGGCCTCCATCAACAGGCAGGCCTGGGGTGGCAGATGCACCGCCACGGGCTCACCGACTGTGCGACAGGCGCTCAAACCTTCGTTGTTTTCCCGCAGCATGACTTTGATGTCGTTGTTCAAACGGCACTGGTACAGCGTCGCGGTGCCGACATACAGCACGGCTTCGATCACCCCGCGCAAATGATGCGGCTGGTCCGCCGCGACCAGTTGCGAGCGCTCGGGACGAAACGCCAGTTGTACGCTGCTGCCATTGACGCCTTGCGGCGGGCAGGGAATTTCCACCGGCATGCCGCTGGGCACGAAGAGGTTTTCGTTGTGTTCGCCACGCTTGAGCTGGCCGGGGAGGAAATTGATGTCGCCGATGAACTGGGCGACGAAGCGGTGCTGCGGGCGCTCGTAGATGTCGGTCGGGGTGCCGATCTGCAGGATCTTGCCGGCGGACATCACCGCGATCCGGTCGGACAGGGTCAGGGCTTCTTCCTGATCGTGGGTGACGAAGATGAAGGTGATGCCGGCTTCCTGCTGCACGCGCTTGAGTTCGACCTGCATCTCCTTTCGCAGCTTCAGATCCAGCGCCGACAGCGGCTCGTCGAGCAACAGCACTTTGGGCTTCGGCGCCAGGGCCCGGGCCAGAGCCACGCGCTGCTGCTGGCCGCCGGACAGTTCCGCCGGTTTGCGCCCGGCCAGGTGCTCCATCTGCACCAGCGCGAGCATTTCGTCGACCCGTCCTGGAATGGTCTTGCGATCAAGACCCTGCATCTCGAGGCCGAAGGCGATATTCTGCGCGACACTCATGTGCGGAAACAGCGCGTAACTCTGGAATACCGTGTTGACCCGACGCTTGAACGGCGGCAGGTGATTGACCGTTTCGCCCGCCAGACGGATCTCGCCGTCGCTGACGTGTTCGAAACCGGCGATGGTGCGCAGCAGGGTGGTCTTGCCGCAGCCCGAGGGGCCGAGGAGGGTGAAGAACTCGTTGTCGGCGATGTTCACCGACACGTTGTCGAGGGCTGGCGCCAGGCCAGGATCATCAGAATACCGCTTGGATACGTTACGCACTTCAATGGCTATTGGCTGACCCATAATGGTGCAATCCTCTAATTATTGTATGCAATATCTGAATGCAATTTAGAAATACCCGGATTAATCTGCTGGCGCAACCCCCATTTCCCCGACTGAGTCGTTCGTCGGGCAGCGTTGCCAGCATTGAAGGAGTTTTCAAATGACCGAGAAAAAAACGGAAACCACGGTCGACCGCGTCTACCAAGGGGTTTACGAGGCGATCAGCAAGCGTTCGCTGCGTCCGGGGATGAAGCTGGGCGAGGCGTCGCTGGCGGAGTTGTTCAATGTCAGCCGTACGTCGGTTCGAGCCGCGCTCAAGCAACTGGAGGCCGACGGACTGGTCACCACCGAGCCCAATAAAGGTGCGTCGGTGTCGCTGCCCAGCGATGAAGAGATCCGTTCGCTGTTTGAAACCCGGCGCTTGATCGAGATCGGCATCGTCACTGAACTGTGCCGGCGCAAGGACTCTGCCGCGATGCAGGACCTGCGCGATCACTTGCTGCTGGAAGACGAGGCTCACGCAGCCGGCGATCACGAGCGGCTGATTCACCTGCTCGGCGAGTTCCACATCAAACTGGCCCGCAGCCTGAACAACCCGGTGTTGCTCGACTGGTTCCAGAAGCTGATTTCCCGCGCTTCGCTGTATGCCGCCGCGCTGGACGACGACAGCCACGAAGCCTGTCGCGACGACGAACATCTGCGGCTGATCGAATACATCGAGGCCGGCAATCAGAACGCCGCCATTGAGCTGACCTGTATGCACCTGGACGGCATCCAGAAGGCCATCCTCGATGTCGCTGCAAAGATGAAGACCGGCTACCATCCGCTCAAACACCTGATCGAAGTCTGAACGTCGAGCAGGGGTGAAATCGGCTATACCTCTAATGAAACCATCGCTGCCCAGCGCGCTCGAAATAGACGGGCGCGACGCTTGACCGCGCAGCGATTGAACCGGACCCACCACAAGGCGTTAAAGCAGCCGATGCAGTTTTTATCCGATAGCCATGGGTGTGACGGCTGGCAAGGCGAGATGGCCGGGCGAATCCGTGAGTTCGACTGGAGCGGCACGGATCTCGGCCCGCTCGAAACCTGGCCGGCCAGCCTGTGCAGCACGGTCCAGTTAATGCTGGCCTCGCCGCTGCCGATGGTCATGCTCTGGGGCCATGCCGGTTACATGATCTACAACGATGCCTATTCCCGATTCGCCGGCGGACGGCATCCGTACCTGCTTGGATCACCGGTGGAACTGGGTTGGCCGGAAGTCGCCGACTTCAACCGGCATGTGGTCGACACCTGTCTGGCGGGCGGCACCCTGGAGTACCGCAACAAGGTATTGGTGTTGTTGCGCGATGGCGTGCCCGAGGACGTCTGGCTCGACCTTTATTACAGCCCGGTGGCCAACGATGCCGGCGTGCCTTCGGGTGTCATGGCGATGGTGGTGGAAACCACTGAACTGGTGTTGTCCGAGCGTCTGCGCCAGGCCGCTGAAGATGCCTATCGTGCCGATAACGAGCGGGTGCGACTGGCCCTCAATGCCGGCGCATTGATCGGCTCCTTTGTCTGGGACGTGAAAAACAATGTGCTGTCGGCCGACGAGCGTTTTGCCCGGACATTTTCCTTCCCGCCGGATCAAGACCTCACCAACCTGCCGCAGCACATTGCTGAAGCACACATTCATCCCGATGACCGTCCCTGGGTGCAGGAGTGCATCGAAAATTCGGTGCGCACCGGCGAACCCTACAACGCCGAGTACCGCGTAATACGCGCCGATGGCAGCTTTCTATGGGTGTTGGCCAGTGGCTGCTGCGAGTTCGACGAACAGGGCCGGCCGTTCCGTTTTCCCGGCGTGCTGATCGATATTCACGAACGCAAGATCGCCGAAGAATCCCTGCTCAAGTTCACCCGCAATCTCGAGCAGCGTGTGGCAAATGAAGTCGAAGCGCGCCTCGCCGCCGAAGAGCGACTGCGACAGTCACAGAAACTCGAAGCCATCGGCGGCCTCACCGGCGGCGTGGCCCATGACTTCAACAATCTGCTGCAAGTGATTGCCGGCAACTTGCACCTGCTGGCTCGTCACGAGCCGAACAACGCCAACGTGCAGCGTCGGGTCAGCGCCTCGCTGGCGGCGGTCGAGCGCGGTGCCAAGCTGTCCTCGCAACTGCTCGCGTTCGCCCGCCGCCAGCCACTGTCGCCGGCGGTGTGCAATCCCCGGCAGATCTTTGAAGGCGTCGGTGAGTTGCTGCAACGGGCGTTGGGCGAAATCATTCAGATCGACGTGCAGTTGCCGGACGAACCGTGGCACATCAACGTCGATCGCAATCAACTGGAAAACGCCATTCTCAATCTGGCGATCAATGCCCGCGACGCCATGAAGGGCGAGGGCACAATTGTGCTCGGCGCCGCCAACCTCTCGCTGGATCAGGCGTTCTGTTCGGGCAAGGGCATCGTGCCGGGGGATTTCGTCCGGGTCTCGGTCAGTGACAGCGGCGTCGGCATTGCGCCGCACATGCTCGAGCAGGTGTTCGAACCGTTTTTCACCACCAAGGCCGACGGCCAGGGCACCGGTCTCGGCTTGAGCATGGTGTTCGGTTTCGTCAAACAGAGCGGCGGCCATGTCGAGATCGACAGCCAGGTGGGCCAGGGTACGCGAGTGCAGTTGTACTTTCCGCGCAGCGTGCGACCGGTAGATCATGCGGCGCCCAGCGTGGAGAAACGCCTCACGGGTGGCAACGAGACGATCCTGGTGGTCGAGGACAACGAAGCGGTACGCAACTCCGCCGTCGAGCTGTTGCGTGAAGAAGGCTACCGCGTGCTGATCGCCGGCAATGGCGATGCGGCCATGCAGATGCTGATGGAAGGCGCTCGGGTCGACCTGATCTTCACCGACGTGGTCATGCCCGGCCTGATCAAGAGCTCCGATCTGGCGGCGTGGGCCAAGGTGCAGATGCCACCGGTGGCGGTGCTGTTCACCTCGGGCCACACCCGCGACATTATTTCGCGCAATCACCAGCTCAGCCCCGATACCCATCTGCTCGGCAAGCCTTACGGCCCCGAAGCGCTGTTGCAGATGATCCGAACCGTGCTCAGTGCCTGAGCTTCGAATCCCTTGATCAAGGCTGGCCAATGACCTCCAAGCGCAGCTCCAATTCCGCCGCCGGCATGGTTCGCGTGCGCGGCGCCCGTGAACACAACCTGAAGAACGTTGATGTCGATATTCCCCGTGATGCGTTGGTGGTGTTTACCGGCGTGTCGGGTTCGGGCAAGTCGTCGCTGGCGTTTTCGACGCTGTATGCCGAAGCACAGCGGCGCTATTTCGAATCGGTGGCGCCCTATGCGCGCAGGCTGATCGATCAGGTCGGCGTGCCGGACGTCGATTCCATCGAAGGCCTGCCGCCGGCCGTGGCCCTGCAGCAACAACGCGGCACGCCGAGTACGCGCTCGTCAGTGGGCAGCGTGACCACGCTGTCGAGCCTGATCCGCATGCTTTACTCGCGCGCCGGCAGCTACCCGCCGGATCAGCCGATGTTGTATGCCGAGGATTTTTCACCGAACACGCCACAAGGCGCGTGCCCCGAGTGCCATGGACTGGGGCGGGTTTACGAGGTGACCGAGGCGCTGATGGTGCCCGATCCGGAACTGACCATTCGCCAGCGCGCCGTGGCCGCCTGGCCGCTGGCCTGGCAGGGACAGAACCTGCGCGACATCCTGGTGACCATGGGCATCGACGTCGATATTCCATGGCGCAAACTGCCGAAAAAACAGCGCGACTGGATCCTTTTCACCGAGGAAACACCGACGGTTCCGGTGTACGCCGGGCTGACACCCGAAGAAACCCGCGTCGCCCTGCTGCGCAAGATGGAGCCCAGTTATCAAGGCACCTTCACCGGCGCACGGCGCTACATCCTGCACACCTTCACTCATTCACAAAGCGCGTTGATGAAGAAGCGCGTGTCGCAATTCATGCTCGGCAGCCTGTGCCCGTTGTGCGATGGCAAGCGCCTCAAGCGAGAGGCGCTGTCGGTGACGTTTGCCGGGTATGACATCGGCGAGTTGTCGCGGATGCCACTGTTGCAAGTCGCCGAAGTCTTGAAGCCGGTGGCGGATGCGAGCTGGCTGGAGCACGCCGATGAAACCGGTGAAACCCTGACTCACCGCCAGACCCGCGAAGCCCGCCAGCAGCGCGTGGCCCATGGTGCCAGCGGCCACGCCAACGCGCCGGACGTGCGCCATACGCCGAACCTGTCGCTGGAGAAGCGCCTGGCCGCGCAGCGCATTGCCGAGGACTTGCTGGACCGGGTCAGCACCCTGACCGATCTCGGCCTCGGTTATCTGGCCCTGGAGCGCAGCACGCCGACCCTGTCGTCCGGCGAGTTGCAACGTCTGCGGCTGGCCACCCAACTGGGTTCGCAATTGTTCGGTGTGATCTACGTGCTCGACGAACCGTCCGCCGGCCTGCACCCGGCTGACGGCGAGGCGCTGTTCGAGGCCTTGCAGCGTCTGAAGGCCGACGGCAACAGTGTGTTTGTGGTCGAACACGATCTGGACACCATGCGCCGGGCCGACTGGCTGATCGATGTCGGCCCGGCAGCGGGCGAAAAGGGCGGGCAGATTCTCTACAGCGGCCCGCCACCGGGGCTGGCGGCGGTCGAACACTCGCAGACCCGCGCCTACCTGTTTGCCGAACAGCAACGGCCGACCCGCACCGCGCGCAAACCGTCGGGCTGGCTGAAGCTCGACGGCGTCACCCGCAACAACCTGAATAACCTCAGCGCCGAATTTCCGCTGGGCTGTTTCACCTCGGTCACCGGTGTCTCCGGTTCCGGCAAGTCGAGCCTGGTCAGTCAAGCGCTGCTGGAACTGGTCGGCGCGCAACTCGGGCGCAGTGTCAGTGACGCCGAGCCGGAAGAACTCAATCTGGAAGATGAGACCCCGACTGCCAGCACCGGCCAGGTCAGCGCCGGGCTGGAGTCGATCAGGCGTCTGGTGCAGGTCGATCAGAAACCGATCGGTCGTACTCCGCGTTCGAATCTGGCGACCTACACCGGGTTGTTCGACAACGTACGCAAGTTGTTCGCCGCGACCGACGAGGCGAAAGCGGCGGGATATGACGCCGGGCAGTTTTCCTTCAACGTCGCCAAGGGGCGCTGCCCGACCTGTGAAGGCGAGGGGTTTGTCAGTGTCGAATTGCTGTTCATGCCCAGCGTTTATGCGCCGTGCCCGACCTGTCATGGCGCGCGTTACAACCCCGAGACCCTGGCCATCCTCTGGCAGGGATTGAGCATCGCGCAGGTATTGCAGCTGACGGTGGACGAGGCGGTGACGGTGTTTGCCGAGCAACCGGCAATTCGCCGTTCGCTGGAGGTGCTGCGCGATATCGGCCTCGGTTACTTGCGCCTCGGGCAACCGGCGACCGAGCTGTCCGGCGGCGAAGCCCAGCGGATCAAACTGGCCACGGAGCTGCAGCGCAATCAGCGCGGCGCGACGTTGTACGTGCTGGATGAACCCACCACCGGTTTGCACCCTCGGGATGTCGACCGCTTGCTCGAGCAGCTGGATACGCTGGTGACGGCGGGGCATACGGTGATCGTGGTCGAGCATGAAATGCGCGTGGTGGCGCAGAGCGACTGGGTGATCGACATCGGACCGGGAGCGGGGGATCAGGGCGGCAAGATCGTCGTGGCCGGGACGCCGCAGAAAGTGGCGGCGAGCAAGAAGAGCCGGACTGCGCCGTTTCTTGCCCGGGCCTTGAGACGATAACGGCGTCGCCTGGGCCGGCCTCATCGCGGGCAAGCCCGCCCCCACTGAGTCTGATGTGTTCACGAATGTGTGTACGGCAATAAGACTGTGGAAGCGGGCTTGCCCGCGATGGCGGCGTATCAGGCGCCGTCGAGCGTGCGGCGCACCTTGTCCAGCAATTCACTGATGTGGAACGGTTTGACCAACATCTCCATGCCAGCCCCGAGGAACACCTGGCGGTTGATCGCCGTTTCCGCGTAACCCGTCATGAACAGGATCGGCAACCCTTCGCGCCAGCCCCGGGCAACGTCCGCCAGTTCGCGGCCGCTCATGCGCGGCAGGCCGACGTCGGTCAGCAGCAGATTGATCGATGGATCGTTCTGCAAGCACTCCAGCGCGGTTTCGATATCGCCGGCCTGGGTGCAGCGGTAACCGGCGTCCTCCAGTACCTCGGTGACGAACAGTCGCACGCCCGGCATGTCTTCGACGATCAGCACGTGTTCGCCGCTGCCTCTGGCATCAATCGTCGGGATGGGCACATCGACGGCGGTCGGGTCGTTGCTGGCTGGCAACATGATCGTCACTTCTGTGCCGCGCCGCGCCACACTGCGGATGTGCGCATCGCCGCCTGACTGGCGGGCGAAACCGTAGATCGTCGACAGTCCCAGCCCGGTGCCCTGGCCCAGCGGTTTGGTGGTGAAAAACGGCTCGAATACCTTGTCGATCAAACTGTGCTCGATACCGGTGCCGTCATCGCGCACCGACAGCGCTACGTAGGAACCGTCGGTGAGGTTCGGATCACCGTGGGAGTACGCCGCGTAGGTGCTGACCCAGATATTGCCGCCCTGAGGCAACGCGTCCCGGGCATTGATCACCAGGTTGAGCACCGCGCTTTCCAGCTGGATCGGGTCAACCAGTGCAATCGCCGGTTTGGTGGTCAGCTCCAGCTTGAGGGCGATGCGTTCACCGATGGTGCGCACCAGTAATTCTTCGAGCGAACGAACGTGCTCGTTGATGTCCACCGGCCGAGTGTCGAGCGGCTGTTGCCGGGCGAAGGCCAGCAAACGATGGGTGAGCGAGGCCGCACTCATCGCCGAGTTCAGAGCCGCTTCGGCGTAGAACCGGACCTTGTCCGGACGGGCATCGGCGACGCGTTTCTGGATCAGCTCAAGACTGGTGATGATCCCGGTCAGCAGGTTGTTGAAGTCATGGGCGATGCCGCCGGTGAGTTTGCCCAGCGCATCCATCTTCTGCACTTGCAGCAGTTGCGATTCGGCGCGTACCCGGTCGGCGACTTCCTTGGCCAGTTGCGTGGTGGTGTCGTCCAACTGAGCCAGGTGCGAGCGTTCGCGATGACGGTGCTCGGTGACGTCTTCGACGAACACCAGGCTCAGCTTCGGGGTGCGATAGGGTGAAATCTGCCACTCGGTCTCGCGGATCTCACCTTGCACGCGCATGTTCAGCGTGCCTTTCCAGCGCTCGCCGTCCACCAGACGCAGGCGCAACTCGCGAAGGATCGCACCTTGATCGTCAGCGAAACACTCGTTGAGTCCCTCGGAGTCGAGGTTGTCCTGGATCAGTTGGGAGAAGGCGTGATTGCACTCGTGGACCTTGAGTTCGGCATCGAGTACCGCAATCGGAGCCGAGACATTGACGAAAATCTCGCGAAAACGCGCCTCGCTTTCACGCAACGCACTCTCCGTGTCGCGTACTCGCAGCAGGGTGCGCAACGTTGCCAGCAGCACATCGGGATCGACCGGGTGAATCAGATAGGCATCGGCTCCGGCGTCGAGGCCGGTGATGATGTCGCCGGTCTGGATCGACGCGGCCGACACATGGATCACCGGGAGCAGGGCAGTGCGAGAGTCGGAGCGCAGTTCACGGACGATGTCGAAACCGCTCATGTCCGGCAGGTTGACGTCGAGAATCAGCGCATCGAGCGGTTCACTGGCGATCAACGCCAGACCTTCGCCGCCGGTGCCGGCTTCGAGCACTTCGTAACCGTGGCGCTCCAGGCGCCGGCGCAAGGCATAGCGAGTGGCGACGTTGTCATCGACGATCAACAGACGGATGTCATGTTTCATCGACGTTCTCCTGGGCGATCGCCAACGGAATGATCACGAAAAAGCTTGAGCCCACGCCCGGTGTACTCTCGACACCGACCTCACCACCGAGCAATTCGGCGAAGCGCTTGCACAGGGACAAGCCGAGCCCGGTGCCGCGCAGGCGCTTTTGCAGCGGTGAGTCGACCTGTGAAAAATCTTCGAACAAGGTGCCGTGCAATTCAGGGGCGATACCGATGCCGGTGTCGCTGACCGCGAATCGCACTTTGTCCTGGCCTTCGAGGCGCGCCGAGATCCGGACTTCGCCACGGGTGGTGAATTTCAGCGAGTTGGAAATGAAGTTGCGCAGGATTTGCGCCAGCTTCTTGTCATCCGTGAAGAGTCGCGGCAGGCCCACGGGTTCTTCGAAAATCAGGTCCACCGCCGTGGCGTCGACAATCGGCCGGAACATTCCCCGCAGGGCGGCGAACAGATCGAACATGTCGAACCACGCCGGAGAAATGTTGATGCGTCCGGCCTCGATCTTGGCCAAATCGAGCAGGTCATCGACCATGTCGCTGAGTTCCCGGGCGGCGCTGCTGACAAACGCCACCTGCTTGTGTTGCTCCGGGCTGAGTGGGCCGTCGAGTTCGTCGGCCAACAGGCTGTTGATGCTCAGAATCGAACCCAGCGGGGTGCGGAACTCGTGGCTCATGTACGACAGGAAGCGGCTTTTCAGGTCGGAGGCCTGACGCAGTTGTTCGGCCTGGGTATCGAGTTCGGCGTACAGGGCGAGCACGCCCTGATTGGTTTCGTCGAGTTCGTCACGCAGTGCCGCCGTTTCGCTCTGCAACCGGGCGATCAACGCAGCCTGTTCGGCGCTGTTCAAGGTCGGCGACTCAGCCATGGGCGGCCTCCAGGGCAATGACCAGCACCGTTACATCGTCGCGCCCGCGACAGAAGTCGCGGTGCAGGACGGTGGCTATCACGGCAGGATGACGATGCACCAGGCCGGGATAGTCTTGTAGATTCCAACGGGACTGCAAGCCATCGCTGTACATGATCAATAGATGTCCGTTCACGTGAGCATAGTCAAAGGGCTGGGCTTTTCGGTACTGGCCGCCGACGATTCCGGGGTGCGAGGCCAGTCCGCGGGACTTGTCGGCCGTCACCAGGCTGGCACCGATGTTGCCGACACCGGCATAGGTCAGGCTGGCGCGCTGGCCATGGAACTGCGCAAACGCCACCGCGCCGCCACGGGTGCCGATCATTTCCCGGTGCAGGTCCTCCATCAGCGGCACCGGGGAGCCGAAGGGGTTCAGGGCGAAGGCTTTTTCTCCGGCGCGGCCGGCGCGCTCGGCGTCTTCGCCATGGCCCAGGCCGTCGATGATCAGGGCGCTGATATCCGGCCCGTTGAACGCCAGATGCCACACATCTCCACATGCCGGGTCGTTGTGCAGTGAATGCTGACTGACGCCGAAGCGCAGATCCGGCTGCCGATCACTGCGCGGATACAGCCGTGCCAGCAATACGGCGCCCCGAGCGTCGGCATACACATCAAACACTTCGGTCTGGCGCGACACCGCGCCGAGGCCGATCCCCTGAGTGCCGCCCGTGGAAAAACCATCGGCCATGCACGCATCGAGATCGAAGCCACCGGCGCGGTCGACCGCGAGCATTTCGAGGCCGAAACCCTCGACGCGCTTCAATACGCGCAGGTGCAATTCACCGTGTGTCGCATGCTTGAGCACGTTGCTCGCCAGTTCCGTGGCCACCAGCGCAACACGTCCGGCATCGCGCTCATCGAAGCCATGCTGCTCGGCGAGTTGCTGCGCCGTGCGCCGGGCATGGCCGATCTGGCTGCTGTCTTCAAGGAGCAGCACTCGGGTCAGACTCCCGCTGAAATTCATGTCCATCGGGTGATTGTTATCCGGGTGCCTTTACCGGGCGCGGTGTCCAGTTCGAATTCGTCGACCAGTCGCTTGGCTCCGGTCAACCCCAGGCCGAGGCCGCTGCCGGACGTCCAGCCGTCGGTCATCGCCAGTTTGATGTCGGCAATGCCCGGGCCTTCATCGCGAAAAGTCAGACGCAGGCCGACCTTGTGGTTGTCGTCGAGGATCTGCCAGTCCATGTCGCCGCCACCGCCGTAGACCATGGTGTTGCGCGCCAGCTCGCTGACCGCGGTCACCAGTTTGGTCAGGTCGATCAGGCGCATGCCGCATTCGGTGGCCAGTTTGCGTGCCTGTTGCCGGGCCAGCACCACGTCCTGCTCGATGTGAATCGGTTGGGTACCGCTGCTGCGCACGGTCATTGCTGGCGTACTCGTTCCTGCAACAGTTTCATTCCGCGCTCGACGTTCAGCGCGGTGCTGACGCCTGGCAGGTTCAGGCCGAGCTCGACCAGAGTAATCGCCACCGCCGGTTGCATGCCGACCAGCATGGTTTCGGCGTCCATGATTTTCGACAGGCCGGAAATGGTGCCGATCATCCGGCCGATGAACGAATCGACCATGTCCAGCGCCGAGATATCGATCAGCACCCCACGGGCCGAGGTTTTGCTGATGCGCTCGGACAAGTCGTCCTGCAGGGTGAGGGCGAGTTGGTCATGCATGTCGACCTGGATGGTCACCAGCAGGAAGTCGCCCATCTGAAGAATCGGGATACGTTCCATTGATCAAACCGTCTTGGTGAGGGTGGTACCCAGACGGGTCAGCGCCAGTTTCAAGGCATCGGCCAGATTGGCTTTGGTCACCACGCCTTGCAGGTCGAGGCCCAGGTGGACGATGGTCTGGGCGATCTGCGGACGCACGCCGCTGATGATGCAATCGGCGCCCATCAGGCGGATCGCAGTGACGGTTTTCAGCAGGTGCTGGGCCACAAGGGTGTCGACGGTCGGCACGCCAGTGATGTCGATGATGGCGATTTCCGAACCGGTGTCGACGATGCGTTGCAGCAGCGACTCCATCACGACTTGGGTGCGTTGCGAGTCGAGGGTGCCGATCATCGGCAGCGCGAGCACGCCTTCCCACAGCTTGACCACCGGGGTGGACAGCTCCAGCAGTTCTTCCTGTTGACGCTTGATTACCGCTTCACGGGATTTCTGGAAGGTGCGGATGGTGTGCAGGCCGAAGGCGTCGAGCAGTTCGGAGATTTCCCAGAGCTGTTCGGCGAGCAGCGCCGGCTGTTCACGGTAATGGCTTTGCAGCAAAGCGAATAGCGGACCTTTGAGGGCGAAGATGAAACTGGCGGTCTGTTGTGAATCCTGACCGAGCAGGGCACGACTGTGAGACAGCTTTTCGAGGAACTGGCGGATAGCCTCCCAGCCCGGTGCGGCGATGTTGGTGCCGTTGTCGTTTTCCAGTCCGCTGACCACCAGTTGCAGGAACTCGCTGGTCTGCTGCTGCACGTCGTGTTCCTTGAGATTGCGGGTGGCGCCGCTGTCTTGCAGCCCTTTGATCCATTCGCCCAGCAGTTGTGCCTGTTTGTTTTTCATCGCATCAAGTGTGCTGTTCTGCAGTGCTGCCATGTAGATGTTGCTCCATTGCGAATTGGGGGCCGGTTCTTCGATAAATGACCGGCGCGAAGTGAATGACCTTGGCCATTCGAAATAGTTGTTCGTACCCGCGAGGATATTTTAGATCTGCCGCATGGAACGCACCGGTAACTTTAGTCGGCGTGACGGCGAATGCTGGCATTTTGCGCGCAACAAGACCTCAACGCAAAGAGGCCGCGTCCAATGGAGGCGGCCTCTTTGCGTATCTGGCGGTTACTTGCTGGGGTGTTTGGCCTGCAGCTCTTTGGCGGCCGCCAGGTGTTTCTCCAGACCCGGCAACATTTTCTGCGCAAAGGCCTTGAGTTCAGTGGCGCCTTTGACCTTGTCGTCAGTCACGGTGTTGGCTTGTTTCTTGAAAAGCTCGATGGTTTCTTCGTGGGCCTTGACCTGATTGTTGGCGTACGCCGCATCGAAGGATTCATCGCGCATGTCCAGGATCTTTTCCTTGGCCTGCTTGACCAGCGTCGTAGTGTCTGGCACTTCAATGTCGTTGGCCTTGGCAATCGTCGCCAGCTCATCGTTGGCCTTGCCATGGTCGGTGATCATCATGTTGGCGAAGGCCTTGATGTCGGCCGACTGGCTTTTTTCCAGCGCCAGGCGGCTGGTTTCGATTTCAGCGATGCCACCGGCCGCGGCGTTATCGACGAAGTCGTTATCGGTGGCGGCGAAGGCCGAGCCCATGCCGGTGCTCAAAGCCACGGCCAGAAAGAGATGACGCAGTTTGAATCCGTCCATTGGTATTACTCCACGCAGGTTTTTGTGAGCGTTATTCAATGGAGGGAAATCGCCGACAAAAGGTTTTATCGCATTTGCGAAAGGGCGACGAACGGGCACCGCTGGTCTGACAGGAGGTCGACAGAACCGGTCAACCGAGGCCATTCTGATACCTGGCCAGCGCAATCGAACGCGTTGGCTGCCGATCAATTGACGGAGGTGTTCCATGCCGGTGACCCATGATTTGTTACAGGACTTGAAACTGACAAAGGAAGAGATCCAGCAACGACGCACCGCGGATCCACATCTGGATGCACTGATCAACAAGTATTTCCTGGCGGACGCCGAAGTCGTCAAGGCCGAGACGGCGACCTCGGATGCACCCAGCGACGACACCCTGAAGAAACTCAAAGAGAAGCGCTTGCAGGTCAAAGACAGGATCGTCGAGCAATTACAGGTTCGATCCTGACCGTCAGTCGCGCCACCGGCCCTCGGTGGTGAAACGACTGGAACAACAGCCCCGACGGGCACCTCGAATGTTAAGAGTCTTCACATAGCGACTCTCAGCGAGGTGCCTTATGAAAGATCCAAAATTTCCTAGTGAAGAGCAGGGCGCATTCGACCCGGTTCCCACGCATCCCGAGCCCAATAGTCCGGCGCACACCGTCCGTAATCCTGAAGAGGAACGCAAGAGCGAGGAAGTGCCGGAGGATGAAGATCCGGACAAGTTCGATCGATCCAGTAACTGACCGGCTGCCATCGCCTCACTTCAAGGCTGCCTCGAGAGGCAATCGCGCCATGTGCGTGGCCTTCAGCGAGCCGAAATACAACCACTCGCCATACTCGCGCGCCGTGGTGATCGGCGAGTAATTGCCGGCACTGGCGTCCTGCAGATTGGCGATCACCTTGCCGTCCAGATCCAGCCCCAGCACGAACCCGCGTTTCTCCACCGGTTTGGGCAGCACGGTCATGGCCCGGACGATCATCTTGCGCACGAATGGGTGTTCAGCCGTGCGATCCAGCAGCGGATTGCGCGGCGTGTACAGCGCCACCCAGAAACGATCGCGGCCATTGAATGCGAGGTTGTCCGGCAGCCCCGGCAGGTTGTCGATGAACAGGTCGTGGGTGCCGGCCTTGGGCCCGGTCAGCCAATAGCGGCTGATGCGGTAGGCGCCGGTTTCGTTGACCAGCACATAGGCGTCATCCGGGCCGAGGGTCACGCCATTGGCGAACTCCAGTCTGTCGAGCAGCACGACAGTCTTGCCGGTCTGGAAGTCGTAACGCAGCAGGCGTCCGTCGCCGCCATGCTCGATGATCGCTTCGCCATCGTGGCCGTAGCCCCAACGACTCGAAGCATCACTGAAATAGGCGTAATGCCCGGACTTGTCGATGGCCACGTCATCGGTAAACCCGAACGGCAGGCCATTGGCTTCGGTGGTCAGCGCCACGAGCTGACCCTGCGCGTCGAGCGACAGCAAACCCTTGACCCCGTCAGCGATCACCAGCAAACCGTTGGGATGCCGCGCCAGCCCCAGCGGCCGTCCGCCGGTATCCGCCAGCACCTTGCGCTGCTGGCCGTCGAGGCTGGTGCGCAGCAGGCGACCGTCGTGCAGGCCGGTAATCAGAAAGTTGTTTTCCAGCAACAGCGCTTCCGGGCCTTCGATGTCGCTCGGGCCGACTTGCGCTGCGCCCTTGAGCCGCTGGTTGTCAGCGTATTGGCCTTCGGTCAGCGAGGGGGCCGGTTGCGGCGTCCAAGCCACGGGCTCGACCTTGGTCGGCAGCAACAGCAGAAAGGCCAGAACCGCGACAATCAGCAGCAACACCAGATAACGCCATCTCACACGTGGGCTCCCGCAAGAGACAGGTGCCGGGTCGCCATGTCACGCAGGGCGAGCATCGAAGCCGCCGATTCGCGATCGATGCGACGCTTGAGCAGCAGGTGGTTGGCAATGCGCAGGCCGATGCCTTCGAACTGATAATCCAGGGTGCGCACGAACCGCGTGGCATCTTTGTGCGCCGAGCATTCATAGGTCAGCAGCAACGACAGCCCCTGATCACCCTGGGCCCGGGCACACCAGCGCCGACCGGGCAGGTACTCGGTGACTTCCCAGCGTAAATGCCCCTCGCGCCCGCCGGCATGGATGTCCTCGTCGAATCGCGCACCGGCATGCAGCGCACCGCTGGGGCCGTCGATCTTCAGCGAAGACGGGTGCCACTCCGGCCAGCGACTGACGGTGGCGGCGTAGGCGAGGACGGCGATCGGGTCGCCGGCGATGTCGACTGTGTGCTGCATGCGGGTCATGGGCATTCTCGAATCGGTCAGAGGGGCGATTTCCGGCTCCCAGTAGAGGGTGCCGAACAAGTAATCCATCAGCGGAAAAACGATATTGAAATTGCGTTCCTGCATGCGTTCGCGATGGTGATGCAGTTCGTGCAGGCGGCGCATCTGGCGGATCCACGGCAGGCGGGTCAACGGGTTCTGCGGCGGCAGATGCTCGCAGGCGTGAAACACTTCATAGGTCAGGTACCCGAGCACCATGCAGCCGCCGAACAGACCGGCGACGTTGCTGTTGACCTGCGCGAACAGCCACCACAGGGGCAGGGTGATCGCCAGCGTGTGCAGCACGATCAGCCAGGCGGGGAACAGAATCACCCGCCAGTCGCGGGCGCCGTCGTAGGTCATGTGGCCGGGGGTGAAGAAGCTGTGATGATCGCCGGCATGCCGGGCGTAGAACATCCGCGCAAAGCTCTTTTTGTGATGGCCGAGGTGGCGGTGCACCATGTACACGCCGAAATTGAAGAACAGCAGGGTCAGCGGCACGGTCAGCCATTCCAGCGGCCGCACGTGTTGCACGCTGCTCCAGAACGCGCCGATGGCCAGCACGCCGAACAGCAGCACGAACGCGCCGTGCAGCCAAGGGTTGTAGCGGGGATGGATCGCCGCACGGTAGCGGCTGCGAAATGCCTCGGTGGTCTGCCTCACTGCGGTCACCTGCGGATATTTTTGTTATCCCGGCAGATTAGCCGATCCCGCCGTTTGTGCAGGGGCAACCTTCAGGTCACAAGTGCCATGCTCCGGTACATAGCGGCGGTCAGCTCAACGGGTTCCAGCGCTGCGACCAGTCGTCATCGGCCCTGATCACTTCGCGCAGCAGATCGAATGCCTGTTGCAGGATCGCCGAGTCGCGGTCGCGGGAGTAGACGAGGTAGGTCGGATAGCCGAATTCCGGGGCTTTGGTCACTGGCTCCAGTGCACCGCTTTCCAGATAAGTGCGCACCACCCGGGTGCGGAAATAGCCGCTGCCGCCGTTCTCCAGAATGTACTGCAGGGCCAGCGGGCCGAGGTTGAAGCTCAGGGCGGCCTTGGCCTTCTCCGGCAGCGCCGCGTCGTGCTGGCGGCGGAAGTCCGGGCCCCAATCGATGTAAACGTAGGGAGCAGGGCGGCCGGGCGTGGTCACCAGAATCAGTTTCTCTTCCAGCACCTGCTCGACCTGCAGCCCCGGCCAGTATTCCGGTTGATAGACCAGTGCCGCATCGAGCACCCCGAGTTCGAGCTGACGCAGCAGGTTTTCGCCGTCGCGAATATCCATACGCAAGGCGTGGCCGGGGATTTTCTCCCGCAGTTCTGCGGCCCAACTGAGCATCAGCGGGTTGCACAGACTGACCTCGCCACCGATGTGCAATACGTTGTGATAACCCTCGGGCAAGGGCAGGTCGCGGCGCGCCGCTTCCCAGGTCTGCACCAGTTGATTGGCATAGACCACGAAGGCCTCGCCGTTGGCGGTCAGCCGCGCACCGGCGCGGTTGCGCACGAACAGCGTGCTGCCCAGCTGGCTTTCGAGTTTCTGGACCCGGGCGGTGATTGCCGTTTGGGTGACGAACAGCTTTTCAGCCGCCGCGGCGAGGCTGCCGTGGCGGACGATTTCCAGAAAGGTGCGGGCGAGGTCGATGTCCATGGGCGGGCCGGTGGTTGAGGTGCGCGCATTGTAAGGCAAAAGCGCCCTCAACCTGACCCTCCCGAAACGCCGGACCGGCCCGAGGGAGAGGGCCAGGGTGAGGGAAAAAGCAGACGCCGCGGACTAACCGGCCAACTCAGCCTCCCGCACTCGAGCCCAATCCTCCACCAACCGCGCCGGCGTGCAGCAGGTCTTGCGCTTATACACAAAATTCCGGCACTTCTCGGCGAACTGATTGCGGTTGTACAGCATGTCTTCCTGCATCTCTTGCAGCTCCGCTTCGCGACACTGACGAATCAACACGTGATCGACCCGCAACTTGCGTTCCCGCACCGCTGCATAAGTCGGATCACTCAGCACACTGTTGGCCCGTTGCAGCAACCACAAACCAAACTCGTCCGGGCAGCGCGGGCCGATTTCCTGAACCATGCCCAGTTGCAGCGCCTGCGCAGCGCTGACCGGCAGACAGGCCTGGGTCAGTTGTTCGGCCATCGCCGGGCCGACGGCGCGGGGCAGGCTGTAAGTCCAGTATTCCGAGCCATACAGTCCCATGCTCTTGTAATGCGGATTGAGCACGATGTCGGCGCGGGCAAACACGATGTCAGCCGCCAGTGCCAGCATCACACCACCGGCGCCAGCATTGCCGGTGATCCCGCTGACCACCAGTTGCCGCGCGTTGAGCAATTCTTCGCAGACATCATCGATGGCCTGGATATTGGCCCAGGCTTCGGCGCCCGGATCCTCGGCGGCCTGAATCACATTCAAATGCACGCCGTTGGAAAAACTGCCGCGTCCGCCCTTGATCAACAACACCTGAGTGTCGCGGGATTTGGCCCAGCGCAGCGCCTCGACCATGCGCCGGCATTGCTCGGTGCTCATGGCGCCGTTGTAGAACTCCAGCGTCAGTTCGCCGACCTGCCCGGACTCGCGATAACGGATGGGTTGATAGGCTTCGTCGCTGAACGGCGCGTTGGCGACCGACCAGTCCAGCACCGGCACGTTCGCCAGTTTTCCGGCCAACACGTGCCGCGCCGGACGCTTGAAGGTTTCTTCACCCGGTTGCGGTTTGCGTCGCAGCGAGCCGATCCACAGGCTGTGATCACCGGTGGCCACCAATACCGCGTCGTCGTGCACGGCGAGAATCTCGCCGGGAATGCCAGTGCGCTGATCGAGATGCGCGTCGTAGACGTAATACTGACCGCCGGCGAGACTGGCGAGCACGCCAGGCTGGCCGTCCGCCGCGTCAATGCAGCGTTTGATGTAACGCGAACAGTCGTGCCAGCTGAAGGTGCGGTCGTCCTGTTTCATGTTCGGTTGCAGGCAGCCGCGAACCTTGGGATTGGTGTAATCCAGTGGCACCGGCACAAAGCCGTCGATGAATTTTTCCACCACCTCGCGGATGCAACGGATCGCCGCGTCACTGACCCGGCCGTTGTACAGCTCGGATTTGCGCAGGCCCGCCGGCAGGTTGAATTCGCAGGTGGCCCAGACCGGGCCGGCGTCCATTTCCTCTACTGCTTGCAAAGCGGTCACGCCCCAGGATGGCAACTCGCGCATGATCGCCCAGTCCAGTGCGCTGGCACCGCGATCGCCGACGATGCCGGGGTGAATGATGACCACCGGACGCTGGGTGTTGCTCCACAGCGTGTGAGGGACACGGTCTTTGAGGAACGGGCAGATCACCAGATCAGCGCCGCTGTTTTCGATCTGCTCGCACACGGCGGTTTCGTCGGTGAACAGCACGACGCTGGGTGAATGCCCGGCCTGACGCAGTTCCAGCCAGGCACGCTGAGTCAGGCCGTTGAACGCCGATGACAGAAGAATGATGTTGAGTGATCGCATGATTGCTCTTCCTTGAAAAGGTCAGCCGTAGGCTCCCGGTGAGCCGTCCGTGGCTAATCGATGGAGGCGCAAGGTTAGAGACTGGCGTGGCGGGCGCCACTGATCGAGATCAACGTTGTGTCAGCCAATGTTGCAGTGGCGACGATCTGCCTTGTCCTAAATGGTTTGGGCACTGAGTTGGCGGCGTCGTTTGCCGGTTTGAGCGCCTGAAACGACAAATCCCGCCACAGGGGCGGGATTTGTTTGCAGACGGGCTGCGGCCTTAAGCCGGGAACAGCTCGGACAGTTTCATCGACAGCATCATGTCGCCTTCAACGCGCAGCTTGCCGCCCATGAAAGCCTGCATGCCGTCGGTTTCGCCGCTGACGATACCTTTGAGGGTTTCGCTGTCCAGCACCAGCGTGCAGTTGGCGTTCGGGTTTTCGCCTTCCTGGATGTCGCAGGTGCCATCTTTGACGATCAGGGCGTATTGCTTGTCTTCGTCAGTGATGTTGAAACCGAAGACCAGATCCAGACCGGCAGCGGCGGCTGGGTTGAACTTGGCTTGCATTGCTTTTACGGCATCAGCTACGGAGGTCATGGTTCGATCCTTTTTGGTTGATTGCAGCAGGGTCACAGTAATCCGGACTCAGCGAAACGTGATGAGTTCCGGTGCCTTCAGCAGTTGCAGGTGTGCATGACTGTTGAAGGAAGCCAAAGCCACCTCGCGACCGCGGAACTTCAGCTGGTTGAGCGAGGTGTTGACGATTTGCCAATTCAGTTCAAAGGCCTGTCGTGCAGGCATTTGAGTGATGAGATGGAGCAGGGCGGTGATCGTGCCACCGGAGGTGAACACGGCAATTTTCTGGGTGTTGTCGGCCTGTTCGAGAATCCGCTGCAGCCCGGCCTGTACCCGCTCTACGAACGCCAGCCAGCTTTCCAGGCCCGGTGTGTCGTAGGTGCCGGCGAGCCAGCGTTCGATGATCAGGGCGAAGATGCGCTGGAACTCGCCACGGTTTTGCGCGGCGTTGCGCAGGATCTCCAGGGCTTCAGGCTCTTCGGGCAGCATGGCCGGGAGCAGGGCGCGGATCACGGCGTCGGCGTCGAATTCGTTGAAAGCCGAATCGATTTCCAGAACCGGAACCGGCAAACCGACGGCGGCGAACTGTTCCAGCGCGCTATTGGCCGTGTGTTGCTGGCGGCGCAGATCGCCTGACAGGCAGCGGTCGAAGCTGATTCCGAGTTCGGCGAGGTGACGGCCGAGGATTTCTGCCTGGCGTACACCGGTCGGCGACAGGACGTCATAGTCGTCTGCACCGAAGGAGGCCTGGCCATGTCGAATCAAGTAGATGCTGCCCACGTCCGCGTCATCCCGGTACGTTGAAGGTTGTGGCGAGGTTATGGGGATGGCGGTGAGCTGTCAATGAAAAAACATACGCTTGTTTGAAATGCCCGTTCCAGCCTTGTTGCCAGAGGTTTCACGGCTGGCCGACGGGCCGGTGCATGGGTATGCTGGAGCCCATTCCCGCGCAGGTTTCACGACCGCGCATCGTTTGAAGGAGTCACTGTGGAGTTTTTGACTGAATACGCCAGTTTCCTGGCCAAGACCGTGACGTTGGTCATCGCCATTCTGGTGGTGCTGGCGAGTTTTGCTGCATTGCGCAGCAAGGGTCGGCGTAAATCCGCGGGCCAGTTGCAGGTCAGCAAGCTCAACGATTTCTATAAAGGCCTGCGTGAGCGGCTGGAGCAGACCCTGCTCGACAAGGATCAGCTCAAGGCCTTGCGCAAGGGCCAGGCCAAAACCGAGAAGAAACAGAAGAAGAAACCCGACGCCAAGCCTCGGGTGTTCGTGCTGGATTTCGACGGCGACATCAAGGCCTCGGCCACCGAAAGTCTGCGTCACGAAATCACCGCGCTGCTGACGCTGGCTACACCGAAGGACGAAGTGGTCCTGCGTCTGGAAAGCGGCGGCGGCATGGTCCACAGCTACGGTCTGGCGTCGTCGCAACTGGCGCGCATCCGTGAAGCCGGCGTGCCGTTGACCGTGTGCATCGACAAGGTCGCGGCCAGCGGTGGTTACATGATGGCCTGCATCGGCGAGAAGATCATCAGCGCGCCGTTCGCGATTCTCGGCTCCATCGGTGTGGTGGCGCAGTTGCCCAACGTCAATCGCCTGCTGAAAAAGCATGACATCGATTTCGAAGTGCTGACCGCCGGGGAATACAAACGCACCCTGACCGTGTTCGGCGAAAACACCGAGAAGGGCCGGGAGAAATTCCAGGAAGACCTGGACATCACCCACCAGCTGTTCAAGAACTTCGTCGCCCGTTATCGCCCGCAACTGGCCATTGACGAGGTCGCCACCGGTGAAGTCTGGCTCGGTATCGCGGCGCTGGACAAGCAACTGGTGGACGAACTCAAGACCAGCGACGAATACCTGGCCGAGCGTGCCAAACAGTCCGAGGTCTATCACCTGCACTATGCCGAGCGTAAAAGCCTGCAGGAACGTATCGGCATGGCGGCCAGCGGTTCGGTGGATCGCGTGTTGCTGAGCTGGTGGAGCCGTCTGACTCAGCAACGCTTCTGGTAAAGACTTCACACGCTCGTGAGCTGTCAGGCTCGCGGGCGTGCTGCATTTTCAGCGGAAGAAAGTGCGGTACATAGTTATTTTATAGTTGCCTATTGTTGTTGTTTTGCCGGTTGATTCATCAATTAATTGCGCTGTATTGAAAGAAGCTGAAACTTTACTCTGAGCGCTCTTCTCAGAAATGAAGTTGCTAAACATGGATGTTAAAAAAAGTAATTCGAATACGCCTGTCATGACGCCTGCTCAACAGGGCGTTTTTTTTGACCTGTATAAAAAGCAGATCCCGAACTGGTTGCTTGAGTCTTCGGAAACTGCTCGAAACGATCTCTATGAAAGTTTCAAGAAAAGTTTCAAATCCCGTCACGCCGCGCGGGAAAAATTGCGCGCACTGAAATCCCCTCAGAGTTTTTGCACGCCACTGCTGGCCAAGGCCATGGCCGAGAAACTGGGCGAACCCTTTGAGGTCGAAGGGGCGATATTTCAGCATGTCCGCTCTGCGTCGAGCCTCTTGGGGCTGCATAGAAAACTGGTGCTGCCCATCAATCGCGATTTGTTGACCGCGGCTTGCGAGAATTTCGAATTGTCGGAAACCCTGGCCAGCACGTATCACGAGAGTTCCTTGCTGTACATCCCGGAGCGGATAACCGGACGGAACAATAAGGTATTGTCGATACAGCCTCACGAATTTGCCAGGCTTTGCCGGTATCTGGATCTGGGCAAGCAATATCAGAAACATATTGAGGGGTTCTTCGGCAGCGACAGTCAAATCGCAAGTTTGCAGGAGTCCGCTATTGCATATTCCAGGGATCAGTTTGATGTCGAACGGCACATCGCTTATATGCGCGGGCATATCAGTTCCGATGTTCACCAGATGCTTGGATCGGTGAGGAACTCGAATCCTGCAATCAAGCTGGGCAAGAACACCCTGGGTTATCAAAGCCTTGAAATTCTCGGAGTACAGCTCAAAGGCCCGATGTTCATCGGTCCGGTCAGCGAACATGCGGATGACGATTACCGTTGTGTCATCTATATGCCTGGCGATCCCGATCATCCTCTCAAGGAGTACCCCAGTTTCCAGAAGTTCGAGCTCGAGTTGAGCGGGCGTTTACGCAACTCGCAGTTTCGCAGTTTTTTCATGCGCTTCATCCCGATGAAGGATCGCTCGGTTTTCCTCACGGGACTCGACGTACGTCTGTTGAAAGCCCGACCGAACCAGTTCCCCGTTTCCACGACCTTTCTTCCGCTGAATGGGATCGATCTCCAGGGGGACGCAAGAGATAACCTGTTTCTCGCGATGTTCCAGCACCGCGCGGAGCAGGTTCGGGCCGATACTCGCCTGCTGGTAGTGCCGACGGATGATGAAGATGAGAAAACCCGCCTTGCCAGGCAGGACTCCTATAAAGCCATCGGGCTGAATACGCTGTTGTTCTTTGCGTCCTTCGTGCCGGTTCTCGGTGAGGTCATTTGTGCCGTCGCCGGGATCCAGTTGCTCGGTCAGATCTACGAAGGCATCGACAGTTGGGCCCACGGTGACCAGGAACATGCCACCGATTGTCTGTTCGATACGCTTGAAAACCTGATCCTCATGGCGGGTTTTGCCGCAGGCGGTCTTGCTGTCGGCAAAGCCTACAAAGTCGTGCGTTCGTCGAGTTTCATCCAGGGACTTCGGCGCGTTCAGGTTGGCCCAATGTCTTATCGCCTGTGGAATCCGGACATGAAGGCTTACCGTCAGCGCGAGTCATTGCCGCGCAGTTTTGCTGCGGATGCGCAAGGGCTGGTATGGCGTGCAGACAACCGCTATTTGCCGCTGGGTCCCGACGCGTATGCGGTGCGTCCGGTGACCGGCACCGGTTTGTGGGAGGTCCATGACCCGCACTTGCCCGGGCGTTATTCACCGTTGCTTGAGACCAATGGAGCTGGCGCCTGGCGTCATGACTCCGAGCTGCCCCATGATTGGAGTTCGTTGACCCTGTTCCGTCGTCTGGGTTTTCGCGAGGACAGGATTTCGGACATCCGTGCCCTGCAAGTCATTGCGGCCAGCGGAGTCAGCCAGGCGGCCATGCGCAAGTTATTTGTCCAACGCAGCAAGCCAATGGCGATGCTCACAGACTCGGTCAGACGGTTTCGTGCAGATTCCGACGTCAGTGAGTTCATGGCGCAAATTGACACGCCCGCGTCTGCTTCATTGGCGGATGCCGATCTGCAACTTTATTCGCTGACAGCGGCAGGTCGCTGGCCACGGGATATGGGCATCCTTGTGAAGGACATTACTGGAAACGAAGTGGCCCGCTATGGCGCAGACAAGACTGAACGCCAGGTGAGCATCAGTGAGGATGCACTGCGCAACGGTCAGTTTTATACGCCTCTTCTGGCGGCACTCAACGACAGTGAGCGCACACACTTGCTGGGTTCGGCCACTGTGGAGTCGAAAAACCAGATAGCGTTATTGGGTAAACATATTGCCGGGCTGGCGCCGCGGATGCGCATGGCGATGTTGGAGCGGTTGTTCCGGCGAACCGATGTCTGTGAGCTTTCCGCAGGCGAGACGATCATCAAGGCGTTTCCAGGGCTTTCAGCCAGTGTTGCCGACGAACTGGTGCAACATGCCGATGCGCGTGAGTGGGCGCAGCTTGAATCCGACACCGTACCGTTGCGTCTGGCCGAGGAAGCCAGGCGCTATCAGCAGGTACAGCGACTGAACCGCGCGTACGAGGGGTTATACCTGGACGCCGCCAGCGGGCGCGATGCAGACATGCTGGTACTCGATACCCTGAGCCACTTGCCGGGCTGGCCTGATGATGTATTTGTCGAAATTCTGGATTGGGGAGTGTACGCCGATCAGCGGGCCGTCATTGGCCCGAACGATGCCCCACACAAAGTGCTTGTCGAAGCCTATGCCGAGCGCTATCAGGTCCAGGATCCGCGTAACAATAGCGTGTCCAGTCATCCGGCACGCACCCGGGCGAATTTTTTCCAGGCGCTGTGGGAAAGCCTTCCAACCCACAGTCGCAAGGCCATCGGCGTTGACGCGCAAGTTGACGGCACGGGCTTGCGACAGAAAATCACTGCATTGGCGCTGCAGCGGCGCGAAGCCTTCGCCAGGGTGCTGGAAATTGCACCGGTGCGATCGAGTTATCGTTCACCCATGGGGCTGGCAGATCCCCGGATCGAACAGGTCACTGTCGAGCAATCGGCACCTTCAAGCCATTCTTCTCCTGGCATTTCCCCCGCGCCCGCGCTCGTGCGTCGGGCGCAGGAGTTGTACCCGAGCCAATCAACCGCACAGATCAAACGTTTCGTGACCTCACTGGGCACCGATGAAGTACTGGCCATCAGATCGCTTGAGCGGTTGCACGAGCAATACCGAACGATGGTGGAAACCCTGGAGCGCTGGACTCATCGCAATACGTACTATCAGGATGAAGAAGGGCCCAGGCTCAAGGTGCCAGTCCACAGCAAAGCCCGGGCAATGCAAGCCATTTTGCGCGCGTGGCGCAAGGAAACCCGCGACGCGTCGCATCCGGGGCATCCGACCTACAGTCTGACCCTCGATCCGGTGCCGTTAGGGGAGATGCCGACCCTTGTCGGTGACTTTGCCCACATCACCGTGCTGGAAATGAGCGGCGTGGGCGCCAGTGCAGGTTTGAACAGGTTTCTGCACAACTTTCCCGGATTGCGGGTGCTGAATCTTTCGGGGAACGGACTGACACGCATCCCTCTCGCGATCGGGGACATGCCGGGGCTGACGGGGCTGGACTTGAGCAACAACCGCATCCGGCTTACCGGGCAGACGATTGTGGAGCTGGCCAGCAAGCAGCACCTGCGTACGCTGGATATGGGTTTCAACCCGCTCCTGGGGCGCACTCCGGATATCAGGGCGCTGCGCAATCTGCGTCACCTGAACCTGCGCAACACCGGCATTAGCGAATGGCCCGCAACCGATGCGCTTGCGCATCTGGAAACACTCGATCTGCGCAATAACCAGATCGTCGATATCCCGCCATCAGTGTTCAACTCTCGCGCTGTACTGAACCGGGGTACCGCCATCGACGGCAATCCGCTGTCGACAGAGAGTTTGCAAGCCATCGCGGCGTACCAGCAGTCACAAGGTATCAGTCTGGGCGTTAGCACCACCGAGTACGCCCGCGCCGCGCGGTTGGCCGGAGGTCGGGAAGGGACCGCGTGGGTAAATGGCTTGCCGACGGTGGAGGTTGAGCGGGCGAAGCAAGTACTGTTGTCACTGTCGGCTGATCCGGACTCTCGGGATTTTTTTGAAGTGCTCATGCAACTGCGTGAAACCTCCGATTTTGCCCGAACCCGCGAACAGCTGGGCCAGCGTGTGTGGAATGTGCTGGAGGCTGCCTGCGAGGACGACTCGTTGCGTCGTGCGCTGTTTCGCATGGCCCGCGCAGGCTGGCTCAGTGCGCCCAACGTTGCTGGACTGTTCAGCGATCTGGAAGTCAGGGTTCTGTGTTATCGGGCAGCGGCAGCGGCCCGCACCGGCACGCAGACTCTGGAAGGCGATCTGGTTCGCCTGTTGCGCGGGCTGTTTCGTCTGCAGCAGGTGGAAAAACAGGCGTTGATCGATAGTGCGCGGCGTTCCCGCGCAGGCACCTTCACCCAGCGTCAGGCGCTGGACATCAGTCTTGTTTACCGGGTACGACTGGCGCAGCGCCTGGCATTGCCTGCACAACCCACGGAGCTGAATATGCCACTGGATGTCGAGGTGACCGATGCGCAGATCGATCACGCGTATCTGGAGGTCGTCAGGGCCGAGCAGACGACGCAACTCTCTGAGTGGGTCAACAGGCAGGAATTCTGGACCGAGTATTTGCTAGCGACGCGTCAGGATGCATTTACCGGTGTGTTCGATCGCAGCGCTCAAGCGTTTGCGCGACTGGAAGCGCAAGTCGGACTGTCTCGTGAAGCCGCCACTCAACAAATGACGACGATCTTAGACAACTTCAGAAATGACAGCCTGGAGCTGCGTAAACAGTTGACCATTGCGGCGCTGGCGAGGCATCCGGGTCTGAGCTTGCCGGTCACGCCGGAATCGAACGAATTGGTAAAAACGCAGGGATAAGCAGCAATACCCGAGCCCGCGAATGCAGGCTCGGGTACACGGTCAACGGCGACGGAACAGCGGCAGCGGTTCGTCAGTGGCGGCCTGATAGGTCACCGAGAAGTCCTTGAGGCTTTCAAGGGCGTCGTACGGGTCTTTGTCCGCACGCAGGGCGAAGGCATCGAAACCGCAACGGCGCATATAGAACAGCTGATCGCGCAGCACGTCGCCGATGGCCCGCAGCTCGCCTTTGAAACCGTAACGGTCGCGCAGCAGGCGGGCGTTGGAGTAGTTGCGACCGTCGGTGAAGGCCGGGAAGTTCAGGGCAATCACCTGGAACTCGTTCACGTCGTCACCGATTTCCTCGGCTTCTTCGTCGGCATCCAGCCACACACCCAGACCGCCGTCGCGGGCCTTGAGCATGCGGGCGTGCTCACGCCACAGCTGCAGCGGGACGATCAGGTCGTCGCAGTTGCTGATTTCGTCGATGTTGAAATCCTTGGGCAGCAGGTGCCAGGTCTCGTCGACGACCTCGTTGTTCTTAATGATTCGCTGCATAGACGCGTTCCTTGAAGAGGTCGATGCCAATACGCTGGTAGGTGTCGATGAAACGCTCGTCTTCGGTGCGTTGTTCCACGTACACGTCGATCAGTTTGGAGATCACGTCCGGCATGTCTTCCTGAGCGAAAGACGGGCCGAGGATCTTGCCCAGGCTGGCGTCACGGCTGGCGCTGCCGCCGAGCGAGACCTGGTAGAACTCTTCACCTTTCTTGTCCACGCCCAGAATGCCGATGTGGCCGACATGGTGGTGACCGCAGGCGTTCATGCAACCGGAGATGTTCAGGTCCAGTTCACCGATGTCGAACAGGTAGTCCAGGTCGTCGAAACGGCGCTGGATCGATTCGGCAATCGGGATCGACTTGGCGTTGGCCAGAGAGCAGAAATCGCCGCCAGGGCAGCAGATGATGTCGGTCAGCAAGCCGATGTTCGGCGTGGCGAAGCCGCTTTCACGCAGCTCGCCCCACAGGGTGAACAGCTGGCTCTGCTCGACATCGGCCAGAATGATGTTCTGCTCGTGGGAGGTGCGCAATTGGCCAAAGCTGTAACGGTCGGCCAGGTCGGCGACGGCGTCGAGCTGCTTGTCGGTGATGTCGCCCGGTGCAACGCCGGTCGGCTTCAGGGACAGGGTCACGGCCACGTACCCCGGCTTCTTGTGCGCCAGGGTGTTGCGGGCGCGCCAGCGGGCGAAGCCCGGATGCTCCTTGTCGAGGGCGGCCAGTTCGGCGTCCTGACTGCTCAGCGCCTTGTAGTCCGGGTCGACGAAGTGTTTGGCGACGCGATGAACTTCGGCTTCGGTCAGAGTGGTCTGGCCGCCGCGCAGGTGTTCCATTTCGGCATCGACTTTCTGGGCGAAGACTTCCGGAGTCAGCGCCTTGACGAGGATCTTGATCCGCGCCTTGTATTTGTTGTCACGACGGCCGTAGCGGTTGTAGACCCGCAGGATCGCGTCGAGATAGCTCAGCAGGTCCTGCCATGGCAGGAACTCGTTGATGAACGCGCCTACGACCGGAGTACGACCCAGACCGCCGCCCACCAGCACGCGGAAACCGAGTTCGCCAGCCGCGTTGTGCACTGGCTCAAGGCCGATGTCGTGGACTTCGATGGCCGCACGGTCGGAGGTCGAACCGTTGACGGCGATCTTGAATTTGCGCGGCAGGTAGGCGAATTCCGGGTGGAAGGTCGTCCATTGACGAACGATTTCGCACCACGGACGCGGGTCGATCAATTCGTCGGCCGCAACACCGGCGAACTGGTCGGTGGTGACGTTGCGCAGGCAGTTGCCGCTGGTCTGGATCGCGTGCATCTGCACGGTGGCCAGCTCGGCGAGGATGTCCGGGATGTCTTCGACCGCCGGCCAGTTGAACTGCACGTTCTGGCGCGTACTGATGTGGGCGTAGCCCTTGTCATAGTCGCGGGCGATTTTGGCCATCATGCGCATCTGACGCGAAGTCAGCTGGCCGTAAGGCACCGCCACGCGCAACATCGGCGCGAAACGCTGGATATACAGGCCATTTTGCAGGCGCAGGGGGCGGAATTCTTCTTCGCTCAGCTCACCTGCCAGATAGCGTCGGGTCTGATCACGGAACTGCTTGACGCGGTCCTCGATGATCCGCTGATCGTACTCGTCGTATACGTACATATAAGTCCTGTTCTCAGGCTTGGGCCACTCGGAAAACGCTGCGTTTTCGCTTGCTGGAGTCCGATGGTTCCTCTGCAATTCTGCGCGCACGGCCGCGCACTCCTTGACGGAGCCGGGGCAATATACCCGTTTGCAGTTATGCGCAAAAGTGATGTTTGAGTATATGGAAAGAACCAAATCGCCTAACGAGAATTACTGTCAACTAACCCACATTTGTCGTGCGGTCAATCATCGTCTTAACTGTGGTCGAGTCTTTCTGCAATCACCGACAAAACCGACAAGAGGCGATGCAATGAGCAACCCAACCAAGGCAAGGAAAAGCGATAGCAGCGTCGATGCATGGGCCATTCTGTTCCTGATCATTCTGGTCGTTGGAACAGCGGTGTTCTGGGTCAGCCATCAGTAAAACGACTCGTCCGGGCCCCGCTTGCGACGATTGTCGGACAAAAGGCGGGATCAAGCGCCAAAGGCCAGGCGATCAATGGCTATAATGCGCGGCCATTTTTCCCTGGGCCCGGATGTTTCATGTTCAAGTTTCTCCACATCAGCCTGCTCCTGTTCGGCGCGGTTTTCGCTACCTGCGCGCGTACGGAGTCGGTGCTGTTCCTGAATCCGGGCTCGACTCAGGAAACGTTCTGGCTCAGCTACTCGCAGTTCATGCAGGCCGCTGCCCGGGACCTGGGTGTGGACTTGCGCATTCTCTACGCCCAGCGCAATCCCGAACTGACCCTGGCCCAGGCGCGCCTGGCCCTGCAAGGGCCAGATCGCCCGGACTATCTGGTGTTCGTCAACGAACAGTACGTGGCGCCGCAGATCCTGCGCATGGCCAATGGCAGCGGCGTGAAGCTCTTTATTGTCAACTCGGCACTCACACCCAGCCAGAAGGCGCTGATGGCAGATCGTGCTGATCACATCGGCAGCCTGGTGCCCAACGATGAAGAGGGCGGCTATCTGATGATGAAGGAGCTGATTCGCTTGCATCCACCCGTGGCGCCCGGTGAAAACATTGATCTGCTGGCCTTTTCCGGTCTGAAAATCACGCCTTCGGCGCAACTGCGCGAAAAGGGCATGCAGCGGGCGCTGGCCGAGCACCCTCAGGTGCGTTTGCGACAACTGGTCTACGGTGGCTGGACGCAGCAACGGGCCTACGAGCAGGCCAGACAGTTGCTGGTCCGCTATCCCGATGTTTCGTTGGTGTGGGCGGCCAACGATGAAATGGCCTTCGGTGCGATGCGCGCCGTTTCCGAGGCCGGCAAAGTACCGGGCAAGGACGTATTGTTCAGCGCGGTCAATACCTCGGCCAAAGCTTTGCAGGCGGTAGTGGATGGGCGCTTGAGCGCCTTGCTCGGCGGCCATTTCACTCTGGGCGGCTGGGCGCTTGTCGAGTTGCACGATCACGCGCAAGGCGTCGATCTGAACCAATATGGCGGTCGTGACCGGCAGATTCCTTTGTTGCAACTGATCGACAGGGATCATGCCCGCCGAATTCTTGCCATGGGCGCCTCGCCAGACTATGGCGTGCACTTTCGCAAACTGTCGGCGAAGGGTCGTCCGGTTTCGTATCGCTATCCGTTCAACCTGCAGACCCTGATGCACTGACGCAGATCAGACGCCCGCCAGATGCACCACCAGTTGCACGATGCCGAACAGCGTCAGGGCGAACACCGCCGTGAACGCGATGCCCAGGAAGATGAAGTGGCTGGGCTTTCCATGGGTGAAGTCCCTTGCCCGGTTCTTGCCGCTCTGCACCCCGAACGCCGCTGCCATGACGCTGTGCAGCATCTGCCAGAAGGTCGGTGGCTTGTTGTCGACTGGATCGTCCATACATCCCTCGTCTTAAAGTGTGCCTATTGAGCATAGTCAATCGGCTGGCTGCGCGAGAAACCATTGGAAACGCCTGGCTGGTGCCGACATAACTATCTACCACGGCTGGCCGCCTTCGAAATGGTGTGCTGATGCTTCACTTTCACAGGAGAAGCGTTATGTCATCGATCCCGGCTACCGGAATGAAGCCAGCCGCCTCACAGAGCATCCACGGTGCCTTTCTCGAACAGGCCATTCCCGATTGGTTGACGGACGCCACTGCGCAGCGCCGCGCAGAACTCAAAAGCGCCCGTGCGACGCTGCCGCTTGGCTATCGGCAAGCCACCCGGGCGCAGCGTCGAGCCCTGAATGACGGGTTTACCGCCAGCTTTGTCGCCCAGTCCCGGCTGGACAGACAACTGTCATCCCTGCAGGACATCGACACGTTTGCCGAGCCTCTGCTGATTGAAGCGTTACGAGACGAGTTCGGCATCGAAATGGATGTCAAAACGATCTATCTGCGCCTGAACAAAGCTGTCGAGGCCGGTATTTTCTCGATTGAAGTGGGGGTTTATGAAGTCTCCACACTTTCGTTACTGCAGGCGGCCCTGCATAACTTCGAAGACTCGGAATGCGAACCGGGGGCCTTTCACCGTTCTTCCGGTTTTCTGGTCGAACGGAGGAAACCCGGAGAGTTGCTGCCCCTGACAACGCCGATGACCGTGACTCGATTCATGGCTTTATGCCGTTCGCTGGATATCGGTGCGAAGTATCAGGCCTATCTCAAGGACTTTTTTGATTCCAAAAATGCGCAGGCCGCAACGGCACTGCGTGAGACATTCATCGGCGCTGCCAAAGCCGATCTGCACGCTGCTGCGCAGTACGCGTTGTCCTGTGGGGACATCGAACCCGAGGATTACACGATGATCCTGTCGGTCATCGATGGAGACCTTCATCCGCGTCTGGGCCGCAAGAACATCTGGTTTCACGATCTGAGCCTGATGAAGCATCGAATGACAGGCTGCGTCTGTTTTTCGATCAGTGAAGACGAGCGTTATACCGATGATCTACTGCTCTACATTCCCCATGACCCTTACCACCCGTTAAAGCGTTATACCCGCAGACAAATGGAGGCGATGTTCAAACGAAGATTCACCGAACGCGACGGCTTGTCGTCTGAAGATACGGTGCCGACGGCCTATCAGCGGTTTTTCAGTCGTTTCGTGGCGTATGCCGATCGTGGGGACTATTTCAGCCGTTTCTTGCACGACTCATCGTCCACGGCTCATTTTTCCGCTGATGCCATCGCACTCCTCAATCCTTTCGGGGGCCTCTGGCGCATTCATAACAGGCCTCCCACCGTGGAGACAAAGTCCCCCGAGGATGACCCTTTTCTGGCCCCCACCGTGATTCCACGGGAGGGCGATAATCCCACCTCTGAAAATGTCGATCTGTGGAACTATCTCTTTGAACGGCACCGTGAGCGGACCATTGCCGATGCCCGCAGTCACGCTGTGCCCACGGCAGATGTCGACGAAAAGGTACGCAGCAGGAAACTCGCGACATTACTGAACATCGGCATGCTGGTGTTGACCACCGCAGCGGGTTTTGTACCGGTGCTGGGTGAGATCATGACGGCGGTGATGGTTGGCCAGTTGCTGGAGGAATCCATTGAAGGCGTCATCGAGTGGAGCGAAGGCGATCGCAGGGCCGCCAAGGCGCACCTGATCGATGTTGCGGAGAACCTGGCTCTGTTCGGTTTGCTCGCTGGCGCCGGTAAAGTCCTGTCCCGCCTCAAGCCGGCCACGGCTGCGCCGGTCATAGAAAAACTGCGGCCAGTCACATTGGCTGACGGTCAAACACGGTTGTGGAACCCGGATCTGACGGTCTATGAAAGCCCTGTTGAACAGCTTCCCCAGGGCGGGCCTAATGCTCAGGGCCAATTCATTGCACAGGAACGAGCCTGGATCCGGTTGCAGGGCCGGGTCTACGAAAAGAACTGGGACAGGGCATCCCTGCGCTGGCGTATCAGGCATCCCCGTGATCCTGATGCCTATCAGCCGATACTGAGCCACAACGGTGCCGGCGCCTGGCGATCCACGCTGGAGCGCCCGTTGTCCTGGGATCGCTTGACACTTATGCGCCGGATCGGTCACAGCACCGAAATGCTGACCGACGAACAATTGCTGGCCATCGCCGACATAGGCGCAGTCAGTGACGACAGCTTGCGCAGAATGCACGTGGACAACCTGCCGCCACCGCCTGAACTGGCCGATGCGTTGCAACTGTTCGACGCGCAACGTCAAACCGCCACACCGGATGCACGGCTCCTCAAACTGCAACGGGTATGTCCGGGTCTCGGTGAAAACGCTGGCCGGGAAGTTCTTGCCCATGCAGATGCAGAATCACTGGCGGCTTTGCAAACGTCGACTTCAGTGCCGCGCCGCCTGCTGGAGGAGGCACGCTGGTACGCCGGACAGGGAAGGGCGGCCCGAACCTATGCCGGCCTGCATCAAGAGCATCCCTCCATCGACAGCTGCCGGCTGGCCTTGCGATTACTCGAAAAGTTGCCGGGCTGGCCGGACGATGTGCGGCTTGAACTTCGTGATTCACACATTCACGGGCCGTTGCTGGAGGCGATTGGCGGCCAGTCGGTCACGAACCGGGTGTGCGTGGTCAAGCAAGGGCCGCTGTTTCAGGCATTCAGTGACCATGGATGGACGCAGAACGGCCAGCTCGATACCTTTTTTCCCTCGCTCATGCGCGCCTTGCCACAGGAAGCCAGTCAAGCTCTGGGGCTGTCTGGAAGTGAAAGCAGCGCTCGCTTGCAGCGGGCAATCATCGACTATGCAACGGCGCATCCTGAGCAGGTTCGTACGGCCGTGGCCCTCTCAAGTCCGAGCAACCGTACGTACCAACCTCCGATACGCCTCAAGAATCGTCGATTTGGGTATCTCGCCAGTGGCGAGGGCGCGCTGGGGCGCCCGGGGATCAACACTTCACTCGCGGTGCAAGTGCTGGAACTCTATCCGAATCTGGATTTCAGACAGGCCAACGGAGTTGTGCTGCGAGCGATGCGAGAGGGGCAAAGTGATGTTCAGATCATGCAGTGGCTCAACGAGCGTGCTCAGGAATGGGAGCGCCTTGAATCGACCCTCGATCACTGGGCCGCCCCCGGCCCCGGCCTTGAAGAACGTTTGAGAGCCGCGCATGACTTGAAACGCTGCTGGCGTGAAGCCCCCTTGGCTGCGAGCAATCGCGGCTACGACCAATTTGTCTGGGTCTGCGATGATCCGCTGCCGTCGCTGTCGGCGAGCTTTCCCCACGTCAAGTCCCTGCTTGTGCAATCGCGTCGGTCGGAAACAGGTCAGATCCGCAATTTCCTCCGCGCTTTTCCCGAGGTTCGATATCTCGACCTCAGTGACTGTGCGCTGACAACCAACCCGATCCCGACGGATATCCGCGCCAGACTGGTCGAACTCGACCTGTCCGGCAATCCGATTTACAGGTTGGATATGTCGAGCATGCCGAACTTGAAGGCGCTGAGCCTTGAAGGCACGCAGTTGCAGCAGTGGCCACGGGGCGCCGAGGACCTTCTGGCGTTGCGCTGGCTGGATTTGCGAAACACCCGCGTTACCTCGCTGCCACCGCAGGCTCTGGCCCGTGATGACCTGCTGATCAACATGCTTCTGACGGGTGCTCCCCTTGGGCCAGACACACAACTTCAGCTGCAGGCGGCCCGGTCCCGAGTCGAGTCGACGCTGGGGCTGCCGGAGGGAGCGCTGGCGAGATTTGCCGCTGAACCCCTGCCCGACAGGAGCGCGCAACCCATGGAGACCGGATCCCGTGTGGCATCGCGGTTGTTGCAGTTGCCACCGGCGCCGCCTGCCGAAGAAAGTCTTTCTTCCTTCATCAGCCGCTTGCAGCGGGTGATTCCCGGTCTGTCGGAGGAGGACGCGATTGACGTGGTCGAGTACCTGCGCTTCGGAGCTACCGACGCGCAAGTCAATGCTCGTATCAATGACTGGAACCAACGGTTCGAAGCGCTGACGCGCGAGCTCAATGGCTGGATCTTCGTGCGACGCAGTGTCGACATGCGTTTCAGGCAGCCGCGGATTTCCTCGAAAGGCCGGGCGCAGGCGGCGCACAGAATCATGGAGTGCTGGCAAATGGGCCTGTTTGGCGAGGCCGGCGTAACCGACTATGTGCTGGATCTGGAGGGTATTCCCGGTGTGGGGGCGTTGCCCGACCTGCCGGAAGCCTTTCCTCATGTAAAGGGTCTGAACCTCAGGGGGCTGGAGCTGAGCGAGCAGGGGCTGCAAGGGTTTCTCACGTCATTCAATCAAGTGGAAACCCTGGATCTGGCCGCCAACGCGCTGCGAGACCTGCCGCAAGCCATTGGCGATATGGAGCGACTGGAGCAACTGGATTTGTCCGCCAATCGGTTGCATGACGCTCATGCAGCCGAGCAATTATTGGGTTCGCTGAACCATCTCAAGCGCTTGCGCCTGAACCTCAACCATTTCAGAGCCTTCAGTGCAGCGTCTCTTGAGGGGTTGGAACTGCTGGAGTTGAACCACAACCGGATCCGCTACTTCAACGAAGCGATCCCGCCCTGGCTCGAAGCGCTGCATTTGAGCGGTAACGACCTGAGGGAATGGCCGGCACAGGTTTTACAGGCCGAACACTTGCGCACACTGAGATTGTTGGGCAATTCGATCAGGGATATTCCGGAGCAGCTCTTTGACGGCAATCATGACGAGCTGCTGCTCGACACCCGTTTATCCGGAAACTATCGCTCACTGTCGACTGCCAGTCTGCAACGGATCCGTGACTATTTTGATCGTACGGGCTACCAGTCGGCACTGGGCATTACCCGGGAGACGCTTGAACAGTGGATGGCAGACACGGACTGGGAGGAACCCGGTGGTTCCTCCTCTTCCGGAGGGGCTGATCAGCACTGATTGTTCAGTTGTCGTAACCCAGGTTCGGCGCCAGCCAGCGCTCGGTCAGGCTCAGTTCCTGGCCCTTGCGCGAGGTGTAGCTCTGGACCTGATCCTTGTCGATCTTGCCCACGGCGAAGTACTGCGCCTGCGGATGCGCAAAGTACCAGCCGCTGACCGCTGCCGCCGGGAACATCGCGTAGTGCTCGGTGAGGAACACGCCGCTGCGGCCGGCGCGCATTTCCTGCGCCTCGGGGTCGAGCAGGGCGAACAGCGTGGCTTTTTCGGTGTGATCCGGGCACGCCGGGTAGCCCGGTGCAGGACGAATGCCTGAGTACTGTTCTTTGATCAGCGCCTCGTTGTCGAGGGCTTCATCCTTGGCGTAACCCCAATGCTCCTTACGCACCTGCTGGTGCAGCCATTCGGCGCAGGCCTCGGCCAGACGGTCGGCAAGCGCCTTGACCATGATCGAGTTGTAATCGTCGCCAGCGTCCTGATATGCCTTGGCCACTTCTTCGGCGCCGATCCCGGCGGTGGTGATGAAACCACCGACATAGTCGGTCACCTCGCTGTCCTTCGGCGCGACGAAGTCGGCCAGCGAGAAGTTCGGTTTGCCGTCGGTCTTGATGATCTGCTGACGCAGGTGATGCAGGCGGGCCATGGGCTTGCCGTCATCGCCGTACAGCTCGATATCGTCGTCATGCACCTGATTGGCCGGCCAGAAGCCGAATACCGCACGGGCGCTGATCAGCTTTTCGTCGATCAGCTTGGTGAGCATCTCGCGGGCGTCCTTGTACAGCGAGGTCGCCGCTTCGCCGACCACTTCGTCTTCAAGGATGCGCGGAAATTTGCCGGCCAGGTCCCAGGAGATGAAGAACGGCGTCCAGTCGATGTATTCGGCCAGTACGTTGAGGTCGATATTGTCCAGCACGCGGGTGCCGGTGAAGGTCGGTTTGACCGGAGTGTACGTGGCCCAGTCGAACTGCGGCTTCTTGGCGATCGCGGCCGCGTAGCTCAGGCGCTCGGTGCGGGCACTGCGGTTGGCGGTGCGCTCGCGGACGTCGATGTACTCTTCGCGGGTCTTCTCGACGAAACCGGCTTTCAGTTCCTTGGACAGCAACTGCGTCGCCACGCCCACGGCGCGGGAGGCGTCGGTCACGTAGACCACCGCGTCATTGCTGTACTTGGGCTCGATCTTCACCGCCGTGTGCGCCTTGGAAGTGGTCGCGCCGCCGATCATCAACGGCAGGTGGAAGTCCTGACGCTGCATCTCGCGGGCCACGTGGACCATTTCGTCCAGCGACGGGGTGATCAGGCCGGACAGGCCGATGATGTCGCATTTTTCTTCGCGGGCTACCTGCAGGATCTTCTCGGCCGGCACCATCACGCCGAGGTCGACGATGTCATAGCCGTTGCAACCCAGCACCACGCCGACGATGTTCTTGCCGATGTCGTGCACGTCGCCTTTTACCGTGGCCATCAGGATCTTGCCCTTGGCTTCCGGCTTGTCGCCTTTTTCCAGCTCGATGAATGGGATCAAGTGGGCCACGGCCTGTTTCATCACGCGGGCGGACTTCACCACCTGCGGCAGGAACATTTTGCCGGCGCCGAACAGGTCGCCGACGATGTTCATGCCCGCCATCAACGGGCCCTCGATCACTTCGATCGGGCGGGCGAAGGACTGGCGGGACTCTTCGGTGTCTTCAACGATGTGGGTGGTGATGCCTTTGACCAGCGCATGCTCCAGACGCTTGTTGACGTCCCAGCCGCGCCATTCTTCGGTTTCGGCTTCCTTGACGCTGCCGTCGCCCTTGTACTTGTCGGCGATGGCGAGGAGGGCATCGGTGCCTTCAGGCGTGCGGTTGAGGATCACGTCTTCGACGGCGTCGCGCAGTTCCTGCGGGATCTGGTCGTAGATCTCCAGCTGACCGGCGTTGACGATGCCCATGGTCAGGCCGGCGCGGATCGCGTACAGCAGGAACACCGAGTGAATCGCCTCGCGCACCGGGTTGTTGCCGCGGAACGAGAACGACACGTTGGACACGCCGCCGGAGCTCAGGGCATACGGCAGTTCGTCACGGATGTAGGCACAGGCGTTGATGAAATCCACAGCGTAGTTGTTGTGTTCTTCGATGCCGGTGGCCACGGCGAAGATGTTCGGGTCGAAGATGATGTCTTCCGGCGGGAAGCCGACTTCGTTGACCAGAATGTCGTAGGAACGTTTGCAGATTTCTTTCTTGCGCGCTTCGGTGTCGGCCTGGCCGGCTTCGTCGAACGCCATCACTACAACTGCCGCGCCGTAGCGTTTGCACAGCTTGGCGTGGTGGATGAACTGCTCGACGCCTTCTTTCATGCTGATCGAGTTGACGATGCCCTTGCCCTGAATGCATTTGAGGCCGGCTTCGATCACGTCCCATTTCGAGGAGTCGATCATGA
This sequence comes from Pseudomonas sp. 1, assembly GCF_056626735.1. Lineage (NCBI taxonomy): Bacteria > Pseudomonadati > Pseudomonadota > Gammaproteobacteria > Pseudomonadales > Pseudomonadaceae > Pseudomonas > Pseudomonas sp. 1. The sequence goes on along the minus strand of NZ_JBWXMQ010000001.1, from coordinate 287,511 downwards.
TCGGTACGCGGGAGATGTCCGGTTCGCCGGCAATCAGATTGAGGAAGGTCACCATGGCCTTCTTCGAATCGAGCATCCCTTCGTCCATGTTGATGTCGATCACCTGGGCGCCGGCCTCGACCTGCTGCAGGGCGACTTCCAGGGCTTCGGTGTAGTTGTCCTCACGGATCAGGCGGGCGAATTTCGCGGAACCGGTGATGTTGGTCCGCTCGCCGACGTTGACGAACAGCGAGCTGCGATCGATCGTGAACGGTTCCAGACCCGACAGGCGGCAAGCCTTGGGAATGTCGGGAATCTGCCGTGGCGCGTAGCCGGCGACGGCTTTGGCGATGGCTTCGATGTGGCCCGGTGTGGTGCCGCAGCAACCGCCGACGATGTTGAGGAAACCGCTTTGGGCGAATTCTTCGATGACCTTGGCAGTGTCCGCCGGCAGCTCGTCGTACTCGCCGAATTCGTTCGGCAGGCCGGCGTTCGGGTGGGCGGATACGTGGGTGCTGGCCTTGTCCGACAGCTCTTCCAGGTACGGACGCAGCTCGCGGGCGCCGAGGGCGCAGTTCAGGCCCACCGAAATCGGTTTGGCGTGGGCCACGGAGTTCCAGAACGCTTCGGTGGTCTGGCCCGACAGGGTACGGCCGGAGGCATCGGTGATGGTGCCGGAAATCATGATCGGCAACTCGAAGCCCAGTTCTTCGAACACGCCTTGCACGGCGAAGATCGCAGCCTTGGCGTTCAGGGTGTCGAAGATGGTTTCGATCAGGATCAGGTCGGCGCCGCCCTCGATCAGACCCTTGGTGGCTTCGGTGTAGTTCTCCACCAACTCATCGAAGGTGACGTTGCGATAGCCCGGGTTGTTGACGTCCGGTGACAGTGAGCAGGTGCGACTGGTAGGACCGAGCACGCCGGCGACGAAACGCGGCTTGTCTGGCGTCTCGAGGGTTTTCGCATCGGCGACCTTGCGCGCCAGCCGGGCGCCTTCTACGTTGAGTTCGTAGACCAGTTCTTCCATGCCGTAGTCGGCCATGGAAATCCGGGTGGCGTTGAAGGTGTTGGTTTCGAGGATGTCGGCGCCGGCATCCAGGTAGGCTTTTTCGATGCCACCGATCACGTCCGGGCGGGTCAGTACCAACAGGTCGTTGTTGCCCTTGACGTCGCTCGGCCAGTCGGCGAAGCGTTTGCCGCGATAATCCTGTTCTTCGAGCTTGTAGCTCTGGATCATCGTGCCCATGCCGCCGTCGAGAATCAGGATGCGCTCTTTGAGAGCTTGCTTGAGAGCTTGAAGGCGAACGCTGCGATCGGACATTGGGACTACTCGGAAAAAGACCATGACGAAGGGCCGGGATCATAACAAACCTGTGCGGTTTTAGAGCATGTGGCGCTTTTGCATGAATATCGCTCATGTTGGTACGGTCGTCATAACGGTAGAATCGCGTCGTTTTTCTTCTGGATCAGGATCAGGGACATGTCGTACCGCGTCATCAGCATTGCATTGCTGTTTTTAAGCTTTGGCGCGGCGGCGCAAAGTCCTGCGGTTTCTCCCGCTATTTCTTACACTCGCGATATCCAGCCGATCTTCACCGAGAAGTGCGTGGCCTGCCATGCGTGCTACGACTCCGCCTGCCAGCTCAATCTGGGCAGCGGCGAGGGCGCTGCCCGTGGTGCGAGCAAGATGCCGGTCTATGATGGCGAACGTACCCAGGCGGCACCGACCACGCGGCTGTTCTATGACGCCTTTGGCAAACGTGCCTGGCAGCAGAAAGATTTCTATTCCGTACTCGATGCTCAAGGCAGTCAGGCCGCGCTGATGGCGCGCATGCTGGAGCTGGGGCACAAAACGCCGCTGACGCCCAACGCCAGACTGCCGGAAGACATCGTGCTGGGGCTCAATCGCGAGAACCTGTGCGCGATGCCCGCCGAGTTCGACGGTTATGCCAGCGCCCATCCGAAAGAGGGCATGCCGCTGGCGGTGACCGGCCTGACCGATCAGCAATATCAGACGTTGCAACGTTGGTTGGCGTCCGGTGCGCCGATCGATGAGCAAGGCCTGGCGCCGAGCGCCAAAGAGGCGTTGCAGATCGTTCAGTGGGAAAACCTGCTCAACCAGCCCGGCGCGCGGGAAAGCCTGGTCGGGCGCTGGCTGTTCGAGCACTGGTTCCTGGCGCATATCTATTTCAAGGACGGCGAGCCGGGGCATTACTTCCAGTGGGTGCGTTCGCGCACGCCGACGGGGAAGCCGATCGATCTGATCGCCACGCGTCGCCCGAACGACGATCCGGGGACCCAGGTTTACTACCGTCTGTGGCCGGTGCAGGGCGTGATCGTGCACAAGACCCACATCACTTATCCGCTGAGCGCGGCGAAGATGGCGCGGGTCAAAAGCCTGTTCTACAACGGCCACTGGCAGGTCAATGCCTTGCCGGGCTACGGACCGCAGAGCCGGGCCAACCCGTTCGCGACCTTTGAGGCGATTCCGGCGCAGGCGCGCTATCAGTTCATGCTCGATAACGCCGAATACTTCGTGCGTACATTCATTCGCGGCCCGGTATGCCGCGGGCAGATCGCAACCGACGTGATCCGCGACAACTTCTGGGCGCTGTTCCAGGCGCCGGAACACGACCTGTACATCACCGACCCGAACTATCGCGGCCAGGCCACGCCGTTGCTGGCCATGCCGGGGCAGAACGACGATGTCGGCAGCGTGCTGAGCCTGTGGCACAACTACCGCAACAAGCGAAACAAATACGAAGCCCTGCGCCGTGACAGCTACGCCGACCTGCCGGCGCCGAGCTGGTCGACCCTGTGGGCCGGCAACGACAACGCCTTGCTCAGCATCTTCCGTCACTTCGACAGCGCCTCGGTGACCAAGGGCCTGATCGGCGAAGTGCCGCAGACGATGTGGCTGTTCGACTATCCGCTGCTGGAGCGCACCTATTACCAGTTGGCGGTGAACTTCGATGTGTTCGGCAATGTCTCCCATCAGGCGCAAACCCGCTTGTATTTCGACCTGATCCGCAACGGCGCCGAGCAGAACTTCCTGCGTCTGATGCCCGCCGATTCTCGCGAGGGCTACCTCGACGATTGGTACCAGAGCAGCGGCCAGTTCAAGATGTGGCTCGATTACGAAGCCATCGATGACGACAAGCCGACCGCGCTGAAGCTCGACGAGAAAGATCCGAAACACGATTTCGCCATGCAATTGCTGGCGCGCTATGGCGACCTCAACGCGCATCCGGATCCGATCAACCGCTGCGAAGACGCCTATTGCTCGCGTCCGAACATCGACCCGGCCCTGCAAAACGCCGAACAGGCGCTGAGCCGCCTGACTTCACGCCCGGCGGCTGGCTTGAAAGTGATCGATCAATTGCCGGAAGCGACCATGCTCCGGGTTGAAACCCGCAGCGGCAAACGCGAGGTCTACAGCCTGATGCGCAACCGCGCCCACAGCAACGTGGCGTTCCTGCTCGGTGAATCGCTGCGCTATCAACCGGGGCTGGATACGCTGACGATCTATCCGGGTGTGCTCAGCAGCTACCCGAACTTCATGTTCAACATCCCGGCTGATCAGGTGCCGGCATTTGTCGACGCCATGGAAAGTGCAAAGGACGCGACGCAGTTCGAGAAAATCGTCGAACGCTGGGGCATCCGCCGCAGCCATCCGCAGTTCTGGTTCTATTTCCATGATTTGAGCCAGTACATCCACGAAACCGATCCGGTGGAAGAGGGCGTGCTGGATATGAACCGGTACGAGAATCTTTGATCGTTTGAACGATGGCGGTTGTCCCAATCCTGTGATGTACGGAATCGGGAGCGCCATCGATGTTGATTTCAGTGCAGGCCCTGCGAGCGCTCGCCGCGTGGGCAGTGGTCTGCCATCACTTCATGCAGATTTTCTTCGACTTCAAGGCGCGCGGGCCGATAGGGCAGCTGTTCATCGACAAGGGCGCGGTGGGCGTCGATATCTTTTTCGTGATCAGCGGGCTGGTGATTTTCCTGTCCACCGAAGGCAAGGCGTTGCCGCCGACGCGGTTTCTGCTGTATCGACTGTTTCGGATTGTGCCGGCGTATTGGCTCTACACCGTCCTGATGGCGTTGCTGGTGGTGTTCGCCCGGCCATTGCTGCCGGATCAGACAGTGGACTGGAGCCATTTGCTGTTGTCGCTGCTGTTTATCCCGACCGAAAACCCCGGTGGCTACGGGATCTACCCGACCCTGAACGTCGGCTGGACCCTGAATTACGAAATGCTGTTCTACGTGTTGTTCGCCTGGGCGCTGTTGTTCCGGCTGCAAGTGCGCTTGCTGGTGGTCGCGGCGCTGCTGTTTGCGGTGTGCCAGGCCTGGACCGGGTTTGGCTGGGTCAGCGAGTTTTATCGCTCGGACATCGTTTATGAGTTCCTGCTGGGGATCGGCCTCGGCATGCTTTACCGCCGCGGCTGGATCGGGCCGGCGCTCTGGCTGCCGTTACTGGGGATCGGCGCGGCGTTGCTGGCGATCTATCACCTGCCACCGGAACCCCGATTGCTCAATTGGGGCGTGCCCAGTGCCGTGCTGATCATGGCCAGCATTGCGCTGGAGCGACATGTCGAGCGCAACAGGTTGCTCAAATTGCTGGGCGACTGTTCGTACTCGGTGTACCTGATGCACGTGCTGGTGCTGTCGGCCGGCGGGTATCTGGCCCGGCGCTATGGGATCAACCCGTATTTGATGTTTGGCGCCTGCGCACTGGCCATCGGAATCGGTTCGTGGCTGAGCTACGAATGGGTGGAAAAGCGCAGTTATCAGTGGCTTAAAGCTCGGATCGACGGCGAACGCGGCGCTTAGCCGATTTGCGAACTATTCCTACGTAAATACTAGGACTTTGTGCCGCGCGCCGATTGGCGTAAACTCCGCCTCAAGCCTGCGAGGAGTCTCCATGACCGCTATTACCATTACCGACGCCGCCCATGATTACCTGGCCGATCTGCTCTCCAAGCAGAACACTCCGGGCATCGGCATCCGCGTTTTCATCACCCAGCCTGGCACCCAATACGCCGAAACGTGTATTGCCTACTGCAAGCCGGGCGAAGAAAAACCTGAAGACACGGCGCTGGGGCTGAAAAGCTTCACCGCTTACATTGACTCGTTCAGCGAAGCGTTTCTCGATGATGCTGTAGTCGACTACGCCACCGACCGCATGGGCGGCCAGCTGACCATCAAGGCTCCAAACGCCAAAGTCCCGATGGTCAACGCCGACAGCCCGATCAACGAGCGCATCAACTACTACCTGCAAACCGAAATCAACCCGGGGCTGGCGAGCCACGGCGGTCAGGTCAGCCTGATCGATGTGGTTGAAGACGGCATTGCCGTATTGCAGTTCGGCGGCGGTTGCCAAGGCTGCGGCCAGGCGGACGTGACCCTGAAGGAAGGCATCGAGCGCACCTTGCTCGAGCGCATTCCGGAGCTCAAGGGCGTTCGCGACGTGACCGACCACACGCAGAAAGAAAACGCCTACTACTAAGGCGTTCGCTGCGGCATGAAAAACGGCGCCCCGTGAGCGCCGTTTTTTTTGCGTGAAATTTGATCGTTCCCACGCTCTGCGTTGGAATGCAGCCTGGGACGCTCCGCGTCGCATTCATGGTCGATAAAGGTGCGCATGTCCCGCGCGATACAGCGATGACTCACCAAAGTGATCGCTACCCAACACCCGCCCAACCAGAATCAACGCCGTACGCCGAAACCCCTTCGCCGCCACCTTCGCGGCAATGTCCTCCAGCGTCCCGACCACCCAATCCTGATCCGGCCACGTCGCCCGGTGAATCACCGCGATCGGGCAGTCCGCGCCGTAATGCGGGAGCAACTCAGCCAGAATCTTCTCCAGGTGATTGACCCCCAGATGAATCGCCATGGTCGCCCCGTGCTGCGCCAGATTGCCGAGTTCTTCACCGGCGGGCATCGCTGTCTTGTCCGCGTAACGGGTCAGAATCACGCTTTGTGAGATGTCCGGCAGGGTCAGTTCAGCGCCCAGCAGCGCGGCGCACGCAGCCGTGGCGGTCACGCCGGGAATGATCTCGAACGGAATATCCAGCTCGCGCAAATAACGGATCTGCTCGCCAATGGCGCCATACAGACTCGGATCGCCCGAATGTACTCGTGCGACGTCCTGGCCCCTGGCGTGGGCGGTCTTGATCAGGTCGATGATCTGTTCCAGGTGCAGCTCGGCGCTGTTGACCACGGTTTCAGCGCAATGACCCTCCAGCACCGCCGTCGGCACCAGCGAACCTGCGTAGATGATCACCGGGCAACTGCGGATCAGCCGCTGGCCTTTGACGGTGATCAATTCCGGGTCGCCGGGGCCGGCGCCGATGAAGTAAACGGTCATCGCTGGATCCTGTAGAAAAGGGCAGTGCAGTGCTTCACAAGCCCTTCAGATGAAGAATGCTCATGATCGAAAGCAGGAATTATCGGGAATTTACGCAGCGCCGGCCAATGCCAGAGTTGCCTGCGCGTACTTTTGCCGGGAAATCAGCAGTTTTGCCGGGCCACTGATCAACTGTTCGGCGAGTGCCAGGGCGGCACTTTCCGCCACGCCGTAGCAACCGGTGCGTTCGAAGGCGATTTGTGAATGATGACTCAAGCGTTGCTGATAACAGGCCAGCTCTTCGCTGCTGAAATACAGCAACGGCAGCGCCAGTTGTGCGGCGAGTTCCTGCAGGCCGGGTTCATCGCGCTTGAGGTCGATGCTGGCCAGCGCCTTGACCTTCTCAAGATCAATTCGATGCGCCTGTAGCGCCTGATCAAGCAATGCGCGCAGCGTGCTGGCCGGGCAGCCGCGCTGGCAGCCCAGGCCGACCACGAAGGTCGGCGCTGCGCTGTCATCGGTCATGCGTGGTACTGGCCTTCGCTTTTGCGGCGGAACAACCAGGCGCTGATCAGGCCCAGGGCCAGCCAGAACGCGACGTTGGTCAACTGCGAAGCGATTTTGAACTGCGCTTCCAGAGCTTCCGGTGCGAGCATCGAATGCACTTGCGGTTGCGGCGCGCCGATCACATGCGGCACGGCAAGGATCGCTACGCCGAGGATCTTCATCAGCCAGCTGCGGCTGAACGCGATCAAGGCCAGACCGACAGCGGTGGAGGCGGCAGTGCCGATCCACCACATCTGACGCGAGGCCAGGTCGGCAGCGGCGGTGCCCGGCAGCTCGGGCGGCAGACCCATGGTCGGGGCGAGCACGAAGGTCGCGTAACCGGCCAGGCCCCAGAGCAAACCTTGGGAAGTCTTGGTCGGCGCCCGCAGGGTGTACAAGCCCGCCAGCATCAGGGCAAAGCCCACGGCAACCACCAGATTGCCGCCGGTTGTGGACAGCACGCGCTGCCAGCCGTCTTCCGGCTCCCAGGCTTCGGCATCGTGAGTGTGGGCGGCGGTGCCGGCGGCGTGTTCGTGAACCTCGACCACCGGTTCGGCTTTCTCGAAGGTTTCGGCCTGCAGAATCAGTGGCGAAACCCAGAAGCTTTGCAGCAACGTCAGGAGCAGGGCGGCCAGAAGGCCGGTGAAACCTGCGGTCTGCGCAATACGCTTGATCATGTCGTCAGGTCTCAGTGGCACGGGAACGCGGCGCTGTGACGGGTATCGTGGGCGGCGTTGTGTACCGCTTCGATGTGTGAGAAACCGGCGAAATACACGAGGCACGCACCCAGGATCGACGCGCAGACGGCGGCGGTCAGGCGTTGGCTCAGGGTAGTGGTGCTGGAGATCTTGTCCGAATTGCTGCCGGTGCTGCTGATGATCGACATGGCGCTTCCCTCTGGAGTGTCAGCGGGTGAACAGAGCGCATGAAAATCCCTGCGAGTCAGGCACGCAGAGGTTCGAACAGCGCCCGCCCACCGCGGGTTTGTTATGTTCAGTAACGCAGGATGCGCACTGTGTGTTGCGGGCCGGTCTCCGGGCTCACGAGGGGCTGGCGTCAGGCCGACCTGCAAGCGTCACCTTCCCATGCCATCGGCACAGTGGATCTGACGCTTCGCTCGCTTACCGTTGCGGGGGCAGCACCGGACTGACATGGCTTTAGAGTAAAGCACATGATTCACCGGTTTCCCGTTTCACCCTGTGAAGGGCACCCGTAACAAGTTGTGTAGGAGACCATGGGCGGGGGATTCGCGTCAATCGACGGCGCTAAAGCGTCGCGAGTGCCACGTACACCGCCAAGGCGATCAAAAACGCGTAGTAGGACTTGATTGGCGTCAGGCTCAGCAGCCAGGCCAGCGTTACCGGCACAATCCACTGCATTGCAGCGGCGTGCTGCTTGGTCAGTGGAAGGAGTGACCCCGCCAGCAGGCTGACCAGCATCGCCACCGACGTGTACTTGCCGAGGCGACCGATGAAGCTGCGGGCACCGCCGGACAGCCGCTCGACATCGACCGCCAGCGGCAGCAGCCGGCAAATCGCGGACACCAGTGCGCAGATCAGCACATACAACCAGAAAGTACTAGGTTCGGTCATAGACATAACTCGTCAGGACTGTGACTGCCAGGACCAGCAGCAGGCTCACTTCGCCCAGCCACAGCAAGCTGGCGGCGGTGGCCAGGCCGGCGATCCATTGCGCGTGGAAGCTGTGACGCTCGCGGGCCATCTTGCCAAGCGAGGCGCTGATGAAGACGGCGATCACCACGCTGACGTGATCCATCACGGCGTTGTCGGCCAGGCTCGCAAAGCAATAGCCGGCGATGGTGCCGAGCAGGGCGGCGGCATACAGCAAAAAGCACACGGTGTTGGCGTACGCTCGACTGATCGGCTGCTGTTCCTTGCGGATCGACATAAGCGTGAATGCAGCATTGGCCATTACCGCCAGTGCCGGAACGAACGCCTTGATCGGCCCTTCAAGGCTGGATTTCAGGCTCAGCGTGAAAACCAGAAAGCGCAGGTTGATGCTCAGCGCAGAGACCAGCACACCAAAGGCGTTCAGCAGATGCGCGGGCGTTTCCAGCAGCGTCAGTTGCAATGGCGAGGCCATCACCGTGCCGCTGAACACCACCATGGCCGGCAAGTCCAGGCCATGGCGGCGCCCGAGCATGCCGATCAGGGTGAAAGTCAGCAACAGCGAGAACACGAACGGCAGCGCATCGCGAATGCCGGTCGCAATCTCGTTGTGCGACGCCGGTTTTGCCAGCGCGGAATCAACCGGCATGGGTGCTTTGCCGCGTGCCGGCGAGCAGTTCCTCGACCCCTTTCTTGTAGGCCAGGGCCTTCTCCAGGTAGTACTCGGTGGAGAAGCGCGGAATGAACTCTTCCACCACCGCGACCCCGCGATAGCCGTTGACCGCGAAACGATTGAGCACATCGCTCAGGCGCAGGTTGCCTTCGCCGATCGGCAGATGCTGGTGGTGCGTATCGTTGAGATCGGCAATGTGCAGGTGCCGAGTGATCGGCGCCAGACCGGCGATGGCTTCGAACAGGCTTTCGCCATACGGCAGCAGCGAACACAGGTGCGTCACGTCGATGGTCACGAAGCATCCGGTTTCCTGGTGGAAGCGCAGGTGTTCCTCGACCGTGAATACCGGAAATTTCGGTCGCTGTCCGCCCATGTTTTCCAGGCACAGGGCAATGCCATCGGTGTTGCAGCGTGTGCTGACCTGATTGATCGCGTCGATCAGGTTGTCCAGCAACACGCTATTTTCCAGCTGATCCTTATAGCCGGGGTGGAAGGTGACGCTGGTGGCACCCGCCTCACGGGAAAAATCCACAGCGGCGCTCAGGCAGTCGACTGCCTGGGCGCGTTCGGCCAGATCCGGGGAGCACAGGTTGTACTGGCGTCCCCACCAGCCGGCATGCACGGTCAGGGTGATGCCATTGTGCTCAGTGAAACGGCGGATCTGCCGGGCCAGATTGACACGTTCCTCGGCGCTGAGTGACCAGAAGACCTGTTCGGCGTCTTCGCCGATTTCGAACTCCACGGCCTTGAAATGTCGGGCCAGATCGGTGATTGAACCGAAGATGTCCGCCGGGTTGTCGTAGACATTGGTGGAGAAGGAGATCAGCGGAAAATCCTGACTGATCGGGCCATCGATACGGTACAGCGTTTCATTCGTGGTCATTGCGCCTGTCCTTGGGTAGTGAACCGTGGGTGGGAAATCGCAGCGTTGAAGGCTGCCTGGTCGTCCGCGTCGCTACAGCCCAGCAGCACGTAGCCGTGACGGTCTGCAGAGCGGCGGATGGGCCGGCCGAACTTGTCATGGTTGAGGATCGCGCGCAGCGCAAACGGCTGTTGCAGCAGACGCCCCTGCAGCGGTTTCGGGTCGGTGGTGTGGTCCGCTTCAATGTAGCGAATCGCCATTTTCACGTAGGGTTTCTCGATTTCCGGCAGAGCAGAGCCCGTCATTGCGGCGATGGTGCTGGCCGCCAGATGCACGCCGGTGGTTTTCCAGACCATTTCCCATATCTGGTCGCCGCCGAAGCGAGTCTGGGTCTCGATGAAGTGCAGGCGTGAACCGTCGAGCTTGATCTCGGTGTGAGCCGGGCCCCAGCGGTTGCCCATGCGTTCGAGCAGCCACAGCACGGCTTCTTCGATTTGCACGCGGCTGTCATCATCGAGCCCGGCGGGAAAGTCGTGGCCGGTTTCGACATACCCCGGCGCACCGCTGGTGTGTTTGCGGGTGATGCCGAGAATCTGGTGCCGGCCATCCAGACTCAAGGATTCGACACTGTATTCCTCGCCGGTGGCGAAGGCCTCGATCAGATTGCAGCCCTCAAGCGGCAGTTGCGCGACATCCTCTGGCCGGTCGATGGCGTAGACGCCTTGGCTGCCGGAGCCGTTGACGGGTTTGACAATGGCCGGGCCGTGACGGAGCACGAAGGCACGAACCTCCTCGCGACTGTTGACGGCGGCGGCCGGCAATTCGTAGCGGCTGCCTTGCAACAATTGACGAAACAGCAGCTTGTCGCGGCTGACTTCGACACTGCCCAGGCTGTTGTGGGCGATGCCCAGTTGTTCGCCCAGCCGGGATGCCGGCAACAGGCCCAGTTCCGAAAATGACACCACGGCATCGAACGGGTGCTGACGGTGCAGTCGCTCGATGGTTTCGCTGTAAGCGTCCAGTTCTGCGATGTCCGGCGTCAGTACCGGTGTTGCGTGCTTGCGCTGATAGTCAGACAGGTCACCAGGCTGTTGGACGAGGGTAAAGCGAAACTGCCTTTGTGTATCCCAGTCCATTCCCGAATCGCGGCCGCCGATGAGCAGAATGTGACGGATGCTCGTCGCGCCGGGGACTTCGCCGTAGACATCGATGTCGGCGACGGCCAGCAAGGATTCGCGCAGGCTGGCGGTATCGGGTTGCTTGAACTCGATGTACAGGTAGTTCTGGAAACCGTTGCTGACCGGTCCGATGGCATCGCCCGGGTTGACGTAGGCATACCGGCGCTGGAATCCCGCAAGGCGTTCGATGCGCTCGGCGTGGTGCAGCCCGTCATAGAACCGGTCGGTGCGGGCGAACGGTGTGGCAATGCCGAACGCAACGGGGGGGCGGCCGGAAAGAGGCTGCATTTCAGCGGACAGTGTCCGGTGGTAGCAGACGTCCAGGTGCAAGCCCCAGGCTTGGCGAATCACGTGAATCCGGCTGCCGCCGGGGCGCGCGCCGACTTCGAGAATCTTCGGTCCGCTGGCGGTGAGAATGAACTCGACATGGGCAAACGTGCCTCTGAGTCCCAGTGCGTTGACGGCGTCATGGGCCAGTCGGTGGCAGCGTTCTTTCAGGCCGGCATCGGGTTCCAGCAGCGATGGCGTGTAGCGGGCGAAATGGTGGAAGTCACCACGCCCGATATCGACACCGGCAATCACGTCGACAATCGGAAAACTGTGGATCGAGCCATCCGCAGCAATTGCGCAGTCGATGGAGTGGTTGGAGCCCTGGAGGAACTCCTCCAACAGCAACTGCTCGGTTTCGCGGCTTTTACCGGCCACATAACGCTGCAGCGCCGGCCATTCGTGGCGAGCATAGTCGAGCAGATCGTGGTGAGTGTGGATGCAACGAACGAACAGGCTGCTGTAGAGGTTCGCGGGTTTCAGAATAAACGGGTAGGGCAGTTCATCGGAGTGTGCCAGCAGGTCGTCGATTCGTACTTCGCGGGACGGCACGTGCAGGTCAGGGTTGTCCGACTGCTGGAAGTGTTGGCGCTGCAACGCTTTGTCCAGCGTGTTTTCCACGTTGCGATGCAAGTGAGCCAGTGCTGGCAGCGCCGCGCACAGGCGGGCTGTGACAGCAACATAGCCTTCGCGGAAATTCAGCACGCTGGTGAACCCGTGTTCATCGAGCAGACGTTGCGTCAATCCGATCAGATCCGCCGTCAGTCCTCTGGAAAAATCGTACTGTGCCACTGGCGAAATTCTTGTCGCGTCAGCAATCTTGCTGGTTTTACGGCTGTCGGCGATCAACAGCGGAGTAATGCCCTCGGCAATCAGGCCTTCGTACTCACCTTCGCGGATGTTGCCTATGATCAGGCAGGCGCTTGCTTTCATCGGCAAACCTCCGGGTCGAAGCTGTAATGGATTCGGTTCAGGCGCTGGCAAATGTGCGACAGACGGATCCGATCCACGCCGTTCGCACCGCCGCTCAAGACATTGCGGATTATGTGGGCCAAGGCATCCAGGTCCTCGCTGCTGATCCCCAGGCGAGTGATTTCCTGAAGGCCGAAGCGCAGGCAATCGCGTCCATGGACTTGTTTGTTGTTGACCCGGATGCCCAGTTCATTGAGTTCCTGCGCCGCTTGCCGCGCCAGGGGGCCTTCAAGCAAGAGCAAGTGCGTGTCGGTGGGGTGTAGCGTCCAGCCCGGCAAGCCTTTCAGGGCATCATGTAGTTGGCGGGTGTTGGCGCACATGCGCTGGGCATAGGCCTGTCCGTAGTGCCGGGTTTCCACCAGGGTGACGAACAATTGCAGCAGGCCGGGCAGGTTGGGCGAAGAGACCAGACCGCTGCTGAGCGTCTGTTCGATTCGCCAGGCCAGGTCGGCGCTTCGGCAGACGATCAGTGCCCGGTGCGGACCTGCCAGGGATTTGTGGGTATTGCCTTGAAGAATATCCGCGCCTTCGTCAAGCGGGTTGGGAAAGGCCTGTCCGGCGATCAGGCCCAGGGTGTGCGAGGCATCGTAAATAATCAGTGTCCGCTCCAACCCACGGCGGTCCAGCAACGTACGCAATGGCTCGATTGCGATTGCCCGAGTGGTCAGGCCGTGATCGAACAGCACGGCTGCCGGCCCTGTACCGAGTGCCTGAAGTGTCTGATCGACTGCTTCGAGATCGATCTGTCCGTCCGCCGTCAGCGTGAAAAATGCGCTGCGCCTGCCGATTTTCTGCACCAGTGGCCCGGTCGCAAAATGCCCGCCGCTTTCCGGCGCAAGCGACAGAATGGCATCGCCCGGCTCGGTCAGCGCGCTCAGCACGCTCAACGTACAGTGCACGCCGGACAGCACCCGGTACTCGACGAATGGAGCGTTGAACATTGCCTGCACAGCCTGGGTTGCCAGCGTCTTCAAGGCTTCGACTTCCGGGAAGTGCTCAACGTGCATGCCGTTGAATTGGGCGGCATAGCGTTGTCCGTCGATGGCTTGCGCGTTGAATAAATAACGCTCGTAAAAACGGTTCTGTCCGAGCGTGCGCGCCGTCTCGGACAATATGTTTTCGTTGGCGGTCAACGACAACGTTGAAACTCGTCGAGCACAGGCTTGTTGGAATTGCTCAATAATAAAGTCATGTGCGCCGGGTGGGCTGGCTGAAAGTGCATGCGTCAAAGAGTTCATTAGTAGTCCGCCAGGTCGAAATCGATTATCAACATGTCGCGGCTGCCGCGATTCGAATTAATGCTTGATGTTTGCAGTGGGGAAACTTCGTGCAGAAGTATTCGGTCATTCAATACGGCTGTTTCCATGTAATCCGTCAAAGTTGCTTTGAATACACAGTCGCCACTTTCATTGAATATCCGACTTTCACCGCCAATGACGCCCTGGCGTTGAATCAGATGTTGAAAGACAAAATCGTGTCCATCGCGATGGCGGCCCTCGGGTGTGGCGAGGCCGGCATTACGCCGGTCGCAAAGGATGCGGAACTGGTGACAGGTCACCAGCCAGTCGCGCGGGCCGACTGCCAGATCCATCAGCGCCAGGTCGGCAGCGAGCACGGTTTGCAGGACCGGAGACTCGATAAACGTTGACTCGCTGCGGCTGTAGGTGCGCTGGACGCCGCCCAGCAGCGGGTTGTGGGCCTGGGCTTGAAAGAAATGGCAGTCTTGCAGCGTTGTCCATTGGCGCTCACGTTGGCGATATTCGAACTTGCAGATGCGCCGTTGGCGTATGCCGTTCTCCACGCTCAGGTAGGTATCGGGGTGCAAATGCTCCCAGGTCGCGTTGAACGCCTGAGACACATCGTGCCCCAACAACCCGACCTGGATCGCCGGATATTGATAACTGTGCGCGTAGTGGCAATTACGCAGTAGTTGGGACAGTTCCTGCAATACGGTGCCATCAGATTGCCGCAATGCATTGTCGGCGCTCATATTGCAGGCGCGTAAGCAGGATGGGCAGGAATAAAAAGCGTTGAATACTGATAGTAATCAGGCATGCAAGAATTCCTTTCTTGTAGAGTGCAGCGTCCTTTTGAATCTTCATGTTTCATATCTTGTTTTAATTTATCAATTCGGTTTTTGTAAAGATATGTAATTTGAGAGTTCGAGCGCTCTATTTCAAGGTCGAACGTCGTGATGGGATAGTTGGTGGCTAGATGATATGTAAGAGATAACTTACAACTAATTTTTTAACTGAGAACTGTTTTCGATCAAAATATTAAAGAACGATGTCCATATAACGAAATTGCCGCAGACGTTGACCCGCCTTGCGCGCATGCGTAGCCTTGCGCTTTCGAGGTTCTTCGGCCCACGCCGAAGCTAAGAAGGGAACGCGGTCCAAGCCGCGGCTGCCCCCGCAACTGTGAACGGTGCTGTTCGCTGCCACGCCACTGCCAACTCAATCCAGAGCCAGCGGGAAGGCGCAGCGAATACCGGGCCAAGGCCCGAACACCGTCAGCCAGGAGACCTGCCTCGTCACAGATTCTCACTTTCAACCGGGCGGGGTGATCCGGTGGCGAACTCTCCAGGCACGCACCCGCGCTGCCGGTCTCGTCCCGTATGCCCGCCACCTTGCCAAAGGGCATCCGATGAAAACACTGGCCAAACTCCCCGTCACCATCGTCACTGGCTTCCTCGGCTCGGGCAAAACCACCTTGCTGCGACACATGCTCGACAACGCCCAGGGCCGTCGCATCGCGGTGATCGTCAACGAGTTTGGCGAGTTGGGCATCGACGGTGAAATCCTCAAGCAATGCACCATCGGCTGCACCGAAGAAGAAGCCACCGGCCGCGTCTACGAACTGGCCAACGGCTGCCTGTGCTGCACGGTTCAGGAAGAGTTCTTCCCGGTGATGCGTGAACTGGTGGCCCGTCGCGGCGACCTCGACCACATCCTGATCGAAACCTCGGGTCTGGCCCTGCCAAAGCCGCTGGTACAAGCCTTCCAGTGGCCGGAAATCCGCAGCGCCTGCACCGTGGACGCGGTGATCACCGTGGTCGACAGCCCGGCCGTGGCCGCCGGCACCTTCGCCGCGTTTCCGGATCAGGTCGACGCCCAGCGCAAACTCGATCCGAACCTGGATCACGAATCCCCGCTGCACGAACTGTTCGCCGATCAACTGGCCAGCGCCGACCTCGTCATCCTCAACAAGGCCGACCAGACCAGCCCTGAAGATCTCGCGCGCGTACGTCTGGAAGTCGCCGAAGAACTGCCGCCGGCAGTAAAAATCATCGAAGCCAGCAACGGCCGTCTGCCGCTGGACGTGCTGATCGGCCTGGGCGCCGGTTCCGAAGAACACATCGACAGCCGCCACAGCCACCACGATCACCACCACGGTGAAGGCGATGACGATCACGATGACCACGATCACGACGCCTTCGACTCGATCTCCATCGAACTGCCGCAAGCCGACGAAAGTCTGCTGCTCGATGCGCTGACGCAACTGGTGGTCCAGCATGGCATCCTGCGGGTCAAAGGTTTCGCGGCCATCCCGAACAAGCCGATGCGTCTGCTGATCCAGGGCGTGGGCACGCGTTTTGACAAGCACTTCGACCGCCAGTGGAGCGCCGATGAAGCGCGTATCACCCGTCTGGTATTGATCGGTCAGGAACTGGACGCTGCCCAGCTCGAAGCGCAACTGCGCGCCGCGCTCAGCGTTTAAGCCATGCACCTGCTCAGGACTCAGCCCGGCGGTTTCGTGTCGGATGACAACATTGCCGACCTTGGACAAACCCCCGCCGAGCTGGTGATCCTGTGCAGCGGCGATTCCAGCCTCGCGCTGCTCGCCGAAGCGGCGCAGCAACTGCCCGCGGATTACCCGAGCGTACGCCTGGCCAACCCGATGCAGGTGCAGAACCATGCATCGGTTGACCTGTACGTCGATGAGGTGCTGCGCCACGCGAAGGTGATTCTGATCTCGCTGCACGGCGGCATCGCTTATTGGCGTTATGGCGTCGAGCGGCTGGTGGAATTGTCCGAGCGTGGCGTGCAGGTGATTCTGGTGCCGGGCGATGACCGGCCCGACCCGGAACTCAGCGACCTGAGCACCGTCGGTGCCGAAGATCGTGACCGACTCTGGCAATTCTTGCGTCAGGGCGGCATGGGCAATGCGCTGGACTTCTTCCGCTGTCTGGCCAACCGCTGGCTGGCGCGGGATTACATGTGGGGCGAGCCGCAGACGCTGCCGCGCACGGGGATTTACCACCCGAACAAAAACACCGCCGCACTGAGTGACTGGCAAGCCGATTGGCGGCCCGGTCATCCGGTAGCGGCGGTGCTGTTTTATCGCTCGCATTTGCAAGCGGCGAACACGGCATTTATCGACGTTTTCTGCCAACGGCTCCAGGCGGCCGGACTCAATCCGCTGCCGATCGCCGTGGCCAGTCTGAAAGAACCCGGCTGCCTCTCGGTGGTCGAGGACTGGCTGGATGAGGTTGACGCTTCGGTGATCCTGAACACCACCGGTTTCGCTCAGTCCAGTCCCGAAGCGCCGCATCTGCGGCCATTCCGTCGAAACATTCCGGTGCTCCAGGCGATCTGCGCCCAGGACAATGAGCCCGGTTGGCGCGAGAGCGAGCAGGGCCTTGGACCGCGGGACCTGGCGATGCACATTGCCTTGCCGGAGCTCGACGGCCGGATCATCAGTCGGCCGATCAGCTTCAAGGACCTGGCGTGGCGCAGCGAGCGCAGTCAGTCCGATGTGGTGTGTTATCGGGCGCAGCCCGAGCGCATGGATTTTGTGGCCGAACTGGCGCGCCGCTGGGTTGAACTGGCGCGGGTGCCGAACGCTGAAAAACGCATCGCCCTGATCCTCGCCAACTACCCGACCCGGGACGGGCGCATCGGCAACGGCGTCGGCCTCGACACGCCGGCCGCCGCGCTGAATATCCTGCGCGCGTTGCAGGTCGAGGGTTATCCGCTGCCGGCTGAACTGCCGGAAAGCGGCACTGAACTGATCCGGCTATTGCTCGGCGGCGTCAGTAATGACCTTGACACCCTCGATCAGCGTCCATGCCAGCAAAGCCTGGCGATGAACGATTATCTGGCGATGTTCAACGCGCTG
Source organism: Pseudomonas sp. 1 (assembly GCF_056626735.1). Taxonomy (NCBI): domain Bacteria; kingdom Pseudomonadati; phylum Pseudomonadota; class Gammaproteobacteria; order Pseudomonadales; family Pseudomonadaceae; genus Pseudomonas; species Pseudomonas sp. 1. Next base: position 269,873 of record NZ_JBWXMQ010000001.1, on the reverse strand, counting down.
CCTGAAGCCAATCGCGCGGCGGTACTGGAGCGTTGGGGTTCGCCGCAGAACGATCCGATGTGCCGCGACGGGCGGATGATGATCGCCGGCCTGCGTTTTGGTCTGACTTTCGTCGGCATTCAGCCGGCACGGGGTTATCAGGTCGATCAGAGCGCGGTGTATCACGACCCGGATCTGGTGCCGCCGCACGCGTACCTCGCGTTCTATTTCTGGCTGCGCCAGACCTACGGCGCCCACGGCGTGATTCACGTCGGCAAGCACGGCAATCTCGAATGGTTGCCCGGCAAAGGCGTCGGCCTGTCGGATAACTGCTGGCCGGACGCGCTGCTCGGGCCGCTGCCGAACATCTATCCGTTTATCGTCAACGATCCGGGCGAAGGCGCCCAGGCCAAACGTCGCACCCAGGCGGTGATCATCGACCATTTGATGCCGCCGCTGACCCGCGCTGAAACCTACGGTCCGTTGCGCAATCTGGAGCTGTTGGCCGACGAGTATTACGAAGCTCAACTGCTCGACCCGCGCCGCGCCCGTGAGTTGCAGCGCGACATTCTGCAACTGGTGCGTGACACGCAGATTGACCGCGAACTGCAACTCGACGAAGCCCTCGACAGCGATGCCGATGCGGCGATCTGGCTGCCGCGTCTGGATACGTATCTGTGTGACTTGAAGGAATCGCAGATCCGCAATGGGCTGCACATTTTTGGCGAGTCGCCGACCGGACGTTTGCGTATCGATACTTTGCTCGCGTTGCTGCGGATTCCGCGTGGCGATGGCAAAGGGGCGCAATCGAGTCTGTTGCGGGCGTTGGCCAAGGCGTTTCAGTTGGGGTTTGATCCGCTGGATTGCGCACTTGCCGAACCCTGGAATGGCCTGCGTCCCGACGAGTTGCAGGCGGTCAGCGGAGAAGTGTGGCGCACCGCAGGGGATACCCGCGAACGCCTTGAGCTGTTCGCAACGGAGTTGATCACGCACGCTGTGAGCGATTCCTGTGGGAGCGAGCTTGCTCGCGAAGGCAACACTTCCGGGACTGACACACCGCAATCGCGAGCAAGCTCGCTCCCACAGGGTCCTCACTGGTCTGAAGTCGGCGTAATCATCGACCATCTTCGTGAAGTCGTTGCCCCGCGCCTCGATGCCTGCGGCCCGGCCGAAATGCATGGCTTGCTTGATGCCCTGAGCGGCCGTTTCGTCCCGGCCGGCCCGAGTGGTGCGCCGAGTCGCGGTCGTCTTGATGTGCTGCCGACCGGGCGCAATTTCTATTCGGTGGACGTGCGCAACCTGCCGACCACCACTGCGTGGCGAATCGGTTTCCAGTCGGCAACCCTGATTCTCGAACGACACCTGCAGGACCACGGCGACCACCTGCGCCAACTCGGCCTGTCGGTCTGGGGTACCGCCACCATGCGCACCGGCGGCGATGACATCGCCCAGGCCATGGCGCTGATGGGCGTGCGACCGGTTTGGGCCACGGGCAGTCAGCGGGTCGATGATTTCGAGATTCTGCCGCTGAGCCTGCTCGACCGGCCTCGGGTCGATGTCACGCTGCGGGTCTCCGGATTTTTCCGCGACGCGTTCGCCAACCTGATCCGCCTGTTCGACGCCGCCGTTCAAGCCGTGGCGGAACTGGACGAACCGGACGATCTCAACCCGTTGGCCGCCAAAGTGCGTGCCGAGCGCGAGGCGTTGCGGCAGTCGGGTCTGGATGAGGACGCTGCGCGTCGTCAGGCTGGCTGGCGGATTTTCGGTGCCAAACCCGGTGCTTATGGCGCGGGTGTGCAGGGCGCCATCGATGGTCGCCTCTGGCAAACCCGCGAGGATCTGGCCGAGGTCTACCTGAGCTGGGGCGCCTACGCTTACGGCGGTTCTGACGAAGGCACCGCCGCCCGCGAACGGTTCGTCCAGCGTCTGAGCCAGGTACAGGCCGTGCTGCAAAACCAGGACAACCGCGAGCATGACCTGCTCGATTCCAACGACTATTACCAGTTTCAGGGCGGCATGCTCGCTGCCGTGGAAAGCCTGCGCGGTGAAGCGGCGGCCAGTTATCACGGCGATCACAGTCAGCCGGATCTGCCGAAGATTCGCACCCTGAAAGAAGAGCTGAACCGGGTGATCCGTTCCCGGGCGGCGAATCCGAAATGGATCGACGGGGTCAAGCGCCACGGCTATAAAGGCGCGTTCGAACTGGCGGCGACGGTCGATAATCTTTTTGCCTTCGACGCCACCACGCAGTTGATCGATGATCACCAGTACGCCTTGCTGGCCGATGCGTATTTGCTGGACCCTGCGACCCGCGAGTTCGTGCGCGAGCATAATCCCCACGCCTTGCGCGACATGACCGAACGCATGCTCGAAGCACAACAGCGCGGGATGTGGCAGGAGCCGGGCGCCTACAAAGAGGCCCTGGAAAACCTGCTGCTGGATATAGAAGAAGAGAGCTGAGACTGAACATGACCGACACCCCGCATTTTCCGCTCTGCGCCGTGGTCGGCGCCGATGACCTGAAACTGGCGCTGTACCTGACGGCCATCGATCCAAAGATCGGCGGCGTGCTGATTGAAGGCCCGCGTGGCATGGCAAAGTCCACGCTCGCCCGGGGTCTGGCGGATCTGTTGGTCAGTGGTCAGTTCGTGACCCTGCCGTTGGGGGCCACGGAAGAGCGGCTGGTCGGCACGCTCGATCTGGATGCGGCATTGAGCGATGGTCGTGCGCAGTTTTCTCCCGGCGTATTGGCCAAGGCCGATGGTGGCGTGTTGTATGTCGATGAAGTGAATCTGCTGCCGGACCATTTGGTGGATCTGCTGCTTGATGTCGCCGCCAGCGGCACCAACCTGATCGAGCGTGATGGCATTTCCCATCGGCATTCGGCGAAGTTTGTGTTGATCGGCACGATGAACCCGGAAGAGGGTGAGTTGCGTCCGCAATTGCTGGACCGCTTCGGTCTGAACGTTGCGCTGAGTGGCCACACTGCGCCGAACGAGCGGGCTCAGATCATTCGTCGTCGACTGGATTTCGATAGCGATCCGCAAGCGTTTTGTTCGCAGTGGGAGGCTGAGCAGCAGGTTCTGCGTCAGCGCTGCGAGAACGCCCGCAACGTTTTACCGACTATTGCGCTGGATGACGCGGCGCTGGCGCAGATCACCGAGCGCTGCTTCGCCGCAGGCGTCGACGGTTTGCGCGCCGATCTGGTCTGGTTGCGTGCCGCGAGGGCACATGCGGCGTGGCGCGGTGCCGAAGCCATTGCCGAGCAGGATATCGATGCCGTGGCTGAGTTTGCCTTGCGTCACCGGCGTCGCGAGCAGTCTGTGGCGAGTCCGCCGCCACCGGCGCAATCGCCGTCCGGCACTGACGCCGAGCCGGGCGAAGGGCAGGGCCAGTGGGGCGAAATGCCGGCTCCGGCCCTCGCAACCGGTGCCCGCCGCGAAGTCCCGACCTGGCCGCCACACCTACAAAAAAAGCCTTAGGCATTCGCCCCCGATCTGACGCGGGGGCGAATGCCAGACCCCGGGCCGGACGGCTCGATAACGGCCGACAAGGCAAGCGGCACGCGGCTCGCAGCGGCTCGGTGAACTGGCCCGGAACCTTGCTCAATGGCCTCCCGAAAGTCCGCGCGGACCTGCTGTTTCAACTGCGTACCCGCACGCCCCATGAACTGTGGCTGGTGGTCGTCGATGCCTCCGCTTCGACCCGTCGCCATCAGGCATTGAGCGATGCCAAGGGCGTGCTCGCGCAACTGTTCGACGACGCTTATCGGCAGCGCGCGCGTCTTGCGTTGCTGACCGCAAGCGGCGCGGCGCCGAAATGGCAGGTGCAAGGACTGAAGGCCTCCAGCGGGTTGCGCGCATGGCTCGATGGGTTGGGCGCGGGAGGCGGCACGCCGCTGTTGGCGGCGCTGACGGAAGCCGGGCATTGGCTTGCGGTGCGGCGCAAGCGTTTTCCCGCCGAACAACAACGGTTGCTGGTGATCACCGATGGCCGGTTGAAAGACTGTCCGCAAATGCCAGCGCTGGTGTGTCCCGGCCTGTTGATCGATATCGAGCGCGGGCCGATCCGGCTGGGCCGTGCAAGGCAATTGGCGACAGCGCTGGACGCCGATTACCGGCATATCGACGAGTTGTTGTCGGTCTGAGAGCTATGCTGCAGTGGGGCCCAATCACAAGGAGTGAATCATGCGCGTACTGGTCGCCAATCCGCAGGACGATTTTCGCGTCAAGGCCTACGCCGGAACCAATGGCGTGCTGCTCGCCATGGACCTCGCCGAATCCCGCCGCAAAGGCCTGCTGGGATTTGCCATCGAAAAGCAGCAGGGCGCCAAACCGTGGCTGTTTCTGTTCAATAGCCTGACCTTTCCCGACAAGGCCCATACCTTCCCGCAGTTTCACGCCACGCCCAGCGACAAGGCACCGCTACAGAAATTTCGCTGGGCCGATTACGCAGTCAATCCGGGCATGACGATCCACTATCGCGTACACCTGGCGTATGGCTCGCCGGATGCACCGCAACTGGGCGAAGCGCTGGAACTGACGATTCGTTCCGACGATGGTCACCCCGCGAATCAGAGCGTGATCTTCAACCGCGCCGTGGCTGCGAGCCAGGCGTTTCAGCGCAAATTCCCCGAACTCGACGCCTTGATCAGCGCCAACAAAAAACTGCCCATCGAAGCCTGGCCCGATGCGGCGCGTCAGTGGCTGGAGAACGGTCTGCTCGGACGCCTGCAAGGGTTTATCGAACGTGCAACGGACGGTCAATGGGCGCTGGACATCGCGATCTACGAGTATCAGTTGCAAGCCATCATCGACACGGTAAACGCGGCGTTCGATCGGGGTGTTCAGGTGCGGGTGCTGTATCACGCCCGGCCCGATGATGAAGACACGACGATCAACGAAGCGAGCCTTGCGAAACTGCCGGCGACCAGCAAACGCGGGCGGGTCACTCACAACATTTTCCATAACAAGTTCATCGTCCTCAGCCGCCTCGACGGAGGCGGCGAGCGCCACCCGCAAGCGGTGCTGTGCGGCAGCACCAACTTCACCGCCAACGGCGTATACCGCCAGGCCAACGTGGTGCATGTGCTCGACGATTCGACGGTCAGCGCGAGTTACCTGAAAACCTTCGAGCAGATCTGGGCCGAGCCGGCGGACGTCGGCGTCACCCGCGACTGGATCACTCAACACAACCCGATGAATCCGGCACAGCCCTTGTTTGCCGGGTTCTCCCCGCGCACCGGCGGTGCGGATTTGCGGGAGTTCGTCGACATCATCGAGGGGGCGAAGAAAGACCTGCTGTTCGTTACCGCCTTCGCCTTGCCCGACGCGATTCTCAACGCATTGCTTGGCCACCCCCACGACGACATCCTGCGGTACGGCCTGCAAAACACGGTCAGCCGCATCACCGGGTTTCACGCCGACCGAACCGCCGAATTCGCCGCCACCGCATTGCTCAACACCGGGCTGGAAGGCTGGCTACGGGAAAACATGAAAGGCCAGAAAGGCAACCTGCTGGTGCACACCAAAGCGGTGGTCATCGACTTCACCAGCGACAGCCCGACCATCATCAGCGGCAGCCACAATCTCAGTACCTCGGCCAGCAACGGCAATGACGAGAACTACCTGATCATTCGCGGCGACACCGATCTGGCGGATCGCTATGGCCTGGAACTGCTGCGGTTCTACGAGCATTACCGTTTTCGCTACTTCGCGAAAAAACTGGCGTTGAAACAGGTGCAGCCGTTGGCGGCGGATGACCGCTGGACCAACGACTACTACGTCGAGGATGACCTGCGTCAGTTGTCGCGCCTGCGGTTTGCCGGGCGTTAGACGTCCATCGCCTGCCGGTACTGGCGGGTCCGGCGGCTGAGGTACAACCGGTCGCGGATCAGCGCCCAGAGTGCCGACACCTCGGGCTTGGGCTGGCGGCCACGGCTCAGACGGGACATCTGGAAGCGAACCACGGCCATGTTCGCCAGTGCGGCCAGCGGTTTGCGTTTCCAGCGGATCGGTGGCAGTTGCGGCTCGCTGTTACGGCCTTCGCGCCAGTGTTTGACCAGGTTTGGCTCAATGGCCAGCGCAGTGGCGATGCCGGCCATGTCGATGCCGCTGTCGAGCACTTGTTCGACCACGGGCAGGCGGCGGATACCGCCGGTGACCATCACCGGCATGTGCGCGACGCTGGCCAGTTCGGTGGCCATTTCCAGAAAGAATGCCTCGCGGGCGAGGGTGCGTCCGTCACGCGCTTCACCTTGCATTGCCGGGGCTTCGTAGCTGCCGCCGGACAGTTCCAGCAGGTCGATCGGCTGCTCGTTGAGCCATTCGATCACCTGACGTGCGTCGTCGGTGTCGAAGCCACCGCGCTGGAAGTCCGCCGAATTGAGTTTCACGGCCACGCAGAATTGCGGCGAAACTGCCTGGCGGATGGCCTCGATCACCGACAGCAGCAGGCGCGCGCGGTTTTCCAGCGAACCACCCCAGCGATCGGTGCGGCGGTTGGTCAGCGGCGAGAGAAACTGACTGAGCAGATAGCCGTGCGCAGCGTGGATCTGCACCCCGGTGAAACCGGCTTTTTCGGCAAGGGCGGCACTTTTTGCGAACCGTTGAATGACTTCTTCGATATCGTCCTCGGTCATTGGCCTGGGCTCGGCGAACAGTTTCGAAAATGAGCCCATGTCCAGTGCCACCGCCGACGGCGCCAGCGCTTGCTGGCCCATATTGGCAAAGGTCTGACGACCGGGATGATTGAGTTGGACCCAGACCTGCGCGCCGCCGCTGCGTGCGATTTCCGCCCATTGGCGGAAGCGCTCCAGATGCCGCTCGTCTTCAAGCACGACGCCACCGGGCCCGGTCATGGCGCGGCGGTCGATCATCACATTGCCGGTCAACAGCAAACCGGCGCCGCCGTCGGCCCAGGCTTGATACAAACGGAACAATTCGCGGGACGGTGCCTGGTTTCGGTCCGCGAGGTTTTCTTCCATCGCGGCTTTGGCAATACGGTTGCCGACGGTCTGTCCGTTGGGCAGATTCAAAATCTGGAAGGGTGACATTGCTTGACTCCTCAACAGTGATGGAGCGAGGCTAAGATTAAAGTTAACTTTAATGTCAAGCAGGCAAATCGAGGCTGAAATGAAAATCGGTGAATTGGCGCAGCAGAGTGGCTTGAGCGCTTCGAGTATTCGTTTTTATGAGGCTCAGGGTCTGATTCCCAAAGTGGAGCGCCAGGGCAATGGTTATCGGCGCTACCCGCCACAAGTACTGCAAACCCTGAATATCATCCGCAGCGCCCAGCAGGCCGGGTTTTCCCTGGAAGAGCTCAAGCAGCTGTTGCCTGCCGCCGGTACCGGTGAGTTCAAACACGATGAGCTGGTGGCGGGTCTGACGCGCAAGGTCGAGCAGATCGAAGTCATGCAGCAGCATCTGGCTCAGAGCAAGGCGCGGCTGCTGGAGGTGATCGAGAATATTCAATCCAAGCCCGAAGGCATGAGCTGCGGTGCCAATGCGGACCGGGTGTTGTCGACGCTTTACCCGTAAAAGCCCGGAGACAGGTGCGGCGTACAGATTTTGAAATGATTTCCAGCTGTAGGAAAAGTTATCTGAGCCTGTACGCTTCAAGGCCTTTTTTCATTCAGGATTTGCATGAACACCCTCTCGGAGCCTCCCAGTTCTATTCCAGAAACCCCGTTCCCCTCGCGCTGTCGCGCGGTCTTGACGCACTCGCAACATCCGGTCTTCCGACTACCGACTATCGTTGTTGGCGCAGCCTTCGAGCTTTCGCGCCGCACTTTGCCGTGCCCGGCAGCCTGAAATCACTGAAGAGAGATAGAGACAGAATATGGAATGGTTAGCGGATCCCACGGCATGGCTGGGCTTGTTGACACTGATCGTGCTGGAACTGGTACTGGGTATCGACAACCTGGTGTTCATCGCAATCCTGGCGGACAAACTGCCGCCCCATCAGCGCGATCGTGCGCGGATCATTGGCTTGAGTCTGGCGTTGATCATGCGTCTGGGTCTGCTGGCGAGTATTTCCTGGCTGGTCACCCTCACACAGCCGTTGTTCGAAGTGTTCGACAAGAGCTTTTCCGGCCGTGACCTGATCATGCTGTTCGGTGGTGTGTTCCTGTTGTTCAAAGCAACCATGGAGTTGCACGAACGACTGGAAGGCCACGTCGGCGAGCGTTCGACCAATACCGCTTATGCGCTGTTCTGGCCGATCGTGGCGCAGATTGTCGTGCTGGACGCGGTGTTCTCTTTGGACGCGGTGATCACGGCGGTGGGCATGGTCGATGAACTGGCGGTGATGATGATCGCGGTGGTCGTGTCCATTGGTGTGATGATCGTTGCCAGCAAGCCGCTGACCCGCTTCGTCAACGCCCATCCGACGGTGATCATGCTGTGTCTGGGCTTCCTGATGATGATCGGTTTCGCGCTGACCGCCGAAGGCCTGGGCTTCCACATTCCGAAAGGTTATCTGTACGCCGCGATTGGTTTCTCGATCCTGATCGAAATCTTCAACCAGATCGCCCGCGCCCGTCGCAAGCGCTCGATGCAGGGATTGCGCCCGATGCGTGAGCGCACGGCCCATGCGGTGATGCGTCTGTTGGGCGGTCGCAAACTGGCAGTGGAAGAGGTCGGCGAGGAAATTTCCGACTTGCTGGACAACGGTGAAGCGCCGAGCGCGGAGCTGTTCGACCGTCGCGAACGGGTGATGATCAGCGGTGTGCTGCAACTGGCTGAACGGCCGATTCGCGCTCTGATGACGGTGCGCGCCGATGTCGATTACATTGATCTGGCCGACGATGCCGAGGCTATTCGCACGCGACTGATGCATTCGTCCTACTCGCGCTTGCCGCTGATTCGTAACGGCGCGGTGGATGAGCCGCTGGGCTTCGTGCACAAGAAGGAACTGCTCAAGGAATACCTGGCCGGCAATGAGCCCAACCTTGAACACCTGGCGCGCAAGACCGTCAATCTGCTGGACAGTTATTCAATCCTCAACGCACTGGAGCAAATGCGTGCGGCCTCGACCCACATTGCCTTTGTGGTGAATGAGTTCGGTGACTTTGTGGGTGTGTTGACCATGACCGACATTCTTGAGTCGATCGCCGGCGAGCTGCCGGACGCCAGCGAAATCGCCGGCCCGGACGTGGTCGAAGAGCAGGGCGGGTTCATCGTCAATGGTGCGCTGAACCTGACCCGCATCCGTGAACACACCGGTTTTCGCGCCGAGCCGACCGAGGATTACCAGACCCTGGCCGGGCTGGTGATGAGCCTGCTGGATCGCTTGCCGATGAAGGGCGATCGACTGGAGCATGATGGCTGGGGCATGACCGTAATGGCGGTCGAAGAGCGTCGCGTGAAACGGGTGTTGCTGGTGCGTGAGGCCTGACGGCCTCACTGATGAAAGGTGTAGCGGTCCTTGCCGGTATGCTTTGACTCGTACAACGCTTCGTCGGCCTTGATCAGCGCCTGGTTGAGGGTGTCCCCGTCCGCAACCCGGGCCACCCCGATGCTGATGGTCACCGGGTGCCGGGTGGTTTGCTCACGCACCACCCGGCATAACTCACCGGCCAATGCCTCGACGTCCTCGCGGCGAACGCCCGCCAGATAAATCGCAAATTCCTCGCCACCCAGTCGCGCGTACTCGAACGGTGCCATTACCGCTTTGATGTCTGCCGCGATCCGCTTGAGCACTTCATCGCCGATGTCGTGGCCGTACACATCATTCACTTTCTTGAAGTTGTCGATGTCGATCATCGCCAGGTAATGGTCATGCTCGCGCGGTACGGCTTGCAGGGTTTTTCCGACGCTGGTCATGAATGAGCGGCGGTTGGGGATTTCGGTGAGCGTGTCGTTGTAGGCCTGATCCAGCAACAGCTTGGACATGATGTAGTTGTAGAGCTTGGCCTCGCGCAGCTTCAGAAATGTATAGATCGTCAACGCACAGAGAAAAACGCTGTAGGCGATGGTCATCACACCTTTGAGCTCGAGCAGGTCGATGCCGGTGTTCATGAAAGGATTGAGCATCAGCCAGGTGACAACCTGTGCAGCGAAGAACGACCATCGGCTGAGTGGGAGCACGGAGGCACTGTAAAGCGTGGTGGCGGCAGCGAGTACCAGCCAGATGCCATGAAACGTCGGAGGCAAGCCGTCGATCACCATTCGGATGCCGAGTGTGATGATCACCACGAATGTCAGGTTCAGCCAGTCGAAGTGTCGGGCCTTGCGAGTGAACATCAACACCACAGCAAGAATCGCAAAGGCTGCGATGAACACCATCGAACGCCAGGTGAATCCCTGATTGCCGATGAAGCTGACGATCAGGTCGAAGGCCAGCCAGATGCCGATGCTCGCCAGGTAGATCAACAGGCAGAACGAATGCAGCCGCTCGAATTCATGCTGGATGAACTCCTCCCACACTTCGGCGGGCGCGGTCTTCTTCAGGACTTCGTCTTCAATGGTTTTGTACATTGCTGCCCGGATGCTTGCGTTGGTTATCGAGGATGACCGAACCCCACGGTCGATAGCGCAGGGAAAACACCGCGTTCTGATGGCAACCGGTCGAGGTCGCATCCGGGGTGGCCGGTTCGGCACGGAAGGGCTCGCCCTCGCGGCTGACCTGCCGGAAGGCTTCGCGCACGATACCCACGGAGCAGGGCAGTGCGCTGACGTAACCTTTACGCACCAGCGGTGACAAACGGCCGGTACCCGCGCCGTCCTGCCACCAGACGTGCGCCCCGGCTGCCGTCAATTCGCCCAGCCATTGACCGTTGACCGCCGGGGCCAGCTTGCCGGCACTGAAAGCGCTGACATGCAGCGGCGCGTCCAGTTTCGCGGCGAAGTCCTTCAATTGGCGCTGAAGCGTGGCCCGCCGATCTGCCGCCAGGAAGTGCAGGTCGTCCAGCTCCAGCGGCAGATACCAGCCGCTGACCGGCAGCTTCCAGTCCTGGCGCAGCTTCTGCTGCTGGGCCAGTGACTGACCCAGTTGTGCCTGCCAGTAGGCGCCGAGACCGGCGCTGTCCAGTTCATCAATGCGCGTGTAGAAGGCCGGGTCCATCGCCAGGCCGAGCACCAGTTGCAGACCTTGCCGCTGAGCGAGTTTCAGGCTGTTGGCAAGCCAGCCATTGGCGCCGCCGAAGTCCGAGTCGCCATAGGCCGTCCACTGCACGATCACGGTTCGCGTGCCTTGTTTCGCGGTGTCTTGCCAGACTTTCTGCCACTGCGCCTGGGACAGGCCGGCATCGACATTCAGCGGCTGATAGAACACTCGCTCATCGGCCGTGGCGACGGTGGCACTCATCAGCAGCCACAAACACAACATCCATCGAGCCATCAGAAATTCCACTCCACGCCCAGCAGCACACCGTTGCCACCTTCATACAGATTGCCGCCCAGCGACTGTTGATATTCGGTGCGAACCGTCAGTTTCGAACGGTAGGCGTTGTAGCGATCCTCGTCGTACCACCATTGCCAGCGCAGGCCGACACCGGTTCGCAGGTCCTGGCGCCAGTCGTTGCTCGGGTCCTGGCTGGCAAACTCGAGAAAGCCATAAGGCATGATCGTCTGGGCTCCGCTGAACGGCAGTTTCCAGGCGTGACCTTGCTGGAAGCGCGACAGCCATTGGTGATCGCCAGCCTTGGTCCACCAGGCTGCATCCAGGTAGAGAAAGCGCTCGTCCCAGTCGTTTTCGTCGACCCGCCAGTCGTTGCGGTACTTGCCCTGATCGAGGAAGGAGGCGGTGGCGCGCAGCAGGTAGTCGGTGGTGGTGTGACCGTCCTTGCGATGATGGTTGACCTGATCGAACAGTTTTTCCGGCACCAGCATCTGGCCGAGGCTCAGGTTGTGACTGTCGTCATCGTTGAACTGGCTCTGCTTGTAGATCTCGCCGTAGAAGTTGATGTTCTGTGTGCCCCACGGTTTGTAGCGCAGGCCGACACCGGCGGCGAGTGACTCGGCGTAACTGGAGCGACCTTGTCCGCCCAGCAGCACGCGACCGTACACCGACAGCGTGCTGCCGGCGCGGCTTGGTTCTTCGCCCAGGGCGTGGTCCCACATCGCCAGTTGCACATTCTGCGAATCCGAGCGACGTCGTGAGCCTTTGCTGTCGTCCGGGCGCACGAAGTCGTTGGTCGAGATTCCGGCCGGCGACCAGGTGCTGGCAATCGTCCGGGTGTCACGCCGCGACAGGGTTTCATGGGCGCGGCGCTGGCGGTAACGCCGGGCCTCCATGCTGCCTTCTTCATCATCGGCCGCCACCGGGTTCTGCTCCAGATCGATCACCCGGCGCAGCTCCTTGCGCGCGGAGGCGCTGTCTTCCACTTCGTCGTAGCGCCAGGCCAGGGTTTCCCCGAGGCGGTAATCCTCGGGGAAGTCACGGGTGGCCTGTTGCAGATACGGAATCGCCGTGGCGCGTTCTTCGCGGGTTTCGGCACCGGCCAGACGCATGCCGTAGTCGGCGCGATAACGCGGGTTGTTCGGCTCGCGGCGTACCGCTTCGGCCAGCCATGCAGTGCTTTGCGGCAAGTCTCCGGCTTTTTGCGCGGTGACCGACGCGGCGTAGAAATGCCCGGCATCCGGGGACTGCTGCAGGGCCTGACGCTGACGTTGCAGTGCCTGGGCGTGATCGCCCCGCGCGTCGGCGATGGCTGCGCCGAGTGCCCATTCATTGGCGCCGCGAGTGGTGCTCTGTTGCCAGTAGGCTTCTGCGGTCTGGCTGTCGCCGACGTTCAGCGCGCTGCGACTGGCCGTCAGACGCGCGTTGTCGCTGAGTTCGACGGTTGGAAAGCTGCGCCAGATGGCCAGTGCGCCAGCAGAATCACCGGCCGCTTCCAGGGCATAGGCCAGCGGCAGGCGACTGCCGCGATCACCGAGCTTTTCAGCCTGCTGGTAATAGACGACGGCTTCACCCGGGCGATCAGGCATGGCGCAGCGACCGAGCGCGCGGTAATCGCCAGCTGCCTGTGGGTGGCTGCCGACGGCTTGCTGCACAGCGTCGCATTGGCCGGTCTCCGCGAGTTGCGCGAGCATTTGGCCGCGCGTCGCGCCGTCCACTCGGTTGAGCAGGAGCGCCATACGCCGCTGTTGCTCCGCTGTCGTGGAGGGCGCTGCGGCATACAAGCCGGCCAGACGCTCCAACGCCGTTGCCGGCAGACGCCCGCCATGACGATCGAACGCGGATTCCAGCAATTGCTGGGCATGCGCGCGATCACCCGCTTTCACCGCCAGATAGGTGGCTTGATTCAGCGAGGAAAGATTGCCGGTTTGCCGGTAATGCAGTTCCCACAGGGTTTCTGCTTCGATCATTCGCCCCATGCGTTGCGTCAATTCTGCACGGCGCTTGACGATTTCGGGTGTCTGCTTCTGTCCGGCCAGCCAGGCGTTGACCTCAGTGCTGCGACCTTGCTCCTGCCAGATGTCGAGCACCTGCGTTTGCCGACGGCTGTCCCAAGGCTCCGGCAGACGGGTGCTTTGCAACAGGTCGGTGGCTTGCAGGCGCTGGGCGAGTATCAGCCAGGTCTGTGGATCGTCTGTCGGTGTACAACTGCGCAGTTGCTTGAGTGCCGCTTCCGGATCCTGACGCGACAGCCATTCGGCGGTTTCCAGACAGGGCCGCTGCAGATCGTTGCTCAGGCGCTGCACGGTAGGCACGTCTTCGGTCTTGCGCGCCAGCTCCCACAGGCGCTGGCGCTGCGCCGGATCGGCGAGGTCGCTGGCGGGCAGGGACTGCATCCAGCGTTGGGCCTGTTGCTCGTGGCCCATGGCGATGGCGCGGTCGACCATCGCCAGTCGAACGTTACGCGCGGCCTCGGGACTCGGCGCCTGTTGCAGCAGTTGTTGCAGCGGCTTTTCATCGAGGCGTTGCACGTAAGCGTTAGCCAGCCGTTGCCAGCCTTCGCCGTCCAGTTGTTTGCGTGCGGCCAGCGGCGCCAGTTGGTCGATGGTGCCGCTCCAGTCGCGCAATTGCTCCGACCAGTTGGCGCGGGCCAGGCGCAAGATGTTGTCGTCACCCTTGGGCGCCAGTTGTGCCAGCCAGTCGTGGGCCTTGGCTGCGCCGCCGAACTTGGCCAGGCTCAGGCTGTAGGCCTGCCAGAGACGTACACGGTCATTCAGGTTGCTGGTGGCCATCCAGCTTTCTACTTGCGTGCTGGTGGGCGGATCCTGTTCGATCCAGGTCAGGCGCAGGTCGAGCAGGGCGTTGCTGTCGTCCGGCAATGCTTGCAGCGCCTCCTTGTACCGGCGTTGCCTGGCCAGGGACTCCACCAGCAGTGCCCGGGCCTCGTCGTTCTTGGGGACCTTTTCCAGCAAGTGGCGCATCAGTCGTTCGACTTCTTTCCAGTTGCCCTTTTTCGCCTCGCGATAGCTGCGGTCCATGTAGGGATAACTGCGGAACTGTTCGAAGTCGCTCAGCGGCGCTGCCTGCAGCGGACAAGCGGTGCTCAGGCCCAGCAACAGGCTGCCCATCAGCAAGGTTTGACGATGCACAGACATCATGCGACCTCCCGGACAATGCGGTAGGCGGCTTGCTGTTCACTGGCCTGATCGGCCAGGGCCTGTTCCAGTACTTCCTGGGTGATCATGCCCCGGGAAATCAAATGCTCGCCAAGGGACGTCTTCTCGGCGTCGAAGTCGATCAGCGCCTGATTGAACAAAGTTGGCGGCACCATGCCGCGCACCTGCAACAGATTGCCCAACAGCACCTGATGGCGGCTGACTCTTTCCAGCAGGGTTTCATCGTCCTGATGGCGCTCAAGCACTTCGAGCATATGACGCACTTCCTCATTCTGGCGGGGGCTGGCGTACCAGTAACGAATCCCCAATGTGACGCGGCCCTGAGGTGCGAGACGGCTGCGCACCGGGCGTTTCAATTGCCGGCTGATAGCGCCGAGCGAGACCTGACTGACCGGGCCTTCGGAGGCCAGAATCAGCGTGTCGCCATCTTCTGCCACCGGCAGAACTCCGTAGTGGGAGGCGACCCGGCGCGGCACCGTATCGATCAAGCGTTTGTCGAGCTTGAACGGATTGAGTGGTGCCCATTCCAGATCCAGCTGCTCGGCCAGTGTCTCGACCAGTTGAGTGCTGTCGATGTACTCACGCAGCAACAGTTCGCGGCCCAGTCGACGGCGCACGGGGCTGGTGATCGCTGCATCCAGTTGTTCCTCGGTAAGCAGGCCTTTTTCCACCAGCCGATGGCCCAGCGGAGTGCGCTGCGCCTGGGTGAGCGCCGGGAATTCGTGGGTGGTCTTGTCCCAGGCCACGCGACGTGAATCGCCCATTTCCATGACCTGACGCAGGGCGCGCAGGTTGGCGAAAAAGTTGACGAAGTTGCTCCACATCATGCGCGGCGCCGACAGCAGACCTTCAACCAGTCCGTAGTAACGAGTGACAAACCAGCCACGCTGGAACAGGCGATTGAGCAGCATCAGGCCGTTGAGCCACAGCAGCACCGAGAGCAGCGAGCTGTCGGCAAGGATCGAGGGATAGCGCCACGAGTCCGGGGAAATGATCGTCACCGCCCACATCGCCAGCAGCACCAGGAACAGCAGGTTCACCAGAAAGCTCAGCAGGTACGCGATCAGCCCGCGACGATCGCGCCACAGAAAGTAATTGAGCAGACCCTTGCGGCTCCAGCCGAGGTTCTTGGTGCCCTGGAATACGATGCCGACAATCCACCGGGACTTCTGCCGGATTGCGTGTTGCAAGTCGCGGGGAAAGTGTTCCCGGACGCAGATCACCTGAGAGAACTCGCGGTTCATGCCGAACACCCAGGGTTGCTCCAGCGCCAGTTTCGGATCGTTGACCGAATAGCGGGCGAAGATGCATTTCATGCCTTTCTGCTTGAGGCGGAAGCCGATGTCGTAGTCCTCGGTGAGACTCTGCACATCGAAGGCAATGCCGTCGCCGTCTTCCAGCAGGGCGCTGATGGCTTTACGGCTGAAGCAGGTGCCGACACCGGCGCTGGGCACCTGACCGGTGAGGGCTTCGCGGACGATGACGTCCTTGCCGTGGTTTTCCGCGAACTCATCGACGTAATGCCCGGCGGTGAAGCCTTTCCATTCCGGCGCGTAGGGATAGACCGGAATCTGGATCAGGTCCTTGTTGGGCAACAGGTAGTTGAAGAGGCGCAATTCCATCGGCGAAATCACGTCTTCGGCGTCGTGCAGGATGAATCCGGCGAACTGGATTTTCGCCTCGCTCTCGAAACGCAGGATCGCGTCGATGATGTTGTTCAGGCAGTCGGCCTTGCTGGTCGGGCCGGGACGGGCGCAGACCACTTTATGCACGTTGGGGTAGTGCTGGCACACCGCATCGACGTCTGCCTGGGTTTCGGCGTCGTTGGGGTAGGTGCCGACGAAAATCTGATAGTTCTCGTAGTCGATGGTCGAGGCGGCCAGACGCGCCATTTCGCCGACCACGCCGACTTCGTTCCACGCTGGCACCATGATTGCCAGCGGTTTCTCGGGAATCGAATACAGGCGTTCCTCGTCGGCGCGCTTGAATTTCTCGTAGATCCGCCAGCGCCGGATGAACTTGCGGCCCCAGTACACAAGGTCGATGAACAGGTCATCGAGGCCGAGGATGAACATCAGCAGGGCGAGGGCAATCGCCACATATTTGAGACCGAACAGCACATACGCGAAGAAATCGACCCAACCCAGACTCATACCCCGTTACCCGCCGCCGAGCGTGCGCTCAGCCAAGCGTGGAGGCGGGTGGCGATCAGTTCGCTGGCGTGACCGTCGCCATAGGGGAAGTGCACGCGGCTCATGCGCGCATAGGTGTCCGGATCGTCCAGCAATTGTCGGGCTTGCTTGACGATGCGTGCCGCGTCGGTACCCACCAGCAGCATGGTGCCGCTCTCGAGCACGGAAGGTCGTTCGGTGACGTCGCGCAGCACCAGCAGCGGTTTACCGATGGCCGGAGCTTCTTCCTGCACGCCGCCGGAGTCGGTCAGGATGAAATGTGCGCGGCCCATGAGCCAGACGAAGTTCGGATAGTCCTGCGGTGGTACCAGGTAGATGTTCGGTTTGTCGTCCAGCATGCCGTACACCACTTCCTGCACCAGCGGGTTGAGGTGTACCGGATAGACAAATTGCACGTCCGGGTATTGCTCGGCCAGCTCAGCCAACGCCTGGCAGATATTGCGGAAACCGTCGCCGAGATTTTCCCGTCGATGGCTGGTGACCAGAATCATCCGGTGCTGATCGTCCAGCGCCGCCAGTGGCGAACCGGCAGGCGGATGCCAATCGATTTCCTGCTGGTGCTTGCGCATCCATAGCAAGGCATCGATCACGGTGTTGCCGGTGATTTCAATGTTGTCTTCGGGTACGCCTTCGCGCAGCAGATTGGCGGCGGACTTGGAGGTCGGCGGGAAGTGCAGGTCGGTAATCACGCCGGTCAGGCGTCGATTCGCTTCCTCGGGCCAGGGCGCGCGCAGGTTGCCGGTACGCAGGCCTGCCTCGACGTGACCGATTGGCAATTGACGATTGAAGGCGGCGAGGGCGGCGATGAAGCTGGTGGTGGTGTCGCCGTGCACCAGCACGATGTCCGGTTTGACCCGCTCGTAAGCCTGATCGAGTTGGACGAGCAGATGTTGCGACAGACCGTTCAGGGTCTGGCCCTGGGTCATGACTTGCAGGTCTTCGTCGACCGTCAGTTCGAACGCATCCAGTACCTGTGTGAGCATCTCGCGATGCTGGCCGGTGGAGCAGATGTTGAGTGTGATGTCGGGCCACTGACGCAGAACCCGGGCCAGCGGGGCCATTTTGATGGCCTCCGGGCGAGTACCGAAAACCATCATGACTTTAAAGGACATTGACCCCTCCTTGGACGAAGCAAGGCTGCGACCAAAGGGCCAGCAGCACTCTTCACTTTCTGAGAAATAAAGAAAAGCAGCCGGATTGGAGCTTGTCCAATCCGGCCTCGGGACTCGTTGTTACAGATCAATTGGAACGAGAGTGCCATTGCCTGATGGCTTTTGGGTGGCACTTTCAGGAAAAGTTCCATCGTCTTGCGCGGGGGATGGTGCAGAGGGTGCTGAGGGTGTGGCGCAGCCACTTAAGGTCATGGGCCGGTTTGCGCGCAGTGGCGCAGGTTCTGGATTTGCCCAGGTGTTGGGTGAAGTCTTGCAGCAGGGATTCTTCCGTACCGATGCCTTTCAGTTTTTTGACCAGAACGCCTTCCTTATAGAACAACACTGTCGGGGTCCCCGTGACATCCGGATGCCGGCACGACTGTGCAGTATCGAGCATGAAGATATCCATCCAGGGTCGGAAAGGTTTGGCGATCTCGAGGAACACTGGACCTGCGAAAACGCAGGCGCCGCAGTGCTCGTTGAAGAAATACAGGACGACAAGGCGCCTGGCTTTCAAGACCTTCCGGTACGTCGACGGCAACGCTGAATATCGAGTCGGCGTCGTCATTGGAGCCTCCTTTATTCAATGTGTTGGACAGCACGACGTTAGGGGCGCTGCGGCGGTTGCTGCAACTGTCAGAGTTGACAGGTGCAGCCCGCTCCCAATCGTGCATCGCGCACCAGGATGTGGCCCGGATACCCGCCATGTGTGACGCAAAGTAGCGAAATGTGGAGTCGCGTTTGGTTACACCGTTTCCCGGGCTATCGCCATCTCGTTGATTCAAAACAAATTTCAATCCATTGCAGATTCCCCGCGAATCCTGTGGCACACTTTCTGCTGTCTATTCCGTAGTAACAAACCGAATTCCGGTATAGCGGAATAAACAACTTCCTGGAGTGCTTGCCATGCATCGCCGACCTTCCTTGTTCAAAGCGTGTGTTTTTGTTCTTGCGGCTTCGTCCGCTGTCATGGGTATGGCCCAGGCGGCCGACAGCAAGCTCGACAGCGTCCTGGCCCGTGGAAAACTGATTGTGGGTACCGGCAGCACCAATGCGCCGTGGCACTTCCAGGGCGCGGACGGCAAATTGCAGGGCTTTGATATCGACATCGCCCGGATGGTGGCCAAAGGTCTGTTCAATGACCCGAGCAAGGTCGAGTTCGTGGTGCAGTCGTCCGACGCGCGGATTCCCAACCTGCTGACCGACAAGGTCGACATGAGCTGCCAGTTCATCACCGTTACCGCCAGCCGTGCGCAGCAAGTGGCGTTCACCTTGCCGTACTACCGCGAAGGCGTCGGCCTGCTGCTGCCGAACAACAGCAAGTACAAGGAAATCGAAGACCTGCAGGCCGCGGGCGACAGCGTGACCGTGGCGGTGCTGCAAAACGTGTACGCCGAAGAGCTGGTGCACCAGGCACTGCCCAAGGCCAAGGTCGATCAGTACGACAGCGTTGATCTGATGTATCAGGCGGTGAATTCCGGTCGCGCCGATGCGGCGGCCACCGACCAGTCTTCGGTCAAATACCTGATGGTGCAGAACCCTGGCCGCTACCGCAGCCCGACTTACGCCTGGAGCCCGCAGACTTATGCCTGCGCCGTCAAACGTGGCGATCAGGATTGGCTGAACTTCGTCAACACCACCCTGCATGAAGCCATGACCGGCGTTGAGTTCCCGACCTACGCCGCGTCGTTCAAGCAATGGTTCGGCGTGGATCTGCCATCGCCCGCCATCGGTTTCCCTGTCGAATTCAAATGATCCCGTGAGAGTGGGGCGCCCTGACGCGCCCCGCTCAAGGTACTGCCGACCATGAACTATCAGTTGAACTTTGCCGCCGTGTGGCGCGATTTCGACACCTTGCTGGCGGGGCTCGGTCTGGGCCTCGAACTGGCGCTGGTGTCGATCGCCATCGGCTGCGTGATCGGCCTGCTGATGGCGTTTGCCTTGCTGTCCAAGCATCGCGCCTTGCGGGTGCTCGCATCGGTGTATGTGACGGTGATCCGTAACACGCCGATTCTGGTGTTGATTCTGTTGATCTACTTTGCGTTGCCGAGTCTGGGGATCCGGCTGGACAAGATCCCTTCGTTCATCATCACCCTGTCGCTGTATGCCGGGGCGTACTTGACCGAAGTGTTCCGCGGCGGCTTGTTGAGCATTCCCAAGGGCCAGCGTGAAGCGGGGCTGGCGATTGGTCTGGGCGAGTGGCAGGTGAAGGCCTACGTCACCGTGCCGGTGATGTTGCGCAATGTGCTGCCGGCGCTGTCGAACAACTTCATTTCGCTGTTCAAGGACACCTCGCTGGCCGCCGCGATCGCGGTGCCGGAGCTGACCTATTACGCGCGCAAGATCAACGTCGAAAGCTACCGGGTGATTGAAACCTGGCTGGTGACCACGGCGTTGTATGTCGCGGCCTGTTACCTCATTGCCATGCTGCTGCGTTACCTCGAGCAGCGTCTGGCAATCCGCCGATAGGAGGCTGCGATGTACGAATCCCCCAGTTGGTTGCATGAGTTGTGGATTGCCCGCGAAGCCTTGTGGCAAGGCTTTCTGACCAGCGTGCAGGTATCGGCGCTGGCGATTCTGTTCGGCACGGTCATCGGTGTGTTTGCCGGGCTGGTGCTGACTTACGGCAAGTTCTGGATGCGCGCGCCGTTTCGCTTGTATGTCGACCTGATTCGCGGCACGCCGGTGTTCGTACTGGTGCTGGCGTGCTTCTACATGGCACCGGCGCTCGGCTGGCAGATCAGCGCGTTTCAAGCCGGCGCACTCGGATTGACGCTGTTTTGCGGCTCGCACGTCGCGGAGATCGTGCGCGGTGCGTTGCAAGCGTTGCCGCGCGGGCAGATGGAAGCCGGCAAGGCCATCGGCCTGACGTTCTATCAGTCCCTCGGTTATGTGCTGTTGCCGCAGGCGCTGCGGCAGATCCTGCCGACCTGGGTCAACTCGTCCACGGAAATCGTCAAGGCCTCGACCTTGCTGTCGGTGATCGGCGTGGCCGAACTGCTGCTCAGCACCCAGCAGATCATCGCCCGGACGTTCATGACTCTGGAGTTTTACCTGTTCGCCGGTTTTCTGTTCTTCGTCATCAACTACGGCATCGAATTACTCGGCCGGCACATTGAAAAGCGGGTGGCCCTGCCATGACTCAAGCTCAATTTTCCAACGTCCAGAACGGCCAGCCGCTGCTGGACATCCGTGGTCTGCACAAACAATACGGCGCAGTCCAAGTGCTCAAGGGTGTCGACCTGAGCATGCAGCGCGGCAACGTCGTGACCCTGATCGGCTCCAGTGGCTCGGGCAAGACCACGCTGCTGCGCTGCGTGAACATGCTCGAGGAATTCCAGGGCGGGCAGATCCTGCTCGACGGCGAATCCATCGGTTATGACGAACTCAACGGCAAACGCGTGCGTCACCCGGAAAAAGTCATCGCTCGCCATCGCGCGATGACCGGCATGGCGTTCCAGCAATTCAACCTGTTCCCGCACCTCACCGCGTTGCAGAACGTCACGCTCGGCCTGCTGAAAGTCAAAAAGATGCACAAGGACGAAGCCGTGGCCCTGGCCGAAAAATGGCTGGAGCGGGTCGGCCTGCTGGAGCGGCGCAATCACTTTCCCGGCCAGTTGTCCGGCGGTCAGCAGCAGCGCGTGGCGATTGCCCGGGCGATTGCGATGAACCCGAGCCTGATGCTGTTCGACGAAGTCACCTCGGCCCTCGACCCGGAACTGGTCGGCGAAGTGCTGAACGTGATCAAAGGTCTGGCCGAGGACGGCATGACCATGTTGCTGGTGACCCACGAAATGCGTTTCGCATTCGAGGTCTCGGACAAGATCGTTTTCATGAATCAGGGGCGCATCGAAGAGCAAGGGCCTCCCAAGGAACTGTTCGAGCGCCCTCAATCGCCGCGGCTGGCGGAATTTCTCAAAAGCACGCGGTTCTGACTTTTCACGTTTTCAATCAGGAGAAACATCCATGAGCATTACTCGTTACGGCACCGGCAGCACCGCCGCTGGCGGCCAGCCTCGTCCATTCGCCCGCGCCGTTGAAGCCGATGGCTGGCTGCACGTTTCCGGGCAGGTGCCGGCGGTGGATGGCGAGATCATTGTCGGTGGCATCGTCGAGCAGACGCACCAGACCATGAAGAACCTGATCGCGATTCTCGAAGAGGCCGGTTATGGCCTGGAAGATGTGGTACGCGCCGGCGTGTGGCTGGACGATCCGCGGGATTTCACCAGTTTCAACAAGGTCTTCGGCGAGTACTTCAAGCCTGAACACGCGCCGGCCCGGGCCTGTGTGCAGGCGAGCATGATGGTCGACTGCAAGGTCGAGATCGACTGCATCGCGTACAAGAAAAAGGCCTGAGTGTCGACCGCTCCCGCGCAAAGCGTGGGAGCGATCTTTCGCGATAAACTCCCGGCACTTTGAATGGGAACCACTGAAATGACCGAAGACACCATCAAGCGCCGGGCACGCGGTCTGGACCGGGCGTTCGATATCCTCGATTTCCTCAAGGAGATCGGCCAGCCACTGCGCCCGAACGACATCGCCAACGGCATCGGCAGCCCGAAATCCACGGTCTACGAACTGGTGGCCTCGTTGCTCGAGCGGCGGATTCTGGAGCCGGTGGGCAAGGACGGTCACGTCTATCTCGGTCGTCAGCTGTATTTCCTCGGCCAGGCGCACTTGCGGCATTTCGACCTCAGTCGCGAGGCCGATCACGCCTTGCAGGAGATCGTCAGCCAGACCCGGGAAACCGCGCAGATGTGCCTGCTCAACGGGCGCAAATACACGGTGGCGCTGATGAAGGAGGGCGAGCGGCATTTCCGCATTTCTTCCGATATCGGCGAGAACGCGCCGATCCCGTGGACCGCGTCCGGGCGTCTGCTGCTGGCGCACTTGAGCGACCAGCAGATCAGCGACCTGATCGACCCCGACGATTTCATTTTGCCCGATGGCGAACGCCTGCCGATGGAGACGTTTCTGGCGGAAATCCGTCAGGCCGGCATCGACGGTTTCTTCTCCTTCGACAGTGTCGCCGACACCTTTACCCATTGCTTCGCCGCCCCGGTCAAAGACCCTCAAGGCGTTGCCATCTGCACCCTGTGCATCGTCGCCCCGCGTGCCGATGCCAAGACCCATTACAACGACTATCGCCGGGTCTTGATCGAGAGCGCCAACAGCCTCGCCCGGCGAATCAACGAATAACCGCGCCTGCCTGCGGGCGCGACTGTGAGGAGTTCGACCATGACGACTGCCAACAACACTGCTGCCGTGGAAAAGGGCGATGCCGCCCTCGGCGCGCAACTGGTGCGTGACATCAGCTTGCCGGCGCTGGTGCTGCACCGCGAAGCGCTGGAGCACAACATCCGCTGGATGCAGACATTCGTCAGCGACAGCGGCGCCGAACTCGCGCCCCACGGCAAGACCAGCATGACCCCGGCGCTGTTTCGTCGTCAGCTCGACGCCGGCGCCTGGGGTATCACCCTGGCCAGCGCCACCCAGACCCGCGCCGCTTACGCCCACGGCGTGCGCCGGGTGCTGATGGCCAACCAACTGGTCGGCACGCCGAACATGGCGTTGATTGCCGACCTGCTGGCGGCCGATTCGGGCTTCGATTTCTATTGCATGGTCGATCACCCGGACAATGTTGCCGATCTGGGCACCTATTTCGCGTCACGCGGCGTACGCCTGAACGTGATGATCGAGTACGGCGTGGTCGGTGGCCGCTGCGGTTGCCGAAGCGAGCAGGAAGTCATCGAACTGGCCAAGGCCATCGGCGCGCAGCCGGCGCTGGCCCTGACCGGCATTGAAGGTTACGAGGGCGTGATCCATGGCGATCACGCCGTCAGCGGTATCCGTGAATTCGCCGCCTCGCTGGTGCGTCTGGCGGTGCAGTTGCAGGACAGCGGGGCGTTTGCCATCGCCAAGCCGATCATCACTGCGTCGGGGTCGGCCTGGTACGACCTGATCGCCGAATCGTTCGAAACGCAGAACGCAAGCGGGCGTTTCCTCAGCGTGTTGCGTCCCGGCAGTTACGTGGCTCACGACCACGGTATCTATAAGGAAGCCCAGTGCTGCGTGCTCGACCGTCGCAGCGACCTGCACGAAGGCCTGCGCCCGGCGCTGGAAGTCTGGGCCCACGTGCAGTCGCTGCCGGAGCCGGGTTTTGCGGTGATTGCTCTGGGCAAGCGTGACGTGGCATTCGATGCCGGCATGCCGGTGCCGCTGTTGCGTTACAAGGCCGGTGTGCTGCCGGCGGAGGGCGACGATGTCGGCGCCTGCAAGGTGACCGCGGTAATGGATCAGCACGCGTTCATGACCGTGGCGCCGGGCGTTGAGTTGCGCGTCGGCGACATCATTTCCTTCGGCACTTCGCACCCGTGCCTGACCTTCGACAAATGGCGCGTGGGGCTGCTGGTGGACGAGCAGCTGGCGGTGATCGAAACCATGGAAACCTGCTTCTGATGAATACGCTCAGTCCATTGGGGCCGAACACCCCGCGCATCGCCCTGATCGGCGAATGCATGATCGAACTACAGCAACGTGCCGACGGAAGCCTGCAACAGAGCTTTGGCGGTGACACGCTGAATACCGCGGTCTATCTGTCCCGCGCCATGGGCGACAAGGCGCAGGTCGACTACGTCACGGCGCTGGGTGATGACAGCTTCAGTGACGCGATGTGCCGCAGTTGGGCCGATGAAGGCATTGGTCTGGATCTCGTCCAGCGTCTACCCGGTCGCCTGCCCGGTTTGTATTGCATCCAGACCGATGCTGCCGGGGAGCGGCGCTTTCTGTATTGGCGAAACGAGGCCGCCGTTCGCGACTGCTTTACCACGCCGGCGGCCACGCCGATTCTGGCGGCGCTGCCGGATTACGACGTGCTGTATTTCAGCGGCATCACGCTGGCGGTACTCGGTGCGCGGGGGCGGGAGAAACTGATCGAGACCTTGATCGAAGCCCGCCAGCGTGACGCGCGAATCGTCTTCGACAACAACTACCGTCCACGCCTGTGGGCCTCGGTGGAGGAGGCGCGGGCGGCCTATCGCAGCGTGTTGCCTCATGTCGATCTGGCGTTGCTGACGGTGGACGACGAGCAGGCGCTGTTCCATTTCGAGGACTGTGAGGCGGTGTTTGAAGCGTACGCGCAGATCGGCACGCCGGAAGTGGTGCTCAAGCGCGGCGCCGAAGCCTGTCTGATCCGTTGTGACGGGGAAGCGTTTGAAGTCCCGGCGCAGAAGGTCGAGAAGGTGGTGGACACCACGGCGGCAGGGGATTCGTTCAGTGCGGCGTATCTGGCCAGTCGCTTGCTTGGAGGGAGCCCGACGGAAGCGGCGCAGGCCGGCCATCTGCTAGCGAGCCGGGTTATTCAAGTACCCGGAGCTCTGATTCCGAAGTAATCGGTGAATGGCCGATTGCTGCGCAATCGGATCGCGAGCAAGCTCGCTCCCACAGTGTTTGGTGTCGTTCACAGATACTTTGTGGGAGCGAGCTTGCTCCCGAAGGCAAACACTCAGTCGCGGAAAAACACCTGCACCAGGTGATACCCGAACTTGCTCTTGATCGGCCCGTGCACGGTGCGCAGCGGTTTCTTGAAGATCACCGCATCGATCGCACCGACCATCTGACCCGGCCGCACTTCACCCAGATCGCCGCCACGCTTGCCGGACGGGCAGGTCGAAAACTTCTTCGCCAGCACATCGAATGCTTCACCGTTGGCGATGCGTTGTTTGAGTTTTTCAGCCTCTTCGGCGGTCTTCACCAGAATGTGGCGGGCTTGGGCTTTCATCGTGCAATACCTGTAGCGGGGTGACGGCGGGGCGCGGATTATGCCTCAAGTCACGGGGTTTGGCTGAACATCGCGCGGATCTTGCCGGCCAGCTGTTCGATGGAAAACGGCTTGGCGACCATGTCCATGCCGTCCTCGAGAAAGCCCTGACGCTCGGCGGCTTTCTGCGCGTAACCGGTCATGAACAACACTTTGAGCCCCGGTCGATGCTGGCGAGCGATCTCCGCCATTTGCCGGCCGTTCATGCCCGGCAGGCCGACGTCGGTCACCAGCAGGTCCACCCGCAGGTCCGATTCGAGTAGCGGCAAGGCACCCTTGGCGTCTTCGGCTTCATGGGCGTGATAACCCAGCTCCTTGAGCAGGTCCATGACCAGCATGCGCACCGCCGGATCGTCCTCGACCACCACCACGGTTTCGCCGGTGGCGACAGTAGGGGTCTCGGTGACTGTTTCGATCTCCGGCCGCTCCGGTTCCAGTGCATGCAAACGCGGCAGGTACAGGCGCACGCAGGTGCCCTGGCCCGGCAGGCTGTCGAGGCTGACATGCCCGCCGGATTGCTGGGCGAAGCCATAAATCATCGACAACCCGAGCCCGGTGCCCTGGCCGATCGGCTTGGTGGTGAAGAACGGATCGAAGGCTTTCGAGCGCACCGACGGCGTCATGCCGGTGCCGTTGTCGCTCACCGCGAGCATCAGGTAGTCGCCGGCCTTGACCGGTTCGAGTGTGGTGATGTCGTTGCCGTCGAGGTAAACGTTGGCCGTTTCGATCAGCAGCTCGCCGCCGTCGGGCATGGCATCACGGGCGTTGATCACCAGGTTGAGCAGGGCGTTTTCCAGTTGACTGACGTCAGTGCTGACGGACCAGACATGGTCGGCCAGGCGCAACTTGAGCTCGATCGGATCGCCCTTGGTGCGGCGGATCAGGTCTTCAAGTGAATGGACCAGCTCGTTGACGTCGATAGTCTTGCGATCCAGCGACTGACGCCGGGAGAACGCCAGCAGACGGTGGGTCAGCGCCGCCGCGCGGTTGGCCGAGGACACTGCCGCATCGGTGAAGCGGCTGATTTCATCGGTGCGGCCGCTGGCGATATAGCGTTGCATCAGGTCGAGGCTGCCGATGATTCCGGTCAGCATGTTGTTGAAGTCATGGGCGATGCCGCCGGTGAGCTGGCCCACCGCTTCCATTTTCTGCGCGTGGCGCAGGGCGTCTTCGGCACGCTCGCGTTCGAACATTTCATTCTGCAAACGCTGGTTGGCCTGGGCCAGTTGTTCGGTGCGCGCACTCACGCGTTCCTCAAGGGTTTCGTTGAGGTTGCGCAGGGCTTCTTCGGTTTTTTTACGTTCGGTCTCGTCGATCACGAAGATGTAGAAACCGTTCACCGCGCCGTCCGCGCCGTGGCGTGGCAGGTAATTCATCAAGGCATGCCGCTGACTGCCGTCGCGGTGTGGCGTGTACAGACTGAACGAGCAGGGTTGGCCGGCGAGCGCTTCGGCAATGTACGGCGCTCGCAGGAAATAGGCTTCTTCGCCGATCACTTCGCGGATCGTGCGGCCGTACAGCTCTTGCGGCGTGAGCCCGTACCAGTCCAGGTACGCGGCGTTGTTCAGGCGAAAGCGTTGTTCGTGGTCGACGTAGCTGATCAGAATCGGCATGGCGTTAATGATCAGTTGCAGCTCGGTCTGGCTTTGACGCAGTGCCTGTTCGGTGTGTTTGCGTTCGGTCAAATCCAGCGCGGCGCCCAGAAAACGCATCGGCCGGCCATGATGATCCTTGTAGCAGCGCCCGCGGGCGAACACCCAGCGCAGCTCGCCATTGGCTTGCAGCAGTCGATACTCCTCGGCGTATTCGGTGCCGTGGGTGATGCAATGCTTGATGCTGCGGGCGATCAGCGCGCGGTCTTCGGGGTGCACGCCGTGCAGGTATTCACTGATCGGCAATTGTCCGGCCAGCGCTGGGTCGACCCCGTGCAACTGGGCGAAATGCGCGTCGGCGATGAAGCGGTCTTCGCCGATGTCCCAATCCCAGGTGCCGACCGCATCGGTGGCCGCCAGCGCCAGTTGCAGGCGCTCTTCGCTTTCGCGCTGGGCCTTGAGGCTGTCTTCGGAGCGCTGCTGCAGTTCCAGGGCGATGCGCCGGCGTTCGTTGGTTTCAATGGCGGTGACCAGGATCCCGGCCACTTGCGCGCTTTCGTCGCGGATCGGGCTGTAGGTCAGATCCAGCCAGAAGTCGGAATCCTTGCCGTCCCGTTGCAGGGTAAAGCGTCGTTCGCTGTAGGTTCGCACCTGGCCTTGTAGGACGGCGCTGTAAATCGGGTCGGTAAAGTCCCGAAGTTCCGGCCATATCTGGTGCGCCGGCTGTCCGAAAGCGTGCGGATGTTTGCTCCCGGCGAGCAGCGCAAAGCCGTTGTTGTAGATCTGGGTCAGTTGCGGGCCCCACAACAGCAGCATCGGCATCGGCGAGTGAATCACGATGTCCACCGCGGTGCGCAGGCTTTGTGGCCAGGTGTCGGCGCTGCCCAGCGGGCTGCGACTCCAGTCGGTGCGGGCAATCAATGCCTGGGCGTCGTTGGTGTTTGGTACAGCGTTCATCACATCAATCCTGAACATCGGTCGGTGAGGCGGCGTCTACTATCCTAGTGCGGTAGACGCTGTAAGACCCGTCGCGTCACGACGCACGGTCTTGTGTTCATTGAAAGCTTCGCAGGTGCTTTAGGCCATGGAAATCGATGCATTGCTCAAACAACTGGCGAGCCGTCACGGTTCGGATCTGTTCCTGTCCACGGGCGCACCGCCCAGTGCGCGGTTCGACGGGGTGTTGACGCCGTTGAGCGAGCAGCCCTTCAAACCCGGTGAGGTGGCCACTGTCGCCGCTTCCCTGATGGACGCTGAACAACGTCGGGAGTTCGACCGGGATCTGGAAATGAACCTGGCGATTTCCCGCACCGGCATCGGTCGCTTTCGGGTGAATATCTTCAAGCAACGCAACGACGTGTCAATCGTGATCCGCAACGTCAAACTCGATATCCCGCGATTCGAAGACTTGAAACTGCCGTCGGTATTGCTCGAAACGGTGATGCTCAAGCAAGGGCTGATCCTGTTCGTCGGCGCCACCGACTCGGGTAAATCCACGTCGCTGGCGGCGCTGATCGACCATCGCAATCGCTACAGCAGCGGTCACATCATCACCATTGAAGACCCGGTGGAATACATCCATCGCCATAAGAAGTCGATCATCAACCAGCGCGAAGTCGGAGTCGACACGCGCAGCTTTCACGCTGCGCTGAAAAACACCCTGCGCCAGGCCCCCGACGTGGTGCTGATCGGCGAAATCCGTGACCGCGAGACCATGGAGCATGCGCTGGCTTTCGCCGAAACCGGGCACCTTGTGTTGTCGACATTGCATGCCAACAACGCCAATCAGGCGCTGGACCGGATCATCAATTTCTTCCCCGAAGAACGCCGGCCACAATTGCTGCATGCCTTGGGCAATCACCTCAAGGCGTTCGTCTCCCAGCGTCTGGTCCGAACCCGGGACGGTCAGCGCCGGGCCGCTGCCGAGGTGATGCTCGGCACGCCGACGATTGCTGACCTGATCCGGCGCAATGACTTTGGCGAGCTGAAAACCATCATGGAGAAATCGGCCGAACTGGGCATGCAGACCTTTGACGGTGCACTGTTTGCGCTGGTGGCAGAAGGGGTGATCGATGAAGACGAGGCCCTGAAAAACGCAGATTCGGTCAACAACCTGCGCCTGCGTCTGAAGCTCCACGCCGACACCATGTCGTCCCCACCGCCATCGACTGGCGAGTGGGGGCTGATGGACTGACAGGCGTCAGTCGCGAAGTTCGACCCGATTGCGAAACTGCTCAAGTGCTTGCGGGTTGGCCAGCGCGTCGGTGTTTTTCACCGGTTCACCGTGCACCACATTACGCACGGCCAGCTCCACCACCTTGCCGCTGATGGTGCGCGGAATGTCGCTGACCGCGACGATCTTCGCCGGTACATGGCGCGGTGTGGTGTTGGCGCGGATCACCTGGCGGATCTGCTGTTGCAGCGCCTCATCCAGCGTTACGCCTTCCTTGAGGCGCACGAACAGCACTACTCGCACGTCATCCTGCCATTGTTGGCCAATGGCGACACTGTCCAATACCTCCGGAACCTTCTCCACCTGACGGTAGATTTCCGCCGTACCGATGCGCACGCCGCCGGGGTTGAGCACGGCGTCGGAGCGGCCGTGAATCAGCATCCCGCCGTGGGGCAATTGTTCGGCGTAGTCACCCTGGGCCCAGACGCCGGGGAACTGGCTGAAATAGGATTTGCGCAACTTTTCGCCGTCGGGATCGTTCCAGAGTCCGACGGGCATCGCCGGGAATGGTCGAGTGCACACCAACTCACCTTTTTCGCCAATCACCGGCTGCCCGGCGTCGTTCCACACTTCGACGGCCATGGCCAGACTCTTGCCCATGATCTCGCCCCGGCGCACTGCCGACATCGGGTTGCCGTTGACGAAGCAGGACACGATGTCCGTGCCGCCGGACATCGAGGACAGGCAGACGTCGGGTTTGAAATCGCGATAGACGAAGTCGTAACTCTGCGGCGACAGCGCGGAACCGGTGCAGAGCAGGGTTTTCAGGTGGCTCAAGTCGTAGCTTTCACGGGGCTTGATGCCGCTGTTTTCCAGGGTCGCGAGAAATTTCGGGCCGGTGCCGAACACGCTGACCTGCTCGTCGTCCAGCAGCTCCAGCATTCGCTCGTTGTCCGGATAAAACGGTGAGCCGTCATACAGCACCACCGCGCTGCCGACCGCCAGCGCCGACACCAGCCAGTTCCACATCATCCAGCCGCAAGTGGTGTAGTAGAACAAGCGGTCGCCGGGGCCCAGATCGACATGCAGCCCGTGTTCCTTGGCGTGTTGCAGCAACACGCCGCCGGTGCTGTGAACGATGCATTTAGGTACGCCGGTGGTGCCGCTCGAATAGAGCACGTACAGCGGATGGTCGAACGGCACCGGGACGAAGTGCGATTCATCGCCCGGTTCGTAGAAGTCGTCCCACAGCGTGACGTTGGCGGGTGTCCGGTAATCCGTGGCCTGCGCCTGAGGTCGTGCGTAAGGCACGATGATCAGCTGTTGCAAGGACGGCAACTGCTCGAGGATTTCGTTGACCTTGACGGTCTGGTCGATCGCTTTGCCGGCGTAGCGGTAACCGGCACAGGTGATCAACACTTTCGGTTCGATCTGGCCGAAGCGATCAATCACCCCGTGGGTGCCGAAGTCCGGTGAGGAACAGGACCAGATTGCGCCGAGACTGGTGGTCGCGAGCATTGCCACCAGGGTTTGCCAGGTGTTGGGCATGCAGGCTGCGACCCGGTCACCGACCACGACGCCGGCCGCTTGCAGGCTGGCCTGGAACCCGGCGACGTGTTGGGCCAGTTCGGCCCAGGTCAGCAATTCTCGCTGACCGTTTTCCCCGATGGCGATCACGGCGATTGCATCGTCGCGTCGGCTCAGCAGGTGTTTGGCGAAGTTCAGGGTGGCGCCGGGAAACCACTGGGCACCCGGCATTTTCAGGCCGTCACGCAGAACGGCGTCGGGCTGGGTATGAAAACGGATATCGAAGAAATCGACGATCGCCTGCCAGAACGCTTCGCGCTGGTCGATGGACCATTGGTGCAGGGCCGGGTAGTCGTCGAGGTGCACATGGTGACGCTGCATGATGAAGCGCCGAAAGCCGTCCATGCGGGACCGGGCAATACGTTGGGCATCGGGCTGCCAGAGAATGTCGGACATGGTTTGCCTCTTATTGTTTGTCAGAAAGCTCCCACCGCAACGTGGGAGCGATCAGTTGCAAGCTTACTGCGCGAGCCACCCGCCATCGATATTCCACGCCGCGCCACGCACCTGGCTACCGGCTTCGCTGCACAGAAACAGCACCAGTTCACCCAGATGTGCAGGGGTGACGAACTCCAGCGACGGCTGCTTCTCGGCCAGCAAGTCGTGTTGCGCCTGCTGTGAGTCGACACCCTTGGCTGCGCGATCATCGATCTGCTTCTGCACCAGTGGCGTCAGCACCCAGCCCGGGCAGATGGCGTTACAGGTGACGTTGCTGGCGGCGGTTTCCAGGCCGACCACCTTGGTCAGGCCGATCACGCCATGTTTGGCTGCCACGTACGCGGCTTTGCCGGTGGAACCGACCAGACCGTGCACCGAGGCGATGTTGACGATCCGGCCCCAACCCTTGGCGCGCATGCCCGGCAAACTCAGGCGGGTGCTGTGAAACACTGACGACAGGTTGATCGCGATGATCGAATCCCAGCGCTCCACAGGAAACTCTTCAACCGCCGCAACGTGCTGGATGCCGGCGTTATTGACCAGAATATCCACGCCGCCGAATTCGCGTTCGGCGTAGGCGATCATGTCGGCGATCTGCGCCGGGTCGCTGACGTCCGCCGGGTGATGGCCGACTTTGCCGCCGAACTGTTCGACTTCGGCAATCACCTTTGAAGCATCGCCAAAGCCGTTGAGGATCAGGTTGGCGCCAGCCTTGGCCAGCGTCAGGGCGATGCCCAGCCCGATGCCGCTGGTGGAGCCGGTAACCAGTGCGGTCTTGCCAGAAAGAGTCGTCATCAATACCTCACACAATGCCAGTGGCGTAGAAAGTGCCGATCACCACGAAAACCGCCAGGGTCTTGATCAGCGTAATACAGAAAATGTCCTTGTAGGCCTCACGGTGAGTCAGGCCGGTGACGGCGAGCAGGGTGATCACCGCGCCGTTGTGCGGCAGGGTGTCCATGCCGCCGCTGGCCATTGCGGCCACCCGGTGCAGCACCTCCAGCGGAATATTGGCGGCGTGGGCGGCGCTGATGAATTGTTCGGACATCGCGGCCAGCGCGATGCTCATGCCGCCCGAAGCGGAGCCGGTGATACCCGCCAGCAAGGTCACGGTGATCGCTTCGTTGACCAGTGGATTGGGAATGCTCTTGAGCCAGTCGGCCAGCACCAGAAACCCCGGCAACGAAGCGATCACAGCGCCGAAACCGTATTCCGACGCGGTATTCATCGCCGCCAGCAGCGCTCCGCTGACAGCGCTTTTGCTGCCCTCGGCGAGCTTGCTTTTGATGGCTTTAAAACCGAACGCCAGCACCATCAGGATGCCCACCAGCAAAGCCGCTTGCACCGCCCAGATCGCCGTCAGTTTGGCGATTTCGGTGGTGACCGGCGCGGCCATGCCCGGCAGCGCGAGGCTGTGGGTTTTGCCGTACCACTGTGGAATCCACTGGGTGAACAGCAGATTCATGATGCCCACTGCCAGCAGCGGCGAAAGAGCAATCCAGGGGTTCGGCAGTTTGAGGTCTTCGGCGGTTTCCGGTTCGTTGCGCAGTTCGGTGCCGTAGCCTTCACCCGCACGGTGAGCTTTGTTGCGTTGGCGCTGCAAGAACAGCATGCCGGCGCAGAACACGAAAATCGTGCCGATCACACCCAGCCACGGCGCCGCCCATGCGGTGGTGTTGAAGAAGGTGCTGGGGATGATGTTCTGGATCTGCGGCGTGCCGGGCAGGGCGTCCATGGTGAACGAGAACGCGCCGAGGGCGATGGTCGCCGGGATCAGGCGTTTGGGGATATTGCTCTGGCGAAACATTTCCGCCGCGAACGGGTAAACCGCGAACACCACCACGAACAGCGAAACGCCGCCGTAGGTGAGCAGGGCACAGACCAGCACGATCACCAGCATCGCCTGGCGGGTGCCGAGCAAGCGTATCGCTGCTGCGACAATCGAGCGGGAGAAACCCGACAGCTCGATCAGCTTGCCGAATACGGCGCCGAGCAGGAACACAGGAAAGTAGAGTTTGATGAAGCCGACCATTTTCTCCATGAACACCCCGGTGAAAGCTGGGGCGACGGCGGAAGGGTCGGTGAGCAGGACGGCGCCGAGGGCGGCGATCGGGGCAAAGAGGATAACGCTGTAGCCACGGTAGGCCGCAAGCATCAGCAGCGCCAGGGCTGCCAAGGCGATGATCACACTCATGGTGTGCTCCTTCGATTGTTATTTTTGTGGGTGAAACGGGTGTGGGAAGGGCTATAGCGAGATCTGTGCCAGATGATTAAGTTGTTGAAATAAAAGGAATTAAGTTGATGTTTGGTGGTGGTTTTCGAGGTTTTGTCTCTGTTTTGAGACTTCTATGGCTGTGAGGACGCTTTCGCGGGCAAGCCCGCTCCCACATGGATACCCATATCTCCTGTGGGAGCGAGCTTGCTCGCGAAGCTTTTGATCTTGTCCCGTTACGGAGATTTATGTCTCTCTATTGAGACTATGCAATGCCCAGCGCAATCATCTTCTTGTAAAGCGTCGAGCGTCCGAGCCCGAGCCGCTCAGCCGCCTCGATCACCTTGCCCCCGCATTGCGCGAGGGTGGATTGAATCAACTGTCGGTCGAAACGCTCACGGGCCTGACTGAAGGTCTCGCTGGCTAGCGGCTCTGACAGAGGCGCCAGCGTCCGTTCAACCGGTGTAAACGTGCCAATCGCCGCACGAATGTCATCCGCCGTCAGCATCAAGTCATCACTGAGCAACGCCGCTCGCTCCAGCACATTGCGCAGCTCGCGGATATTCCCCGGCCAGGCATGCTGACCCAGCAGCTCCAGCGCTTCGCGATTCAGCTCGTGTTGACTGCGCAGTTCTTCAAGAATCGCTTCACTGAGCGCCGGCAGATCGTCCAGCCGTTCGCGCAATGGGGGCACCTGAATCGGCAGCACGTTGAGCCGGTAGTACAAGTCCGCTCGGAACTCGCCGCGCTTGATCGCCGCTTCCAGGTCTGTCGACGTTGCCGCAATCACCCGCACATCGCTTTGGATCACGTCGTTGGAGCCGACAGGTTCGAACTCCTTTTCCTGCAGCACCCGCAGCAATTTGCTTTGCAGCGGCAGAGGCATGTCGCCGATCTCGTCGAGAAACAGCGTCCCGCCCTGAGCAATCTGCAACTTGCCGGTGCGGCCCTTGCGGTCGGCACCGGTGAAGGCGCCGGGAGCCGTTCCGAAGAACTCGGCCTCGAGCAGCGCTTCGGGAATCGCTGCGCTGTTGATGCTGACGAAGGCTTTGTGCGCACGAGGCGAGGCGCCGTGGATCGCTTGTGCCAGCAACTCCTTGCCGCTGCCGGTCTCGCCCAGCAACAGAACCGGCGACTCGGCGCTGGCGCTGCGACGGGCACGGCGCTTGACCTCGAGGCTGGCAGCGCTGGTGCCGATGAAATGGGCAAAGTTGTATTTGGTCTGCCGGGCACGCAGCAGCGAGCGGGTCGAGGCCAGTTCTTCCTGCATGCTCAGGTAGCGCTTGAGCATCGGCGACAGGGTGCGCAATTCGTCGAACAGGGCAAAACCGATGGCGCCGATCACCGCGCCGGCGTCGTCGTGGATCGGCAGGCGCATCACCACCAGCGGTTCTTTCGGGGTGTCCTGCATGTCCAGCAGGATTGGCCGCCCGGTGCGCACCACTTCGCGCAGCAGGCTGCCGGGGATTACGCTTTCGCAGGGTTTGCCGATGGCGCCGGCCGCAGAGTCGAGACCAAAACGTCGGGCGTAGCGCTCGTTCATCCAGACGATGTTCGCGTCGCGGTCGACAATCACCGTGCCTTCACTGGACTGCTCGATGATCTCGAACAACGAACGGATGGCCAGCGTGCGAACCCGTTGGTAATCCTTGAGGCTTTCGGTGGTGTTCATGGCGGCGTCCATTGGCGGAAGTCAGGTGGCGCGATTATGCCTATCCCGGATGCGCTGCGGCCAACAGCTCTTTGGTGTACGGGTGCTGCGGTGAGTCGAACACGTCATGGCTGGCGCCACTTTCGACTACCTTGCCGTCCTTGATCACGATCATGTCGTGGGCGAGGGCGCGTACCACTGCAAGATCGTGGCTGATGAACAGGTACGTCAGGCCGTGTTTTTCCTGAAGCTGGCGGAGCAGGGCGACCACCTGTTTCTGCACGGTGCGATCCAGCGCCGAAGTCGGCTCGTCGAGCAGGATCAATGCAGGCTTCAATACCAGCGCCCGGGCAATGGCAATGCGCTGACGCTGGCCGCCGGAAAACTCATGGGGGTAGCGATGACGGCTTTCGGGATCGAGCCCGACCTCCTTGAGCACGCGGATCACCTGGTCGTCGCACTCGTCGGCGGTGGACTGGCAATGCACTTCCAGCCCTTCGCTGATGATCTGCGCTACCGACATGCGCGGGCTGAGGCTGCCGAACGGATCCTGAAACACCACCTGCATCTGCCGGCGCCATGGCCGCATCTGCTTCTGGTCGAGACCGTCAAGTGCTGTGCCCTGGAAGCGAATACTGCCCTTGGAGTCGAGCAGGCGCAGGATCGCCTGGCCGAGAGTCGATTTGCCCGAGCCGGATTCGCCGACGATGCCCAAAGTCTTGCCGCGCTGGATGTTCAGGCTGATGCCGTCCACCGCGCGCAGGTATTGCTTGCGCCGGAACAGTCCGCCGCCCACCGTAAAGTCGACTCGCAGATCATCGACTTCCAGCACGTTTTCACGTTCGTCCCGGGGCAGCGCCTCGCCCTCCGGTTCAGCGTTGAGCAACACGCAGCTGTAAGGGTGTTGCGGTGCGGTGAACAGGGTTTCGCACGGCGCCTGCTCGACGATTTCGCCGGCCTTCATCACGCATACTCGCTGAGCAATGCTGCGCACCAGATTGAGGTCATGGCTGATCAGCAGCAGCGACATGCCCAGGCGCCGTTGCAGGGATTTGAGCAGCAACAGGATCTTGCGCTGTACGGTCACATCGAGGGCGGTGGTCGGCTCGTCGGCGATCAGCAATTCGGGTTCGCAGGCCAGGGCCATCGCAATCATGACTCGCTGGCGCTGGCCGCCGGACAACTGATGCGGATAAGCCTTCAGTCGCTCTTTCGGCTTCTGGATGCCCACCAGTTCGAGCAGTTCGAGGATCCGCGCCTGAGCTTCCTTGCCGCCGAGGCCACGGTGCAGCAACAGGGTTTCGCCGATCTGTTTTTCAATCGTGTGCAACGGATTGAGCGAGGTCATCGGCTCCTGGAAAATCATGGCGATGCGGTTGCCGCGCAGATCGCGCAGGGTCTTGGGATCGGCGCCGACCAGTTCCTGGCCACGATAGCGGATGCTGCCGGTAGTCCGGGCATCGCATTCCGGGAGCAGTTGCAGAATCGAATGGGCGGTCACCGACTTGCCCGAGCCCGACTCGCCGACCAGTGCCAGGCACTCGCCGGGGCGAATGTCCAGGCACAGGTTGCGCACCACGGTCTGGCCATGGAAGGCGACGCTGAGGTCACGGATTTCGATCAGGTTGTCAGTCATATCAAAGGTCCGTTCATGAGCGCGGGTCAAAGGCATCGCGCAGCGCTTCGCCGATGAATACCAACAGAGAAAGAATCAGCGCCAGGGTGAAAAACGCGGTCAATCCGAGCCACGGCGCTTGCAGGTTCTGCTTGCCCTGACCGATCAACTCGCCCAGTGACGCGCTGCCGGCGGGCATGCCGAAGCCGAGGAAATCCAGCGCGGTCAGGGTGGAAATCGCCCCGGTCAGAATGAAAGGCAGGTAGCTCAGGGTCGCGTTCATCGCGTTGGGCAGGATGTGCCGGACAATCACTTTGCGATCACTCAAACCCAGAGCCCGCGCAGCCTTGACGTACTCGAGGTTGCGCCCGCGCAGAAACTCGGCGCGTACCACGTCCACCAGCGCCAGCCAGGAAAACAGCGCCATGATCCCCAGCAGCCACCAGAAGTTGGGCTCGACGAATCCCGAGAGAATGATCAGCAGGTAAAGCACCGGCAATCCCGACCAGACTTCCAGCAAACGCTGGCCGAGCAGATCGACCCAGCCCCCGTAATAACCCTGCAGGGCACCGGCCGCGATGCCGATCAGGGCGCTGACGAAAGTCAGCATCAGGGCGAACAGGATCGACACCCGCGCGCCGAAGATCACCCGAGCCAGTACGTCGCGCGCCTGATCGTCGGTGCCCAGCCAGTTGACCGAAGTCGGCGGGCTCGGTGCCGGTTTGTTGAGGTCGTAGTTCGGGGTGTCGTCACTGAACGGAATCGGCGGAAACAGCAGCCAGCCACCGTCCTTGCGGATCAGCTTCTGCACGTAATCGCTGCGGTAGTCGGCCTGGAACGGCAGTTGTCCGCCGAACTCCTGTTCGGTATGGCGCTTGAACACCGGGAAGTACCATTGGCCCTGATAACTGACGATCAGCGGCTTGTCGTTGGCGATCAATTCACCACCGAGACTGATCACGAACAGACCAATGAACAACCACAGCGACCACCAGCCCCGGCGGTTTTTCTTGAAGCGTTCGAAGCGGCGACGGCCCAGAGGCGAGAGCTTGAACATCAGGCATTCCTCGCGGCGAAGTCGATGCGCGGGTCGACCAGCGTGTAGCACAGGTCGCCGATCAGTTTTATCAGGAGGCCGAACAGGGTGAAGATGAACAGCGAACCGAACACCACCGGGTAGTCACGGGACACGGCGGCTTCGTAACTCATGCGCCCGAGGCCGTCGAGGGAGAAGATCACTTCGATCAGCAACGAACCGGCAAAGAACACGCTGATGAACGCCTGGGGAATGCCCGACACCACCAGCAGCATCGCGTTGCGGAACACGTGTCCATAGAGCACCCGGTTTTCGCTCAGGCCTTTGGCGCGCGCGGTGACCACGTATTGGCGGGTGATCTCATTGAGGAACGAGTTCTTGGTGAGGATGGTCAGGGTGGCAAAGCCGCCGATCACCAGCGCCGTGACAGGCAATACAAGGTGCCAGAAGTAGTCGGCGATCTTGCCCAGCGTCGACAGTGATTCGAAGTTGTCGGACACCAGGCCGCGCACCGGGAACCAGTTCAGCGAAGTGCCGCCGGCAAACACCACGATCAGGAACATCGCGAACAGGAATGCCGGCATGGCGTAGCCGATGATGATTGCCGTGCTGCTCCAGATATCGAAATGACTGCCGTGGTGCACGGCTTTGCGGATGCCCAACGGGATCGACACCAGATAGGTGATCAGGGTGGCCCATAGTCCGAGGGAGATGGTCACCGGCATTTTCTGCAGGATCAGGTCGGTGACCGTTGCGCCACGGAAGAAACTCT
The DNA here is from genome assembly GCF_056626735.1 of Pseudomonas sp. 1. Taxonomy (NCBI): domain Bacteria; kingdom Pseudomonadati; phylum Pseudomonadota; class Gammaproteobacteria; order Pseudomonadales; family Pseudomonadaceae; genus Pseudomonas; species Pseudomonas sp. 1. The sequence continues at coordinate 231,140 of NZ_JBWXMQ010000001.1, read as the reverse complement.
TGCCGAAATCCAGCTGCGCATAGTTCTTGAGCATCAGCCACAGGCGCTCGTGGGCCGGTTTGTCGAAGCCGTACTGCTTTTCGATGTCCTTGATCAGTTGCGGATCAAGGCCGCGACTGGCGCGGGACGTGCCGCTCATGGTTTCGCTCGCACCGCCGCCGACGCTGGCGCCGCCGATGCCTTGCAAGTGGGCGATGGCCTGTTCCACCGGGCCACCCGGCGCAGCCTGGATGATTACGAAGTTGACCAGCAGAATGATCACCAGCGTCGGAATGATCAGCAGCAGGCGCCGCAGTATGTAAGCCCACATCAGTGCGGCCCTCCGGGTCTGCCACGGCTGATTTTCTCGGCCGTCATCTGCTGGTTGGTCAGCGGTGTACTGCTGATTTCCCACCAGCTCTCGATCGCTTCGTCATTGCTCGCCTGCACGGTGGGAATGCCGAAACGGTTCCACCACACGGTCGACGTGCCCGGCGGGTAATAGTTGGGAATCCAGTAGTAGTTCCATTGCAGCACCCGGTCCAGCGCATGGGCATAACGCAACATGTCGGCCTGGGTCGAGGCGCGAATCAGGCCGTTGATCAAGGTGTCGACCGCCGGGTTCTTCAGCACCATGTAATTGTTGGCGCCCGGGTCGTTGGCCGACGCCGAACCGAAGTAGTTCAACAGTTCGCCGCCGGGGGAGGTGGTGACCGGGTAACCGGTGACGATCATGTCGTAGTCGCGGCTCATCAGGCGGTTGACGTATTGCGAGGAATCGATGCGACGGATGTCGAGGTTGATGCCGATCTGCTTCAGCGTGCGTTTGTATGGCAGCAGCAGGCGATCCATGCCGTTCTGGCTGACCAGGAAGGTGAAGCTCAAGGGTTCGCCACGGTCGTTGACCAACTGGTCGCCATCAGGTTTCCAGCCGGCCTGCTCCAGCAGCTCCAGCGCTTGCAGCTGTTTGTCGCGGATAAGGCCGCTGCCATCGGTCTTCGGGGCTTCGAAGACCTGGGTGAACACTTCGTCGGGAATCTGTCCGCGCAAGGGTTCGAGAATCTTCAGCTCGGCGGCATCCGGCAGCTTGCGGGCGGCCAGTTCGGTGTTGGAGAAGTAACTCTGCTGGCGGATGTACATGTTGCGCATCATCTGCCGGTTGCTCCACTCGAAATCCCAGAGCATGGCCAGTGCCTGGCGAACGCGGCGATCCTGAAACATCGGCTTTTGCAGATTGAACACAAAGCCCTGGGCCGACTGCGGCGCCTCGGTGGCCAGATGCGCCTTTTGCAGGCGACCGTCGCTCAGGGCCGGGCTGTCATAGCCGATGGAATAGCCAGTGGCGGAGAATTCACGGTTGTAGTCGTAGGCGCCACCACGCAAGACCTGGCGGGCGACGTCGGTGTCGCCGAAGTACTCGATGCTGAAGTGATCGAAGTTGTAGAGGCCACGGCTGACCGGCAGGTCCTTGCCCCACCAGTCGGGAATGCGTTCAAAGGTGATGCTGCGCCCGGAGTCGACCTTGCCGACTCGATACGGGCCGCTGCCCAGCGGCGGTTCATAGCCGCCACCGCCGGCAAAATCACGGGTTTTCCACCAATGTTCAGGAAATACCGGCAGGGTCGCGATGTCCAGCGGCAGGGTGCGGTTCTCGTTGCTCTTGAAATCGAAGCGCACAGTGAGTGGCGCTTCAACTTCGACGCCTTTGACGTCGGCGAACTGGGTGCGATAACGCAGGCTGCCCTGGGTCATCAGCAAGTCATAGGTGTAGCGAACGTCTTCGGCGGTGATCGGCTTGCCATCGGCAAAGCGGGCCTTGGGATTGATGAAGAAGCGCAGGGACAGGCCGTCATCCGAGCGTTCCATTTTTTGCGCCACCAGACCGTATACGGTGTAAGGCTCGTCGAGCGAGCGCTGGGCCAGCGGGGAGTACAGCAGGCCGTCGATCTGGCTGACGCCGATGCCTTTGTCGATATACGGCAGGACATGGTCGAAGTGGCCGATCTCGATGGCCGAGCGGCGCATCGTTCCGCCCTTGGGTGCCCGGGCGTTGGTGTAATCGAAGTGACTGAAGCCGGGCGGGTACTTTGCCGGTTCGCCATAAACGGTCATCGCATGCTGCGGTGCGGCGTCCACACCGGTGATCCCCAGCAGCAGGGTCACGGCAGTGAACATCAATGTCGGGAAAGCCAGTCGCATTGTCAGCCTTAAAGCCGGGTAATCGATAAGCGCAATTTGTACGCGAGCGGCGCGTCGTTCGCCAGCGGTGTGGTGTAATCGAAACAAAACGGCCCGCCATCAGGCGGGCCGTTGCGCAGCAGGTCGGGCTGAAATCAGTCCTGACGGCTGGTCACTTCCAGCAGGTGGTAGCCGAACTGGGTCTTCACCGGGCCTTGCACGACGTTGATCGGCGCGCTGAATACCACGGTGTCGAATTCCTTGACCATCTGGCCAGGACCGAACGAACCCAGGTCGCCGCCCTGACGGCTGGATGGGCAGGTGGAGTTGGCCTTGGCCACTTCGGCGAAGTCGGCGCCACCTTCGATCTGGGCCTTGAGTTCGTTGCACTTGGCTTCGCTGGAAACCAGGATGTGGCGGGCAGTGGCTTTAGCCATGGGGAAACACTCCAATCAAATCAGTAAAGGGGGGAGCCTACCGGATTCAGTGGCCGATTTCTCGGCAAAGTTCCATTCGCTCGTCTGATACCGGCCGCTATAGATTAGCCGCTTGCAGGCGCAAGGCGTGTTCGACATAGAGTTGGATCGGGTCACTCTCCGTGTTGCCCTGGCCGATGCCCCGACGCAGGCTGCGCAGATGGTCGAGCGGATAATCGGAACCGATCACGGTGCCGAGGTGGGAGCTGAAACGCCCGACGAATCCGTCGTTCTGCGCGGGCTCTGTAATGAAATATTCCGACAGGGCCAGGCAGATGCCCTGCACCGGGTCGAGGGGCTGCACAGTCAGCTTCGGCGCAACGCCACTCCACGAATAATAGTGAACGCCATCGACTCGCTCGGCGCCCTGGCCACCCCAGGTTTCGGGAAGGCCCTGCGGGTATTTGTCATTGAATTGGCCGACTCCTTCTGTCGTCAGTGCATTGAGTGCTGCCAGTGCATGGTGAGGCAGTTTTTTATGTCCGCTGAGCAAAGAAAGAAAGTCGGAAAACAACGTCGCAACATTCTGCGCCACGGTCTCCGGCAGACGGCCGGGGATCAGTGCCTGGCGCAGCAAGTCGGCCAGCTCCGAACCGTGGTTGGGCCCGCTGACCGAGGTCACGGAAGCGACCTTGTGTGGCGCAAGCGCTGCAGCGTATCGAGCGGACAACGCGCCCTGGCTGTGACCGATCAGGTTGACTTTTGTCGCGCCGGTACCTCGGAGCACAGCATCGATCTGCGAGAGCAATTGCTCGCCTCGCACTTCGTTGTCATGAACGGCCGATAAGTGCGGCACAAATACCTGAACGCCAGCGGCCTTGAGTGCCTGTTTGACGTCATGGAACAGTTCGAAAGAGCCAATGCGCTCGAATCCGAACAGACCATGCACCAACAGTACGGGATAGAGAGTTGTGGCGTTTCGTTGCATTTTTCGTCCTTGATCGCAGAGATTCATCGATGTTGTCTGCGTGCCACTCTAAAACAGTCGTTGCGCAGGCGATGCCTGAATACTCTTTCTAGTGCGGTGGAAACTGGATCAGAGTTCGTATGAATTTTCACTTTTGAATGAGATCCGGTTCTGAATATTTGGAGGGTTCCCGGCTTGTCGAGCGCGCTTTTCCAATTTTTGCCTACTTGCTTCAGTGCAGTTCACCCTGTCTCGCCGGGTGTCGGGCTGACATCGGGTGATCAATCAAGCGCATTAAAACCAGGCTCTCGTGAGCAGGTCTTGATTTCCAGAGAAGGGAGCAGCGAATGAACAGGACGAATCCCGCGCATTCAGGGAGGACACGTCGATGTTGAACATGGGCTCGCCCTCCGGGTTCATCACACACCGGAGGGCGGCTTGATTGTCAGGCTTGTTGTCGAATGCGTTGTGCGGCCCCGAGCAACAGACGTTCTGTTGCATCGAATCCAAGACAGCCGTCGGTCACCGAAACGCCATAGCGAAGCGATTCACTGAGTGCCTGACATCCCTCGAACAGATGCGACTCGAGCATCATGCCGATCAATGAGCGGTTACCTTGCAGCCGCTGTTCCAGCACATCGTTGAACACGCCCGGCTGGCGGAGCGGGTCCTTGCCGCTGTTGGCATGGCTGCAATCGACCATGATCCGGCTCGGAATTTTCAGGCGGTTCAACTCGGCGTTGATGATGGCAACGCTTTCGCGGTCGTAATTCGGCCCTTTGTGACCACCACGCAGCACCAGGTGGGTGTCCGGATTGCCCGAGGTCTGGATGATCGCCGGGTGACCCTGGCTGTCTACACCAAAATGGCGATGGGCATGGGCTGCCGAACGCATCGCATCAACGGCGACGGCCACGCCACCGTCAGTCCCGTTTTTGAAACCGACAGGCATGCTCAGCCCGCTGGCCATTTCCCGGTGGATCTGCGATTCAGTCGTGCGAGCGCCAATGGCAACCCAGCTCAGCAGGTCATCGAAGTACCCGGCCGCCATGGGCTGCAGCAACTCGGTGGCAATCGGCAGTCCCAGGCGGAGCATTTCCAGCATCAGTTCGCGCGACAGCGTGAGGCCTGTGGCCATGTCGTCGCTGCCATTGAGATGAGGGTCGTAGGCCAGGCCTTTCCAGCCAACGGTGGTGCGAGGTTTTTCGACGTAGGCACGCATCACGAGCAGCATGTCATCACGGACTTCTTCGGCCAGGCGCGAAAGTTTGCTGGCGTATTCAAGCGCGGACTCGGGGTCGTGGATCGAGCAGGGGCCGACGATTACCAGCAGGCGTGGATCACGGCCATCGAGAATCGCGCGGACCGCCTGGCGGTGGGCGACGACTTGCTGGTTCAGCGCATTGCTCAGGGGCAATTGCTGTTTGAGTTGCAGCGAACTCGGCAGACGCAGGGTCAATGCTTCGTTGGCAGGGTTCAGGGTGGACAGTGGCAGAGCAGAAACGGACGAGTTCATATTCAGTCTTCCTGGGCGGACGGCGGGTATTTCCCGCTCACTCGGCCCTACTGGGGTGTTCGACAATTGGCCGGATTGGCTACGTGTGTTGGCTTGCCACCTGTGGGTGACCGATCGGAGGCGGCAGGCTGTCCCGAGCGGAGGCTGGTAAATCGCCAGGCGGTAAAACTGTCGTAACGGTAATAAGTGGCGTAGTTCATTGGTTGAATCCTCAAAGTGTCTGATGTGTTGCTGAGAAAGTTCGGGCCTGAAAAAACAAAACCCCCGGTCGGGAGGCCGACCGGGGGTTGAGAAATCTCTGGTAGGCGACCCGTTCAAATGGGCGCCGTGTGGGTATCAGGCGCGCCAGTGGCTAAACCAATACCCAAAATAAAAGCTTGCAGGAGCGCAGGCGCCATTCACCCGGGCAGCCGCAACCGAGCGCGAGGCGCTGGCGGTACGAAGCTGTGAGAGGGTGTTGAGCATGAACTGTCTCCAAAGAATGCGCCGAGCTTACTAGAGGCTGCTGCGCGTCAGCAATCAGAAATTGCTATCGCAGGCACCCGAGAGACTCTATGGGTTGAGCGCCCGCCAGTGTATGACACACTCTGCTTCTGAACGTGTGCTCAAGAAAGGGTCATGAACTTGAAGAAGATCGAGGTCGGAATGAGTGTCGAGTTACGCCAGGCTACACCCGCCGACCTGTCGTTTGCGCGAGAACTGACTTGCCGAAACATGCTCCGCTACTACATTCACTATGACTTGCTGTGGCAGGACGAGGCGTTCGATGTCGCTTGGGCCGGGCGCGAAAACTGGTTGATCCTGCGTGACGGTGAACGGGTGGGATATTTCAGCCTGAGTCGTGATGCTCGGGCTGTGTATATCCGCGAATTGCAGATCGTCGAAAGCGCTCAAGGCCAGGGCGCGGGTTCCTGGGCGATCGATCAGGTTGTTGCGATGGCTCGACTGGAGCGACGCCCGGCGTTGCGCCTGACGGTGTTCAAAAACAACCCGGCGCAAAATCTGTATCTAAGAAAAGGAATGTTTGTGCAGGGCGAGGACGAGTGTTTCCTGCGGATGCAGCTCGATTTCAGTACACCTGTGCTCTGAAACCCACGGCTGGCAAGCCCTCGATGAAGACTTGAAACTTTTTATATGTCGCTTGCCGCTAGGTCTGCCCGGCACTTTTTGCTAAGGTGTCCGGCATCCCAATAAGACCATATCGCGAGGTGTCTGCTTGATTAGGGTGCTAGTGGTCGACGACCATGATCTCGTTCGTACAGGCATTACACGAATGCTGGCCGATATCGATGGCTTGCAGGTGGTAGGCCAGGCCGAGTCCGGGGAAGAATCCCTCATCAAGGCCCGTGAGTTGAAGCCTGACGTGGTGCTGATGGACGTCAAGATGCCGGGCATCGGCGGTCTCGAAGCCACACGCAAACTGTTGCGAAGTCATCCCGACATCAAAGTGGTCGCGGTCACCGTGTGTGAGGAAGATCCGTTTCCTACGCGGTTGTTGCAGGCCGGTGCGGCGGGGTATCTGACCAAGGGCGCCGGATTGCCGGAAATGGTTCAGGCCATTCGCCTGGTGTTTGCCGGGCAGCGCTATATCAGCCCTCAGATTGCCCAGCAACTGGCGATCAAATCCTTTCAGCCGACCAATGATTCACCGTTCGACGCGTTGTCGGAACGGGAAATCCAGATTGCGCTGATGATTGTCGGTTGTCAGAAGGTTCAGATCATTTCCGACAAATTGTGTTTGTCGCCGAAAACCGTGAACACTTACCGCTACCGCATTTTCGAGAAGCTCTCGATCAGCAGCGATGTCGAACTGACGCTGTTGGCGGTTCGACACGGCATGGTTGATGCCAGCCTTTGACCATGACTGAAGCATTCGATTCGGGCGCCTTTCTAGCAACCGTCAGCGGGCGCCCCGGCGTGTATCGCATGTTCGACAGCGATGCGCGTCTGTTGTACGTCGGTAAGGCGAAGAACCTCAAAAAGCGTCTGGCCAGCTACTTTCGCAAGACAGGCCTGGCGCCGAAAACCGCGGCCCTGGTCGGGCGTATCGCCCAGGTCGAAACCACCATCACGTCCAACGAGACAGAGGCGTTGCTGCTTGAGCAAACCCTGATCAAGGAGTGGCGGCCGCCGTACAACATTCTGTTGCGCGACGATAAATCCTACCCCTATGTCTTTCTGTCTGACGGGCAATTCCCGCGCCTGAGCATTCATCGCGGGGCCAAGAAGGCCAAGGGCAAATATTTCGGCCCTTATCCGAGCGCCGGGGCGATTCGCGAGAGCCTCAGCCTGTTGCAGAAGACGTTCTTCGTGCGTCAGTGCGAGGACAGTTATTACAAGAACCGGACCCGGCCATGCCTGCAATACCAGATCAAGCGTTGCAAGGCGCCCTGTGTCGGCTTGGTCGAGCCTGAGGTTTACGCCGAGGATGTGCGTCACTCGGTGATGTTTCTCGAAGGACGCAGCCATGCGTTGACCAATGAGCTGTCGACGGCGATGGAAGAGGCTGCAATCAACCTCGAGTTCGAACGCGCCGCCGAACTGCGCGACCAGATCGCCTTGCTGCGTCGGGTGCAAGATCAGCAGAGCATGGAAGGCGGCACGGGCGATATCGATGTGATCGCCGCGTTCGTCAACCCGGGCGGTGCCTGCGTCCACCTGATCAGCGTGCGGGGAGGGCGGGTACTTGGCAGCAAGAATTTCTTCCCCCAGGTCGGGATCGAAGAGGATGTGGCAGAGGTCATGGCCGCGTTCCTCGGGCAATACTTCATCAGCAGCCCTGAACGCGACTTGCCGAGCGAGTTGATCGTCAACGTCGTGCACGAAGATTTTCCTGCGCTGATCGAGGCCATTCAGGCGTTGCGCGGGCGTGAGTTGAGCATCAGTCATCGGGTTCGCGGCACGCGGGCGCGCTGGCAGCAACTGGCCGTGACCAATGCCGAACAGGCACTCGGCGCCAGGCTGGCAAACCGTCAACACGTTGCCGCACGTTTCGAAGCACTGGCAGAAGTGTTGAATCTCGATGAGCCGCCGCAACGGCTTGAGTGCTACGACATCAGCCACTCCAGCGGTGAAGCGACGGTGGCCTCCTGCGTGGTATTTGGCCCGGAAGGGGCGATCAAGTCCGATTACCGCCGCTACAACATCGAAGGCGTGACCGCAGGCGACGATTACGCCGCCATGCATCAGGCTCTGACCCGACGCTTCAGCAAGCTGAAGGAAGGCGAGGGCAAGTTGCCGGACATCCTGCTGGTGGACGGCGGCAAGGGACAGCTGTCGATGGCGCGTGATGTGCTCAACGAACTGGCTGTTCCGGATTTGATCTTGCTGGGGGTCGCAAAGGGTGCAACACGCAAGGCGGGATTCGAGACTTTGTATCTGAATGATGCTGCAAACGAGTTCACCTTGCGGGGTGATTCGCCGGCACTGCATCTGATTCAGCAGATCCGTGACGAAGCCCACCGCTTTGCAATCACTGGCCACCGTGCACGGCGCGGCAAGACCCGCCGCACCTCCACGCTGGAAGGCGTTGCGGGCGTCGGGCCGACCCGGCGTCGGGACTTGTTGAAACATTTTGGTGGATTGCAGGAGCTGTCTCGTGCAAGCATCGAAGAGATCGCCAAAGCACCGGGGATCAGCAAAAAGCTAGCAGAGTCGATTTATGCAAACCTGCATAGTGAGTAGAATGCCCATTCACCTCGTAGCCAGTTGTGCCGATGAATATCCCTAATCTGATTACCGTTCTCCGCGTCCTGCTCATCCCGATCTTCATTCTGTTGTTCTACCTGCCTTACCAATGGAGCTATCTGGCCTCAAGTTCGGTATTCGCTTTCGCGGCGGCAACGGATTGGCTCGACGGCTATCTCGCGCGACGCCTGGAGCAAAGCACGCCGTTTGGAGCGTTTCTGGATCCTGTCGCTGACAAACTGATGGTTGCTGTTGCCTTGGTGTTGCTGGTGCAAGAACATGGCAACCTATGGCTCACTTTACCGGCCGCTGTCATCATCGGTCGCGAGATCGTTGTCTCGGCGCTGCGTGAGTGGATGGCCGAACTCGGTGCCCGGGCCCATGTAGCCGTATCGAATCTGGGCAAGTGGAAAACTGCTGCGCAGATGCTCGCACTGGTGATCCTCCTGGCAAACCCCAAGGATTTCAGTTTCTGGGTTTTCATCGGTTATGCGTTGCTGATGGTCTCGGCAGGTCTGACCTTGTGGTCGATGGTTCAATACCTTCGGGCTGCCTGGCCACATCTGAAGACCGATGTTGAAAAGAAATAAAACTTTTTTGAATCAAAGGGTTGACGGGGCATCTGGAATCTATAGAATGCGCCACACCAAGCGGGAATAGCTCAGTTGGTAGAGCACGACCTTGCCAAGGTCGGGGTCGCGAGTTCGAGTCTCGTTTCCCGCTCCAAGTTTGTACAGCGTTTGTTGTTGCGCTACTGACAGCAAATGTTTTGAGGCCGAGTAGCAAAATGGTTATGCAGCGGATTGCAAATCCGCCTACGCCGGTTCGATTCCGACCTCGGCCTCCACTATAAACAAGCTCCGTAGATCCATGATTTACGGAGCTTTTTTATTTGCGTTGCACTGAAAGATTTAGTCTTTGAAACGACAACTGCAAACTTGCTTCACCGGGAAGTGATGTATATATTTCCCCCTCTGTCACCGATGCACAGTTCCTGTCAGGACTGTGAATCGTCATCAGAATAAAGCAACACCGCGCTACCGCCCGAATGGCGAAACTGGTAGACGCATGGGACTTAAAATCCCCCGCTCGTAAGGGCGTGCCGGTTCGATTCCGGCTTCGGGCACCATGAATATCAAGGACTTGCATGAGATATCTCATGCAAGTCCTTAGTTCTTTTTTCCGCAATCAAAAAATCTTTTCCGCAATTCGTGACCGTCAGTCACTTCGTGGGGGGTAGCCTTCATTCCCTTGCGCATTCGAATGTACTGTTCTGTCATCCCAACGGTTGTATCCTAGCTGGTCTCTAGCTTCTCGAATGCTCCCTGTTGACTCCTCCTTATCCGTCGCCGCTTTTGCTCTTAGGTCGCGCATCTGAAATTCTGCTTATGGAATCCCGGCTGCTTCCCTCCAGTGATGACTTTGGATTCGCACTCGACGAGTGCTAACGAAGCGTTGATTGGAGTTAATCGATTGACGAGTTTAGTGCTGTTGGATAGAGGTAGAAATTATTCATTCCATTAGTCCACTGGTTCCCCGCTTCAGCCGTGTCTTCACGCGTTTCTGACGGACTAGCGTGTTTCTTCCAGCATAGGGGCGCGTCCGCGATACTCCTCACCCAATAACGCTCCGTTCAGGAACATCTGCTCAAGTATTCGTGCCGAGTCAGTGTTGGCGGCGCGCCTGCGGTGTTCGGCATCCACCAGCCCGTAGATCAGCGAAATGAACAGCTCGGTCAGGATCGCCGCTGTGATATCGATACGAAACAACCCGGCGTGCTGGCCTTTAAGAAAGAAGCTGTCCAGAGCCTCCAAATAAAACAGCCAGCGCTTGCCGCCCTGTTCCAGATCGAGGAAGTCAGGGCGATATTGCGCCATCAAGAAGGCTAATAGCTCCCGATGATCCAAATGGCCTCGGATCAATCGACGCAGCGCGTCCAGCGGCTCCCGTTCCAGCAAGCCGGCGCTGCGAATAATCAAATTTAGCGTGCCTTCGGCGTGATCCTCCAGTCGCAGTACCAAGTTCTCTCGCGTGCCGCAGTAGCGGTGCAGAGTGGCCTTGCTCACACCTGCCAGTTGCGCCAGTTGCTTCATCGTCGCCCGCGGCCGGTTGGCCACGGCCAGGGTCAACGACTTGAGCAGTTTTTCATCATGGAAAATTAAGTTCATTAGAGGCCTTGAGCGGCGCTTATATACGACTCATATAAAGTTCACATGAGTCAAAGTTGACTCATAATGGTTTGAAACGTAGCATTCGCGCCAAATTCGATCAAGCCTTGGGTGAGTTATGGGCAATTTGCGTGCGGTAGGGATGGCGAGTTCGTTGGCACTCGCCATTGCGTTGGGTGGATGTGGACCGACTGAGGAACAGGCAGCGAGCAGTGCTGAAGTGGCCCGTCCGGTAGAAGTGCTGGCGGTGAAGACTGAAGCGTTGGCGCTCTCTTCGGAACTGCCGGGCCGGGTGGAACCGATGCGCGTCGCAGAAGTGCGTGCCCGGGTGCCGGGCATCGTGATGCAGAAGCGTTTTGAAGAGGGCGCTGACGTCAAGGTCGGGGATCTGCTGTTCCAGATCGACCCGGCACCGCTCAAGGCGGCGTTGTCCCGGGCTGAAAGTGAACTGGCTCGCACCAAGTCCGTTGCACTTGAGGCGCAGGCTCGGGTCAAGCGCTATGAGCCGCTGGTGAAGATCGAGGCGGTCAGCCAGCAGGATTTCGACAGCGCCATGGCTGATTTGCGCAGCGCTCAGGCGGCGACCCGTTCAGCCCAGGCCGATTTGCAGACGGCACGGCTTAACCTCGGTTATGCCTCGGTGACGGCGCCGATTTCCGGTCGTGTCGGTCGGGCGCTGGTGACCGAAGGTGCGCTGGTCGGGCAGGGGGATGCAACCTTGATGGCGCGCATTCAGCAGCTGGATCCGGTGTACGTCGACTTCACGCAATCGGCTGCCGAAGCACTGCGTCTGCGTGAATCGCTCAAGGACGGAAAACTCTCCGCCGACGACAACACGGCGTTGTCGGTTCGGGTCGAGGGCACCGCGTACGAGCGTCAGGGGGCGCTGATGTTTACCGACGTGGCGGTGGATCGCGGCACCGGGCAGGTGTCGTTGCGCGGCAAATTCGCTAATACCGACGGCGTGCTGTTGCCGGGCATGTTTGTGCGTGTGCGCACGCCGCAGGGCACCGACAGTCAGGCGATTCTCGTGCCGCAGCGCTCGGTGCAGCGCGGCAGCGATGGCAGCGCCCAGGTGCTGGTGGTCGGCACCGATGATCGGGTCGAGGCACGCACTGTCGTGACCGGTGCCATGCAGGATTCGCGCTGGCAGATCAGTGAGGGCCTGAAGGCCGGCGATCAGGTGATCGTCGGCGGTCTGGCCGGCCTGCAACCGGGGACCAAGGTCGTTGCGGGTCAATCCCCGGCCCTGGCTCAGTCGCCTGAGTCGAAACAGTAAGGGCGCCGTTGTCACGAGGATTTTCCGATGTCCAAGTTTTTCATCAAACGCCCGAACTTTGCCTGGGTGGTGGCGTTGTTCATCTCCCTGGCCGGTCTGCTGGTCATTCCGATGCTGCCGGTGGCGCAGTATCCCGACGTTGCGCCGCCCCAGATCAAGGTGACGGCGACCTATCCCGGTGCCTCGGCCAAGGTGCTGGTGGATTCGGTCACCAGCGTGATCGAAGAGTCGCTCAACGGTGCGAAGAACCTGTTGTATTTCGAGTCGACCAACAACTCCAACGGCATCGCCGAGATCGTGGTGACGTTCCAGCCCGGCACCGATCCGCAACTTGCCCAGGTCGATGTGCAAAACCGCCTGAAAAAGGCCGAGGCGCGCATGCCGCAAGCGGTGCTCACTCAGGGCCTTGAGGTGGAACAGACCAGCGCCGGTTTCCTGCTGATCTATGCGCTCAGCTACAAGGAAGGTAGTCAGCACAGTGATACGACTGCATTGGGCGACTACGCCGCGCGCAACATCAACAACGAACTGCGCCGGGTGCCGGGTGTCGGCAAACTGCAGTTCTTCTCGTCCGAAGCCGCCATGCGGGTCTGGATCGATCCGCAGAAACTGGTGGGCTACGGCTTGTCCATCGAGGACGTCAACAATGCTATCCGGGGGCAGAACGTGCAGGTGCCGGCGGGCAGCTTCGGCAGCACGCCGAGCAGCAGTCAGCAGGAACTGACCGCGACGCTGGCGGTAAAGGGCACGCTGGATAATCCGCAAGAATTCGGTCGCATCGTCCTGCGCGCGAACGAATATGGCTCGACGCTCAAACTGGGCGACGTCGCCCGTGTGGAAGTTGGCCAGGAAAGCTACAACTTCAACTCGCGTCTGAATGGCAAACCGGCGGTGGCAGCCGCGATTCAGCTATCCCCGGGTGCCAACGCGATCCAGACGGCCAGTGCGGTCAAGGAGCGCCTGGCGGAACTGTCGGCGTACTTCCCTTCGGACGTTGAATATTCCGTGCCTTACGACACGTCGCGTTTTGTCGATGTGGCCATCGAGAAGGTGATTCACACCCTGATCGAGGCAATGGTGCTGGTGTTCCTGGTGATGCTCCTGTTCCTGCAGAACATCCGTTACACGCTGATTCCGTCGATTGTGGTGCCGGTGTGTCTGCTCGGCACGCTGGTGATGATGTACCTGCTGGGCTTCTCGGTGAACATGATGACCATGTTCGGCATGGTGCTCGCAATCGGCATTTTGGTGGACGATGCCATCGTGGTGGTGGAGAACGTCGAGCGGATAATGGCCGAAGAAGGCTTGTCGCCGGTCGACGCCACGGTGAAGGCCATGGGTCAGGTCTCGGGCGCGATCATCGGCATCACCCTGGTGCTGTCGGCAGTGTTCATGCCGCTGGCGTTCATGTCCGGTTCGGTGGGGGTGATTTACCAGCAGTTTTCGGTGTCGCTGGCGGTGTCGATCCTGTTCTCGGGCTTCCTCGCGCTGACCTTCACGCCGGCCCTGTGCGCCACGCTGCTCAAGCCGATCCCTCAGGGGCATCATGAAAAACGTGGTTTCTTTGGTGCCTTCAACCGTGGGTTCGCCCGGCTCACCGAGCGTTATTCGATCCTGAACAACGGGCTGGTCGCCCGTGCCGGACGGATGATGCTGGTGTACGCGGGCATTATTGCGGGGCTCGGTTACTTCTACCTGCGCTTGCCGGAGTCCTTCGTGCCGGTGGAGGACCAGGGTTACATGATTGTCGACGTGCAGTTGCCGCCGGGCGCGACCCGCACCCGTACCGAGGCAACTGGCGAACAGTTGGAGCGCTTCCTCGCTTCCCGTGACGCGGTGCAATCGACTTTCCTGGTTTCGGGCTTCAGCTTCTCGGGCATGGGTGACAACGCGGCGCTGGCCTTCCCGGTGTTCAAGGACTGGTCGCTGCGGGGTGAAGATCAATCGGCCATGGCGGAAGTCATGGCACTCAACGAGCAGTTTGCCGTGACCAACGACGGCGCCGTGATGGCCGTGCCGCCGCCCCCGATCGATGGCCTGGGCAACTCCGGCGGTTTTGCGCTGCGTCTGCAGGATCGTGCTGGTCTGGGCCGCGAAGCCTTGATCGCCGCCCGTGACCAGTTGCTCGGACAGGCTAACGGTAACCCGAAAATCCTTTACGCGATGATGGAAGGTCTGGCCGAGTCGCCGCAATTGCGGGTGGTGATCGACCGTGACAAGGCCCGCACCTTGGGCGTGAGTTTCGAATCGATCAGCGGGGCATTGTCCGCCGCGTTCGGTTCGGAGGTGATCAACGACTTCACCAACGCCGGCCGCCAGCAGCGCGTCGTGGTGCAGGCCGAGCAGGGCGACCGGATGACCCCGGAAAGCGTGCTCAAACTGTACGTTCACAACAGCGCCGGCAATCTGGTTCCGTTGAGCGCCTTCGTCACCACCCATTGGGAAGAAGGGCCGGTGCAACTGGTGCGCTACAACGGTTATCCGTCGATTCGCATCGTCGGTGACGCCGGGCCGGGTTACAGCACCGGTGAAGCCATGGCGGAAATGGAGCGTCTGGCCGCGCAACTGCCGGCCGGTTTCAGCTACGAATGGACGGGGCTTTCGTATCAGGAGAAGGTCTCCAGCGGTCAGGCAACGCAACTCTTCGCGTTGGCGATCCTGGTGGTGTTCCTGTTGCTGGTGGCGTTGTACGAAAGCTGGGCCATTCCGCTGACCGTGATGCTGATCGTGCCGATCGGCGCCATCGGTGCGGTGCTGGCGGTGATGGTCGTCGGCATGCCCAACGACGTGTACTTCAAGGTGGGGCTGATCACCATCATCGGTCTGGCGGCGAAGAACGCGATCCTCATCGTCGAGTTCGCCAAGGAACTGTGGGAGAAGGGCTACAGCCTGCGTGATGCCGCCATCGAGGCCGCACGCCTGCGTTTCCGGCCCATCGTGATGACCTCCATGGCGTTCATTCTCGGTGTCGTGCCGCTGGCCATCGCCACGGGTGCCGGCGCGGCGAGTCAGCGCGCCATCGGTACCGGCGTGATTGGCGGCATGCTCAGTGCGACGCTGCTGGGTGTGCTGTTCGTACCGATCTGTTTTGTCTGGGTGCTGTCGCGGTTGCGCAGCAAACCGGCACCCATTGAACAACCCGCTTTGGCTCAGGAGTGACACATGCGTATTTCAGCTTTCTCTACGCTGGTGATCGCCCTGATGCTGGGCGGCTGCTCGCTGGCACCGACTTATGAGCGTCCCGTTGCACCGGTGGCGGATCACTGGGCGGGAGAGTCGACGAAGCAAGGCAGTCCGATCAATCAACTGGCGTGGCAGACGTTTATTGTCGATCCCGATCTGCACCGACTGGTGACCATCGCGCTGGACAACAACCGCTCGTTGCGCCAGACGCTGCTGGACATTGAACAGGCCCGGGCGCAATACCGCATTCAGCGGGCCGACCAGGTTCCGGGCTTGAATGCCAATGCCTCCGGCAATCGTCAGCGTTTGCCGGCGGATCTGGCCAGCGATGGCCGGGCAGGGGTTGCCAGCAACTATCAGGTGGGCGTTGCGCTGCCGGAATATGAGCTGGATCTGTTCGGCCGGGTGAAGAGCCTCACTGATTCTGCGTTGCAGGAATACCTGGCGACTGAAGAAGCCGCCCGTGCGGCGCAGATCGCCCTGATCGCCGAAGTCAGTCAGGCTTATCTGGTTCACGATGGCGCCCAGCGTCGTCTGGAGCTGACCCAGCAAACGCTGATTAGCCGCGAATATTCGTTCGCCCTGATCAGCCAGCGCCGTTCGAACGGTACCGCCACTGCGCTGGACTATCAGGAAGCGTTGGGGCTGGTGGAACAATCGCGGGCCGAGCAGGAGAGCAATCTTCGACAGAAACAGCAGGCCTTCAACGCGCTGGTGCTGTTGCTCGGCACCAGGGATGCGGCGAAGTCGATTCCTGAGAAATTGTCGAGTGAGCCAATGCTGGTGCAGGACATCGCCCCGGACACCCCATCCGCCCTGATCGAGCGCCGGCCCGACATTCTCGCCGCCGAGCATCGCTTGCAGGCGCGCAATGCCGACATCGGCGCTGCACGAGCGGCGTTCTTCCCGCGCATCAGCCTGACTGGCAGTTTCGGTACGTCCAGTGCGCAAATGTCCGGTCTGTTCGACGGCGGCTCGCGGTCCTGGAGTTTTGTGCCGAACCTGTCGCTGCCGTTGTTCGATGGCGGGCGCAACCGTGCCGGCTTGAGTCTGGCCGAAGCCAGCAAGGACTCGGCGGTGGCGGCTTATGAAAGGACGGTACAAACGGCGTTTCGCGAAGTGGCCGATGCACTGGCCGCCACCGACACCTTGCGTCGGGAAGAGGCAGCCCGGCGCGCCCTTGCCAACACCAGCAGCGAGACCCTGAAACTGGCCAAGGCGCGCTATGAAGGTGGCATCGACAGCCATCTGCGCTACCTCGATGCCCAGCGCACTAGCTTCGTCAACGAGACGGCGTTTATCGAAGTCAGCACTCAGCGGCAGATTGCGCTGATCGATTTGTTCCGCTCGCTGGGTGGCGGCTGGTCTTCCGACAAGTCCTGAAACAGCTCCTTTGGGTTGGCGCGTCCAGCCATTGAGCCCCGTGTACCGATAGGTCACGGGGCCTTTTTTTGTCAAATGCAGCGTTATCGAGGACAGACGGGATTGGCAGCGCCATGCAGAAACATCTGTTCCACGACGTTGGCCGAGTTGGCACTGGCGGCACGTCCACGGCGTTCGGCGTCGACCATGGCGAAGATCATGGTCAGGAACAGCTCGGTAAAGACCGCGGCGGTGATATCGATACGAAACGCGCCCAGTTGCTGGCCGCGCAGGAAGAAGGCATCGAGGGCATCGAGGTAGAACTGCCAGCGTTTACCTTCGTCGGTGTCGGTGAGCGTGTCCGGGCGATACTGAAAGAGCAGGAACACCAGCATTTCACGGTGCGCCAGATGCTCGTTGACTAGACTGCGCAAAGCTTGCACGGGATCGCCCTGCAACAGGTCGGTGGACGTGGTGATCTGGTTCAGCACGGTCTCACCGTGGCCTTCCATGATCTGCACCAGATTGTCACGTGTACCGCAAAAGCGGTGAAGCGTCGCTTTGCTCACTCCCGCGGCTTCAGCCAGTTCCTTGAGCGTGGCCCGCGGGCGATCAACGATGGCCAGTGCCAGCGCCTTGATGAGTCGTTCATCCTGAGAAGTCATGGGCGTCAGTCTCTTATTTAATTTCAATGTCGGGAATTGTGCAGAAAAAGCTCTTTACTGCAACGAAAACCTCAAAA
The DNA here is from genome assembly GCF_056626735.1 of Pseudomonas sp. 1. Classification (NCBI taxonomy): domain Bacteria; kingdom Pseudomonadati; phylum Pseudomonadota; class Gammaproteobacteria; order Pseudomonadales; family Pseudomonadaceae; genus Pseudomonas; species Pseudomonas sp. 1. The sequence continues at coordinate 213,663 of NZ_JBWXMQ010000001.1, read as the reverse complement.
CTAATGAAATTACTTCATCTGAGACATATTTAGTTCAGACTTTTGGTTCCAAAGCTCTTTCTTCCCACCAGTCCCAGGCTCGAAGTGCGCGTCGGGCGAGCCTGCCGCCAAGAAAGGTCAGTGTGTTGCTGCTCAACGAAATCGATCGGCGATTGACGATCCAGAAGTCGGTCAGTTCGGTTTTATTGCCGTTGAGCAGGTCAGCAATGGTGCGGCCATTGAGGTGGGTCAAGGCCACACCATGACCAAAGCATCCGCCGGAATAGATAACGCGTTCGTCATTGATGAAGCTAATCTCTGGAACCATATCAACATTTACCGAAACAGGCCCGCCCCATCGATGGTCGATTCGAGTATCCCTGAGTTGCGGGTAGATCCACTTCAAATGCGCTTCACAGTGATCCCAGCTCGCCGGTGCAGGCACCTCACGCATGGCTTCTGTCCGATAAACGATCGCATCACCGCCGCCCATGATGATGCGGCCATCGGCGGTCGGTCTGAAGTAATGGAGCATTTGGCGGTTGTCGCCAAACGACTGCCTGTCCTTCCAGCCAATGCTGTCCCATTGCTTCTCGGTCAATGGTTCGGTGACGATCTGATAGGTCCAAAGCGGGTACTGACGGGTCTGCAGCCGTCGGGTGTCGGGTATTTGCCGTGAATAGGCATTGGTGGCCACGACGATTTTGTCAGCCGCGATTTTGTGGCTCGGCGTTTCGATGAGAATGACCGAAGCCGTTCGTTCGATATGGGTCACCGGCGTGGTCTCGTAGATTTCCACCCCGGCGGATTCCGCCAGTCTCTTCAGCGCTCGCACCTGTTTGCAGGGGTCGAGTTGCCCGGTATCGGATTCGTATACTCCACCGGCGAACTGATCCGAATGGAAGTCCTGCTGTACCCGGGATCTGTCTCTCCAGATCATGTCGTCATCAATGCCCAGCTCCTGGAAAAGCTGATAGGTTTTCTTCATTCGATCCAGTTGCTTGCCACAATAACTTATGCGGACCAGGCCGTTGTGTTGGTAGTCGGACTGGAACTGGTGCTCTTCGATGAGGTTTCTGGTGTAGGCCACGGCCTTTTTTAAGTATTGATGGGCCTCGAGCATTTTCTGCCGTCCCCAGCGCAACAGCACCATCTCCGGCTCCAGGCCAAACATTTTCGTACTGAATCCGGCATTGCGACCGCTGGCACCAAAGCCGACGATAGCTGCTTCCAGCACCACCACCCGGGCGTTGGGGTTGTCCTGCTTGAACTGCCAAGCGGTATTCAGGCCGGTGAACCCGGCGCCGATGATCACCACATCCGCCTTGAAACTTTGAGCCAGCGGCGGGTTGGGTGAGTAAGCGCCGTAGTTGCGTTGCCAAAACGATTTGTTTTCCAGGTGCGCACGCGGATCGACTGTCATGTTCTTGATCTCGTCATCAGGAAGGGGGCGAAGGCCATACAGTTATCAGATGATCGCTTGAGTCAGCGCCCCAGCATCAGGCGCATCAACCGGTCGAAAATTTTTCCATAGGGCGGGTAGAGCAACGGAAAAGCCGGGCATATGAATTGCTTGAAGATTGGGCGCAGCTTGGAGAATTCGACGAAACCTTCATACCCGTGGTAGTGCCCCATTCCACTGGCGCCCACGCCACCGAAAGGCAGGTCGTGCTGGGCGACATGCAGACCGCAATCGTTGATGGCCACGCCTCCCGACTGGGTCAAGGCAATGATCTTTTCCTGAACCGCTCGCTGATGAGTGAACAAGTAAAGTGCCAGCGGATGGTCACGATCCTGGATGTAGTTCAGCACTTCATCGAGGGTTCGATAGGTTTTTACCGGCAGGATCGGACCGAAGATCTCCTCTTGCATCAGTTGCATGTCCTCGTGTGTGTTCACCACCAGCACCGGGCAGATTTTTCGCGTCTGCGCGTCATGGGTGCGCCCGGGCAGCAACGGGATGATTCTTGCCCCTTTGTTCCGCGCGTCTTCCAGATAGTTTTGCAAACGTTCGTAGGAGGCGCAGTCAATGATCGATGTGTAGTCGCTCGCTTCGATGGCGCTGTAGCGTTTGGCTCCGACTGCACGACATTGGCTGACAAAAACTTCGAGCTGCGACTCGTGAACGAAGGCATAGTCGGGTGCTACGCAGGTCTGGCCGGCGTTGACCGTTTTCATTTGCAGGATTCGCGCAGCCGCCGTCTTAAGGTCGAAGTCTTCGGCCACGATGACGGGGGATTTGCCACCCAGCTCGAGCGTGACCGGTGTCAGATTGGCCGAGGCCGCCTTCATGACCTGACGCCCGGTATCCGCCGAGCCGGTGAAGATCAAGTGGTCAAACGGAAGGCTCGAAAAAACCGACCCGCTGACATTCGGCACGATGGCCAGCGTCTCTTCGACAAAATTCTCCGCGACCAACCGATGCAGCAATTTGCACAAATGCCGCGAGTTCGCGGCCATTTTCACCATGCAACGGTTGCCGGCTGCCAGTGCACTGGTCACCGGCCCCATCACCAGAAACAAAGGGTAATTCCACGGCGCGACTACACCGACGACGCCTTTGGGCTGCGGAACCACGGTGTTGCGTGCACCCAGAAACCAGATCGAACCGTGCCTGGACTGGGGCTTCATCCAGCTCCCTAGGCGTTTGCGGCAATCACGAATGCCGTCAACCGATAGGAATAACTCAAGGAGTTTCGTTTCCTGGTGGGCCCGGTTTCCGAAATCCTGGCTGATCGCTTCGCAAATGGCGTGCTGGTTATCCAGCAACAGTCGTTCCAGTCGTTTAAGGTTGGCTTTTCGTGTCTGCAGGCTCGGAACAGGGTTGGTCCGGTGCGCGGCCGTTTGTAGGGTAAATATACGTGTGGCCTCTGCTTCGCTGCGGTCGATGGAGAGCGCCGGGGCTGCCAGGTTCATGCTGAAATCTCCGGTGGACAGTCGGATTGGCGTCTGACGGATGCCGCCGGGTGCGCAGCGGCCCGATCGTCAGGCCCAAAGGAAGGATTTCAGGTTAGCGAGCGGGTCGGTCGACGAATTGTCCGTGGGTGCCAGTCTTGTCGGCACAACGTGCCAACCATCAGCTCGGGCGGCTGTGCCGTGTCGGTCGATCAACGAAGAGGCAGGTGGGCAGCACGGTATTGTTGGGGGGATTGGCCGGTCCAGCGGCGAAAGGCGCGAGTGAACGAGCTGGATTCGGAATAGCCGACCAGCAACGAAATCTCCGTCACCGAATAATCCGAGCCCTGCATGTAGGCCAGGGCCAGTTCCCGTCGTACATCTTCGATCAGCGATGAAAATTCGATGCCTTGATCCTTGAGCCGGCGCTGTAAGGTGCGCCGGCTAAGGCCCATTTGCTCGCTGATCTCCACCAGCGACAGGTTGCCGCTGCTCATGCCCGAGGCAATCATGCGGGTGATCTGCGGCAGGATGTCGTCGGAAATTACCCGTTCCTTTCGTTGCCGCTCAAGATACGGCTCGAGGGCCTCATGCAAGCGTTCGTTGGCATGGGAAACCGGCAGGCGCAGGGTGTCGAGCGACAAGTGAAGCCGGTTGCTGGGCTGATTGAAATGGATCGGGCACTGGAAGATTCGCTTGTGTGCAGAAATATCTGCTGGTTTTGCGTGTTCGAAGTCGACACGAAGCGGCTTGATCATGCAGTCCGTCAGCAGATTGATCTGGTGGAAAATCGACGCAATCGTGAATTCCGAATCCTGACGTCGATAGAGGATGGTCGGGGCGATGATCTTATATTCGACATAGGCCGATCTGGATTCGCACTCGAAGTTAATGACTGACTCCTGAGCGAAAACAATGATGAACTGTTCCAGCATGCGCAGCGCTTTTTCGACGCTCGGCGCGCAGTGCAGGGCATGGCCGAGTGCACCGAAATCATTGGCTTCGGTCTGAATGCCCAGATCAAGGCCGATATCAGGGTTCACCGTGCCGGCTGCCTCCCAGAGTGCGACGTACTGCTCGCCGGGTATTTCGATGTCGGCCCGTTCAAGGACCCGGGTGTCCATGCCTACGGCACTCAGGTGTGGTGCAAAGACATCGCGGAATCGACGAAAGAAGTTTTCAGACATGACGGTACGGACGGATTTCATTGTGCGCTACGGCCTTTGATTGCTTGACTAGCCTGTTCTTGTTGCCCGACGGGCCTTTTCATCATCAGCCTTTCGCGGGCACGAGGGCAAGCTGCACCCGCCTGAGCGTTTCACTCGATTGGCGTCAGATGTCAAAAGCCCTGTCATCTGCTGGCAAGCCGTCTCCCGGTGCCTTGGTTAGTTTTTGCATCGAGGTGTACCAGAACCTTGTTTGGGCTGGATGTTTGTCAGCCCCTTTTTCAACCGGTCCGGTCATCCCTTCAACAAAAACACATAACAAGATCCCTCCAGGAGACGTACATGAGAAACCTCCCGCGTTCGTTGTTGGGTGGCGCGCTGTTGGCGCTCTGCGGTTTCAGTCAGGTGCACGCCGTTGCGGCGGCTGACTTCAGCAAACCGGGTGGGGAACTGACACCCATCGGCGCAGAAAAGGCCGGCAACGCCGATGGAAGCATTCCCGCGTGGAACGGCGGCCTTGCGAAGGCGCCAGCCGGCTGGACACCGGGCCATGGTGATCCCTACGCCGGCGACAAGCCCCTTTACTCTATCGATGCAAACAACCTGGCCCAATACCTGAAACTTCTTCCCGAAGGTCAGGCCGCACTGATCAAGGCCTATCCCGGCTACCACCTGAACGTTTACCCGAGTCATCGCAGTTGTGCGATCCCGGATGAAGTGGCTGCGCGCACGAAGTCACTGGCCGGTCAGGCGCGGATCGGCAGCGATGGCTGGCGCCTGGAGCAGGCCGCCGGCGCCGCCGTGCCTTTCCCGATTCCGGAAAACGGCATTCAGGCGATGTGGAACTACAAGTTGCGCTACATGGCCAAGGGGCGTCGTGCGCAGATTTCGTTCCTGATGCGGGAAAAGGGTGGGTCCCTGACCGAAGTCAAACAATGGGCGAGCGAGTTCTACCCCTATAACGACGCGGCGGTAAAGGCGCCGGCTGACACCGATGGCATCGAAGCCAAGCTGCTTTACGACGTGTTGTCGCCATCCTCCCGTGCTGGCGAGATGTACCTGGTGCACTCGTTTCTCGATAAGGTCCAGAGTTCGTGGATCTATTTTCCCGGTCAGCGTCGGGTACGTCTGGCGCCATCGTTCGCCTACGACAATCCCATCGCCGGTTCCGACAATCTGTACTTTGTCGATCAGATCAACATGTTCACCGGCGCGCTGGATCGCTACGACTTCAAGTTGATCGGCAAGCAAGAAATGGTCGTGCCTTACAACTCTTACAAGCTTGTCGACAGGTCCAACACCTACGAAAAATTGATCGGCCAGGACTACCTGAATCGAGACGTGCAACGTTATGAGAAGCATCGGGTATGGGTAGTCGAGGCCACGGTCAAGGCTGACAAGCGCCATTCGTTCGCCAAGCGGATGTTCTATTTCGACGAGGACAGCTGGAGCCTGTTGCATGTCGACATGTATGACGCCAAGGGCAATCTCTGGCGGATACAGGAGGGCAGTCTGTGGGCAGATCCCGAGATTCAGACGTGTACAGGATTCGAATACGTCAGCTACGACCTGATCGCGCGGCGCTATATCGCTGACGGATTCACTCAGGAAGGGGAGTCCATCGATCTGACGGCAGGTCTGCAAGGACGCGTGAGCGACAAGATGTTCAACGCCAATGAGCTGCGTCGTCGCGGCGAACGCTGATCCCTTCCAGAGAGCTGTCCCATGAACCAGAGCAATAATTCATGCGGTGCAATCGCACCGCAGGGAGCCCCGTTCCCGCGAAACGCCTGCGTGCTGGCGGTTGCCTTAGCGATCAACCTGGCGTGGATACCATCGAGTCATGCCCTGATGTTCGGCAACGAGGCGGGGATTTCCGGCAGCTTCGACTCCACGCTGTCCGTTGGCTTCGCCAGCCGCCTGCAGTCACCCGATTGCCACATCCTCGGCAACGACAGTGGCGGCTGCAACACCGGCACCGGCAATGAACTGGCGCGCTACTACAACCCGGTTCGGGGCAACGGCTACGCCAATGCCGACATTAACTACAGCAACGGCGACGACGGCAATCTCAACTACGACAAGCACGATGTGTATTCCGAAGTCATCAAGGGCAATCATGAATTGAGCCTGCGCTTTGGCGATGGCTGGAGTGCGCTGGGCCGGGTCGCCTGGGCCAGGGACTTCAAGATGGACAACGTGCGCACCACCGGACTGGACGATCAGGCCAGGCGAGATGCTACCGAGCGTTTCGACCTGCTTGATCTGTGGGTGGCTAAACGTTTCGATCTGGGCGACATGCCGGCCAAGGTCAAGGTCGGTAATCAAGTGATCAGCTGGGGATCGGAAATCTTCGTGCCCGGTGGCATCAACCAGATCAACGCCCTGAGCCTGCCCAAGTACCACACCCCCGGTACCCAGTTGAAAGAGGTGTTCGTTCCGGCACCGATGGCTTCATTCAATATTGGCCTGACCGACACCGTCAGTGTTGAGGCTTACTACCAGTTCAAATGGAATGCCTATGCCCTCGATCCGGTGGGTACTTACTTCTCGTCGGCGGATGTCGTGGGTGAGGGCCGTCGTCCAATCTATTACCCGACAAACTACGTGGAAGGACTGACGGGCAGCGGCGCCTGTGCCGGTCTGCCGAAAGGTCATTGTGGTGCGCCGAACATCAGCGGCCTGAGCGATGCCGAGCTGATCGTTGCAGGACTCGCCGTTCCCTACGGCGGAGAGCGCGAAGCAAGGAATGGCGGCCAGTACGGTATTGCACTGCGCTGGACGGCGGAAATCATTGCGACCGACTTCGGTGTGTTCTATCAGCGTTATCACGACAAGCTGCCCTTTGTCGGGTACTCCGCCGTCAATAACCCGGACAATCTGGTGGTGGACAATTACTTCATCAACTACGGCGAAGATAAAAACCTGTTCGGATTGTCGGCAAGCACCATGGCTGGCCCGGTTGCGGTCGCCGGCGAGATTTCCTACCGTCCCGAGGACAGCGTGGCGATTGACCCGACCGTGCCGTTCGGACGCGGCTTCACGGGGACCTACAATCCCTACAGCGTGTTCGATACCGGCGTGAACAAAGGCTTTGTCGAAGAGAAGAAATGGCAGGTCGACGTGAATGCCGTTTACACCTTCTCCGCGAATGATCCGCTCGGATTCATTCCGAGTGCATTGGGCGCCTCGGATGGTTTCATCCTCGCCGAAGCCGTGGCCACGCGTTATCCGGGGCTGGACACCTCCGGCAAGGTGCCTTATCTGCTGCCGGACTACTCGATCCCGGACAAGACCTCCTGGGGCTACGTCACCGAGTTCGGCATCAACTATCCCAACCTGTTCGACACGGGTATCACCGTCACCCCGCAGCTGGATTTCAGCCATGACGTGAAGGGCACGTCGCCCAACGCCATGCCGTTCGTGGAGGGGCGCAAATCGCTCAGCGCCGCGCTGCTGTTCAACTACCGCGACCGCTGGAAGGGTGGACTGCAATGGGTGCAGTTCTGGGGCGGTGGCGACAACAACCTGATGGCTGACCGCGATTTCCTCAGCGGCAACGTTTCCTACTCCTTCTGATCCCGCAGCGCGATCCGGGCGACGAAAGGTTGTCCGCGATAGCGGCTGTATCGAGGCATTCCATGTTGGCTTTCCTGGTGTCGGCGCTCGAGCGCTTTTTCTTCCGTCATCGCCTGGCAACGCTTGGCCTGCTGGCGGTCATCACAATGATCATGGGCAACTTCGCCTCGCGACTGGAGATGTCGGCCGGTTTCGACAAGCAACTGCCGCAGCAACACGAATTCATCAAGACCTTTAACCAGTACCGCGACGTGCTGTTCGGCGCCAACCGGGTGATCGTGGTGCTGCATGCCAGGCACGGTGATATCTGGAACAGACAGGCGATGACTCGCCTGTACGACCTGACCCAGACGCTGTTTTTCATGCCCGGCATCGACCGGCGCAGCGTCACCTCGCTGTGGACACCCAACACCCGTGCCGTTCAGATCACGGAAGAGGGCATGAAGGCCGAAGACGTGATCGGTGGCGATGTCACCGTGAGCACGCTGGACGACCAGGCGATTGCCGGCATTCGCGAGCGCACCATCGTCGGCGGTTTCGTCGGCAGTCTGGTGGCCAACGACTACAGCGGCGCTATGGTGGTGGCCGAACTGGCCGACCCGGATCCGCAGACCGGCCAGCGTCTTAATTACCTGCAATTCAGTCAGCGTCTGGAAGACGAAGTCCGTGCGAAATACGCCGATGCCGATCTCGACGTGCAGATTATCGGCTTCGCCAGACAAATGGGCGATATCGGTGCCGGTGCCAAGAGCGTGGTGGCCTTTTTCGCCCTGGCCTTCGTGCTCACGGCACTGGCTGTCTATGGATATACCCGCTCTTGGGCGCTGACACTGTTGCCGTTGCTGTGCTCTCTGGTGTCGGTGGTCTGGCAGTTCGGCACCCTCACGCTGCTGGGCTTCGGGCTCGATCCACTGGCGATACTCGTGCCGTTCCTGGTGTTTGCGGTAGGGGTGTCCCACGGCGTGCAACAGGTCAATTTCATCGCCAGGGAGGTCTGTGCCGGGGCCGACGGGATGACCGCCGCCCGGCGCAGCTTCGTTGCGCTGTTCATACCCGGCACGTTGGCCCTGATCACGGCATTCGTCGGTTTTGCCACGCTGGTACTAGTTCCGATCCCGATGATTCGTGAGTTGGCGATCACGGCGTCGGTCGGTGTGGCGTACAAGATCATCACCAACCTGATCATGTTGCCGTTGATGGCAAGCTATTTCCGTTTCGATCAGGGCTGGGTCGCACGGGTCGAACGGCTGCGGGCCAGGCGCGACAATGCGATGGTCAGCCTCGGACGCATTGCCGAGCCGCGCAATGCAGTGATTACAACCTTGTTGTGTCTGTCGCTGATGGCCGTGGCGGTATGGCAAAGCCAGGGTCGACACATTGGTCATGTACTGCCCGGAGCACCGGAGTTGCGCGAGGATTCGCGCTACAACCGGGATGTGGAAAGTGTGGTCAGCCATTTTTCCCTGGGGCTCGACCAGTTCACCGTGGTGGTGGAAACGCCAGCGGGCGGCTGCTATCGGCAAGACGTCATGACCTACGTGGATCGTCTGACCTGGGCACTGGGCAACGTACCGGGCGTGCTGTCGGCGCAATCGCTGCCGGCCCTGACGAAGCTGGCGGCCTCCGGGGTCAATGAGGGCAACCCGAAATGGGCCGCTCTGCCTCGGGATGAGCTGTCGCTGGGTGAGGCTGTCCGTCAGGTTCCGGAAGCGCTGCATCTCTACAACGCCGACTGCACGCTGCTGCCCGTCAACCTGTACCTGGCCGATCACAAGGCCAGCACCCTCAAACGGGTGGTCAACGCCGTCGAGCGTTATCGGGCCGAACACGGCATGCCCGGCGTGACCCTACGCCTGGCCAGCGGCAATGCCGGTGTTCAGGCAGCGACCAACTACGTGGTCGAAGCCTGCGAACTGCCGATGATGTTGTATGTGTACCTGACCATCGCGCTGCTCGTGCTGCTGGTCTATCGCGACTGGCGCGCAATGATCGCCTGCTGTGCACCGCTGACGCTGGCGACCTTTCTCGGCTACGGGTTCATGAAAGCGCTCGACATCGGCCTGACCGTCGCCACCTTGCCGGTGATGGTACTCGCCGTTGGCATCGGCGTGGATTACGCGTTCTATATCTACAACCGCTTGCAGATGCATCTGGCCCGTGGTCAGGACATCGTCAATGCCTTCCAGTTGGCCCTGCGAGAAGTAGGCGTGGCAACGGTGTTCACCGCATTGACCCTGTCAGTCGGTGTCGCCACCTGGTCGTTCTCGGCGCTGAAGTTTCAGGCTGACATGGGACTGCTGCTGACCTTCATGTTCATGGCCAACATGCTGATGGCCATCACCCTGTTGCCCGCATTGGCCGTGGTACTGGAAATCCTGATTCCGCGTCGGGGGCCGGTTCGTGCGCCTCTGATCGCGCACTGACGAGGAGCCTCTCGATGATTGCACTGCAATGGTTTCGTTGGTTGGCCGTGGCCTGGGTTCTGGTTTTCGCCGGCAGGCTTTGGGCGGCTGAAATCGATTCACCGGCGATTTTGCTGAACAACGCGCAATCGGCCCCGTTGGTGGCGGTCGCCCGGACCGGACAGCGCTGGGTGGCGGTCGGCGACCACGGCGTGATCGTTCATTCCGATGATGGCCGGGTCTGGAGCCAATCCAAAAGCGTCCCGGTCGACGGTTTGCTGACTGCGTTGAGCTTCGCCGATGACCGGCAGGGCTGGGCGGTCGGCCACAATGGTGTGGTGTTGCACAGCGATGACGGCGGCCAGACCTGGGTCCTGCAAAAGCGTCTGGACGACCAACCGACTCTGCTTTCGGTGTGGTTTGAAAATGCCCGCCACGGCATGGTCGTCGGTGCTTATGGCTACGCTGCGCAGACCCTGGACGGTGGCGCGACATGGCAAGCGATGCAGGTGGGTGAGGAGGGCGAGGATCATCATCTCAACGCCTTGTTTGCAGGGCGTGATGGCACGTTGTTCATTGCCGCGGAATCCGGCAAGGCCTTTCGCTCCAGCGACCACGGTGCGACCTGGCAGTCGCTGGATACCGGTGTCAGTGGTTCGCTGTGGGGTGGAACCGGCTTGCGCGACGGGCGCCTCCTTCTGGTCGGCATGAGCGGGCGGGTGCTGATGGGGGACAGTTCCGGCAGATACTGGCAAAGGCTGGACAGCGGCAGCCACGAGGCGATCACCGCCGTCACCCAACTCAATGACGGTCGCGTTGCCTGGGTCGGCAACGGCGGACTGGTCGGGCGTTCCGACACGGCTGTCGAACATTTCTCTGTCGAGCAGCGCGAGGATCGTTTGAACCTCGCGGCTCTGGCGGCGAACACCAGCGGCGATCTGCTGCTGTTCGGTCCGACAGGCGTGATCGTTCCCGACGCCGTCCCGGGAGCTGAAAAATGACACCGGATGCCAACCGCACTGTCACCCCGGGTCAAGTCGCCGCAGATACCCCCCGCATAGACTGGAATCCAGGCCGACTGGGTCGTTCGAAGCCACGGAAGTGTGTTTTTATGCTCAAGTGTTCACTGCAACTTTTACTGTGTGGTTTGACCTTTTTCTGTGCCGTATCGCCGGTATTCGCCGGGTTCGTGCCCGAGCAGGCCGGGGTCGAAGTGCTGGGCGATCACCGCGACCGGAACTGGTTCTGGATCTGGGGCAGCAACGCACCGAACATGGTCGACGGGCGCGCGTATCTGTTCGATGACAACGGTCGCAATCTCGGCCTGTTGAGCACCGGCATGTGGTCCAACGGACTGGTGTTGTCGCACCGGCGCGAGGAGATTTACGCCAGCGAGATCTACTTCAGCCGTGGCGTGCGTGGCAAGCGCACGGACGTGGTCACGGTCTACGACGCCAGGACTCTGAGCCCGAAGCACGAGATCGAAATTCCCGCCAAGCGCATGTCGGCGCTGATTTCCAGCGGCCTCAGCGTACTGTCGGACGATGAGCGTTTTCTGTTGGTGGTCAACTTCACACCGGCGCAATCAGTCTCCATCGTCGACCTGGAAAACAAGCGTTTTGTCAGCGAAGTGGCGACACCGGGGTGTGCCTCGGTCTACCCGGCCGGGCCACGGGATTTCTATTCGATTTGCGGCAATGGCGGGTTCTTCCATCTGCGTCTCGATGATCAGGGGCAAGTGGTGCTGCAAGAGCGCACCGACCCCGCGTTCGACCCGCTGCAGGATCTGCTACTGACCACTGGTTCGCGTCTCGGCGACACCTGGTATTTCGTTTCGCAGAAAAACAATGCCTACGCGCTGAAGATGACCGCCGAGGGCGTGGTGCCGCTGCATCACTGGTCATTGGTCAGCGAAACCGAGCGTGCTGATGGCTGGGGCATCGCCGGCAACCATGGCACGGCTTTGCATGAGCGCAGTGGCCGGTTGTTCGTGCTGATGCACAAGGACAAACCGGAGAACTACCAGAAGCCCGGCACCGAAGTCTGGGTCTATGACCTCAAGACCCGACAGCGTCTGAAGCGCATTGAACTGAACGAGCAAAGCACCGCCATCGGTGTCAGCCAGGGCGAACAGCCACGGCTGTACAGCCTCGACTGGGTGGTGCCGATGCCGAAACTGTTCACCCTGTGGATCTACCTCACACAGGGCGATGCGGGACTGATGCCGCTGTTGCGTCAGGGCATCAACCTCTACGACGCCGACAGTGGCGAGCACCTGCGCAGTGTCGGCGATATCCCGCTGGGTTTCATGAATGTGGTGATGCCATGGTGATCGATGATCCGCTCGTGCATCTGGCCAGCGCTGGTTTGCTCGCACTTTTGTTGGGTTCGGGCGGCATGCAAAAGCTGCGCAATCGATCAGCGTTCGTTCAAGTGTTGCAGCGCTACGGGCTCGGACAAGGATGGCGCAGGGCGCTGGCTTTTTTATTGCCTGTCGGGGAAATCCTCAGCGCCGCCGGGCTGATTCTGTGCCTGAAGATGCCTTGGCTGGCGGCACCCGCCGTGGTGTTGCTGGGGCTTTATGCCGGCGTCCTGGCCGTCAGCGTTCGACGCGGCGTGGCGATCGAAGATTGCGGTTGCCACTTCGGGGGCAAACCTCAGCCACCTAGTGTTGCTTTGGTCTGGCGCAACCTGCTGCTTACGGGGCTGGCGCTGAATCTTGTACTGCCCGCCACTGGCCGCCCGTTGGCGTGGCTCGACGTACTGACCCTGTTCTTTCTGCTCATCAGCGCGACCGCCCTGTACGGGTTGGCCCATTTGCTGATGGCCAACCACGCTGCCTTGAGGAAACTGTGATGACCACGATGCATGCGCTGATGATTTCCAACGTCCTGTCCTGGTTGATGACACTTGCGCTGTTACTGGCCATCTGGGCGCTGGCCCGGCAGATCGGTGTGCTGCACGAACGCATCAAACCGGTGGGGGCGTTGTCCCTGGGTAAATCGATCAAGGCTGGCGAAGTCGCTCCGCCGTTCACCCTGACCAGCCTCACCGGCGGCACGGTGAGCATCGGTGGGGGCAGCGCCTATGGGCAATCGACATTGCTGTTCTTTCTCTCGGAAACCTGCCCGGTATGCAAGACGCTGCTGCCGGTGCTTAAGTCCTTGCGTCAGCACGAAAGGGCGCGCTTGCGCGTAGTGCTCGCCAGCGACGGCGACCTGACCGCCCATCAAGCCTTCATCGATGCGCAACGCCTGCATGAGTTTCCCTACCTGCTGTCGCAGGAAGTCGGTCTGGCCTATCAGATCAGCAAGTTGCCGTACGGCGTGTTGATTGATGCCAACGGCACCGTGGTCACTCATGGCCTGATCAACTCCCGTGAGCATCTGGAAAGCCTGCTGGAAGCCCAGGACACGGGATATGCCTCGATTCAGGCGTACCGGGCAACGTTGCAGGTGTCCGATGAGCCTCTTTACAAACAGGTGCACTGAGCATGGCGATCAAATGGTTCGATGAAGCGGCGGAGATGTTCTCCCGTCGGATCGCCCGCAATACGTCGCGGCGAGGATTTCTGGGCGGTCTGGGGACGATGATGATCGGGGTTGGCGCCACGACATTGCTGCCGGTTTTTCGCAGCGGCGCCTTTGCTCAGACCAGCCCGGGACTGGTGGAAAGCGGCGATCCGAACAGCTGCGACTACTGGCGTTATTGCGCTATCGACGGTTTTCTCTGTGGTTGCTGTGGCGGCACGGTCAACAGTTGTCCCCCGGGCACCGTGCGCTCGGACATCACCTGGATCGGCACTTGCCGCAACCCGTCTGACGGCAAGGACTACGTCATCTCTTACAACGATTGCTGCGGCAAAAGTAACTGTGGCCGCTGCGTGTGCCAGCGCGATCAGGGCGATACGCCGCTTTACCGTCCGCAAAGCTCGAACGATCTGAACTGGTGTTCCGGCAGCCTTGCCGACATGCCGTATCACTGCTCGCTGTCGGTGGTCATCGGGGTGAAAGAGTAGGGATGGCCAGTCGCGTACTTGTCGCGTTCACACTGGTGTGCGGGATGTCGTTTGCAGCTTCCGGGAGCTGGGCAACCGAGCCCCGGCAGTTCGATTACATGGTCAATTGCCAGGGTTGTCATCTGCCAGACGGCAGCGGTAATCCGCAACGTCAGGTTCCGGCATTTCCCGGCCAGCTCGGCAAATTCCTGAGTGTGCCCGGTGGCCGGGCGTATCTGGTGCAGGTGCCGGGCTCGGCGCTGTCCGGGCTGTCGGATGAGGCGCTCGCTGGTGTCCTCAACTGGATGCTGACGACGTTCAGCCGGGCTGAGTTACCCCGTGATTTCGAGCCCTACACCGCCCGTGAAGTGCAGCACTGGCGACCTTCCGTACCCGCCGACATCGAGCAGGTTCGCGAGGACTTGCTGCGGCGCATCGCCCGGCAATAACAACAAGGGAGAACGGCTAACGATGAAGATCAGGATTTCTGTCGGCGTGCTGCTGTGCGCCGTGCTGCTCGGTGCTCACGCTGAAGTGCCTGCACAGGTTGGCACCTGCGTGGCGTGTCACGGGGCCGACGGGCAGGGCAACGCGGTATTGGGCGCGCCCCGTCTGGCCGGCCAACAGGCTGTGTATCTCCAGACGCAACTGCAGAACTTCAAGAGCAGACGGCGCGGCTATGACGCCCGTGATTCGCTCGGCGCGCAGATGCGTGCAATCGCCAGCGCTCTGAGCGACAGCGATATGCAGTCACTGGCCGGGTATTTCTCGAGTCTGGCATTGACCGGCAAGAGCAGGGTTGCGCCATCCGGCGAGTCCCATGGAGAAGCGCTTTATCAGACGACGTGCGCTGCGTGTCACGGGCCGAAAGCAGAAGGTTTCGCCCACTTGAAAACGCCGAACCTCGGCATCCTCGATAGCGCTTACATCGAGCGCCAGCTCGAGCATTTCGCTCAAGGCCTGCGTGGAGGGGAACAGCATGCCGACGAGCTGGGTATCTGGATGCGCAGCATCGCACTGCAGATTGCGAATGAAGCTGATCGCAAGGCGATTGCGACCTACATCGGCAGCCAGGCAAGCGCTGCCCCCTGATCATTATCTGAAGCTGGAACGGTTTTCATGAATGTATTGATTGTGCATGCGCACCCGGAGCCGGGCTCCTTCACCACGGCCATGAAAGAACTCGCGGTGGAGGTCATGGCCGGGCAGGGCAACGAGGTCATCGTTTCCGACCTGTACGTCCAGAACTTCAATCCCGTTGCCAGTGCAGAAGACTTTAACCAGCGGGCCAATCCCAAATACCTCGTCTATGCACTGGAGCAGCGGCACAACAATAAACAAGGCAGCCTCACGGCGGAGATTCAGGTCGAGCTGGACAAGGTCCGGTGGGCCGATCTGATCATTTTCAGCTTCCCGATCTACTGGTTCGGCATGCCGGCCATTCTCAAGGGCTGGATCGACCGGGTGTTTATCTCCGGCTACTGCTATGGCGGGCGGCGCATCTATGACCAGGGCGGGCTGAGCGGCAAGTCAGCGATGCTCGCGATCTCCCTGGGCGGGCAACGGCACATGTTCGGCGCCGGTGCCATTCATGGCGAAATCGAGACGCTGCTGCGCCCGATTCATCAAGGCATGCTCGGCTACGTCGGACTCAAGGTCCTGCCGCCGTTCATCGCCTGGCATGTGCCCTACATCAGCGATGAAGGCCGGCGCGAATACCTCACGCAATACCGTCAGCACCTGCTCGACCTGGAGCAGCACACACCGTTGTCGATGCCTGCAATGAGTGACTACGACGAGACTCTTCGACCTAAGCGAACGTGAGCCAATACCGATGCTTTCCAAACAGTTCATCAGCGGGTTCCGTCACGAACTCTCCAACCGAGCCTTTGCCTTGATGGCGGTAAGGCGCATGACAGAACGACTACAAGGCGATGAGCGCCGCGTGTTCTGGAAAACCTATTGGGATCTGGAACGGTTTAACAGTCCGCGCTATTCGGCAGCGGCCCGACAGTGGGGACTGGAATTCAAGCCGGGGATCTTTCCGAAAACCAAGGCCTGGCTTATTTCTTCTGTGCCAAGACCATGGATGGGTATGTTGCTGAAAATCGTCCATCGGGAAACCGTCAAATACCTGCAGTGGCTCAAGGCGCTGCGGGATATCGGTCCGACGGAATCACGGGTGTTCCTCAATTACATGATCGAACAGGAAGAGCTGCAGATCGAGTTGATGCAGTTGGCCTTGGCGAACCGTTACACGGAAATCGTGCGGCGCGCGGACCGGTTCTTCCTCAAGTACAGCGGTGTCATTTTAAGCAGAGGTGAGTAAATGACGATGTTCCCCAAACGTATGGCCGATGAGCTTTATCATGACTTGATGTCCTCAGAAACAGTGAAGGGGGTTCGCAGGGAGGTTCGTGCATTCGCCGATGAATTCGTGGCGCCCAGAGCCTATGAAATCGCCCACCGAGACGAAAGCATCGAGAACTTTCCACGCGACGTATTCGATGCCATGGCGCGCCACGGCATTTTCGCCATTCCCTTTGCGCAGGAGGACGGTGGTCGTGGCCTTGAACATCGAGTGCTAGCCACCGCAACGGTCTGCGAGGAATTGGCCTACCACAGCAACTCGATTGCCGCCGTGTTCGACGTACACTGCATTCTGGCCGGGCGGACGCTGGAAAAGGGCAGTGATGCCATTCGCGAGCGCTACCTGGGGCCGGTGATCCGAGGAGAAAAAATCGGTGCATTCGCCACGACCGAACCACTGGCAAGTACCGATCTTTCGCCCAGAGCTGTTGCGACGATTGCGCGTCGAGAGGGTGACCGTTACATCCTCAACGGGCAAAAGCGCTTTATTACCAACTCCCCCGTGGCCGACTTTATCGTTGTGCTTTGCCGCAGTGACGAGGATGGCATGGTCGAGTTGGTGGTCGAGACCGATCAGCCGGGCGTGCGTATCGGCAAACCGGATCTGAAAATGGGCAATCGCGGTCAGCTCACCGCCGATGTACATTTCGATCAGGTCGAGGTTCCGATCGAGCGACGCATCGGTGAAGTGAATCAAGGGCTGCGTGTTGCGCTGGCGACCCTGACGTTCGGCCGGATCGGCATTGCGGCCACCGGTGTCGGCATGGCTCAGGCCGCGTTCGATCATTCCACGGATCATTTGCACAACCGTGAAGCCTTCGGCAAGAAACTCGGCGCCTTCCAGCACTGGCAGTTCCGGATGGCCGAGCGTGCCACACAGATCGAAAATGCACGCAATCTCTACATCAAAGCCGCATTGCGCATGGATCTGGGCGCCGAGTTCCCCGAGCCAGAAGCGGCGATGGCGAAGTTCTATGCCACCGAGGCTGCCGGCGACATGGCGCGTGATGGCGTGCAGATCTTTGGGGGATACGGCTTCTTGCGCGAACTTTCCGAAGACGGAAGTCATTACAAGGTCGAAGAGATCTACCGGGACAACAAGATCAGCGAAATTTATGAGGGGACAAATGAAATCCAACGAATGGTCATTGCCCGGCAAATATTTGGTAAGGGCTTAGTAGGCTGACTGATTGCTTTCAGCTGTAAGTGGAGGTTTTATAAGCGACCGCTAACGGCCATTAACGGACGCTCGCAAGGGGAGGCTAGGCCTCTTTACAGCCCGATTTTTTCCGCAATTTATTTTGAGGTGCTGATTTTGCTGTCTTGGAGCGGATAAGAAAAGTGTGTGATGCGGAAAAATAATATCTCTAAGTACATGATTTAAAAGAAAAAAATAATGGACTTAAAATTCCCCGCTCGTAAGGGCGTGCCGGTTCGATTCCGGCTTCGGGCACCATCTTAAATCAAGGGTTTGCGGGCGAATGCTGATGCAAACCCTTGTTTGTTTCCGGTCCGCAATTTCGACAGTGGTCCGCAATTCACTTCGTGGGCATGACTCTTTTGCCCTTGCGATTTCGAATGTACTGCTCGGTCATCACGACAGTGGTATGCCCAGGTTGATCCTTGGCCTGCATGATATCGCCACTCGATTCCGCCTTGTCGGTGCCAGCCTTGGCGCGCAGATCGCGCATTTGGAACTCGGCCTTTTCAACTCCAGCGGCCTCCCGGGCCACATCAAACCGCCTCCGCAACATTGCCTCCGTCATCGGAGTGCCATCCTCTGTCACGATCAGCCGCGTCGAGTGGACCTTGTGCCCAGCTTTACGGACCATGATTCGATCAATCAAAACTTTCAGCTCGCCAATGACCTCGATTCGCCGTTTGGCCTTCGTTTTTCCAATCAGCTCGTCGCGAATGGACGATTCGCCGCTACTAACAAATGGTATTGAGCTGTCGATGATACCTGCGAAAATCTGGACTGGACTAAAGCTCCGACACAGTCCGCTCATCCTGGCGATAATGGCACCAGCATCGCGTCCTTCGCGTTAATGATTGCAGACGAATTCGTTCAAACTTCGCAGGGAAATCCATTACTTCAAAAGCTATACCATCGAAGGGAGTCAAGCACTGTAGGAGAGCTGCTGGGAGCTTTGTGTCGCCCAGCCGACGGCGACTCAGGCGCTGTCGGCTAGGAGCCGGTTTACTCCTTGATACCACGTAAACGCAAGGCGCGGCGGCGCATGATTTCAATCGCCACCAACAACATCACTGACCCCAGAATCAGTAACGTAGCGGCCGCCAAGATGGTCGGGCTGATCTGCTCTCGCATCCCTGACCACATTTGCCGAGGGATTGTGCGTTGCTCGATGCCTCCGAGAAATTGCACCACCACTGCTTCGTCGAACGAGGTAACCATGGCGAAGAGGCCTCCGGAAATGATTCCGGGGCGAATTAGCGGGAAAGTGATTCGCAGGAAGGTATAGGAGGACGATGCACCCAGGCTCGAAGCGGCCCGTGTCAACGAGTGATCGAAGCTCACCAGGGTCGCAGTCACCGTGATGATCACAAACGGTGTGCCAAGTACCGCGTGGGCGAGAATGATCCCAAGATGGTTATGCGCCAGGCCCAAGGTGCTGTAGAAGAAGTACATACCTGCCGAGGAAATGATCACCGGGACAATCATCGGTGAAATCAGAGTGCCCATCAGCAGTGCTTTGCACGGCAGGTTTGAGCGACTGAGCCCCAGTGCCGCCAAGGTGCCAAGCAGCGTAGCGATCACCGTCGAACTCGCGGCGATGATCAGGCTGTTTTTGAATGACAGTAGCCACATTGGATCTTCCAGCAACTCGTGGTACCAGCGACTGGAAAACGCTGCCGGATCGAGCTTGAGCATACCGCTGGTGAAGCTGAAATAAGGCTCGACGTTGAAAGACAGTGGAATAACTACCAGCACCGGCAAGATCAAAAACAGCAGCACCAACAGACCGAAGCCGCGAACGCCGTAGAACCAGGTGCGCCCCAGCGGGCCGGTATAACTTGGAAGGCTCATTTTCGGTTACCCCAGTTTCATGTTGCTGATGCCGACCACACGGTCGTACAGCCAATAGAGAAATAGCACGATCAACAGCAAGATGCTGCCGATGGCCGCGGCCAGGCCCCAGTTGAGTGAGGTTTGCATGTGGTACGCGATGAAGTTGCTGATGACCTGGCCGGTACGCCCGCCCACCAACGCTGGCGTGATGTAGTAACCAATGGCGAGGATGAACACCAGGATCCCGCCAGCGCTCAGGCCCGGCAGAGAAAGTGGAAAATAGATGCGTACAAAGGTTCGCAACGAGCTGGCACCCATAGAGTGCGCAGCACGGATGTAGGTCTGATCGATGCTCTTCATCACGCTGTACATCGGCAGCACCATGAACGGCAGCAGGATGTGCGTCATGGCGATGACCGTGCCCCACATGTTGAACATCAGATCCAGTGGCTGGGCAATCAGGCCGAGCTTGAGCAGGGTGCTGTTGAGCACGCCGCTCGATTGCAGGATCACCATCCAGGCTGTAGTGCGTACCAGCAACGACGTCCAGAAGGGCAGCAGTACCAGAATCATCAGGACATTACTGACTTTGGCCGGCAGCGTGGCCAGCATGTATGCCAGCGGGTAGCCCAGCAACATGCATAGCAACGTGATGCCGACGGTCATGGTCAGGGTCTTCAACAGAATGCTGACGTAGATCCGCCGGCTCTCGGGTTGACGTACCACGTTGCCCTGATCGTCGTATTGCAAGTCCAGGGCGGCCAGATAGTGGATGCCCGAATACGCAGGCGCCATGGATTTGAGTTGTGCCCAAGTGCCGAGTTGCCCCCATCGACTGTCTATGCTCACCATTCCCGCTGCATAGTTTCCGCTGGCAGGTCTGGACTTGCCCAGCTCTCGCGCGGTTTTGCTGAACAGGCTTTGGAAGCCACTTTTGACCCGGTTGAGATCAGAGCCCACTCGGTCTAGCTGCTGACTATGATCCAGGCTGACTATTTCTTCAGCCAGTGTCGCGTAAACCTGTTCATTCGGCACGGCCTTACCGTCCCAGTCACCCAGCGCCTGGCTGGTTAGCGGCATGTAAGTCGATAGCGTTCCATTTTCTACACTGCGCATCAGCATGGTTCCGATGGGCAGCAGAAAGAACACCGTGATGAAGGCCAGCAAAGGGAGAACCAGCAGCAGGGAACGAACCTTATTGACCCGTTCTGCTCTTTGTAAACGGACGCGCAGGCTCGGTTGCGCATGGTCATCAAGGACTTGCCCGCTCAGCGGCCGGGCGGCATATGAACTGCTCATGGTGGACTCCAGTGAAGAGTGATTGGCAGGCGTCATGGCTCAAGCATCCAGCGCGCGACAGTCGTCGACAGCCCAGCCCAACATGATTTGCTCACCGACACTGGGACAACTTCGTCCAGCGGCATTGACAACCTTGACGATGAATTCCGAGTGCCCGGCCAATTCCAGGCGGGCGCGTAAGTGGTCGCCGTGGTAGATGACCTCGAGAACGCGAGCGGGCACACGGTTCTCACACTCCCACTGAGCCGGGTTCATCAACACGCGCTCGGGGCGAATCGAGAGGGTAGTAGGTGAGCCCACTCCCGAGACTTTTACCGCACGGGCCTTGAGCAAGTGCTCGCCAACACGCACGGTGCAGTATCCATTCTCGATCGCCGTGACCTGGCCGTGCAGGCGGTTGTTCTCACCAATAAAGCTCGAGACAAATGCGGTTTCCGGTTTTTCGTAGAGATCTGACGGATTGGCCAATTGCTGCACGATGCCGTCGTTGAAGACCGCGATGCGATCAGACATGGTCAGGGCTTCACTCTGATCGTGGGTGACGTAAACCACGGTGATACCCAGTTGCTTGGACAGGCGCTTGATCTCGTACTGCATCTGTTCGCGAAGCTGTTTATCCAGCGCGCCCAGTGGCTCATCCATCAGCACCAGTCTGGGCTCGAAAATCAGCGCACGGGCCAGTGCCACGCGTTGCTTTTGCCCCCCGGAAAGCTGCGCCGGCATGCGGTTGCTCAACTTGCCCAGGGCAACCATGTCCAGGGCTTGGGTCACACGCTGTTGAATCTCGCTGCGACTGAAGTTACGCACCTTGAGCGGAAAGGCCAGGTTCTCGGCAATGGTCAGGTGCGGAAACAAGGCATAGTTCTGGAACACCATACCGATGCCGCGTTTCTGCGGCGCAATGTCGTTGACAGGCTTGGCGTCGATGCAGATTTCCCCGTGGGTAACGGTTTCAAACCCGGCAAGCATCATCAGGCATGTGGTCTTGCCCGAGCCGGAAGGTCCCAGCATTGTGACGAACTCGCCTTGCTGAATATCCAGGTTGAAGTTCTTCACTACGAGCGACTCGCCGTCGTAACTTTTTTGAACATTGCGGAAACTGACAAACGATTGTGAATCCATGGGGCACCTATTGTTCTTGTTCGAATTGCGCTGGAATAACGCCGCGCTTCGCTCCGCGCTGAAGTAACGGCGTCACGTGTCCCTGAGTTTTGATGGCAGCGGCCTCCCGTAGCCGCTGAAAAGACTTATCTGGCCAGCCAGGCGTTGAAGCGTTCGTTCAACTCATCGGCGTGGTCACCCCACCATTCGGAGTTCACTTGCAAGGCGTTCGCGAAGTTGGCGGGGCTGGTAGGCAAGTCAGCCTGGACTTCCGGGCTGAGCATCTTTTGCGAGGAATAGCGCGTAGGGCCGTAGGGGATGTAATTGGCTTGATCGGCGAGTACCGAGCTTTGTGTCGCAAACTTGAGGAAGTCGAAAGCGAGGGTTTTATTGGTATTTCCTGCCGGTAAAACCCAGGCCTCCATGTCATAGACCTGACCGTCCCAGACGATCTTGAATGGCTGGTGTTCTTTCTTGCTGGCAATCACGATGCGCCCGCTGTAGGCGGAGGTCATGCTGACCTGGCCATCGGCTAACAGCTGTGGCGGTTGCGCTCCAGCCTCCCACCAGACGACCTGATCCTTGATGGTGTCGAGTTTGGCGAAGGCGCGATCAAGGCCTTGCTCTGTTTCAAGTGTTGCATAGACTTGGTCACGGGGAACGCCGTCGGCCATCAAGGCCCATTCCAGATTGACTTGCGGGGCCTTGCGCAATGATCGCTTGCCAGGAAAACGCTTGATGTCGAAGAAGTCTTTCAGTGTCTTGGGTTGCTCGCCCGTAAAGGCGTTGCTGTTGTAGGCCATCACGGTGGACCAGACGTAGCTGGCAACGCCGCAATCGCTTAACGCGCCGGGAATGAAATCTTTTTCGGCTGGCGTGCCGTCGGGGGCGGGAGCGAGGGACTTTGGGTCGATTTTTTCCAGCAAACCGGTATTGCAGGCGCGTAATACGTTGAGCAACTCGGCATCTACCACGTCCCAGGAGACTTTCTTGCTGTCGACCTGGGTCTTGATCTGCGCGATGCCACCGGAGTAATCCTCGGAAATGACCTGGGTACCGGTCGCGGCCGTAAATGGTTTATGGGCGGCTTGAATCTGCGCATCGGTCAGGTTGCCGCCATATGACACCACTGTAAGGCTTGTGTTGGCCAAAGCACTGGCGCAGACCAGGGGACAAAGCAAAAGCAAAGGGAAGCTGTTCATACGTGATACCCGTTTTTTATTGTTGTGGGTAACCGTTGCGGGGCGATACGCACGCTGTCGGCGCAAAGCCTCAGTAACGATCAGGGCTTCACTGTCTGAAAAAACACGGAAGGGGAAAAGCAATAAAAAAAAGGCCAATGGGGCGAATTTATTTATGCGTGAGCGGTGGAAGGTTATCCCTGGGACCGCTCGAGGGCTCCAGTTGATTGCACCGTGTTCCGGTCGGCCACAGTCAACTGGAAACGCCGCAGGGTTATCAGATCCGGCGTTCGGTCTGAGCCTCTTCGGTCAGCCATTCGGCAAACGCAGCCGCTTGAGGATTGACAATCTTGTGTGGTGAGTAGACCAGGTAAAACGCCTCTGAAGTTTCAAACCGCGCAGCCAATGGTGCGATCAATTGACCCGACGCCAGGTGCTGTTCGACCAACGTTGAGCGGGCCAGTGCCACCCCTTGGCCCAGCTCGGCCATTTTCAGGGCCGAGATCAGCGTGTCGAACTGCATGCCTTGTGAATAATCCACATGATCGGCCTTGGCCTTTTTCAGCCAGTAACCCCAACCTTCTTCATAGCCCAGAACGTGCAGCAGTTGGTGATGGCCCAGGTCGGCAGGGGAGTTCAGCGGTTTTTCAGGGCAGGGCAACTCGGGCGCGCACACGGGGAACAGTTTGTCCCACGTCAGGCGTTCGCTCTTGAGCCCCGGCCATTTGCCGCTGCCGTAACGAATCTCCAGATCTGCTTCGAGATCGGTTTCGCCCATCCAGATATTGCTCGTGATTCGCAGGTTGATCTGGGGGTGTAACTGGCGAAAGCGAGCGAGCCTGGGTGCCAGCCAGTGGGTGAAATAAACCAGGCTGAAGCGGATGGTCAGCACTTTACGATGGCCTTGGCCGAATATCTCATCGGTCGCCGCTGCCAGTCTTTCCACCGAGTCGTGTACCGCCGGCAAAAACGCCAGTCCCGGTTCGGTCAGCTCCAATCCCCGGGGCAAACGCTTGAACAGCGCAGCACCGAGTTGCGATTCGAGAGCCTTGATCTGTTGGCTGATAGCAGCCTGGGTCAGGTTCAGCTCCAATGCGGCATCGGTAAAGCTGAGGTGACGCGCCGCAGCCTCGAAGGCGCGCAACCAGTTAAGTGGAGGCAATCGTTTTTTCATGGTGCCGAACTCGATGGCGTGCACGCCTGTTGTTGTAATCCCCGGCTTTTGGCAAGGCCGGATGCTATGGATTCGGGATCATCGGAGCATAAACCCATAAATCCTGCTTGCAATACATAAAAAAAATGACCCCTCAGGGCTTTTTTTTATTGCTTTCGCCGACACCGACTTTTCACGAAAGTATTCGTCAAGTCGTTCTTCGGCAGTCGGCCACCGCAAGGGCTGCGCCACGTTGCTGACGACCTCAAACATCAAGAAATGGCCTGCCCGCAACTGCTGGCAGGTCAATAAAAATAAAGGGTGAATCATGGCACAGCGCAGTCAACTGCCTCTTTGTGGCGTTAACGTCATCGACTTCGGTCAATACATTGCCGGCCCGGCCGTTGCGATGATCCTCGCGGATCTCGGAGCGACGGTCATTCACATCGACCCACCCGGTGGGCCGCTTTGGGATAGCCCGGCCAATGCCGTGCTCAATCGCAACAAGCTCTGCGTCAGTCTTGACCTGAAGTCGCCTGAAGGCCTTCAGCAGGCACGGCAGATGATCGCCAAGGCTGACATCCTGATCGAGAACTTCCGTCCAGGCGTCATGACTCGCCTGGGCCTCGATTTTTCCGAGCTACGTACCGAGCGCCCAAGCCTGATCACGCTTTCCATTCCAGGCTTTGCCAGCAACGATGAGCTACGTCGGCAGTGGCGCGCCACTGAAGCAATCATCGCTTCGGCCTCCGGTGTTTTCACTGACATGGGGCAGAACCGTGTATTGATGGGATTCAATCCGAGCTTCTCGCCGCTGCCACTGGCCTCGGCGTACGGCACTATGCTGGCCGCGTCCTCGGTGATGTTGGCATTGCAGGCTCGCCAACGCACCGGTCTGGGGGACGAAATAGAAGTACCGCTGGCGGCAGCGGTGATGGAAGGACTGTCTTATAACTCGATCAAGATCGACGATTATCCGCTGCGCTACAAAACCCTGCGCGAAAAGGAAATCGAGCGCCGACGTGCGCAAGGTTTACCGATGAACCTTAGCTACGACGAGTTGCAGGAGTACCTCGACCCGTTCTACCGCACGTACGAATGCGCCGATGGCCGAAAGTTCTATGCGGTCTGCCCGTCGCACCGGTCTCACGCCAAACGCTGCCTGCAAGCCATGGGGTTGCTGGATGAGATGATCGCTGCCGGCTTGCCCAAGGTGGATGACCCGTACCTGCCGTTCTCGCAGTGGGAAGGCGATGCCTCGCTTGGGGTTTATCCGCTCCCGGCCAATTGGGCCAAGCGCATTTCCGAGCGCATGAAAGATGTGTTTCTGACAAAGACCTCGGCGCAGTGGGAAGTGATTTTCGGGGAAGGGCAGTTCCCCGGCACGCCACACCGTTCGACCCGGGAGTGGCTGCACGATGAGCACGCCAATACCGCAGGCCTCGTGGTCGATGTGATCGACCACAAATACGGAGTAATGAAGCAGCCGGGACCAATGGCCTGGCTTGAAGACAGTGCGGCTCTGATGCTCGCCCCCGTATCGCGCCGTGATGTCAGCATTGACGAGGCTTTGGCAACGCTGGACGAAACGCCGCGTGATGTCCTGCCGGCAGTGTCGGATTCCGCGCCGAAGGGCTGGCTGGACGGTGTACGGATTCTTGATCTGACCAACGTCATCGCCGGTCCGCATTCCACTTCCTATCTTGGACGCTTCGGCGCTGAGGTGATCAAACTTGATCCGACCACGCCAAACTATGATCCGTGGAATACGGTGGTCTTCGGCCTGTCGTCGGCGCGCGGCAAACAAAGCATTCTGGTCGACCTCAACCAGCAGGAAGGACGCGAGGTATTCGACAAGCTGGTACAGACCGTCGACGTGATCGTAATGAATGCGCCTGATCGTCAACTTGCGCCGCTGGGGCTGGATGAGGCCAGCCTCAAGGCAATCAACCCAGGAGTGATCTTCTGTCAGCTCGATTGCTTCGGTGGCCCACGCCGCGGGCCGCGTACCGACTACCTGGGCTACGACGATCTGATTCAGGCCACAACCGGCATCATGTTGCGCTTCGGCGGCGGGATGGAAACGCCAGAAGAGCATGCGCACGTCGGCACGATCGATGTCATGTGCGGATTCGCTGCGGCGTTGGGTGTGGCGGCGGCGCTTTACCAGAAAACTCGTACCGGTCAGGTCAGTCGCGCACGTACATCGCTGGCGGCGCTTGGCAACCTGGTACAGGTTCCGTTCTGTTATGACTACGTGGGACGTGCGCCATTCGATGAGCCATCGGGACGTGACGTGATGGGATACCACGAATTGTCGCGCTTCTATCACACCGCTGACGGCTGGTTGTACCTCGATACTGACATGACCG
This sequence comes from Pseudomonas sp. 1, assembly GCF_056626735.1. Lineage (NCBI taxonomy): Bacteria > Pseudomonadati > Pseudomonadota > Gammaproteobacteria > Pseudomonadales > Pseudomonadaceae > Pseudomonas > Pseudomonas sp. 1. Next base: position 187,138 of record NZ_JBWXMQ010000001.1, on the reverse strand, counting down.
AACTTGAGCGACTGGACTCGGTTGACGGGCTGAGGGGTATTGCTCAAGCGCAGGATCGTGCGGCATTCCTGTCCCTGGCGCTGGCCCAGGCACCCGGTGAAACCTGGCAGCAACGCCTGCAAGCGGTGAATCTGGCTGCCGCCGTTCCGGACAATATTGATCAGCTACGCCAGCGATACAGTCGTGCTGCGGATGGTCTGCCGGGCACCGGGAACGGCAGTTACTCATTCAGTGTGTATGCGGATCATCCAAGCGGTCATCGCATTACGCAGCTGGATCCGTTTGCAATTCGCCCACGGCACGCACCGATTCGTGCATTGCCACCGGCTGAAAAGTTTGGTGCCTCGACCCGCGCCGTCATGCGCGAGATGGGCTTTAGCGAGCCACAGATCGAGGCACTGATGGATAAAAAGGTGATCAACGACAGCTGGAGCCAGGAATACCTGCCGAGCTGACCTGTACCCACCCACCGAACCTTCTTACAAGAACCGATAACAGGGACGGCCGTTGCCGGGCCGCCCCCTGCCTGTATCAAACTTCTGGAGGCATCATGTCCAACCAAATCGTCCTGCCACGTATCCTGCAAGTCGGCGCCAAGGCCAGTCAGGCCATTCCGGATGTATTGGCCAGTCTGGGTTGCAGTCGCCCGCTGATCATCACCGACAAGATGATGGTGCAGTTGGGTTACGCACAAAATATTCAGGATGTACTCGCGGCCAAAGACATCACCGCCGATGTGTTTGCCGACACAGTTCCGGAACCGACCGTCGCCTCGATTCAAGCAGGTCTTGAGCATACCCGGAGCGGCAGCTATGACAGCATCATTGCCCTGGGTGGCGGCAGTCCGATCGATAGCGCCAAGGCCATCAGCATTCTTGCCAAATTTGGCGGCCAGATGCGCGATTACAAATTCCCGCGTCAGGTGAATGAGCAGGGACTGCCCATCATTGCAGTGCCTACCACGGCAGGCACCGGCTCTGAAGTCACACGATTCACAATAATCACCGATGAAACGACCGACGAGAAAATGCTTTGCGTAGGCATTGGCTTCATGCCGGTCGCAGCACTCGTCGACTACACCCTCACTATGAGTCTTCCCGCCCGCGTAACCGCTGACACCGGACTGGATGCACTGACCCACGCCATCGAGGCTTACGTCAGTCTCAAGGCCAATCTCTATAGCGACAGCCAGGCACTGGCAGCCATGAGCCTGATTGGTCCAAACCTGCGTCGGGTCTATCGCGATGGCCAGGATGCCGAGGCTCGGGAAGCGCTGATGCTCGGCTCGACACTGGCTGGTGTCGCATTCTCAGCCGCGTCGGTGGCACTGGTGCATGGCATGAGCCGGCCGATTGGCGCGTTCTTCCATGTTCCCCACGGTCTGTCCAACGCCATGTTGCTGCCGAGTATTACCGAGTACTCGATCCCCGGTGCCCCACATCGTTATGCCGATTGCGCTCGGGCCATGGGCGTCGCCACTGCGCGAGACTCCGATGAAGAGGCCAACGCCAAGTTGCTGGCGAATTTGCGCTCGCTCAATGACGAGCTGCAAGTGCCGACGCTGGAAGGCTTCGGTGTCAGCCGCGGCAAGTTTTTCGAAATGATGCCGCTGATGGTCAAGCAGGCACTGGCGTCCGGCTCTCCTGGTAATAACCCACGGGTTCCTACTGCTGACGAAATGGTCGAGCTGTATCGCAACCTTTGGTAAGCCGGCGCACATATTCGCGGCTAGACCGCACACTTCAACAATAAGGAACGCATATATGAACACCGTAGGCCATTTGATCAACGGCGAAGTTATCCTCGACAACGGCCGTACCCAAGCCGTCTTCAACCCGGCAACAGGCGAAGCGACCAAGCAGGTTCTGCTCGCTTCGAAATCGACTGTTGAAGAAGCGATCACCGCTGCTGAGGCGGCATTCCCCGAGTGGCGTAACACGCCCCCGATCAAGCGGGCCCGGGTGATGTTTCGTTTCAAGGAATTGCTGGAGCAAAACGCTGATCGCATCTGCCAGATGATTGGTGAAGAGCACGGTAAAATTCTTCACGACGCCATGGGCGAGCTGCAGCGCGGCATCGAAAACGTTGAATACGCCTGCGGTGTGCCCGAGTTGCTTAAAGGCGAACACAGCAAGAATGTCGGTCCCAATATCGATTCCTGGAGTGAGTTCCAGCCGTTGGGTGTGGTCGCTGGTATCACGCCATTCAACTTCCCGGCGATGGTTCCATTGTGGATGTTTCCGATGGCTGTTGCCTGCGGCAACTGCTTCATCCTCAAACCGTCCGAGCGTGATCCAAGCTCGACACTGTACATCGCCCAATTACTGCAGGAAGCCGGTCTGCCAAAGGGCGTGATGAGTGTGGTCAACGGTGACAAGGAAGCCGTTGACACCCTGCTGCATGACCCGCGCGTGCAAGCGGTGAGCTTCGTCGGTTCGACGCCGATCGCCGAGTACATCTATCGCACCGCCGCCGCCAACGGCAAACGCTGCCAGGCATTGGGCGGGGCGAAAAACCACGCCATCGTCATGCCGGATGCCGACATCGACAACGCCGTCAACCAACTGGTGGGCGCGGCCTTCGGTTCGTCCGGCGAGCGTTGCATGGCGCTGTCGGTAGCGGTCACTGTCGGTGATGCAACGGCTGATGCGCTGATTGAGAAAATGCGCGCAGCTATGGCCAAACTCAAGGTCGGCCAGTATCAGGACAAGACCAACGATTTTGGCCCGTTGATCACCCGTGAGCATCAGCAGAAGGTTGTTGGCTATATCAACAGTGCCCAGGAGGAAGGGGCAGAGGTGGTGGTTGATGGTCGCGACATCCAGGTTCCGGCCTGTGAAGGCGGGTTCTTTGTTGGCGGCACGTTGATTGATCACGTCAAACCGGGCATGCGCTGCTATGAGGATGAAATCTTTGGCCCGGTGTTGCTGGTCGTCCGTGCCCAGAGCATGCAGGAAGCCATGAAGCTGATCGACGATCACGAGTACGGCAACGGCACCTGCATTTTCACCCGGGATGGCGAGGCTGCGCGTTATTTCTCCGACAACATCAAAGTCGGCATGGTCGGGGTTAATGTGCCGCTACCGGTGCCAGTCGCCTACCACAGCTTTGGCGGCTGGAAGCGATCGCTGTTCGGCGACCTGCATGCCTACGGGTCTGATGCCGTGCGTTTTTACAGCAAGCGCAAAACGGTGACTCAGCGCTGGCCGTCGTCGGGCATTCGTGAAGGCGCCGAATTCTCGATGCCTACCATGAAGTAACACCGGTGATGCGTACCGGGCGCGGTCTCGCGCCGGCAGCCCGGTACCTGGGTGTCAAACCTCCAAATATCATAATAAAAGGCTACCTGGATGTTGATGTCGTCACCTCCTCGGCGCGTGCTCTCGGCACACGCCACAGAAAAAGACCTGCCCCTTATCGTTATCAGCCTCGTGGTTATTACGGCGGCTGTCGGCGCGCTGACCGCATCGCCCGAGCATTCCAAAATGCTGGCCGAGCAATGGTTCGATACGACCACGCGCTGGTTCGGCTCTTGGGTGCAAATGCTCGGCTTCGCTTCGGTCGTCATTGCCTTTGCGTTGGCGTTCAGCAAATACGGGCATATTCGCCTCGGCACAGGCGCGCCGCAGTACACCAACACAGGCTGGGTATTCATGTTCATTTGCGCGGGCCTGGGTTCTGCCACGATGTACTGGGCATTTATGGAGTGGGGCTACTACTACCTAACCCCGGGGCTGAATATCGCCCCCGCTAGCAAGCAAGCACTTGAATTCAGCATTGCCTACTCATTTTTTCATTGGGGCATCACACCTTGGGCCATGTATGCCATTGCCTCGCTGGCAATGGCATACCATTTTCATGTCCGACGAAATGAAGGTCTCAGCCTGTCGAGCGTGATGCAGGCGATCACAGGCCTCAAGGCGAAGGGGCCGGCGGGGCGGGTGATCGATCTGATCTTCCTGCTGGCAACTTTCGGTGGCTTGGTGCTGACCATTACACTGACAACCTCCACGGTATCCCGTGGGCTGGCTGACCTTCTGGGCTTGACCGATGGCTTTATGCTCAAGGCCGGTCTGGTCATATTAGTGACGCTTGTTTTCTCCCTGACTTCTTTCGTGGGAATCGCCAGCGGCATGCAGCGTCTGGCAAAAGTTGCCTGTGCGCTGACGCTGCTGTTCGGATTAATCGTTTTGATACTGGGGCCCACTCAGTTTGCCGTGAGTAACATCACCAATGGAATCGGCTTGATGCTGCAACACTTTGTGCAGATGAGCCTTGCTACCGACCCCACTGGCAATGGTGATTTTCCGCGCGGCTGGACCGCGTTCTATTGGCTCTATTGGACGACCTACACACCGGGCGTAGCGATCTTCGTTACCCGCGTATCACGCGGGCGAACTGTACGGGAAGTGATACTGGCGATGATTCTGGGCGGATGCGCTGGTTGCTGGTTTTTCTTCGGCAGTCTGGAAAGTTTCGCCATTCATCAGTTCATCACCGGACTGATCGACTCGCCGGCCATTCTCAGCAGCGGTGGGGGGGAGGCGGGGGTTTCGATGCTGCTCATCAGCTTGCCTTGGGGCAAGTTGATGGCGGCGCTGTACTTCCTGCTGATGCTGGTATTTTTGGCCTCACACCTGGATGCCGTCTCCTTCACCGTGGCTGCCACCAGTACGCGTAACTTGCGCGAGGGCGATGATCCTGCACCTGGGCTTCGAGTGTTCTGGTGCGTCATGTTGGCGGCACTGCCCACCGCCATGCTGTACATCAATGCACCGCTGACCACGCTCAAGACCGCCGTGACCCTTGCTGCCATTCCTTTCATTCTGGTGTTGGTGGTGATGATGCTCGGGCTGTTCCGGTGGTTGCGTCAGGATTACGGCAACCTGACGTCGGCACAAATCGAGTCGCAGTCCCGAGAGTGGCTTTCGAGTCAGCCTGCAGCGGACAGTGTACGTATATCTAACGCCATGAGCGGGTATCGGGTGACTGAAACAGGCACGGCCTGATCGGTCATGCCAACTGGCGGTCGGCCGCTCCACACAGATTATTCATAAGGGCAGTGGGGATGACCCGGCTGATGACAGAAGGAAGCACCATCGTGGTCAATACAATGCGCTCCAGCGCCAGGGTGATTATTGGCAGTGCGCTGATTCTGGCGCTGTCGTTGGGTATTCGACATGGATTTGGCCTGTTTCTGGCGCCGATGAGCCTGCAGTTCGGTTGGGGGCGTGAGATATTTGCCTTCGCGATTGCCTTCCAGAATCTGTTGTGGGGGCTGGCCCAACCATTCGCAGGAGGGCTGGCCGATCGTTACGGTGCGGGCAAAGTCGTGTTCACCGGCGGCGTGCTCTACGCTGTGGGTTTGTTGTGCATGAGCTTTGCAGATTCACCGTCGAGCCTGATGCTCAGTGCGGGCGTACTGGTGGGCATTGGTTTGTCTGGCACGACGTTTTCGGTGATTCTGGGCGTAGTCGGCCGGGCGTTACCGCCGGAAAAACGCAGTATGGGCATGGGCCTGGCCAGCGCTGCCGGCTCGTTCGGTCAGTTCATCATGTTGCCTGGCTCATTGGGAATGATCGAGGGGCTGGGCTGGTCCAAGGCATTGCTGATGCTGGGTGTACTGGTCGCCTTGATCTTGCCTTTGGTCAGTATGCTCAACGACAAACCGCTCCCTGTCGTCGGCGTCCAGCAAACTCTGCGTGAAGCCTTGCATGAAGCTTGTACCCACTCGGGATTCTGGCTGCTGGCATTCGGTTTTTTCGTCTGTGGTTTTCAAGTGGTGTTCATCGGCGTGCACCTTCCGGCGTTTCTACTGGATCAACATTTACCAGCCACGACCAGCACAACGGTGCTGGCGCTTATCGGCCTGTTCAATATTGCCGGCACCTATGTCGCCGGCTGGATAGGAGGGCGATACTCCAAGCCGCGCCTGCTGACTGTGCTGTACTTGTTGCGTGCGCTGGTGATTGGCGTTTTTCTTGTAGTGCCGGTCACGGCTTTCACGGCTTATCTGTTTGGCATTGCCATGGGGGTGCTGTGGCTCTCGACGGTTCCATTGACCAACGGCACGGTTGCGACGATTTTTGGCGTGCGAAATTTGTCGATGCTCGGCGGTATTGTTTATCTCTGCCACCAACTCGGTGCCTTTCTGGGTGGTTGGTTGGGGGGCGTAGTCTATGACCGCACTGGCAATTACGATCTGGTGTGGGAAATTGCCATTGGGTTGAGCCTGATCGCCGCAATCGTCAATTGGCCAATCCGCGAGCGACCACTATCTCGCCTCGATATCACAATGGCTAAGGCATGAGAAAAGGAGTGCTGGCAACCCTGCTATGCGCAGGGGGCTTGTCGCTGGCAGGCGGTTGGATCGGCTGGATGCGCGTCGGTTTGCAAGCATTACAGATCGGGCCGGGCGCTTGCGGGTAGCGGTGCCCTTTTGCGGATCGACAATAAAATTTGTCAAGAGATGGGCTCAAGACCGCATGACCGGACGCTGCGCAGCTGTTGCCATGTGTGGCGTGTTCCCCACCGCGCAGTGCCCTATGCATCATTGCAAGAATGGCGACTGGTTGTTACTCAGCCGTTGACATTTACTATGAGGCGGCCGCGTATTTTTCCGTCAAGTAAATCCTCCGAAGCCACCAACGCCTGTTCCAGACCAATTTCCCGGGTGATCAGGGCAAGGTTGTTCAAATCCAATTCTTTCGCAAGTCGCTCCCACGCCTCGATACGTCTAGATTTGGGTTGGGTCACGCTGTTGATGCCCAACAGATTGACGCCTCTCAAGATGAATGGTGCAACTGAAGAGGGAAAGTCCATCCCCTGCGCCAATCCGCATGCCGCAACGCTCCCCTCGGCTTTGGTTGCGGCGCAGACATTGGCCAGTGTATGACTGCCTACCGAGTCGATTGCGGCTGCCCAGCGCTCTTTGACCAGAGGGCGTCCCGGAACCGAAAGTTCGCCTCGGTCGATGATCGTATCAGCCCCCAATGCTCGCAAATAATCGGCTTCTTGGGGGCGTCCGGTCGACGCCATGACGGTATATCCCCGCCGTGCAAGAAGGGTGATTGCAAAGCTTCCGACCCCACCATTTGCCCCAGTGACCAGAATCGGCCCTTGATTCGCAGTGAGACCATTTCGCTCAAGCGCCATGATGCAAAGCATGGCGGTATATCCTGCGGTTCCGACTGCCATTGTTTGGCGTTCATTGAGCCCTTCAGGCAGCGGTATGAGCCAGTCACCGTTGACTTTGGCCATCTGGGAAAGTCCGCCAAAATGACTTTCGCCTACGCCCCAGCCATTGAGCAGGACACGATCGCCTGGTTTATAGGCCGAATGAGAGCTGGCTTTTACAGTGCCCGCAAAATCGATACCGGGCACCATCGGGAATTGTCGAACGACCGGGCTTTTACCGGTTATCGCGAGCGCGTCCTTGAAATTCAACGTGCTATAAGCGACCTGTACCAAGACATCCCCATCCGGTAACTGGGCTTCGTCGAGATCGGCCAATCGGGATTGATAATGTTCACCGCGTTTTTCGGCAACAATCGCTCTAAACATTTTGAATCTCCTTACTTTAGACTGATCGTCTTTAAAAGGGCGGAAGCTTCACCGAGTGATGCCGGCGAGAAATCCTGAGAAGAAAATATCCAGCGGGGAAACATTCCCGACGAGTTTGGCGCGCAGCACTGCGCCCTCCCAGCCAATCCAAAAAAAGGCAGCAATGGATCTGCAGTCGGCTTGCTGCGATAGCTCGCCAGCGGCGACTGCCTTTTCCAGACAGGCTGCTACAAGAGCCTGCCAATCGTTCAACACAGCGTCGACCCGCACTCGAAAACCATCGGGCAGAGCAAATACTTCCTGGCCGAGGTTGCCTACCAGACAGCCTCGGCGAAACTCATGTCTGGACATCCCAGACTTGGCATCCTCAACAAAGTTTGCCAAGCGTTGCAGGGGAGGGAAGTCGGGGTTTAGCAGATGATGCTCTAGTTTGCGTGCAAAGAAATTTGCATAAACCTCAAGTACCTCCATGCCAAAGGCTTCCTTGCTGTCAAAGTAGTGATAGAACGAGCCTTTAGGCACCTGAGCAGATTTTAGAATGCTGTCAATACCGGTGCTGGCAAGGCCTCGTTCAGTAAGCATTTCCACCCCGCGGCGAAGCAAGATTTCGCGGGTATCATCATGCTCACGGGCAACTTTTGGGGGACGTCCTCTGCGGACTGGAGATTTGGCGTTGGTCATGCAGGTACTTTAGACCGATCGTCTTTAATGTCAACTCTCAATCTCAGAATAGAGTGCATAATCACAAGCTGAGGTCAGCATGCCGTTAACTACGCTCCTGCGCTGCGACGATCTTGTCGCCACTGGCAATTACTACCGCGAAACTCTCGGTTTCACCGTGAGTGACTCCGCTGCGTCAACAATCACTGTGCGATTGGATGACTGCAGTCTCATCTTTACTGAACAGGATATTTGGGGAGTACCAGTCGGGTACTCGGGTACGCTCTACTTGGCGATATCGAATGTAGATAGTTATTACGAGTCAGTGATCAACAACGCCAATATCGCTTGGGCACTTCAAGATACTGACTATGGTTCAAGGGAGTTTGGACTGCGCGACTGCAATGGCTACTACCTCGCGTTCACACAAAAATCGGTAGTCTGAATCGCGGTCAGCCTAGCAGGTTATTAAAGTTCCAGACCTGGCCGACACCAGACATTCACGGACGTCTGCTGTTGGCCGAAAGCGGTAGCCTGGTACGGCAGGTTTCGGCTAGAAGCGCACTCGACAGTTAGCCGCTGATGTCTCTACGCTGATCGATCTGGTGAAAGCACACCACTAAAAGGAGCAGTCATGTTGGTAGTTGCCATTGATCGAGATAGCGTTCATGCGGGAGATGATCTGGAAAGTCATGCAATATCGATCACACTCGATCAATCAGCAACACTGCGCACCTTGATCGAAGTGATACAAGATTTGGACTACCTACCTCTTATCAGTGGAGGCAAGGCCACTTGGGTTGTTTATTCATCTGGCAAACCATTAGGTGTTTTAGCCCAGCAATGGCCAGAACCTAAATGGGTCGTGCGCCCCGAGAGCATCGTGGATCAATATTTCGGAAATATCGAGCCTCGCCTACTTTTCAGATATTGGTGTCAGGCAGATCCAGATGAGGTCTTTTCGGATGCCCAGGCCGGAAACGAACTGCCATCACGATTTTAGGATAGGCAGGAGGCATTGCTTCAGATCAATGCGGTTCAGATTACTGCTGTGGGTCGATAGCTGCCTCCTTGAACGACTGCTTCTGGCCGAAAACGGTCCTTTCTGATTTGGCCGAAGGGGGGACGATAAAAAGGCGGCGGAACATTATCAAACCACCGTGGGCCGCAACTCCTGCGCCAGTTCAATCAGTGCGCGCAATCGCGCCGGCACGAAGCGATGGCTCGAGTAGTAGAGCCTCAACCCGCCAAACGACGGGCACCATGGCATCAACACCGGCACGAGGGCGCCGCTCGCCAGTTCTTCTTGGATGAACCACTCGGAAATGAAGCCAATGCCAAGGCCCAACACCACGGCCTGTTTGATGGCCAGCAACTCGTTGGAGGCGAAGCGCACCGGCAGATCCATCTGCAGCTTTTGGCCATCGCGCTCCAATTCCCACTGGTAGAGGCCACCATGGGCCATGCGCATGCAGATGCTCTGGTGGGTGAGCAGATCTCGCGGATGCTCGGGCACGCCGTGGCGTTCGAGGTACTCGGGCGTTGCTACCACGAGCATCCGGATGTCACCTGACAGCGGCACGGCAATCATGTCTTGCGGCACAGACTCCGCCAGGCGAATCCCGGCGTCGAAGCCACCGGCGATGATGTCGACCATGCTTGATTCGCTGACGATGTCGATGCGCACTTCGGGATAGCGCTGAGCGTACTGCTTCAATAGCGGATCCAACAGCAGGTAGGCCGCCCCATGCGGCGCATTGATGCGCAATGTGCCGCTGGGTTCATCGGGGCCGACGCTGGCTTCTTCGTCGGCACTTTTGATCTGCGCCAACGCAGGTGCGATGCGTGCCACATAGCGTTGCCCGATGTCGGTGAGGGCCACGCTGCGCGTGGAGCGATTGAACAGGCGAACTTTCAGTCGTGCTTCCAGCCCGGCCACCGCACTGCTCACGGCGGTAGTGGACATGCCCAATTCCTGTGCTGCGCCGCGAAAACTGCTGCGGCGCGCCACGGCCAGAACCACTTCCAGCTCGGTCATTCCTGTTCTGTGCATGGATTGTCCTGAATATGCGGATGCTTCATAAGCCAAAGGGTGGCTTATCGGAATAATGAACCCTTCTTAGACTTCATCACAGAGGCTCGATTCAGGCGAGTCGTTTTTGAGCGAGGAGTCGCCATGCAACTCATTGAACATATCTACATCGACGGCGAGTTCGTCATTCCGCACGGTCAGGAATGGTTCGACCTTCATAACCCGAGCACCGAGGAAGTCATCGGTCAGGTTCGGCTGGGCGATGCATTGGACGCACAGCGTGCGATCGCAGCCGCCAAGGTTGCGTTTCCGGCGTGGTCTCGTACCAGTCGGGAGGAGCGCATTGCGGCACTGCAACGCATGCACCGGGCCATGGCGGCAAGGGAGGAGGAACTGTTGGAAGCCATCCTCGTGGAATACGGCGCGCCTGCGGTTCGCGGGCGCTGGATGGCGACTTATCCGGCCGATGTGATTGCGCAAGCAATCGATGCACTTGAGGCGTTCGATTTCGAGGAACAGGTCGGCGTGGCCAGGGTCATTCTGACGCCCGTGGGCGTGACCGGCCTGATTACGCCCTGGAACAGCAATGCGGGCTTCATCTGCAACAAGCTGGCCACCGCGCTGGCGACAGGCTGCACCGCTGTCATCAAGCCCAGCGAAATGAGCGCGTTGCAGACGCAGGTCGTGGTCAGGGCGTTGCACGAAGCGGGGCTGCCACCGGGTGTATTCAATGTCGTCAACGGACGGGGCGATGTGGTTGGCGAGGAGATCGCCCGTCATCCCGACGTTGCCAAGATCTCGTTCACGGGTTCGTCCGCTGTCGGTCAGCATCTGGTAAGAACCGGTGCCGACACCATGAAGCGCGTGACGCTCGAATTGGGCGGCAAGTCCCCCACCGTGGTGCTTGACGATGCTGATTTCCAAGCGGTCATGCCGTTGGTGCTGCAAGCCGGATTTCTCAACAGCGGCCAGGCTTGCATCGCGGGCACTCGCATCCTCGTGCCGCGCAGCCGGCTGGCAGAGTTCGAGCGGATTGCGAAGGAGGGTGTCTCACAGATTCAATCGGGCGATCCACGCAACGCCCACACCGACATCGGTCCGATGGTGAGCCAGAAACAATGGGAGCGGGTGCAGCACTACATCCGTACCGGCCACGAAGAAGGCGCGAGGTTGCTGGCGGGTGGCGAAGGGCGCCCGGAAGGCTTGCATGCCGGATGGTTCGTGAAGCCCACGATCTTCACTGATGCCACCAACCGGATGCGCATCGCGCGTGAGGAAATTTTCGGCCCCGTGCTGACGATCATCCCCTTCGAGGATGATGCCGATGCGATCAGCATTGCCAACGATACGGACTATGGGCTGAGCGCCCTGGTGCTGGGAAAAAGCTCCGAACGTTGTATGAACGTCGCCCGTCAGATCGATTCGGGACGCGTGCTCATCAACACCTTGGCCCACGAACCGCGTGCCCCTTTCGGTGGATTCAAGCATTCAGGCCTTGGGCGCGAAATGGGCAGGTGGGGGATGAGCGCGTATTTGGAGCCAAAGACGTTGATCGGCTATGACCCATTGAAATGACTGGGTCAGGTCCCTGTCTTGCAGTCCTGGAATGACGAGCCGCGCGCCGGGCTGCATTGCGCTGTTCTTTGCGGGCATCCTTGTATGCGTCGATATTGCGGCAGCTGCGGCACTTCACTCGATTGAGTTCGCTGCTCGAGGAGAGGTTGTTGCCCTTGTGCCCACAGGCCAGATGCCCGTTTACTTTGAAATGAATGACCATGAGACGTCTCCTTGGTGACGTGTAAAGGGTTTGACCTTACACACCTCCAAGACGTTCTTTCATGCAGCAGGTGAACCGATGTCCTACCTGAAGCGTGGCAACGGCCGGTCGATCGGTTTGAGCGATGACAGGGTGCTGCGAATCAGCGGGGTATCCTTTTCGATATCGTTCAACCGGTCGCGGATGCGCAGGGCGGTAGGGTGTCCGCCTTGATGGTCGACCCAGTCGGCGATCTCTTTGCAGGCTGCCGCGAGACGCGCCTCCCGGGCCTCGAGCAAGGTAAGGAGAGTGGTGATGGACTCTTTTTCGGACATGGAACACCTCCGTTCATTAATCCGCTCGGTGGCAGCAAAAAGCTCGCGAGGGCGAGCTTTCTGCCGTTGGGGCGCTGCTCCTTCAGCTGATTTTGAGTATAGACCCGTAAATGACCGCTATCGGCCCGAAGACTCGGGTGCGGTCACTCGCGAGCTGGCGGCGTTGAGCCGATGACATTCCTTGCGGGCGTCCTCTTCCCGATCGTAGCCATCGCCGATGAAACCGCCGGTTCGCGTGTCGCTGATGCGATACCAGCCCTGGGCTTCGGCGGGCTCATGGAGGGTTTCTCCTGCGCGCCGACCGTGGATGACGATCTTGTTGCAGCGCTTCACGACGAATATGTCTTCCATGGCGTCACCGCAGCTGATTCGTACCAGATCAACTATAGAAGCCCTGACCGATCGTGCAAAAAATAGGCAAGTCAGTTCGTCGGTTGCAGTTGCCAGCCTGATCGGTGCCAGCGCAGACAGTGGGTCGGATTCAACGCCTCAAGGAAGTGCTGATCGTGGGAAACGGCGACAATGGCGCCCGGAAATGTCTGCAACGCTCGTTCGAATGCCTCCACCGATGGCAGATCCAGATGGTTGGTCGGCTCGTCCAGCAGCAACAGCTGCGCAGGATCCGCTCGCCACAAGGCCAGCGCCAATGCCGCTTTCAGACGCTCGCCACCGCTCAATGCTGCACTGAGACCCGTGGCGCGGCTCGCATCCAGTTGCAAGTGCGCGAGATAGCTGCGCAGAGTGCCCTCAGTGAGCGCGGCTCCCTGCATCATCAGTTGCTCGGTGATAGAGCGCTGATCGTCCAGTTGCGCCAATTGCTGATCCAGGAACGCGAAGGGCACGTGGGTTGTGGCAGTACCATCGACAGGTGTCAGTTCCCCGGCGAGCACTTTCAACAGCGTTGATTTGCCACAGCCGTTTGGCCCGCTGACAGCGATGCGCATCGGGCCATGGATCGCAAGATTCAGCGCATCGTTCGGCAACCATGGCAGCCGAGCGTCAATCAGCGTGCAGATCTGTCGGTTGTTCGGCACGGCGCTGCCGGGCAGATTGATCAGCACACTGTCCTCAGGCTGCACCTTTGCGTAAGCCTCGCGCACCTGGGCGTCGAGTTCTGACTTGCGGGCCTTATGACCCTGACGGACATGCCCCATGATTTCCCGTGCCGCGCCCTTGATCGCCACGTATTCGAAACTGGCAATGTTGGCGGTTTCGGCGTTGCGACGGGAGTTGGCGGTGTGGCGCTGTACCGTGTCGTGTTCGCGCCGTAATCGAACCCGCTCGCGCTGGCGTTCGCTTCTGGCGTGGTCGAGACGTGCCTGCGCGGCCGCCTGATGAATTCGCTGATGCTCGCGGAACGCCGAATAATTACCACCGAATTCAACGGCGCCCGACGCGCTCAGCTCGACGATCCGCTGCATCCGGTCGAGCAGTTGCCGATCATGGCTGACGACGATCAAACCGGTGTGCCAGCGCTCAAGCGAGTTCATCAGCCATTGGCGTCCGGATGTATCCAGGTGGTTGGTCGGCTCATCCAGAACCAGCAGCGGAGCCTGACTCAAAAAAGCGCCAATCAGGGCAATCCGCGCTTGCTGGCCGCCGCTGAGGTTGCCGGTCTTGTCGGTGAAGGCGACTTCGCTCAGTCCTGAGTCATCGAGCAAGCGGCGCAACCGCTCTGCCAGATCCCATTGTTCGCCAATAAGTTCGAAATCCTCGACTGATCCGCAGCCCTGGTTCATTCGCTCCAGAGCCCGAAGAATCGCGGCGCAGCCGGTGGACTCGGCGACTGTCTGGCCGTGTGTCGCGACAACGTTTTGCGCCACATAGGTTGTCGCCACGGCGCGCGTCACGCTGCCGCTGGTGGGTTGCCAATGTCCTGCGATCAGGCGCGCGAGTACGCTTTTGCCAACGCCGTTGCGCCCAACGATGGCGGTCGGGGCGTGATCGAATTTCAGATTGAGTGCAGTGAAAATCGTCTCGCCATTGGCGAACTGAAAACCCAGTTGATTCAGGGAGACGAGAGCAGGCGTACGCGAGACGTGAGTCATCGGCACCTCCAAAAAATGTTGTGAACACTGACAAGCGCCATGACCGGCGTGTCGCGATTACATTTTTGAAGGCTTAGTTGTTCACTTCTGCGATCGTCCTGGGGAGGTAAGAGGGCGTAGCCTAGTCGAGATGGGCGCAGGCTTCAAGGCGCGCCTGCTTGCTCGGCCATGCGCTCGAGGAACAGCGCCAACGCAACTTCCTCCTTGCGCAGGCCTTTGCGGATGCGCGGTTTCGGCAACTCGGCCAGGGCGCCGAGCATGAAGTGTTCGACCACTGCCGGGTGGATATAGCACTTGCGACAGACTGCCGGCGTGTTGCCCAATTGGCGGGCGACTCCCTTCACCATCTCGACCACATGCCGCTTGGCCTCGGTCTCGGACTCCCATTGCAGTTCCCGCAGGACCGCCAGAGCGAGGGCGCTGCCGGCCCAGGTCCGATAATCCTTGGCGGTAAAATCTGCACCGGTCAGGGTTTGCAGGTAGGTGTTGACGTCAGAGGAACTGACAGTGTGCCGCTCGCCGTTTTCATCCAGATACTGGAACAGGTTCTGTCCCGGAATTTCCAGGCAGCGCTTGATGATGCGAGCCAGTCGCCGGTCCTTCACCGTGATCTGGTGTTCTATACCGCTCTTGCCGCGAAACTGAAACAGGATCGCACTGCCGTTGACCTCGACATGTCGGCTGCGCAGGGTCGTCAGGCCGTAGGAGCGATTGTCCCGGGCGTATTGCGTGTTGCCGACGCGGATCAGCGTGGCGTCGAGCAGCGTGATGACCGTGGCCATGACTTTGTCGCGGCTGAAACCCGGCGCTGCCAGCAGCTTCTCCAGCTGTTTACGCAGTTTGGGCAGCGCCAGACCGAACTCGCGCAGGCGTGAATACTTATCCGCGTCGCGTACTTCGCGCCAGCGCGGGTGATAGCGATATTGCTTGCGTCCACGGGCGTCGCGGCCGGTGGCTTGCAAATGGCCGCGCGGGTCGGCGCAAATCCACACGTCGGTGTAGGCCGGTGGAACGGCCAGCGCGTTGATGCGTTTGATTTCGTCAGGATCGGTGATGCGCTGGCCTTCGGGATCGAAGTAGGCGAATTTTCCGCGCAACTTTTTGCGGGTGATACCGGGCTGCGTGTCATCAACGTAATGCAGATCAGAAGGCAACACTTCGGTGAGCACAGTATCGGGCATGGCGGACTTCCTTCGCGGCAAATCAGGCTGTTAAAGCCATTGACCGCGCGCCATGACGGTCGTGCCCGCGGATTTAAGCCAGTACCGCGACAGCCTTGATCTGTGCCCACAATGACTGGCCCGGATGCACGCCAAGCTGGTCCCGAGAATACCGAGTGATGCGCGCCAGCAACGGTGTTCCCCCGGCATCGAGGCGGATGAGCACGTGCGCAGCGTTATCGGCTGGTTGCTCGCTGACGACTGTGACCGGCAGGCGATTGAGGATGCTGCTGAATTCGCTGTTTTGCAGGGTCAGGCTGATGTCCCGCGCGTGAACCTTGCATCGCAGTCTCTGGCCCTTCGCCAACGGCGCGTGGGTCACGCGAATGTTCAGGGGCGAGTCCGGTAGTTGCAGGCTGAGCAATTGATAGTCGGCATCGTACCCGCTGACCTGGCCTTCGATGATCACGCCAGCGTCGTTGTCCATGGCCAGGGGCAGGTCGAGCCGTGCCAGGGTTTCGCCAATCGGGCCGCTGGCCAGCGCTTTGCCGTCGCTGAGCAGCACCAGATGGTCGGCGAGCCTGGCCACTTCGTCCTGCGCGTGGCTGACATACAGCACGGGGATTTCCAGTTCGTCGTGCAGGCGTTGCAGGTAAGGCAGGATCTCACTTTTGCGCTGACTGTCGAGGGCTGCCAAAGGCTCATCCATCAGTAGCAGTCGGGGGCTGGTCAACAATGCGCGGGCGATGCCGACACGCTGGCGCTCACCGCCGGACAAGTGTTGCGGGTGGCGATCGAGCAAGTGGCCGATCCCCAGCAGTTCGGTGGCTTGGGTCAAGTCGACCCGGCGCTGTGCCCTGGCAATGCGCTTGAGGCCGAACTGCAGATTGGCCAGTACCGACAGATGCGGAAACAGGCTCGCTTCCTGAAACACATAGCCGAGCGCGCGTTTGTGCGGCGGCACGAAAATGCCTTTTTCGCTGTCCTGCCAGACTTCGTCATTGATGCGGATAAAGGCGTGCGGCGCACGCTCAAGCCCGGCGATGCAGCGCAGACAAGTGGTCTTGCCCGAACCGGACTGACCGAACAGCGCTGTCACACCGCGACCGGGCATCTGCAGGTCAACATCGAGGCTGAAGCCTGACCAGGCCAGTTTCAGACGTGCATCAATCATCGATCAGCTCCAGCCCGCGCGGGTCTTGCGGCTGGAATACAGCGCCAGCAACACCAGAAACGAAAACACCAGCATCGCCCCGGCCAGCCAGTGCGCCTGGGCGTACTCCATGGCTTCGACGTGGTCGTAGATTTGTACGGAAACCACCCGGGTCTTGTCGGGAATATTCCCGCCGATCATCAGCACCACGCCGAATTCACCAACGGTGTGGGCGAAGCCAAGGATCGCTGCAGTGATGAAGCCGGGACGCGCCAGCGGCAGGATCACGCTGAAGAAGGTGTCCCAGGGATTGGCGCGTAATGTCGCGGCCACTTCCAGTGGGCGAGTGCCGATCGCGGAGAAGGCGTTTTGCAATGGCTGCACCACGAACGGCATGGAATAGAGCACCGAACCGATCACCAGTCCGGTGAAACTGAAGGTCAAGGTGCCGAGCCCCAGCCATTGGGTGAAGTGGCCAATGAAGCCATTGGGGCCGAGGGCCAGCAGCAGATAGAAACCGATGACCGTCGGTGGCAGTACCAATGGAAGGGCGACAATCGCGCCGATGGGGCCGCGCAGCCAGGAACGGCTGCGCGATAACCACAAGGCAATCGGAGTGCCGACGACCAGCAAGATTGCGGTGGTCAGAGACGCCAGCTTCAGGGTCAGCCATATCGCCGCGAAATCGGCACTCGTCAGCGACATTTACAGCTGATAACCGTAGGACTTGATGACCGCAGCGGCTTTCGGGCCCTTGAGGTAATCAACCAGCGCCTTGGCAGCGGCGTTGTCTTTGCCTTTGTTCAGGATCACCGCGTCTTGCTTGATCGGGTCGTGCATGTTCGCTGGAACGATCCACGCCGAGCCGCTGCTGACCTTGCCGTCCTTGTAGATCTGCGACAGGGCAACGAAGCCCAGTTCGGCGTTGCCGGTGGACACGAACTGGTAAGCCTGGGTGATGTTCTGGCCTTCAACGATCTTGGCTTTGGTGGCCTCAGTCAGATTCAGTTTTTCCAGCACCTGAGTGGCGGCCAGACCATAAGGGGCGGCTTTCGGGTTGGCGATGGACAGGTGCTGATATTCGTTTTTCTTCAGGACGTCGCCTTTGGCATCGACGTAACCTTCCTTGGCCGACCACAGTGCCAGGGTGCCGATGGCGTAGGTGAAGCGCGAACCCTTGACGGTGTCGCCTTCTTTCTCGAGTTTTTCAGGGGTGGTGTCATCGGCCGAGAGGAACACGTCGAACGGCGCGCCGTTTTTGATCTGGGTGTAGAACTGGCCCGTGGCGCCATAGGCAGCGACCAGCTTGTGTCCGGTGTCTTTTTCGAAATCGGCGGCAATCGCCTGGATCGGTGCGGTGAAGTTGGCCGCGACGGCGACTTGCACTTCGTCGGCCTGGGCGGCGCCGATGGCGAATACCGCGAACAGGGCAGGGGCAAAACGGGTGGCACGATTGATCATGTAACGGCTCCGTGATTGGCAAGTGCAGTGGGCAGTTGTTATTGGAGGGATAGACTGCGCCGTACGATGGGGTGCAACGCTATATAGCGAAATATATAGCGAAATGCCGCCAAACGGGAAGCACTGCTTTTAAACCGAGTGAGGGCGTCACGCTCCTCACTCGCTCGGGTAGATCACCGCGTCAATTTTGCCAGCGCGCCTTCAGCCAGTTGCCGGGTCAGTTCAGCGGTGCCAAGGTCTTTGCCGAGCGTGAACGCCTGACCGGCCCACAGGTTACTGAATTCGGCTTCGCCTTTTGCGCGCAGCGGCATCAAGGCACCGCCAGCCAGCGGAAAGGCAGGGGCCTTTTCCGACATCGGGCCCAGTTCGCGCATCACTCGATTGAGAATCCCCCTTGCCGGACGCCCGGTAAACAGATTGGTTACCGCCGTCTCGCTTTCCTTGGCGGTGCGCAAGGCCTTGTGGTGCGAAGCACTGACTTTCGCTTCCGGGGTAAACAGATACGCCGTGCCGACCTGAACCGCCGAAGCGCCGAGCATGAACGCTGCTGCCACGCCGCGTGCATCGGCAATTGCACCGGCAGCAATCACCGGCACACTCACCGCATCGACCACTTGCGGCACCAGCGCAAACGTACCGACCTGACTGCTCAGGTCAGCGCTGAGGAACATCCCGCGATGACCTCCGGCCTCGTAACCCATGGCGATGATCGCGTCGCAACCGTTCTGCTCCAGCCAGATTGCTTCGTCGACCGTGGTTGCCGACGAGAGGATTTTCGCGCCGGTGGCCTTGACCCGATCCAGCAAGGCTTTTTTCGGCAGGCCGAAATGGAAGCTCACCACTTCAGGGCGAAATTCTTCCAGCACCTCGCAGGCGGCCGCATCGAAGGGCGCACGGTTGGACACCGGCGTCGGCGCATCGAAATCGACACCCAGTTCGCGATAGTAGGGCTCCAGCAGATTTTTCCACTCTCGCGCCTTTTGCTCATCGGCGGCCGGCGGTTGATGGCAGAAGAAGTTGACGTTGAACGGCTTGTTCGTGCCTTGGCGAATGGTCTTCAGCTCTTCGCGCAGTTGCTCGATGGTCAGCATCGCAGCCGGCATCGAACCGAGGCCACCGGCGTTGCACGCTGCGATGACCATCGAAGAATTGGTGGCACCGGCCATGGGGCCCTGGATGATCGGCAGTTCGATGCCGAAAAGGTCAAGAATGCGGGTATCAGGCCATTGGCTCATGGGATAGCTTCTCCGACGACAAAACAGGGCAGGGACGGTAGCAGCCGGTTTTTTAACGCAAAGCCACTCCCAAGACCAGCACAGATTTGTAGCTTGAACAGCCGGCGCTGGCTGTGCGTTCGGGTCCGATTGGCTAAAGGTCGAGTGGGGCAAAATGTTGCAGTGTGCTATTCCAATCCCTCGACATCCTGATTTCCACCCGTGAGAGGCAGTCATGTTCACAGGCATTTTGATCGACAAAGACGACAGCGGTTATCGCGCCAACCTGCAAGAGATTGATGACGAGCAGTTGCCTGCGGGCGATGTGACGGTTCGTGTCGCGTACAGCACGCTGAATTTCAAGGACGGCCTGGCGATCACCGGTAGCAGCCCGGTGGTGCGCAAGTTCCCGATGGTTCCGGGGATTGATCTGGCGGGCACCGTCGAAGTCAGTTCGCACCCGGACTACAAGGTCGGCGATCCGGTGCTGCTGAACGGCTGGGGCGTCGGTGAAAGCCACTGGGGCGGTCTGGCGCAAAAGGCACGATTGAACGGTGACTGGCTGATCCCGCTGCCCAAGGCATTCACCGCCGCGCAAGCCATGGCTATCGGCACGGCCGGCTATACGGCCATGCTGTGCATCATGGCGCTGGAGAGGAATGGCGTGACCCCGCAACAGGGCGAGGTGCTGGTGACCGGTGCCAATGGTGGCGTCGGCAGTTTTGCTATCGCGTTGTTGAGCAAGCTGGGCTACCGCGTGGTCGCTTCGACCGGTCGGGTTTCGGAGCACGAATACCTGAAACAACTGGGCGCCGGCGAAATCATTGATCGCGCCACCCTGTCCGAACCTGGCAAGCCACTGGCCAAGGAGCGCTGGGCGGGCGTCATCGATTCAGTCGGCAGCCACACGCTTGCCAATGCCTGCGCCAGTACCCGGGCCGAAGGCACCGTGGCCGCATGCGGTCTGGCTCAGGGCATGGATTTCCCGGCGTCTGTGGCGCCGTTCATTTTGCGTGGCGTGACGCTGGCCGGGATCAACAGCGTGACCCAGCCCAAGGCTCGCCGCATCGAGGCCTGGAATCGTCTGGCGAAGGATCTGGATTTTGCGCTGTTGCCACTGATCAGCCATGAAATCGGTCTCGGCGAAGCTCTTGAGGCGGCTCCGAAGTTGCTCGCGGGTCAGTTGCGCGGACGGGTTGTGGTCGACGTCAATCGCTGAGACCTCAGCGCCATCGCGGCCCGCCCGGAGCATTCGATGTCACCGCCGGGATTGCGGTGACCGAGCCGTCAGCAGACGTCGAGACGAACCGGATCGAAAGCGGAAAATTTGCCACCGACTTCGAGGCCTGTCGGGCCCCGAATCGGTGGCGATTTACATCGCTGCGTTAAACCTGCGTTTCGCGCAGCAACAGCTCTCGCTTGCGTTCCACGCCCCAGCGGTAGCCGCTGAGGTTACCGTCGCTGCGCACCACGCGGTGGCACGGAATGGCCACCGCGAGGCTGTTGGCACCGCAAGCCTGGGCCACTGCGCGCACGGCTTTTGGCGAGCCGATACGCAAGGCGATGTCCGCGTAGCTGGCGGTGCTGCCGACCGGAATTTCGCGCAGCGCCTGCCACACACGTTCCTGAAACGCCGTGCCGCGCACATCCAGCGGCAAATCCAGGCCGATGGCAGGCGCCTCTATAAAGCCGACGACGCGAGCGATCAGTTGTTCGAACTCGGCATCGGCACCGATCAGGTTGGCCCGGCGAAACTGGTCCTGCAGGTCGCACACCAGTTGGTGCGGATCGTCCCCCAGCAGAATCGCGCAGATTCCGCGCGCGCTCTGCGCCACCAAAATGGCGCCGAGCGAGCACTGGCCGACGGCGAAGCGGATGTCGTTGTTCTGCCCGGCTGCGCGGAAGTCGCCGGGTTTCATGCCCAGTACCTGATCGGCGGCCTCGTAGAAACGGCTGTTGGAATTGAAACCGGCGTCATACAACGCCTCGGTCACCGAGCCGCCGTCCGCCAGACGCTGACGGACCCGGCGCGAGCGATGTGCGGCGGCGTAGCCTTTTGGGGTCAGACCCGTTGCGGCCTTGAAGACGCGATGAAAGTGGAAGGCGCTCAGGCCAGCGGTTTCGGCGAGATCGTTGAGTGCCGGCAGGCTGTCCGACGCTTCGATCTGGCGACAGGCTGCCGCGACGGTGGCGGCATGCTGAGCAGCGACTTCGGTCTGATCCTTGCTCGCCCGTTTGCTGGGGCGATAGCCCGCTGCCTCGGCTTCTTCGGCGGTGTCGAAGAACTCGACGTTCTGCGGTTTCGGCAAGCGCGCCAGGCTGCTGGGGCGGCAATAGATGCCGGTGGTTTTCACGGCATAGACAAACTGGCCGTCTGCCCGAGGGTCGCGTGCCACGACAGCGGCCCACCGTGGATCGTCTTCAGTGTTCAGCGAGGTGGAAAGCGTTTTCATGATGGAGAGTCCGTTGACCTGTTGAATGTCAGGTTAACCAGTGCCACCGGCCGGAGCACTCCGACCCTTGCGGTCAAACTTTGCAGGATTATCCAGCGGTACGAAACGTCAGGTTGAAACGCTGCTCGCCCAGGCGCGGATGCCGACCGGGCTTGATCGGCAGGATCCCGTGGTAGCGCAGCCGGTCTACACCACCCCAGATCACCATGTCGCCGTGCAGCAGCGAGATTTTCTGGCTCCTGTCGCCGCGTGCGAAACCGCCGAACAGGAACGTTGCGGGTAGGCCCAAAGACAGCGAAACGATCGGCGCTTCGTAGGTTTTTTCGTCTTTGTCCTGATGCAGCGACATCTTTGCGCCTGGGACATAACGATTGATCAGGCAGGAGTCCGGAACGAAGTCGGCAAATCCGGCGCTTTTCGCTGCCGTCTGGGCCAGCTCGCGAAACACTTCGGGCATGGCCGGCCAGGGCTGATGGCTCACGGGATCTTCGGATGAATAGCGGTAGCCGCTGCGATCGGTGATCCAGCCCACTGCCCCGCAACTGCTGGTAGCCACCGACATGCTGAAGCCCCCGGGCGTCATCATATGGCGCAGTGGGGCGCAGGCGATGATCGATTCCAGGGCCGGCAACAACTGCTCGATTTGTGGAAGGGCAAAGCCGCGCAGCACCCAGGATTGTTCACCGATCTGTTCGGTGCGCCGGGGCTGTTCGGATTCTGTGTCGGCGAACAGGTCGAAGGTGGTTTGCATGATCGTCAGGTCGCGTCGTGGAAAATGATGCCCAGAGTATGCCGTGTTCCGCTGTGCAATCGGCTGACGCCGTGGCGCATGTTTACTCGATAGTCGCCGCGCGTGCCTTTGACCGGGCGCTGGTTGACGGCAAAGATCAGCGCGTCGCCTTTTCTCAGGTCCATCACCAGCGGGCGCGACTGCATTCTCGGGCGCTGTTCAGTCAAAACGAACTCGCCGCCGGTGAAATCTTTGCCAGGTTCTGACAGAAGAATCGCCACTTGCAGCGGAAAGACATGTTCACCGTACAGATCCTGATGCAGACAGTTGTAGTCCTGCGGGCCGTATTGCAGCAAGAGCGGGGTAGGCCGCAATTGACCGGCGGCGTGGCAGCGATGGAGAAATTCGCTGTGCTGTTCTGGAAAGCGTTCAGGTAGCCCCATTCGCTCATGCCAGCGGTTGGCCAAAGGGAGAAGTCGCGGGTAGAGCGCGCTGCGCAGGCGTTCGACCACGGGCGGAAGCGGATAGCGCAGGTATTTGTATTCCCCGCGCCCGAAACCGTGGCGGGCCATGGTGACTTGGGATCGAAACGGTTCACTTTGTGGGTAAAGCGCACTCAATCGATCACAGGTGTCCGGGCGCAGCAGCGTACGGACGACCGCGCAACCGTCCTGGTCCAGTTGCTGCTCCAGGGCGATC
The DNA here is from genome assembly GCF_056626735.1 of Pseudomonas sp. 1. Taxonomy (NCBI): domain Bacteria; kingdom Pseudomonadati; phylum Pseudomonadota; class Gammaproteobacteria; order Pseudomonadales; family Pseudomonadaceae; genus Pseudomonas; species Pseudomonas sp. 1. The sequence goes on along the minus strand of NZ_JBWXMQ010000001.1, from coordinate 163,874 downwards.
CAGTCGAGCGCATCGAGCGGAGAGACGGATGAGCGTGACATGCTGATTCCTTGGCTTGCATTCAGGTCTCAGTGTGGGCCGTCCACCCGCTCGGAACACTCCGCCGCTTGCGGTCGAATTGTCATCCGGGTTTTACAGGGCCTTGCTGACGCTGATGTCGCTGATCACATCGTCACTCTGGCCGTGCAAGGCATCCAGTGCTGCCTTGGCTTCTTCCGGCGTGCCCTTTTCCAGTTGGGCGAACTCGAAACGGCGTTCACCGTTGAGTTTGTACTTGATCACGTATTTGGTCGTTTGGGCCACGTTGATGCTTACCTGTCTGCGTTGGCGGAGTCGCTCAGCTGAGTTTGGAGCTCGAGCGGCGAATGATCTTGATCGAGTGCGTCAGGGTCGGCTTGCGGGTCACGCTGATCGCCCGACGGTTGACGGTGTCGATGGTGATGTTCCAGAAGCCGGTGCTCGGCGCGGTAATACGGGCCGGGAACGTGTCGAAAGCACCACCGTGATAGGTGTGACGGCCGCCATTCTTGAAGCTGCGAAAGTTGGCGTCGTTCATCAAGCGGATATTGCAGGTTTGCGAGCATTGAATGACGACGATGTCGTCTTCGTTGAGGTGCTCGCGCTGGTGAATGAATTTCATGGGCGCCTCCAGAAGGGCTTTTTCTACAAAATCAAAACGATAGCATTGTCGATTGGCGCAGTTTATCAGCCCGGACAGGTTATTATCCGGCCGTCGGGCGCCGCTTTGACAATTAAAAACAGATATTCACGATTCGATGTGGATTAAATGCAATGGGCCTTGGAGAAAAACGGCATTCGTGCTGTCGGAGGGTCTTTATCGGAGGTTTTGTATGAAGTGGGGTGTGGTGATTCTGCCGTTGGCATTGGCAATGGGTGGTTGCGCAAGTGTTTCGGAAATCAATGAAACACTGCCGACCATGAACGTCATTTCCGGTAAGAAGCCCCATGAGTATGCTGAATGCCTGGCCGAGAAGCTGTCCGGCAGCCGGGGCGCCCTGCAGGTCGAGCGGCACAAGGACGAAGTCCGGGTCATCGTTCCGGGCAAGCTGGGATCAGGTCCCGCCGCAGTGTTTGATATCGAGGATCGCTCCGGTGGCAGCAGCATCAAGCTGCATGAACGGATGTCCAATGTGCCGCTGCGTCCATGGGATGTGCGCAAAGCCGCCACTGCCTGTATTTCCGGCTGATAGACTGTCAGCCGTCAGCATTGATGCCGTCACAGCGTTGCTGTGGCGGCATTGTCATTTCTGGAGAGGTGAATGAAGAGAGAGCAGGTGCGGGAGCGACACAAGGAAGGGCTCATTGCGGCCACCCATGTGATCCAGAACCCGGCAAATCCGGGAGAGTGGATCGTGTTCTTCAAGAAAAGCGCCGGTCGCAGTTATTTTCTGGTGGACGATAACGACGAAGTCGAATCCTTCAACCGACTCGATGACCTGATCGAGGTCGTGCGCGGGCTGGGGATCAAATTCGCCGAAATTCACATGTAAGGCTACTTACATACCACCACTACGCTACGGGTTTTGTAGTTGCCGACATCGACGCCCAGCGTCTTGTCGTCTTCCTTGGGCGCCGGTGTGCCTTCAGTCCCGACAATGCGATAGCCGGTTCCGGCGCATGATGCATCAGCCTTTTCGTAACAGCTGGCCCAGGAATTGGCTTCGCCGGAGCAGTCGATGCTCAAACCCTGTTCGCCGTTGTTCAGGTAGGTGGTCTGCGATGTGGCGCAGCCGGCCAGGGCCGCGAGCGCAATCAGGGGTAGAAAACTGATGAAGAGGCGGTTGATCATGGCAATGTCGTCTTCGAGGAGGAGGGGGCTAGACGCTATGACAGCGCCGGCATGAAAAGGTTATAGCGATTGGCCAGTTCTTTGCGCACAGCCCAAAAAAAGCCCTGCGCGAAGGCAGGGCCGAGATTCGTGGTTGCCGATCAGTCTTGGTCCTTGCCGCGACGCTTCGGTGCAGGAGGCGTGTAATCAAGCACCGCGGCCACCTCTATCGCCATCGCTTCAGTGGGCAACGGACCGGACACATCTTCGCCGTTGGCGGCGGTGATATGCCACTGGCCATCTTTCGCCTTGGCGACGCTGTACCCATTGATGATTTTTGCTGCGGACATCTCACTGCCTCGTTGGCTGTTTCAAAGGCGTCATGATAACGGTAAATCGGCGACTGGCGCAGGTCGATGAGGTATTCCTGGATCTTTGGACTACGCTGATTTCGCAGCCTTTGTGTGCGGATTGAACTATCCGCGAGAATATTTCTCTATGTTGACATCGGTTAGCCAGTGCGGGGCATTGTAAGGTGCACGCCGCCTGATTAGACTGCGCCGAAACTCGTACACACAGCCCTTTCAAGGACTTATATGATCAAGAAATGCTTGTTCCCAGCAGCCGGTTACGGTACTCGCTTCCTCCCAGCGACGAAGGCCATGCCCAAAGAAATGCTGCCGGTGGTAAACAAGCCACTGATCCAGTACGGCGTCGAAGAAGCTCTGGATGCTGGCCTGAACGAAATCTCCATCGTGACCGGTCGTGGCAAGCGCGCCCTGGAAGACCACTTCGACATCAGCTATGAACTGGAAAACCAGATCAAAGGCACCGACAAGGAAAAATACCTGGTCGGTATCCGCAAGCTGCTGGACGAGTGCTCGTTCTCCTACACTCGTCAGACCGAAATGAAAGGCCTGGGCCACGCGATCCTGACCGGTCGTCCGCTGATCGGTGACGAACCGTTCGCTGTGGTGCTGGCAGACGACCTGTGTGTCAACCTCGAAGGCGACGGCGTACTGACCCAGATGGTCAAGCTGTACAAACAGTTCCGCTGCTCGATCATTGCCATCCAGGAAGTCGATCCGCAGGAAACCAGCAAGTACGGTGTGATCGCTGGCGAAATGATCCGCGACGACATCTACCGCGTACACAGCATGGTCGAGAAGCCAAAGCCGGAAGACGCACCGTCGAACCTGGCGATCATCGGCCGCTATATCCTGACCCCGGACATTTTCGACCTGATCGAACAGACCGAGCCAGGCAAGGGCGGGGAAATCCAGATCACCGACGCCCTGATGAAACAAGCCCAGAACGGCTGCGTGATGGCCTACAAGTTCAAGGGCAAGCGTTTCGACTGCGGTGGTGCTGAAGGCTATATCGAGGCAACCAACTTCTGCTTCGAGAATTTCTACAAGACTGGCAAGGCGTACTGATAGCGCCTGACTGTCTGAAGGTACGTCACACGGTCTGAATCGTGTGATGCTAAAAACAAACGCCCCGACATGTTCGGGGCGTTTGCGTTTGTGGGGAGAAATAGCGCATCTCGATTCGATTCAGGATGCAATGTGAAACAAATGTTCGATTGTCAGCCTGCATGTTCGCTGCTGAACTGACTCGTCTTCGCCAGGGAGGTGCGGAGGACCGCGTTTCATGATCGTCGAAGGACAGTTGTGAAATTTATTCTCCAGCAATAAGGAGTGTTGCTTGTGGCGTTAAAGAATATGGCTGCAACACGAAGATCAAGTGCCAGACGCTGGTCAGGGCTGGCGGTGCTCATGTTGCCAGTGCTGCTGGTGACCGTTGATAACACCGTATTGGGTTTCGCGTTACCCAAAATCGCCGAAGCCTTGCGTCCGACGGCCAGCCAGCAGCTGTGGATGATTGATGCCTATTCGTTGGTTCTCGCAGGACTGCTGGTTTCGATGGGTAGCCTGGGTGATCGGGTGGGGCACCGTAAGTTGCTGCTTATCGGCTCGTTCGGGTTTGTGGTGGTCTCGGTGCTGACCGCATATTCCGCAACATCGATGCAGCTGATTATCGGGCGGGCTTGTATGGGGATTTTCGGTGCGATGTTGATGCCCTCCACGCTGGCATTGATACGTTCGGTGTTTGAGGATCGAGAAGAGCGCAGAGTGGCAGTAGCGATCTGGGCAACGACGCTGACTGTCGGCTCGGCACTAGGGCCTTTGGTGGGAGGGGTGTTGCTGCAGTTCTTTGATTGGGGCGCGATTTTTCTGTTGGCGGTACCCGTCCTGATTCCATTGTTAGTACTGGGGCCGCTGTTGCTCCCTGAATCAGAGCGTGATGTGTCGGGTCCGCTGGACCCGATCAGCATCCTTCAGTCGATGGTCGCACTGGGTTGTATCGTTTACAGCATCAAGCATGGCGCCAGTGAGGGCATTGACGGTGTTGTGTTTGGCACCTTTCTGGTAGGTGCACTGGCAGGCTGGATATTCGTACGTCGCCAGTTGCGTCTTCCTGTACCCCTGATGGACATGACCCTGTTCAGCAATGGCGCCTTCAGCGGATCAGTCCTTATCAATTTGATGAGTCTTGCGTTTCTTGTCGGCTTCGTTTTCTTCACGACTCAGTTTTTGCAGATTGTTCTGCAAATGGCGCCCTTGAGTGCGAGCCTTGCATTGGTGCCGGGGCAAATCATGGCGATTATGGTTGGAGTGGCAGTCGTCCCAGTCGCGCAGCGCATGCCGGTGCATGTACTGATACCGATTCTGGTGGCTTTCACCGGTGCGGCCTTTTTGCTGGTGGCCAGCATGGGCAGCAGTCTTGCGGTATTGGTAGTGGCGTTCGCGTTGCTCAACATCGGAGTGGGGGCGATCGCTACGGTTTCCAATGATGTGATTTTGTCGGCAGCGCCCCCGGCGAAGGCAGGGGCGGCATCCGCCATCAGTGAAACAGCCTATGAAGTTGGCGTGGTGCTGGGTACTACTCTGATTGGCGGCCTGGTGACGGCTCACTACCGAGCAGACCTGCAGCTTCCAGCGTTTTTGAGCGATGTTCAGACGATGCTGGCAAGTGAAACGCTGGCTGGCGCTCATCATGTGGCGGCGGGGTTGGCGGGGGATCAAGCGCAACAGTTGATGCAGCAGGCGGGAAGTGCATTTGCGGGCGGAATTGCATTGGCATCGTGGCTCGCTTTCGGCCTGGCGCTCGTAGCGATTCTGATCGCCTGGCATACGTTGCGGCTGCCAAAAAATCAACCGGCAGAAAGCCATTAATCAAATGCTAACGGTAGAACCTCCCGGTATTGCCCGTCCCCTTGCAGTAGAGACTTGCTCAATAAGCATCTGCGGGTATGCTGATCTCCTGCCGAGGAGATAGAAATGGCCTACGATTTTGACCTTTATGTGATTGGCGCCGGTTCCGGCGGTGTGCGCGCTGCGCGTTTTGCGGCAGGTTTCGGCGCAAAAGTAGCGGTGGCCGAGAGCCGTTATCTGGGCGGCACCTGCGTCAATGTTGGTTGCGTACCGAAAAAACTGTTGGTGTACGGCGCCCACTTTGCCGAAGACTTCGAACAGTCCTCTGGTTTCGGCTGGCAACTGGGCGAGGCGGATTTTGACTGGGCCACACTGATTACCAACAAGGATCGCGAAATCAATCGCCTGAACGGCATTTATCGCAATCTGCTGGTCAACAGCGGCGTGACCCTGCATGAGGCTCACGCGAAAATCGTTGGCCCGCACGAAGTCGAGGTCAACGGCGAGCGCTACACCGCGAAGAATATTCTGATCGCCACCGGTGGCTGGCCGCAGATCCCCGAGATTCCGGGACATGAGCATGCGATCAGCTCGAACCAGGCGTTCTTTCTCAAAGAGCTGCCCAAGCGTGTACTGGTCGTCGGTGGCGGTTACATCGCCGTCGAATTCGCCGGAATCTTCCATGGTCTGGGCGCCAATACGACGTTGCTGTATCGCGGAGATCTGTTCCTGCGCGGTTTCGACGGTTCGGTTCGTAAGCACTTGAAGGAAGAACTCACCAAGCGTGGCCTGGATCTGCAATTCAATGCCGACATTGCCCGTATCGACAAGCAATCAGATGGCAGCCTGAAAGCAACCCTCAAGGATGGTCGCGTGCTGGAAGCCGATTGTGTGTTCTATGCCACCGGCCGACGTCCGATGCTGGACAACCTGGGGCTGGAAAATACCGATGTGCAGCTCGACGACAAAGGCTTCATCAAGGTCGATGAGCAGTTTCAAACCACCGAGCCTTCAATCCTGGCGCTGGGCGATGTCATCGGTCGTGTTCAGTTGACGCCGGTGGCGCTGGCTGAGGGCATGGCAGTGGCGCGGCGTCTGTTCAAGCCTGAGCAATACCGTCCGGTGGATTACAAGATGATCCCGACGGCAGTGTTCAGTCTGCCGAACATCGGCACCGTCGGTCTGACTGAAGAGGAGGCGCGGGAGGCGGGTCACGACGTGGTGATCTACGAAAGCCGCTTCCGGCCGATGAAGCTGACCCTGACGGACTGCCAGGAGCGCACGCTGATGAAGCTGGTGGTCGATGGCAAGTCTGACAAGGTGTTGGGCTGTCACATGGTCGGCCCGGATGCTGGCGAGATCGTGCAGGGGCTGGCTATCGCTTTGAAGGCTGGCGCAACCAAGCGTGACTTCGACGACACCATCGGAGTGCATCCGACGGCGGCCGAAGAGTTTGTCACAATGCGTACGCCGGTCGGCGCTTAAATCTTTTTCGGTTGGGCTGCGTCTGGCGCTGCCTCAGCGGTAGTAGCCAGGCGCAGGCTGTCTTGCGCCTTGGTTAATTCTTTTTCCAATGACTGATTGAGCTGCGACTGCTCGTCGACGTTCTGCTTGAGCGTCTGACTTTCCAGCAGGGCCACGCGCAGACGTTCCTGGAGGAGGGTGCGTTCACTGTCGACGCGGGACGCTTGCTGCAGCAATTGATCCTGACGCTGATTACTGTGCTTGAGCTGATCCTGCAGCAGGCTCAGTTCGCGCACGGTGCCGCGATTTTCGGTCAGCAGGCGTTCGTTGTCGCGGTGCAGCTGGGTGATTTCGTCCTGACGTACGAGGGCGCTTTGCTGCGCCTGGCGCAACTCCATCTGCAACTGCTGCACCTGCGTCTCGTGACGGCTTTGCTCCTGCTCACGCTGCTCCTTGATGGCGTTGCGGTAGTGTTCAAGCGCGTCGCGGGCGTGCAGGTGCTTCTCTTCCAGCGAGCGGATCTGCTCGTCCTTGTCCTGCAAACGCAATTCAAAATCTGCCAGAGCCTGATTCAGTCCCGCATTGCGAGTCTGCTCGGTCTGCAGCATCGAGCGGGTATCGCTCAGGGCTTCGGATTCCTTTGCCAGCGCGGCAGTCTGAATGTCGTGCTTCTTCTCCAGCTGCGCATGATCCTGACGAAGCTGATTCAGCTCGTTTTCCAGTGCCTGACGCTGATGCTCGTACTGCTCGCGTGCCTGATCAATCGGCTCCTGCGCCTGTTCTTTCAGGCGCTGGGCGAGGCGTGTGACGAGGGCGAGGAGTTCGTCATCGACAGGTTCTGCCGACGGATCGGCCGGTTCGCTGCCGTCATCCAGTTCCTTCAGGTAGCGATGAATTGTGGTTTTTGAACCCGTATTGCCCAGTTCGATGCGTACTGCGTCGATGCTGGGGTGTTCGCCACGGGCGAGAATCGCTGCGCGCGCGATCTGGACTACTGCTTTATTGACGCCGCCACGGGCCATATCTGCTCCTACCATTTCGTACTGTGGTACATGCCACTAAAGTACGCAGTGTACCACGTTGAAATTAAAGTGAAATAAGCACCGATAAACGGACGGGATATACTGGTATTACCCCATGTGAAACCCATAAAATCGATTTCCGATCAAACCTTCAGTACGCAACGAGAAAATCAGCCCATGAGCGATATCGATCGCTACCTGCAAGCCGCCACCCGTGACAACACCCGCCGCAGTTATCGCGCGGCCATCGAGCATTTCGAGTCCGTGTGGGGCGGGTTTCTGCCAGCGACAGCGGACAGCATCGCCCGGTATCTGGTGGCACATGCTGGCGTGCTGTCGGTCAATACGCTCAAGTTGCGTCTGTCGGCGCTGGCGCAGTGGCACAACAGTCAGGGCTTCGCTGATCCGACCAAGTCCCCGGTGGTGCGCAAAGTATTCAAGGGCATTCGTGCCCTGCATCCCGCCCAGGAGAAGCAGGCCGAGCCGTTGCAATTGCGAGATCTGGAACAGACTGTCGCCTGGCTTGAGCAGGAAATGAGGGAGGCGCGGGAAAAACAGGATCGACCAGTGCTGTTACGGGCCTGCCGCGATCGGGCATTGATCCTGCTGGGCTTCTGGCGCGGCTTTCGCAGCGATGAGCTGTGTCGGATGCAGATCGAGCATGTGCAGGCGCACGCTGGCAGCGGCATCACTTTGTACCTGCCGCGCAGCAAGGGTGATCGGGAAAACATCGGGCAAACCTATCAGGCCCCGGCGCTGTTGAAGTTGTGCCCTGTGCAGGCATATATCGAATGGATAAGCGAGGCTGCGCTCGTACGCGGCCCGGTGTTTCGCGCCGTGGACCGGTGGGGCAATCTGAGTGAGGAGGGCTTGCACGCCAACAGTGTGATTCCGTTGCTGCGTCAGGCTCTGGAGCGCGCCGGAATTTCCGCCGAGCGCTACACGAGTCACTCTCTGCGACGAGGTTTTGCAACGTGGGCCCATCAAAGCGGCTGGGATCTCAAGTCACTGATGAGTTACGTCGGCTGGAAGGATATGAAGTCCGCCATGCGCTATGTTGAAGCGAGCCCTTTTCACGGGATGGCCCGGATTACGGATAAGCCGCTGTCGCCGTAGATATCGTTTTCTTCTATTAATATCCTCAGCTAATAGCGAAAACAAATCAGCAGCATCAGGTTTGCCAATGAGCCATCCGTCGAGTGACTGGGTAGGATTCACCCATCGAATTCACAACCCTGACGGAGAGTCATCAATGCCTATCATCAACAGCCAAGTAAAACCGTTCAAAGCTACCGCGTTCAAAAACGGCGACTTCGTACAAGTCTCGGACGCTGACCTGAAAGGCAAATGGTCCGTAGTGTTCTTCTACCCGGCCGACTTCACTTTCGTTTGCCCAACCGAACTCGAAGACCTGGCTGACAACTACGCCGCCTTCCAGAAACTGGGCGTAGAGATCTACAGCGTTTCGACCGACACCCACTTTGCCCACGCTGCCTGGCACAACACTTCGCCAGCTATCGGCAAAATCGAATACACCATGATCGGCGACCCGACCCATGTCATTTCCCGCAACTTCGACGTGCTGATCGAAGAAGCTGGTCTGGCGGATCGTGGCACCTTCGTGATCAACCCTGAAGGCCAAATCAAAATCGTTGAACTGAACGATGGCGGCGTTGGCCGCGACGCTTCCGAGCTGCTGCGCAAAATCAAGGCTGCTCAGTACGTTGCTGCTCACCCAGGCGAAGTTTGCCCGGCCAAGTGGAAAGAAGGCGAGGCCACTCTGGCTCCGTCCCTGGACCTGGTCGGCAAGATCTAAGTCTGTGACACACGCAATGCAGGGCGGAACTCCGCACCTACTCAAGTAAGCTGCACCGCCCAATAGAAAAGCCCGGGCGAGATTCGCTCGGGCTTTTTTTCGCCTCAAATAAAGTCAGGAGATCGCCCGTATGTTGGACGCCAATCTTAAAGCCCAGTTGAAATCGTACCTGGAACGGGTCACCCAGCCGATCGAGATCGTTGCCTCACTCGACGACGGTGCGAAATCCCGTGAAATGCTTGACCTGCTGAAAGACGTTGCCAGTCTTTCGCATCAGATTACCTTGATCGACAGCGGTGGCGATGCACGAAAACCCTCCTTCTCGATCAATCGCCCCGGTGCCGACATCAGCCTGCGTTTCGCCGGCATCCCGATGGGCCATGAATTCACTTCGCTGGTGCTGGCCCTGCTGCAAGTCGGCGGACACCCTTCGAAGGCCAGTGTCGAAGTGATCGAACAGATCCGCTCGCTCAAGGGTGAGTTCAACTTCGAGACTTACTTCTCGCTGTCCTGCCAGAACTGCCCGGACGTCGTTCAGGCGCTGAACCTGATGGCCGTGCTGAACCCGAACATCCGCCACGTCGCCATCGACGGCGCGCTGTTCCAGGACGAAGTCAACGATCGCAAGATCATGGCTGTACCAAGCATCTACCTGAATGGCGAAAACTTCGGTCAGGGCCGCATGGGCCTGGAAGAAATCCTCGCCAAACTCGACACCGGCGCCATCGAGCGTCAGGCCGAGAAAATCAGCGCCAAGCAAGCCTTTGATGTGCTGGTGGTCGGCGGTGGGCCGGCCGGCGCTTCGGCGGCGATCTATGCCGCACGTAAAGGTATTCGCACCGGTGTTGCAGCCGAGCGCTTCGGCGGTCAGGTACTGGACACCATGGCCATCGAAAACTTCATTTCCGTTCAGGAAACCGAAGGCCCGAAACTGGCGACCGCGCTGGAAGAACACGTCAAGCAGTACGACGTCGACATCATGAACCTGCAACGCGCCGACAAGCTGATCCCGGGCAAGAATGGCGAGCTGCATGAAGTCCGCTTCGCCAGTGGCGCGACCCTTAAGGCCAAGAGCGTGATTCTGGCGACCGGCGCGCGGTGGCGCGAAATGAACGTGCCGGGCGAGCAGGAATACCGCAACAAGGGTGTAGCGTATTGCCCGCATTGCGACGGCCCGCTGTTCAAAGGCAAGCGTGTGGCGGTGATTGGCGGCGGTAACTCCGGTGTAGAGGCAGCGATCGATCTGGCCGGTATCGTGTCACACGTAACTTTGCTGGAGTTCGACGTTCAGTTGCGCGCCGACGCCGTATTGCAACGCAAGCTGCACAGCCTGCCTAACGTCACTGTGATCACCAGTGCGCTGACCACCGAGGTCACCGGCGATGGCCAGAAGGTCAACGGCCTGCGCTACAAGGATCGCAATACCGAAGAGCTGCACACCGTCGAACTGGAAGGGATTTTCGTGCAGATTGGTCTGCTGCCCAACACTGATTGGCTCAAGGGCACCATCGAGTTGTCGCCGCGCGGCGAGATCATCGTCGACAACCGCGGTGAAACCTCGATCCCCGGCATCTTTGCCGCCGGTGACGTAACCACCGTGCCGTACAAGCAGATCGTGATTGCGGTGGGCGAGGGCGCCAAGGCTTCGCTTAGCGCTTTCGATCACCTGATCCGCACTTCGGCTCCGGCATAAATCCCGGGCCTGAAAAAGAAAAACCCCATCAGTGATGATGGGGTTTTTTCTTTGCGGGGTGCTTTCTACCCAGACTCAGCTTTACAGCGGCGCTGGCTGGATGATTTCGACCCAATAACCATCCGGATCCTTGATGAACGCCAGGCTCTTCATGCGGCCATCGGTCAGGCGCTTCTGGAAATCGCAGCCCAGCTCTTCAAAGCGTGCGCAAGCGGCAACGATATCCGGTACCGAAATGCAGATGTGGCCGAAACCGCGCGGGTCGGTGTTGCCATTGTGGTAGGCGAAGTCGGCGTCGTTCTCGGTGCCGTGGTTGTGGGTCAGCTCAAGAATGCCGGGAATCGACTTCATCCACTCAGTGCGCGCAGCGGCGTCGGCCGGGATCTGCGATTTGTCGACCAGCGCGAGGAAGTACAGGCTGAATTCCGCTTCCGGGAAGTCACGCTTTTCTACCAGTGAGAAACCCAGTACGCGGGTGTAGAAATCCAGCGATTTGGTGATGTCTTTGACGCGCAGCATGGTGTGGTTGAACACGAAGTTGCGGGTTGCGCTGTCTGGGGTGGCGGTGACGCCAGGGAAGGTGTTCAGTTCTTGCAGGCTCATGGGCCCTCCGTAACAAATTGGGGCGAGTGAATGGGCGCAATGATACGCATGCCTGGCAGCATCGCCAAACCGAAAGCGTGGGCTTGCCCTGCGAGCGGGCGGGGCTCAGACTTTACGGCTCAATCCGCGAGTGCCTCTGGTAATGATCCGACCGTTCAAATCGCTGTTCGTTTTCCTGGGTTTTTCCCTGCTGGCGCTACCGGCCTTTGCCGAGGCGCCGAGCATCACCTGGCCCGCCGGCTGGGAAGTCGAGGCGTTGCCTGAAACATCCCCGGACGTCTCCCGTCAGCGCGGGGTGAAGACTGACGCCGATGGCAATCAGGTGATGGTGATGGAGTTGACGATGACCCGTGTGGAAAGTGGTCATCAGGTCAACTTGCAGGGCGTGTTGCTGGAGATGCGCAAGTCGGTGCAGAAAGACTTTTTCCAGAGCGGTTATCAGAGTGTCTGCAACAAGGTTCACGCGACTACGCTGGGCTCGCTTGCGGCACTTGAGACCACTTGTACCGTGACTGAAAACGGCCGTCACGTGCTGTCGCAAACATTGGTTGCAGCGGTGGAGGCGAATAAGGCTTACGTACTTTCGTATGCCGGGCAGGCAGAGGTTTATAAGGCCAGCGGCGATGACATAGTGGCGGCACGAAACAGCTTGAAATTCTAATCGCCTGTTCGTGGTCAGCGTGATGTTAGATACCCGAACTGATTAAGCATAAAGTTATTGCCGGGAAATGAGGCAACATTCGGAAGCATAGTTTCAGTGCGGAACGGGTTTGAGACTTAACTTTTCTGCCAGAAAAGTCGTTGTATTTGTTAAATATTGTCCAAAAAAAAGCCCTGCATATGCAGGGCTTTCATGTTTGCGAGGGATTAACTGCGCAACCAGGAATCAACGGTGGCTGCACCGTATTGTTCCTTCCAGGCCTTCAGGCCGCGGTGGTTGCCGCCCTTGGTCTCAATCAGCTCGCCGGTGTGCGGGTTCTGATAGACCTTGACCACGCGAGCGCGGCGGGTTTTAGGTGCGGCGGTCGATTGCAGACCGGATTTCGCCGGGTTCGGATCGAGAATGGCGATGATGTCTTTCAGGCCTTTGCCGTAGGTTTTCATCAGCCCCTGGAGCTTTTCTTCGAATTCGATTTCTTTCTTGAGCCCGGCATCGTTCTTCAGCGATTCCAGCTGCTTGAGCTGTTCCTGAAGGGCTTTTTCAGCTGCACGAAATTCAGCGAGTCTGGACAATATCTTTACTCCAATAGTGTGTTTGGCTGAAACCAACCGCAAACAAAGCTATAAGCCAAGAGCCTTGAAGCGACTCGGTGATAATGGCTCACCTGCCAATCTTGCAACAGGTAAGAAAAATTGTAGTAGTTAATGCGGCAAGAGTAAATCCTGACTTTTTCTTCATGTAACAACAACGCTGTTTTGTATCAATTTGGTGCGAGCTGTCGGCGAGTCAGGATTTATGCTGCCAAGTTAATGATGAGTTAATGCATCGATGAAGTCTGCAGCTGGCATCGGTTTGCCGAACAGGTAGCCCTGCAGAAAGTTGACATGGTGGGCGGCCAGATAATCACACTGGGCTTGTGTCTCTACACCTTCGGCCACGATGCCCAGATCCAGTTTGGTGGAAAGCTCGATGATGCTGTCCAGAATGTGCCGGGAGAGGGCATCTTTATCGATCATCGCGACAAATGTCTGGTCGATCTTGAGGAAGTCGACATTGAACGTTCTCAAGTAGCCAAGGCTTGAATGACCGGTGCCAAAGTCATCAATCGCGATCTTTACACCCATCGCACGCAGTTGCTCGAACAGCTGGTGGGTGATCTCGGACGGCTCGATCAGCTCGCGTTCCGTCAGCTCCAGGACCAGGCTGATGCTGCCCGGCTGGAAAGCTGACAAAAATTCACGGCAATCCTCAACCAGCTCCAGATCCTGGCAGTGGCTGGCGGTGATGTTTATGCCAATGTGGAACGGCGCGGTCAAGGTCGATGAAAGCGGCCCCAACAGGACAGCGGTCTGCTGCATCAAGGCGCGGGTCATTGGCACGATAAGCCCGGAGTGTTCGGCAAACGGGATGAACAGGTCCGGACGTACCAGCCCCTCCTTGGGATGGTTCCAGCGCATCAGCACTTCCGTGCCCGACCACTGTTTACTGTCGCCATGCACCACCGGCTGAAAGTAGGGAATAAACTCTCCCGCCTCCAGAGCTCGCAGCATTTCATGGCTGGGCGATGTGGAGCGCTTCTGCAAGATGTAGCCGATCGCTGCCGATACCGCACCGAAGAACATCAGCAGGCTGAACAGCGGCGGGTATTCATCTTTCATGTAGCGCCAGGTTTCGCCTTCCGGAAACGCGGCGGTGACCGAGAATGCATAGTGCGGCGAGTGCAAGGTACTTTGCGCCACCGGCAACGCGGGCAGTGCGCCTTGATGCACTTTGCCGTCGGCCGAGAGCCAGTTGTTGCCGACTTGCAGTAACAACAATGTGTGCCGGCCGATCAGACGCAGGATGTTGCTCAGGTGATAGCCGTCCAGCGTGGTCAGTGCGCCTGCGCGCCCTTCGCTCAGACGATATACCAGCAACGCAGTATCGGGCGTGACCGGGTTGCCGTTCATGAGCCACAACTTGCCCTGGGTGTAGTCGCCCGGATTGACGACCTCCTTGAAGTCGCCAAACAGCGAACTGCAATAGAGATTGTCGTCCCATACCAGATTGGTCGAGCGCACAAACGGGCGTCGGGTGACTTGTTCGCGCAAGGCCAGTTTTACAGTCTCGCAGGTCTGGCCGGCCAGCGGCAGCAACTCCCGGGCGGCGAGGGCGGTATTGTCGAGCATCAGTTCGAACTGCCGCAGGGCTTCATCGGCGGTGTGTTGCGAACTCTGCTGAAGGGCGCGCCCGGCCTGCATATAAAGAATCACGCTGCCGAGTACGATCGGCAGCAGGCCACACAGCAACGTCACGATAATCCGGGTGCTGCGCTTGCGGCGGGGCCTGACGGTCAGTGGCATGGGCGCATCCTGTCGCAATGGAGTGGGGCACTTGATGGCAGGCGAAGCGTGCGCGCAACTCCCGTGATCTGAGCCCATAATAGATGGTCAATGACACCTGCGCTGCTCAACGGTAATCCAGCCGTGTTGCCAATTGAATGAATGCCAGCGTGGCGGGTGACGCCTGGCGCTGATCCAGCACCGCCAGGCCCACCTGCCGGTTGACTGCGGGGGATAGCGGTCGCTTGACATAGCGTGGCGCGGAATCGAAAGGCAACGAACCTTCGGCCACCACGGTCATGGCATCGCCTCGTCCGACCGTGTCGAGAGTGCTGAGCAGTTGCGAGCAGCGATAGCGGATGTTCGGGCTCAACCGCGCGGTGTTGAACAGGCGCGAAACCAGCTCCGATGAACCGGCCTCGGTCAGCACGAACGGGTCGTTGCAAAGGTCTTTGAGGCTTACTGATTCACGCGCCGCCAACGGGTGACCGGGCGGGAGCAGGGCGACCATCTGATCTTCAATCAGGGCAAACGTGTCGAAGCGCTCTTCTGGCAGCACTACAAAACCGATGTCGATCCGCCGCTCCTCCAGCCACTGGATGACTTGCCGATCCGGGCCTTCATCAATGTGCACTTCGATCCCCGGATGCGCCTCGCGATAGCGCTGAAGAATCTTCGGTAGCAACTTGATCGAGGACGTCGGCCCGAACGAACCAATGCGCAAGGTGCCGCGTTTCATGCCGCGCGCATCCGCGGCCTCCTGGCGCAACGTATTGGCCAGCCCGAGCATCGCCCGCGCGCGCAGCAGCAATTGCTCGCCGATGTCGCTCAGTTCAACTTGCGACTGATGCCGGCGCAGCAATTCGACGCCCAGTTCCTGTTCCAGCGATTTCAAGGCGTGGGACACCGCCGACTGGGAAATTCCCAGACGATGGGCAGCGAGAGTGAAGCCGCGCAGTTCGGCCACCATCGAGAAGATTTCGAGTTGGGTCAGGGTCATGAGTAAAGACTCATTTTACGATGATGAGGAATCGATCGAATGATACGTCATCCGCCAGTCTCATCATTGGGAACGTTATGAGTTGTCATGAACCTGTTCGTCCGGCCGCTTCGGACATGCCCGTCTATTTGAACCTGGCCCTGGTCACCATGATCTGGGGCGGAACGTGGGTGGCCGGGCGTTTTCTGGCCGGTAGCCTGAGTCCGGTGTTTGCTGCCAGCTTGCGGTTTTTGCTGGCCAGCGTGGCATTGCTCGGGTTTCTGCGACTGGCGCGGATTGCGCTGGCGCGGCCCACGCCCAGGCAATGGCTGCAACTGGCGCTGCTGGGTTTTTTCGGGATTTTCTTCTACAACCTGTGCTTCTTTTACGGGCTGCAATACATCAACGCTTCTCGTGCCTCGTTGATCGTGGCGCTGAACCCGGCGGTCATTGGTCTCGCGTCCTGGTTGCTGTTCAGGGAGCGGCTGAGCCGGTTGAAAGTGACCGGAATTGCGATCTGCATCAGCGGGGCGGCTGTGGTGATCGTCAGTCGCAACCCGCAGCTGTTGAGCGAAACGCCGGACGCGTGGATTGGCGATCTGCTGATCCTCGGCTGCGTTTTGAGCTGGGGCGTCTATTCGCTGTTCTCACGCAGCCTCAATCACAGCATCGGCCCGGTGCAGACCGTGACCTTTTCGATTTTACTGGGCACCCTGATGTTGTGGGCGCTGGCCCTGAGCCGGGGCGAAGTGGACGTTGCGGCCCTGGCCGCGCTTGGCCCGCGTCAATGGCTGAGCCTGGTCTATCTGGGCGTACTCGGTTCTGCGCTGGCCTACATCGGTTACTACGATGGCATCCGTAAAATCGGCGCCACACGCTCCGGCGTGTTCATTGCTCTCAATCCGCTGACCGCCGTGCTGGCCGGTGCAATCGTGCTGGGTGAACAGCTGACGCTGGCCATGTGCCTGGGCGGTGTGCTGATTCTGGCGGGTATCTGGCTGTGCAACAAACCCCTTGCACCGACCCGAAAAAAGCGGATTTTATAGAGAGGGCAGACAACCCTATTTACGCTGTGTAGAATCGGGTTACGCATACAATAATAATCGTCTTCTGGCAGCAGAAGCCTCGCCCGCAAGAGCCTTGGGTCGACAATGAAGATATTCGGGTTTCAACTGATCTACGGTGACTTCCTCGCCCGCAGTGTGCGTGGCATCTCCTGTGCGCCACCCACCGGCTTCAGCATTACTGACAAATAACTCTGGTTAATTGATAAGAATGATGAGGCGCCAACCATGGCAGATTTATACGAAAACCCAATGGGCCTGATGGGCTTCGAGTTCATCGAGTTCGCAGCGCCGACGCCTGGCACTCTGGAGCCGATCTTCGAGATCATGGGCTTCACCAAGGTCGCGACCCACCGTTCCAAGAACGTGCACCTGTATCGCCAGGGCGCGATCAATCTGATCCTCAACAACGAACCGCACAGCGTCGCCTCGTACTTCGCGGCCGAGCACGGCCCGTCGGTGTGCGGCATGGCGTTCCGGGTCAAGGATTCGCAGAAAGCCTACAAACGCGCACTGGAACTCGGCGCTCAGCCGATCCACATCGAAACCGGCCCGATGGAACTGAACCTGCCGGCGATCAAAGGCATTGGCGGCGCGCCGCTGTACCTGATCGACCGTTTCGGCGAAGGCAGCTCCATCTATGACATCGACTTCGTGTTCCTCGAAGGCGTTGATCGCAATCCGGTCGGTGCCGGTCTGAAGATCATCGATCACCTGACCCACAACGTGTATCGCGGCCGCATGGCCTACTGGGCGAACTTTTACGAGAAGCTGTTCAACTTCCGCGAAATCCGTTACTTCGACATCAAGGGCGAATACACAGGCCTGACTTCGAAAGCGATGACCGCGCCGGACGGCATGATCCGCATCCCGCTCAACGAAGAATCGTCGAAGGGCGCCGGGCAGATCGAAGAGTTCCTGATGCAGTTCAACGGCGAAGGCATCCAGCACGTGGCGTTCCTCACCGACGACCTGGTCAAGACCTGGGATCAGTTGAAGAAAATCGGCATGCGCTTCATGACCGCGCCGCCGGACACCTACTACGAAATGCTCGAAGGCCGCCTGCCGAACCACGGCGAACCGGTGGATCAGTTGCAATCGCGCGGCATCCTGCTCGATGGCGCATCAGACAAGGACGACAAGCGTCTGCTGCTGCAGATCTTCTCGGAAACCCTGATGGGCCCGGTGTTCTTCGAATTCATCCAGCGCAAGGGCGATGATGGTTTCGGCGAAGGCAACTTCAAGGCACTGTTCGAATCGATCGAGCGTGACCAGGTGCGTCGCGGTGTACTCGCTACCGAGTAACCCGTATCAGATGTAAAAAAGCCCGGCCTGCAATTGCAGGCCGGGCTTTTTATTGCTCGTCTTACGGGCGCCGCTGGCGCATCAGATGCTTGAACCCTTCAAATACCAGCACCACCACAGCCAGCCAGATCGGAATGTAAGTCAACCATTCGCCGGGTTTGATGCTCTCGCCCAGCAGCAGCGCCACACCCAGCAGCAACACCGGTTCAACGTAACTCAACAAGCCGAACAGGCTGAACGGCAAAAGGCGACTGGCAATGATGTACACCACCAGCGCCGATGCACTGATCAGACCGAGTAGCGGAATCAGCCACGTCAGCGCCGGGTACTGATCGAACACGCCGAAACCCTGTTCGCCGCCGCGCACAAACCAGTACGCCACCGGCAGCATCAAAGTCATGTCGACCCACAGGCCGCCGAGGTTGTCGGTCTTGAGGTATTTGCGCAGCACGAAGTACAACGGGTAACCGACGACCACCACCAGCGTCGCCCAGGAAAATCCGCCCACCTGATACAGCTCGTTCAACACGCCGAGGCTGGCAAAGAACACCGCGACTTTTTGCAGGTACGACAGGCTCTCGCCATAAGCGATGCGCCCGGTCAGCACCATGGCCAGCGGCAGGAGGAAGTAGCCCAGTGACACATCGAGGCTGTAACCATTGAGCGGCGCCCACATGAACAGCCACAACTGCACGCCCAGCAACGCAGACGACAGGATCAACCCGCCGGTCAGCTTCGGCAGCGCAGGGATCCGGCGCAGCAGGTCCAGCACCCGCCGCCATTCGCCGGACAACAACATGAACAGGGTCATGCAGGGCACGGTCAGCAGCATCCGCCAACCGAAGATTTCCACGCCGCTCAACGGGGTGAGCAGCGAGGTGTAGTAATACATGACGGCAAACAGCGTCGAGGCTGTTACCGAGAGAGCGATACCTTTAGACAAACTGTCCTCGCGGGGTAATGGTCAAACGGGGTGCGCAGGATACGTGGTTTTTGTGCTGAATATTGGGCAGATGCTCAATATTTGCCACACATGAAACAGCCCATAGACATTCGCCTGCTCGCGAAGCTTTCAACCTTGCCGCGGAGCCCGTCCGGAGGCAGAAATCATCACTGCCCAACTTGCAAGGGATTACCAAAGTTCATGAGATACATCTCGCCAAACTTGTAAGAGGCGTAATCGGTGATGTGCCCAATGTCACGATAGACCGGAAAACCGTCGACCGTGTTCATGCACGCATCACCTGTGCATTGCACGGTTTTCGGGTCAATGACGATTAACCCGGGGTATTCAGTCTTCAGTTCATTAAAAAGTGTTTCCAGCGCTGGTTCTTTGCTACCGGACCATGGCATAGCAGCGCAGAGGCTGCCTTGCTCGACGCTGCCCATCAGCCCACGCAACTTGACCTGGCGCAGCAGGCACGCGTTGATACCAGGTGGCATGGGCAGCGTGTTCTCCAGAAACACCGGGATAGCGCCTGATGCGACGATAATATCCAGGGCTTCCCGGATTGCTACGCCAAAGCGTTGTCTGGACAGTTCCAGGCTGTGAGGATCATCGCGTTTGGTGACGATGTCACCGTTCAAATAAGCCTCCCAGAACTGGCCCACAATCACATACTTGAAATGCTTGTTCGCAATCATCTCGTAATAGCGTTGAGCGGCGTCGTGGCATTTTTCAAACAAGGCGTTCTTGTATTTTTTCTCGTTGTACTGGTAGATCCCGGGCAATGCCAGGCACGCTGGGTAAGCCTGTGCGAGTACAGCAAGATTGGCATCCCTGGCCAGCGTTTCAACAAAACCCCAGTAATGATTCGAAAACGAATCGCCCATCAGAAATACTTGTGGCGCCGTGTGATCGGCGCCGAATATGCAGCCAGGATCGGCACCATCGCTGACACCAAGACATCCTTCCCGAGCAACTGGCACGGAGGCTTTCAAATCGGTGAGCATGTTGCTGTAGCCCTGATTGAAGCGGCCCGGCCAGCCCTCGTGCCTGACACTGGCAGAGTGCAGCAGCGACAGGCCGATAGCGGGCAAAATCATCAGTACCACGAGCGTTTTGCCAAAGCCAAATCGTGCCTTGCGGAACTTGTTTTCAATCAGCACATAAGAGAGCCAGGCCGTGATGAAAGTGCAAACGAAGTAAATGATCGTCATCGACGGGGTTAGCGCGATTCCCATGTAATTCATCACCGCCAGGATCGGCCAGTGCCATAGATACAAGGAGTACGAGAGTGTGCCGATAAACACTATGGGTCTGGCCGCGAGCAGCTTGGCGAAAATGCTTGCATCACCAATCCCCTGGTACAGCAAAGCTGCAGTAGCGAGACATACGGCAATGGCATGGTATTGCGGGAATCCCGGCAAGATATCGTCCCGGGTAGCGCAATAGATGATCGTGACCAGCGAAAGTGCACAGACCACAGAGGCGCTCAGGCGATTGAGCCGGAACTTGTCCGTACTGAAGATGACCGCACAAGAGCCGATCATCAATTCGAAAATCCGCGCAGCGAAGAAATAGTAGTTTTTCTCAGGCGTGGCGTAAGACAGGTACAGCGCGAGCACCATTGCCGCCACGGTCAGGCCGAGCACCGCCGCTTTGAAAATAACTTTCGGCAGATAGCGGTTGAGCAGCCAGATGCCCGGGGGGAGTATCAGATACCACTGCCATTCGATGGCCAGAGACCAGGTGTGCAACAGCGGCAGGCTTGCTGCATCCGGTGTGGCGTAACCCGTGGTCACTTTGGAAAAGTACTGGTTGGAGATGATTAACGAGGTGTACTTTTCGCTTTTTAAAAAATCGACGTAATCATCGGGCAAATACAGTAGCGTCGTGAGCGTCAATGTGACGATCAATAATGCAATAACGGCCGGTTGTAGTCGCCAGATCCGGCGCGTGTAGAACCCCGAGAAAGTGAACGTGCCGTTGTGCAGCGACTTCATGATGATAGCGGTGGTCAAATAACCCGAAATCACGAAGAAGATATCGACGCCGATAAAACCGGACGGGAAAAGCGCCAGTTCGCCGTGGAAGATCAACACCAGTAGAACAGCGATGGCGCGAAGTCCGTCAATATCGGCCCGGTACGCAAGTGAGGGGCGGCGATCGCCGAAAGTTGCGGGCTCCATAGCGCAAGTGAGGGCGCGCAGATCTTTATCGCCCGTTAATTTGAACAGCAGCCCGCGCAGTGGCTTTCTGAGGAGCTCGGCGGAGCGATTGGACATGTGCTGATCCCTTGCAAATTCCGAACGATCAATCAGATTCCGTTTGATCGCGCTTGATTCAATAAAAAACAGCCGATTGTATCGGCTGTTCAAGGTTTAGGGAAAATCCTAAGCCTTATGGGGTTTACGCCCAGACACAAAATGGCTCACATCGTTGAACCCCGGCGTAGAAGCATGCCCCGGCGTCACCAGCGAATCGATAAATGCCTCATCCTCCGCCGTAATCTTCACCGCCTGCGCCTTGGTGTACGCATCCCACTGTTCTTCAGTGCGCGGCCCGACAATCGCCGACGTTACCGCGCCGTTGTTCAGCACCCAGGCAATCGCAAACTCGACAATCCCGACCCCACGCTCTTTTGTGTATTGCTGAATCTGCTGGGCAATGCGCAACGATTCCACGCGCCATTCGGTTTCCAGAATGCGTTTGTCCTGGCGGCCGGCGCGGCTGTTGGCGTCCGGGGTCACGTCTGGTGCGTACTTGCCGCTGAGCACGCCACGGGCCAGCGGGCTGTAAGGCACCACGCCGAGACCATAGGTTTGGGCTGCGGTGATCTGCTCGGTTTCGGCCTGGCGGTTGACGATGTTGTACAGCGGTTGGCTGATCACCGGGCGATCAACACCGAGTTTGTCCGCCACGCGAATCACCTCGGCAATCCGCCAGCCGCGATAATTCGACAGGCCCCAATAACGTATCTTGCCCTGGCGAATCAGGTCGCCAATTGCCGAAATCGTCACTTCCAGCGGCGTGTTGTGGTCTTCGCGGTGCAGGTAATAGATGTCGAGATAATCGGTGCCGAGCCGGGTCAGGCTGGCCTCCAGGCCATTGAAGATATGTTTGCGGCTCAGACCGCTGCGGTTCGGCACGCCGTCCACCGGGCCGAAACCGACCTTGGTCGCCAGCACCCATTCATGACGATGACGGGCGATGGCTTCGCCGACGATTTCTTCCGAGCGACCGTTGGTGTAGACGTCGGCGGTGTCGATGAAGTTGATGCCTTGATCCCACGCCTTGTCGATGATGCGCAGCGAGTCTTCCGCGCTGGTCTGTTCGCCAAACATCATCGTGCCGAGGGTGAGGGTGGACACCTGCAACCCCGAGTGACCCAGTGTGCGATAGCTCATGCCGAAATCCTTTTGTCGGTGGGAAAGCTCCCATCAAATACCAGAAGCATCCGACGCGGCAAAGTGAATTTGTCCAGCAGCGGCCCCGAAGTTTCTGGCGCACTGCCGACCGTTCATCGCCACTGTCAGATCTGACAGTAGGCAATTTTCCTGTGAATAGCGCCTGATCTGCTCTGACGGTGCGAGCAAAAAATGCCGACACATTTTGTGAAATCAGGAGCGTTCTCATGGCCACTGAACCGATTGATCAAGGGTTGACTGCGGGTGACGAAATCAATCTCTACGCGCCTCGGTTGCCCGACGGCAAGGAAAATGTGGCGGGTGCGGATTATGGTCTTGCCATTCGTTTTTATGAGGAGAAACCTCTGGGGGCAACGGTGATTGTTCCAGCCTTGCTGGGCCAGGAGCCCAACATGACGGTGTTCCTGAATCTGAACGGTGTGGACAAAATCACCAGTGAACAGACCGAGTCCGCTACGTCTGCGACCACGCTGTACATTGCCCACAATCTGCTGCTTCCCGATCTGCCGAATACCCTGAACTACACGGCCCGGCGCCTTGACAGTAGCGAGGAGACTTATGAACCGCCCATTACCATCAAATACAACGAGATTCGTCCAGGCATCGAAGACAAGATCAAAGGGGATGAAGGGCATTCCGAGCTTCGACTCATCCTGCCGCAAGACGTGATTGACGACGGCATCGATGCCGACCGCGCGGCGCAGGGGGTGCAGGCGTATTGCATGTACCCTTATTGCCGCGCATTCGACAAAATCTCGCTGCGCTGCAACGGCCATGTTCTTACTCATGTGGTCCATCCGGATGAGGCCCCCTCCACACCGACCACTGAGCCGACCATCATCGGGGTGTGGCTCGATAAAGCTTTTTTCGAAGCCGCTGGCGACAATCCGCAAGCCGCGTTTGACTTTACGGTCGAGGACGAACTCACCAACGGAGCGGACCCGACCTCGCCCTGGTCGAAGCCGATCCGCCTGGTGATTGACCTGAAGGGCGCCAGAATGGCCGCCCCCGACATTGCCGAGGACCCGGACGACCCCGACGATGAGCCGGACACTATTGATTGGAACAAGCTCGGCACTCGGGATCTGACCATTCAGGTTCATGTTTTTGCACCACGCTGGGAAAGCGGAGATACCTTGAGGGTGAAGTACTTCGCGACACCCAGTAGCGGAAGCGTGGTTGAACACGTGGTAGACGCTGAGGTGACAAGGCTTCCGTTTACCCATCGGTTGATGATCGACAATGCCAAGGTGATTGCCGACAGTACGGTCAAGGTTCTTTACGAACGTATTCGTGGAAATGAAGTTAATGCAATTTCAAAAATTGCACGGGCACGGGTCATTCAGAAGCCCGTGATTATTTCGATGAAGAACTCGTTCAACGTGGAACTGGAACATCGCGGGACTGTTTCTGACAATAAGGTCATGTTGTCAGGGGCTGCGCTGACGGGTGTTGTGTTGCAAGTTCTTGATGGCGGTACGGTGAGGGAAGAAGTCAAAGTCGGAACGAATTACAAGTGGGAAAGCAAGTTCATATCAATAGCGGAAGGGTCACACCGTTTTACTGTGAAGGAAAAAAACGGGAATCAGTTTGAGTCCGAACCCTGGGAGATTGAGCGGTTGGGTTTCAACATTGATCGGACACAGATGAAACTGAGCGGGTTTGCGGTGAAGGTCGATGGGTGGCCGAAAACAGGGGAGGATTCGATTGGCAATACCGGCGTTCGGGTTCCAACCGGTGGTGTTCCGCCGTATGACTATGCATCGTCTGATCCACTGACGGCTCCCGTGACGGCACAGGGCAAAGTGGTGGGGTTGAAAAGTGGCGTGGCAACTATCTATGTCACCGATCAGGAAGGCAGTACTTTGTCTTATCTTGTTGCGGTAACTAATAAATTCAAGCTGCAAATAAGCACTGAGAAGTTACGCGCAGATGACGCGATTGTCTGGATGAACTTGTTAGGAGGATTTACGACTTATAACTATACTTTTGTTGCCGATGTTCGTCGTGTTTATATTCCGCTCATTCCAGAGATTGTCAATGCATGCAGCCAAAATGGGCGTTTCTATAATTACTTGAGAACGGATTTATCTATTTTCGGAAGCACGGGGCTTAGTACTCTTACATCGTGGTGCTTGATACCTATCTAATTTGATCCACTGCTCCTGATCGGGCGCTTGGTTTCGGATGTCATCGGCTGAGCGCTCGGCAACGCACCCGCAAAAACGCCTGCAACACCTTCACCCGTTCCGACACCTGCACCCGATGCGGGCACAGCAGATTGAACGGCACGTTCTCGCCGTGCCAGTCATCGAACAGCGTCACCAGCCGCCCAGCGCGCACGTCTTCGGCCACGTCGAGCCAGGCTTTGTAGGCGATGCCGTGCCCGGCGAGCGCCCAGCGGCGGGCCACTTCGCCGTCGTCGCTGAGGTAGTCGCCGCGTACTTCGACCTCGACCGTTTCGTCCTCGCGATGGAAGCGCCAGGTGTTGTAGGGACGGCCGTTGCGCAGGTAGAGCAGGGCGCTGTGCTCGCTCAATTCGGCAGGATTTTGCGGCGTGCCGTGACGCTCGAGATACGCAGGACTGGCGCAGGCCACGCGCCGGTGCTCAGGCAGAATCGGTAACGCCACCAGCGTCGAATCACTCGGCACGCCAAAGCGCAGCGCCACATCCACCGTCTCGCGAAACAGATCCGCATGCCGGTCGTTGAGCAGCAATTGCAGTTGAATGTGCGGGTGCTCGCGCTTGAAATCGTCCAGCCACGGCAGCAACACATTGCGCCCGAAGTCCGACGGCGCCGCCAGTTGCAACACGCCGCTAAGGCCTTCCGTCTGTTGCTTCAGCGCCTGTTCGCCCTCGGCCAATGTGGCCAGTGCCAGGCGCACACTTTCCAGATAGCGCCGGCCTTCTTCGGTCAGGCGCATGCTGCGGGTCGAGCGGGCGAACAGGCGGATGCCGAGGCGGGTTTCCAGGCGTTTCAAGGCGATGCTGGCGGCGGCCGGGGTCAGCTCCAGCGCCCGGGCGGCGGCGGAAATGCTGCCGGAGTCGGCGGTGCGGACGAAGATCTCAAGATCGAGAATCGAGCTCATTGGTAAAAATCCTTTAAAGATCCTTCCGATTTACCGGGATTTTTCTGCGATTGGCAACCGGGGAAGATGCAATCTCCTCAAGCCCACCGGAGAACTCTCATGAAACCATTCGACAACCAGACTGTTGTGGTCATCGGCGGTAGCAGCGGCATTGGCGCCGCCGTCGCGTCGAACGCCGCTGAACGAGGCGCCCGTGTTTATTCGGTCGGGCGCCGTGTTGAAACGTCCGAAATCCATGATGGTGTCCGTCACGAAACTGCCGATGTCACCGATGACGCCTCGCTGCGCCAACTGTTCGAACGCATTGGCGCCCTCGATCATCTGGTGATCACCGCCGGGCCGAACGTCAGCGCCAAGCCTCTGGCCGACAGCGATCTGATTCAAGCGCAGCAGGCCTTCGACGTGAAATTCTGGGGCACCTTGCGCGCGATTCAAGCGGCGCTGCCGTACCTGAGCGAGCGGGGCAGCATCACCCTGACGTCGGGTTTGTTGTCGCGCAAATTTGTCGCTGGGCAGTTCATCAAGACCACTTTGAACGCCGCGCTTGAATCGCTCGCCAAACAACTGGCAAAGGAGTTGGCACCGCGTCGGGTCAACGTGATCAGCCCCGGCGTGACTGACACCGAAGCCTACGCCGGCATGGACGAAAGCCAGCGCAATGCTATGTTCGCCCGCAACTCGGCGGCGCTGCCGGTAGGCCGGATCGGCACGCCGCAGGATCTGGCAGCCGCGTTTATGCTGGTCATGGAAAACGGCTTTATCAGCGGCAGCATCATCGATGTCGACGGAGGTGGATTGTTATGACCTGGCACTTCGATCACCTGGCGTTCAATGCGCCGGACGGGCAACCGATTCAGGGCGCCTTCAATGTATTGCTGGGATTGACGCCGGGGCGGCGACCGCCGTTTCCGTTTCCCGGGCGGTGGTTGTATCAGGATGGGGAGGCGTTGGTGCATGTGATCGAGCAGCCGGCGCAGGATGAGGCGACGTTGAGTCATATTGCGTTTCGTACGGATGAAGACGCGGCGGTGGTTTTGAAACGGGTGCAGGGGAGTGGGTTGCCGTATCAGGTGGCGCAGGTGCCGGAGGACGGGATCTGGCAGATTTTTGTGCAGATGCCGGGGGGATTGGTGCTGGAACTGGATGCAAAAACGGGGATCTTGTGAGCGTTTAATCGTGGCGTTTAAAGGACACGTTCAGACACGCACCTCAGGCTACACAACCTTGCGCCGTTGCCTACAACTGCGCCAGAATCCGCCGGCTTGTGCGCTTATAGGCCGGGTTTTATCGTTATCTCGTCGCTGAAAAACAGCGATGGGGTTTGGTAGCCCGGTTCTGACTTGTTGCGCAACTCACCGTATTCGGACGCTTATCCGTCCGTGCTTTTATGGTGGCCATGCGCGGGGCGCTTTCGAGCGCGCCGGTTCTCCAAGTCACCGGTCTACCAACCCGTGCATGGCCACCACCTCTTCGTTTGGTAGCGAAGTTTGATGGCTCCATTTTTCTGATTTGGAGATTCAAACGTGATCAAACCAACACCCAACCCACCCGAAGCCGACACCACCTCGCCCTACGAAACCCTCGATTCCAAGAAATTCCACGAAGCTGCCGAACGCGCCCTCGATCACTACCTCAATCCGCTGCTCCCCAGAAAGCCGCTGCTCAAACCCAACACTCGCTACCTCATCGCCCCCGGTATCCCGAGCGAAGAACTGTTGGCCGATGCCTGCGAAACCCTGACCTCGGCCAAAATCATGGCAACCGACTTCGCCGGCCTGGTGGACGGCTCGCATCGGCATGTGCTGCTGGGGATCGCGCAACTGATCATGCTGGGGGAACTGGCGGTGAATCGGGCGCTGGATAATCTGGAACTGAAGGCTGAAGCGCCGCTGTAGCCAGATCCTTAGCCTGATCGTTCCCACGTCGAGGCGTCGAACCGTCCGCGTGGGAATGCAGCCCGGGACGCTCCGCGTCCCTTCCAGAGCTGGAACGCGGAGCGTCCCTTGAGGCATTCCCACGCGGAGCGTGGGAACGATCTAAATGAAAAACGGCCCGTAATGGGCCGTTTCTGTATTTCGACTAAGGCTTAAGCCCGCAACGTCCGCGTCATCCGCAACGCCAGCAGACTCCCGCCAACAATCACACCCGCCAGCAGATACAACGCCGCATCGGTCGAGCCGGTGCTGTCCTTGACCCAACCCACCAGATAAGGACTGAGGAATCCAGCCATCTGCCCCATGGAGTTGATCAACGCCAGACCACCCGCTGCAGCCCCCGCGCTCAACATCGCTGTCGGCACCGGCCAGAACATCGGCAGACCGGTCAGCGCGCCCATGGTCGCAATGGTCAGACCAAGGATCGCAATCGGCGGGTTGGCCGCGAAGTTCACCGCGATCAGCAGGCCGATCGCACCCATCAGCATCGGCACCACCAAGTGCCAGCGACGTTCTTTGCGCAAGTCCGCCGAACGCCCGACCACCAGCATGAACACGGCGGCCAGCAGATAAGGAATCGCACTCAACCAGCCAATCACCAGGTTGTCGCTGAAGCCGAGGTTCTTGATGATCGACGGCAGCCAGAAGTTGATCGCGTAAACGCCGCTCTGGATGCAGAAGTAGATCAGGCCGAAGGCCCAGATCGCCGGGTTCTTGAACACGGCGATCAGCGAATCGGAAGTGGTTTTCGGTTTGTTTGCCAGGTCTTCCGCCTGATCGGCTTCCAGCACCGAACGCTCGTGCGGGGTCAGCCATTTGGCAGCGGCGAAGTTGTCGCTGAGCAGGAAGTAGGCGAGTGCGCCCAGCACCACGGTCGGAATGCCTTGCAGCAGGAACATCCACTGCCAGCCGGCCAGACCGCCCTGGCCCGCAGCGAAGTGATTGAGGATCCAGCCGGAAAACGGGCTGCCGAGCAGGCCGGACACCGGGATCGCCGACATGAACAACGCCATGATCCGGCCACGGCGGAAGGTCGGGAACCACTGCGAGAGATACAGCACAACGCCCGGGAAGAACCCGGCCTCGGCTGCGCCGGTGAACAGGCGCAGGGTGTAGAACTGGGTCGGCGTGGTGACGAACAGCAGGCAGGTCGACAGCGTGCCCCAGGTGATCATCATCAGCGCGATCCAGCGCCGTGGGCCAAACTTGGTCAGCGCCAGGTTGCTCGGTACGCCGCAGAGCACGTAGCCGATGAAGAAGATACCGGCACCGAGGCCGTACACGGTTTCGCTGAATTTCAGCGCGTCGAGCATCTGCAGTTTGGCGAATCCAACGTTGACCCGGTCGAGGTAGTTGAACAGGTAGCAGATGAAGATGAAGGGGATCAAACGCAGGGTGATGCGTTTGTAGACGGCATTTTTATCGTCAGCGATGGTCTGGGCGGCAGCGGCGCTCTGCGACATGGCGGCTCTCTCTTTATTATGATTTTTTGCGATGCAAAGGGTAACGTTGATCGCCCTGAGAGTCTCGGCCACCTTTGGCCGGATTGTCTTTGTGCCTGAGCACAGGGTTTGCCGGCAGACCCTGTGCGGGTGAACAACCGTCCGCGCCTGTTTTCAAGGATTTTCCCCTTATGTTCGAACTCGACCACGACCTCGCCCAGGACATCGTCGACCGGGCCATGGCCATTTTGCCGTACAACGTCAACGTCATGGACAGTCAGGGCCTGATCCTCGGCAGCGGCGAGCCGGAGCGGATCAACACCCGCCACGAAGGCGCGCAACTGGTGCTGGCCAACGGGCGGGTGGTGGAGATCGACGCGCAGACCGCCGTGCATCTGAAAGGCGTGCAGCCGGGGATCAATCTGCCGTTGCTGCTCGATCAGCGTTTGATCGGCGTACTCGGCATTACCGGCGAGCCAGAGCAACTGCGCACTTACGCCGAGCTCGTGCGCATGACCGCCGAAATGCTGGTCGGCCAGCGCAACCAGCAATCCGAACAGCAATGGCGACGGCAACGTTGCGATGACTTGCTTGCGTTGTTGCTGAGCGAGGCGGGGGATTCGCCAAGGCTGGTCGACGAGGCCCAGCAACTCGGGCTCAAACCGCAACTGAAGCGGGTGCCGTATCTGTTTGAGCTGGGACTTGAACACGGGTCTGGACAAACCGTCGAGGCACTGAGTGCCTGGCTGATGTCGCGCTATCCCGACAGTTGGTGCGTAAGTTCGGCCAAGTCGTCGCTGCTGTGGTGCCGGCCGGCGAGTCAGAACGTCGAGCATGATCGCCTGCTGGAAAAACTCGATGGCCTGGGCTGGAACATCCTGCGCATCGCCGTCGGCGGGCAGGCCGATGGGTTGGCCGGGTTGCGCCGTTGCTATCGGCGGGTCGGCGATTTGCTCGCCTATGGCCGAGAAGTATTGCCGCACTCAAGACTGCTGACCCTCAATCGCTACCGCTTGCCGGTGATGCTCTGGCGCCATCGCAACGATGATGCGCTGGATGAACTGCTCAAACCGTTGCGCAAGGTCATCGCCAAGGACAGCAACGGCCAGTTGCTCGCGACCCTGCGCAGCTGGTGCGACCACGACGGCCAGAGTCAGGCCTGCGCCGATGCGCTGGGGATTCACCGCAACAGCCTGCGTTACCGGATGGAGCGGATTGCCGAGTTGAGCGGGGTCGATCCATTGAAGCTCGATGGCATGTTGGCGCTGTATCTCGGGGTGCAATTGCTGCCGCAGACCGACGATTTGTCGAAATGAACAATAAACGCCCGCGCCACTTGTGCAGCGGACAGGCGTCAACGTTCCAAGCGACTGGCAGCATGAGGGCATTGGAACTGGAGAATTCGCATGAAAATCGTCATCGCCCCCGATTCGTTCAAGGACAGCCTGAGTGCCCAAGGCGTTGCAGAAGCCATCGCGCTGGGCGTGGCGCAGGTCTGGCCGCAGGCGACGCTGGTCAAATGCCCGATGGCCGACGGTGGCGAAGGGACGGTGGAGTCGATTCTCGACGCCTGCGAGGGCGAGTTGCGCCGCACCCGTGTACGCGGCCCATTGGGCGCGGCGGTCGAAGCCGCATGGGGCTGGCTGCCGCATAACCACACCGCAATCATCGAAATGGCCGAAGCCAGCGGCCTGCAACTGGTGCCGCCGGGTCAACGCGATGCGTGCATCAGCAGCACGTTCGGCACCGGCGAGCTGATTCGAGCCGCGCTGGATGCGGGCGCACAACGGGTGATTCTGGCCATCGGCGGCAGCGCCACCAACGACGGCGGCGCCGGCGCGATGCAGGCGCTGGGCGTGAAACTGCTGGATGCTCAAGGGCAATCGCTGGTGCCGGGTGGTCTGGCGCTGGCGCAACTCGCACGACTGGATCTCAGCGAACTTGACCCGCGTCTGGCACAGGTGCGCTTCGACATCGCCGCCGACGTCAACAATCCGCTGTGTGGCCCCCATGGCGCCTCGGCGATTTTCGGTCCGCAGAAAGGCGCGTCACCGGCGCAAGTGCAGCAACTCGATCAGGCCCTCGGTCATTTCGCCGGACTCTGCGCGCAAGCGCTGGGCAAGGATGTTCGGGACGAGCCGGGTAGCGGTGCGGCGGGTGGGCTGGGTTTTGCCGCCAAGGCATTCCTCAGCGCACGGTTTCAGGCCGGGGTTGAAGTGGTCGCGGAACTGGTCGGTCTGGCGCAAGCCGTGAAAGGCGCCGATCTGGTGATCACCGGAGAAGGGCGCTTCGATGCCCAGACCCTGCGCGGCAAAACCCCGTTTGGCGTTGCACGGGTCGCCAAGCAACACGGCGTGCCGGTCATTGTCATCGCAGGCACGTTGGGTGAGGGCTATCAGGCACTCTACGAGCACGGCATCGACGCAGCTTTCGCCGTCACCAGCGGCCCGATGACACTCGAACAAGCCTGCGCCGAAGCGCCGCGCCTGTTGCGCGAACGCGCGACAGACATTGCGCGCGTCTGGAGCATGGCAACCCCGGACTGACGTGTCACTCATCATCTAAAACGACGGGTGTTTCACCGCTGAAACACCTGCAACACTTTGAAAAATATTTCCTCTTTACCCGCAAACTTCCTCAAGCCTGGCCGATAAAGAAATCAGGCGCACAACACTTCCAAAAACAGTGACGCCGGACTGAAGCCCGCCCCCATGGGCCAGTGATCACGGCATGGACGCTCGTAGTTTCAATCATCCGAGAGTCCTCCTATGTCCTTGCGTAATCTGAATATCGCGCCCCGTGCTTTCCTCGGTTTTGCCTTTATTGCTCTGCTTGTGATCGTGCTCGGCGTGTTCGCCGTCAATCGCATGTCGATCATCCGTCAGGCGTCCCTGGAGATGGAGTCGACACAGTTGCCCAGCGTCACTCAACTCGCCGTAGTGACGGAAAACGTCCTGCGACTGCGCATTCTCTCGTTCCGCATTCTGGTCAACCGCGACTCTGCCGGCTTGCAGGAAGCCCAGACCCGCATCGGCGTGCTGGTGGACAAGGTACGTACCGCCCAGGCGAGTTACGCGGCACTGCCGGCCGGTTCGGAAGAACGCGCGCTGTATCAGACATTCGCGACGACCCTCGACAATTACCTGCAAGCCCAAAACCAGATGATCGACTTGTCGCGCCAGGACAAGGTCGATGAGATGCGTACCCTGATCAACACGAAGATCAAGGATGGCACCGACAAAATGGGCGAACAGCTCAACCAACTGATTGCGATCAACTCGGCCGACGCGAAAACAGCGTCGTCCCAGGCCGGTGACCAGTACAGCGGCGCGATCACCGGGATCATTGTGGTGGCCGTGATTGCCGCGTTGCTGACCGTAGTGCTGGCCTGGCTGCTGACCCGCAGCATCGTCACCCCGCTGAACCGCGCCGTCGCTGCCGCCCAAACCATCGCCGACGGCAACCTGACCAAACCCATCGAAGTCGACGGCAAGGACGAGCCGGCGCGCCTGCTTGAAGCCCTGGCCGCGATGCAGGCCAACCTGCGCAAGACCATCGAACAGATCGCCGGCTCCGCCACGCAACTGGGTGCCGCTGCCGAAGAACTCAGCGCCGTGACCGAAGAAGCGTCCCGTGGCCTGCAACAGCAGAACGACGAAATCGAACAGGCTGCCACCGCCGTCAACGAAATGACCGCTGCGGTGGAGGAGGTGGCGCGCAACGCGGTGTCGACCTCCGAAGCGTCGAACCAGTCGACTCACGCCGCCCGCGAAGGTCGTGATCAGGTGGTGAAGACCGTCGACGCGATCCAGACCATGACCCATGACGTGCAGAACACCGCACAGATGATCGAAGGCCTGGCGGCTCAGGGCCGTGACATCGGCAAGGTGCTGGACGTGATTCGCGCCATCGCCGAACAGACCAACCTGCTGGCACTCAACGCCGCCATTGAAGCGGCCCGTGCCGGTGAAGCCGGGCGCGGTTTCGCCGTGGTCGCGGACGAGGTTCGTGCCCTGGCTCATCGCACCGCGCAATCGACTCAGGAAATCGAAAAAATGGTCGCCGGCATCCAGAACGGCACGGGCGAAGCGGTCGAGTCGATGCAGCAAAGCAACCAGCGCACCCAGACGACGCTGGAAATGGCCCGTGCCGCCGGCGTTGCGCTGGAACAGATCACGCAATCGATTCACCAGATCAACGAGCGCAATCTGGTGATCGCCAGCGCTTCGGAAGAGCAGGCACAGGTGTCCCGCGAGGTTGACCGCAACCTGGTGAATATCCGCGATCTGGCTACGCAATCAGCCGCCGGCGCTAACCAGACCAGCGCCGCGACCCACGAACTGTCACGTCTGGCGGTGGATTTGAATGCGATGGTGGCGCGGTTTGTGATTTGACCTAGGGTGTAGGCTGGAGACCGCGCAATCAGGAGACGTACATGCGCTATTCAGCCTTGACCCAACGAATCGCCGGGGAGGGAGCAGCGGCCTGGCGGATTCACGACCGAGCGCTGGAGCTGCGCGCCGAAGGGGTCGATGTGTTGCTGCTGTCGGTGGGTGATCCGGATTTCGACACACCCTTGCCGATCATCCACGGCGCCATTGACAGCCTGCTGGCGGGCGATACCCATTATTCCGAAGTGCGCGGCCGGCTGGCGCTGCGCAAACGGATTGCCGAACGCCATCGGCGAAAAAGTGGCCAGGATGTGGACGCTGATCATGTGATTGTGCTGCCCGGCGCGCAATGCGCCGTGTATTCGGTGGCGCAATGTCTGCTGGATCCGGGCGATGAAATCATCGTCGCCGAGCCGATGTACGTGACTTATGAAGGGGTATTCGGTGCTTGCGGCGCAATCGTGGTGCCGGTGCCGGTTCGTCCGGAAAACGGTTTTCGTGTCGACCCGGCAGATGTCGCAGCGCGGATCACCCCGAAGACTCGGGCCATGTTGCTCAACAGCCCCAACAATCCTTCCGGCGCCAGTCTGTCGTTGCTGATCTGGCAGGAGCTGGCAGCGCTGTGCATCCGTCATGACCTGTGGCTGATCAGCGATGAGGTCTACAGCGAATTGTTATACGACGGCCAGCACGTCAGCCCGGCGAGCCTGCCGGGCATGGCCGAGCGCACCGCCACCATTAACAGCCTGTCGAAATCCCATGCCATGACCGGTTGGCGGATCGGCTGGATGATCGGCCCGAAACCGTTGGCCGAGCATCTGGTGAATCTGTCATTGAGCATGTTGTTCGGTCTGCCGGATTTTGTGCAGAAAGCAGCGCAGATCGCGCTGGAGAAGGATCTGCCGGAAGTGACGCAGATGCGCGAGGAATACCGGTTGCGCCGGGATCTGGTGTGCGAACGCTTGCACGACTGTCCGGGGTTGTACCCGATCAAACCGGATGGCGGGATGTTCGTGATGGTCGACGTGCGCCAGACCGGGCTCGGCGCGCAGGGTTTTGCCGAGCGGCTGCTGGAAGGGTATGGCGTTTCGGTGCTGGCGGGGGAGGCGTTCGGGCCGAGTGCGGCGGGGCATATTCGCATCGGGTTGGTGGTGGATCGGGTGAAGCTGGCGGATGCGTGTTCGCGGATCGCCTTGTGCGCTGCGCAGCTTTTGCAACTGCGAAGTGCCTGACCTCGATCGTTCCCACGCGCAAGCAACTACACCGATCGTTCCCATGCTCCGCGTGGGAATGCCTCAAGGGACGCTCCGCGTTCCAGCTCTGGAAGGGACGCGGAGCGTCCCGGGCTGCATTCCCACGCAGAGCGTGGGAACGATCAACGTGGGGGATTGACCAGGTTGGCGGGCCTTTCACCCGCCAACGCCGCCAACAGGTTCTCCACCGCACACCGCGCCATTGCCTCGCGCGTCTCATGGGTTGCCGAGCCCATGTGCGGCGTCGCTACCACGTTGTTCAACTGCAACAACGGCGAGTCATGATTCAACGGCTCGCGTTCGAACACATCGAGCCCCGCCGCGCGAATCCGGTTATGCCGCAAGGTGTCGATCATCGCGGCTTCGTCCACCACCTTGCCCCGCGAGATATTGATGAAAATGCTTTCGGGGCGCATCAGCGCAAACTGTTCGGCGCCGATCAAACCTTCAGTCTGCGCGGTCAATGGCAACGTCAGACAAATGAAATCCGCTTGTCGCAGCAACTCCTCCAGACTGCGGTACTGCGCATCGAAACGTTTTTCGACCGCCGGTTTGCGCGACTGACTGTGATAGATCACCGGCATCCCGAACCCGAAATGCCCACGCTGCGCCAGCGCTTCGCCGATCCGCCCCATGCCGATAATGCCCAACGTCTTGCCATGCACGTCGGTGCCGAAATGCGCCGGGCCGATGCTGCGATGCCAGTGCCCGCCGCGCACCATGTTCGCCAGTTCAACCACGCGCCGGGCCGTGGCCAATATCAGGGCGAATCCGGTGTCGGCGGTGGTTTCGGTGAGCACGTCCGGGGTGTTGGTCAGCAGGATTTTGCGCCGGGTCAGGTAGTCGATGTCGTAGTTGTCGACGCCCACCGACACGCTGGAAATCGCTTCGAGCTTCGGCGCCAGATCGAGCAGCGCCGCGTCCAGTTTCAGGCTGGCGCCGAGCAAGCCGTGGGCGCCCGGCAGGGCGTCGCGCAGTTTCATCAGGCCAGTGGCGTCGAGGCTGTCAATCAGCGTTACATCAACCTGCTCTTGCAGACGCGCCATCAGCGCCGGCGGCAGTTTCTTGTACAACACAA
Source organism: Pseudomonas sp. 1 (assembly GCF_056626735.1). Lineage (NCBI taxonomy): Bacteria > Pseudomonadati > Pseudomonadota > Gammaproteobacteria > Pseudomonadales > Pseudomonadaceae > Pseudomonas > Pseudomonas sp. 1. Next base: position 128,380 of record NZ_JBWXMQ010000001.1, on the reverse strand, counting down.
CCTGCTTTTTCATCGCAGTCATCTCTCTATCAATTCAGGAATGGGCCGGCAGCGGACGCGGTGCGCCGCGCTTGGCCGTCACCCGGTCGCTGGCGCCGGGCTTGAGAAAAATCGTCAGCACTACCGAGAGCATCAGCGCGCCGCTCATCAGCAGATACGAAGCGCCGGGCGAACCGGTGGAGCTGTTCAGGTAACCGACCAGATACGAACCGCCGAACGAACCGAGGGCGCCCATGCTGTTGATCAGCGCCATGGCGCCACCGGCCACATTGGCCGGAAGGATCTCCGGGACGATGGCGAAGAACGGCCCGTAAGGCGCGTACATGCAGGCGCCGGCAATCACCAGCAGCGTGTACGACCACCAGAAATGCTCGGCGCCCAAAGCGTAGGAGCCGTAGAACGCCACCGAGGCAATCAGCAATGGCGGCCAGACGAAGCGTTTACGCTTTTGAAGTTTGTCCGAGCCCCACGACACCAGCAGCATGCCGATCACTGCCGCCAGATAAGGCAACGCCGACAGCCAGCCGGCCTCGATCATGTCCATCTGCGCGCCGGCCTTGAGGATCGATGGCAGCCACAGCACGAAGCCGTAGACGCCGATGCTCCAGCAGAAAAACTGCAGCGCCAGAATGATCACCTTCGGCGAGCGGAAGGCTTCGGCGTAGTTCTTCACCGCTTTGATTCCGACTTGTTCGGCGGCGAGAGCGCTTTCCAGATCGTGCTTTTCCTGGTCGTTGAGCCACTTGGCCTGGGCCGGGCGATCGTCGGCGAGTTTCCACCAGATGAACGCCCAGAGCACCGCCGGCAAGCCTTCGATGATGAACATCCAGCGCCAGCTGAAGTGCTGCACCAGATAGCCCGAAACCACCGACATCCAGAGCATCGTTACCGGGTTGCCGAGGATCAGGAAGGTGTTGGCCCGCGAACGTTCGGCACGGGTGAACCAGTGGCAGAGATAGACCAGCATCGCCGGCATCACTGCCGCTTCGACCACGCCGAGCATGAAGCGGATGACGATCAGCCAATACGCGTTGGAGACCACACCGGTCAGCGTGGCGAGCCCGCCCCAGAGAATCAGGCTGACGAAAATCAGCTTCTTCACGCTGTGCTTTTGCGCGTAGATCGCGCCGGGCACCTGGAAGAAAAAGTACCCGAGGAAGAACAGCGCGCCGAGCAGCGAGGACAGGCCCGGCGTGATCATGAGGTCTTCAGCCATTCCGGAGGCGGCGGCGAAGCCGTAGTTGGCCCGATCCAGGTACGCCAGGCTGTAGGTGATGAACACGATCGGCATGATGTACCACCAGCGGCGGGTGGCGAGGGTTGCGGTTTTCATGGTCTTGCTCCTGAGCTTGTTGTTTTTGTCGCAGCAGGTTCAATGGTTTATTGCATGCTCGTTCCCACGCTCTGCGTGGGAATGCCTACGGGGACGCTCCGCGTCCCATGTGACGCAGAGCGTCACGGACTGCATTCCCACGCAGGAGCGTGGGAACGATCAGCAGGGAGTTCGGATCGGGTCGGCAAACCCTCCATGTCGCCACGGCTCTGCACCGCACGGCTGCCAATCCAGTTGGCACGTCTGACCGCTTCGGGAAAGCTCTGATGCTCCAGCAGGGCGCTGATCATCCCCACCGCAAATCCATCGCCGGCACCGACCGTGTCCACGACCTGCGCCACCGGCACACCGGCGACAAACCCCTGATCCAGATGCGTGCGGTAGTAGGCGCCCTGCGGCCCGAGTTTGATGGCCACGGCTTCGGCACCCTGATCGAGGTAAAACGCAGCAATATCCGCCGGGTCTTCAAACCCGGTCAGCAAGCGACCTTCACTCAACCCCGGCAACACCCAGTGGGCGAGGGCGGCGAGGCGGTTGATCTCGGTGATCATCTCCCGCTCGCTGGCCCACAGGCTCGGGCGCAGGTTCGGATCGAACGACACACTGCGCCCGGCGTTGCGCATGTGGGTCATCAATTCACGGGACATTTCCCGGGCCGATGCCGAAAGCGCCGGCGGAATGCCGGTAGCGTGCAGATGCCGGGCGGCGAGCAGCGTCGGAGTGATCGACAGCGGCGACAGATGACTGGCCGCCGAGCCCCGACGGAAGTACTCGACCGTCGGATCGCTGCCGTCATCGTTGCGCGACTTGAGCTGGAAACCGGTCGGGTGCGCGTTGTCGACTTCCACATGGCTGCAATCCAGTCCTTCGCGAACCAGGGTCTCGACGACAAATCGTCCCAGCGAATCGGCACCGACCCGGCTCAGCCAGGCAACGTTGAAACCCAGCCGGGACAACCCGATGGCCACGTTGCTGTCGGCCCCGGCAATCCGCCTGTGGAACTGATCGACGAATGCCAGATCACCGCTCTGTTCGGCGACAAACATGGCCATGGTTTCACCGAACGACAGAATATCGATCTCAGACATGAGCAGGCTCCAGGCGGGATTGGCCGAGGCGGGCAAGGGCAGCGACGTGTTCGGTGGTGAGTTGCACCAGGTCCTCGCCCTGCAACGGGTATTCGGCGGCGCGCATGACCCCTTGGGCCATGTGCCGCAGCAGTTGTTCCCACAGATGCAGGTCGGTGGCGGCCGGCGGAACCGCAACCAGTTTGCCGTCGGCACGGCGGGCCACGGCTTTGCAATGCACATAACCGACGTGGCGGCCCAGCAGTCGTGCAGCGCTGTTGGCGGACTGGTCTTGCCACTGCCAGTTGCCGATATCGAAAGTCATTTTGATGGGCAGGCTGTGTTGTTCGACGGCGGCGAAGAAACGCTGGAACGGCTCGATGCGACCACCTTGCAGGGTCTGATCGTTCTCCACCAGCAGTTTCACCGGGCTTTGCGAGAGGATTTGCGCGAGGGTCTGCAGATCGTTGTTGTCGGTGAAAAAGCCAAGGGAAACCTTCAGCCACTTCGAACCGAACGCTTCGGCGTTGTGCAACGCGGTGATGAGTTCGGGATTGGGCCGCGACTGACCGGCGAGCCACAGTTCGGTGGGCGAGGAGTAGATGCTTTGCAGACCTTGAGCTTGCGTGGCGGCGGCGAGTTGTCCAGGGACTTCATTGGTCAGCAGTTCTTCGCGCCATTCGATGCGATTGGCGCCGGCGCTGGCCAGCACTTCGATGAATGAAGCCTGGCCACGCTGGCGAACAAGGTCGGCGCCGTAGCTGGACAAACTGATGGAAACGGCAGGTTTATTCATTGTTATCTACCTCTGAAACCGGTTTCATTTTTGTTCAAAAAAAACATCAAGTTGTGCAGTGCTCTTTCGGGCCCCTTCGCGGGCAAGTCGAGTCGTCGCACCGCCGCTCCCACAGATATCGCGTCGTTCACAGTTCTCAAGCACACCCGAACACCTGTGGGAGCTGGCTTGCCAGCGACAGGGCCTGATCAGTCAACCGATTTCCGTTGGGTGGAACCGCGCTCAATGAGCACCGGCGCAAAATCCAGTGTCCGTGCCGCCTCGATATCCCCACGCAACCGCTTGAGCAAACACTCAAACGCCCGTGCACCAATGTCCTCTGTAGGCTGGGCGAGTGCGGTAATCCCGCTGCCCACCAACGGATACCAATCCAGGTCATCCAGCGCGATCAACCCGACATCCTCGAACAGCCGGCAGCCAATCTCACGCAAGGCCAGGGTGCAAGCCAGCGCCGCCACGCCATTGGCGCAGAAAAGGGCTTTCGGACCCGAATCAGGTGTGTTCAAAAAGGTTTGAAGATCGCTCGCAAGGCTTGGGCCGGTTTCCACCACCGCGCCACGCATGTCTTCGCGCTGGCCAATCTGCTGCTGAAAACTGCTGACCCGCTCGATCCGTGAACTGGTGCCGTCATAGGGTTCGGTCACCAGCAGCACATCGCGGTAGCCTCGTTGTTGAAGATGCTCCAGCGCCATTTCGATGGCTTGCGGGTTGTTCAACCCGACCATGTCACTGTCCAGCCCGTCGACCTTGCGATCCACCAGCACCAGCGGCATTTCCCGCTTCAACTCGTCCAGTTCATCCCGGTGATGGCCCAGGGTGTTCACGATCAGCCCTTCGATGTTGTACGAGCGCAGCAGTGCCAGGTGCTGGCGTTCCTGCTCGTCATCGCGATCGGTGTTGCACACCACCAGGCTGTAACCGTGTCGGCGGCAGGCGGTTTCCACCCCGTGCATCACGGCAATCGAATAAGGGTTGCGAATATCGGCCACCAGCATGCCGATCAGGCGCGTGCGGCCGCGTTTCAGGCCTCGGGCCATTTGATTGGGGCGGTAGCCGAGTTCGGCAATCGACTGCTCGATGCGCTGGGCAATGGCATCGGAGAGCAGGGCGCGGTCATCGCCGATAAAGCGCGAAACGCTGGCCTTGGACACGCCAGCATGTTCGGCGACGTCAAGCATGGTCACGCGGCTGCGCTGGGCGGCGGAGAAGTCGTTCACGGTTTGTAACCTTGTTATTGGATTTGTCAGGTCGGATCACTGTATCTGGATCTGAAACCGGTTTCAGGAAACACCAGAAGAGAATCGATCGTCAAGTGAATGATCGGGAGAAATTCGTAAGTCGCCGACAAATGGCGTTTCGCAGGGAGCCGCTGACGTCAGCCAAACAAGCCGGCGGCGATGTTGATCGAGAACCCCAGAATCGCCGTATTGAACACAAACCCGATCAATGACTGCGCCAGCACGATCTTGCGGATCTCCCGCGTAGCCACACCGACATCCGCCGTCTGCACCGCCACGCCGATGGTGAACGAGAAGTACAGAAAGTCCCAATAGTTGGGCGTCGTCAGCCCCTCGGCAAAGCGCAGCGCCGGCTCCTTGCCGTCCCAGGTGTAAAACAGCCGGGCATAGTGAACGCAGAAAATCACCCCGATCAGCAGCCATGAGCCGATGACCGTCAATGCGGTAAAACCGTAATGCAGAAGTTTGCGGGTGGTTTCCAGATCCTTGCTGCCTGCAAGCTCGACGGTAATGGCCGCCAGGCTGGTCAAAGCGGCAATGCAGACGACGAACAGCACCAACCCGGCATTTTCATCCTCGACTTCGGCGATGCGTCTGACGTCCGGCGCTTTGGCGCGGATGGTCAGCCAAAGCATCAGGATCAGGTACGTCCAGACTCCGGCGTTCCAGCCGATGAGGATTTTGCTGATAACGGAGTCGGCCGGGGCCAGCAGGCCTGCGGCAAGGCCGAGCAAGGCGGCAGCGGAGAGGCGAGGGTGGGTGCGGGCGAGGAAGCGCATGGGGACTCGATGGGCCAGGGTGGTTCAGACACCTTAGCCCAGCGCGGCGACCTGTGGCCACCGCGCCGGGAGCGCTCGATTACTCAGGCTTGGTGAACCGGCGCACAAGCTTGATCACGACAACGAAGAACACCGGTACAAAGATCACCGCCAATGTTGCGGTAATCATCCCGCCAATCACCCCGGTACCAATCGCCTGCTGACTCGCCGAACTCGCGCCCGTGGCAATCGCCAACGGCACCACGCCGAGAATGAACGCCAGCGAGGTCATGACAATCGGCCGCAGCCGCAGACGTGCCGCTTGCAGCGTGGCGTCAATCAGGTCATGACCTTCGTCATACAGGCTTTTGGCGAACTCGATGATCAGGATCGCGTTCTTCGCCGACAGACCGATGATGGTGATCAGCCCGACCTTGAAGAACACATCGTTGGGCATCCCGCGCAAGGTCACCGCCAGCACTGCGCCGAGCACACCGAGCGGCACCACCAGCAGCACGGAAGTCGGAATCGACCAGCTCTCGTACAACGCCGCCAGGCACAGGAACACGATCAGCAGCGACAACCCGAGCAGAATCGGCGCCTGACTGCCGGACAAACGCTCCTGCAGCGACAGACCGGTCCATTCCTGACCCATACCTTTCGGCCCTTGCGCTACCAGTCGTTCGATCTCCGCCATGGCCTCGCCGGTACTGTGGCCGGGTTTCGGCTCACCGGAAATCGAGATTGCCGGGTAGCCGTTGTAGCGGGTCAGCTGCGCCGGGCCTTGGGTCCATGTTGCTCGGACAAATGCCGACAGCGGCACCATTTTCCCTGCGTCGTTGCGCACGTGCATTTTCAGCAGATCATCGACCTGACTGCGGCGATCGCCTTCAGCCTGTACGACAACGCGTTGCATCCGCCCCTGATTGGGGAAGTCATTGACGTACGAAGAACCGATGGCAGTGGACAGCACGTTGCCGACGTCGGCGAAGGAAATGCCCAAGGCGTTGGCCTGCTTGCGATCCACTTCAAGCTGCACTTGCGGCGCTTCGGCCAGGGCGCTTTCACGCACGTTCATCAGGATCGGGCTTTTTTCGGCGGCTTCCAGCAGTTGGGTGCGCGCCTCCATCAGGGCTGCATGGCCGAGGCCGCCGCGATCCTGCAAGCGGAATTCGAAACCGCTGGAGGTGCCGAGGCCGTCGACCGGCGGCGGCAGTACCGAGAATGCCATCGCGTCCTTGATCTGGCTCAGGGCGATGTTGGCGCGGTCGGCAATCGAACTGGCCGAATCATCGCTGCCACGCTGTGACCAGTCCTTGAGCGTGGTGAACGCCAGTGCGGCGTTCTGCCCGCTACCGGAGAAGCTGAAACCCAGGATCACCACGCTGTCACTGATGCCCGGTTCGCCATTGTTGTGCGCTTCGAGCTGTTCGGCGACCTGCACGGTCCGGTTCTTGGTCGCGCCCGGCGGCAACTGGATGTCGGTGATGGTGTAACCCTGATCCTCGACCGGCAGGAACGAAGAGGGCAGGCGCGCGAAGCACAGGCCCAGACCCACCAGCAACACAACATAGATCAGCAGATAACGACCGGTGCGTTTCAGCGCGTAACCGACCCAGCCCTGATAGCGATCGGTCAGTTGCTCGAAGCGGCAATTGAACCAGCCGAAGAACCCGGTCTTCTCGTGATGTTCGCCCTTGGCGATCGGCTTGAGCAGCGTTGCGCACAGTGCCGGGGTCAAGGTCAGGGCAAGGAACGCCGAGAACAGAATCGAAGTGGCCATCGACAGCGAGAACTGCCGGTAAATCACGCCCACCGAACCCTGCATGAACGCCATCGGAATGAACACCGCCACCAGCACCAGCGTGATACCGATGATCGCGCCGGTAATCTGCCGCATCGCCTTGCGCGTCGCCTCTTTGGCCGACAGGCCTTCGGTGGCCATGATCCGTTCGACGTTCTCCACCACGACGATGGCGTCGTCCACCAGAATGCCGATGGCCAGCACCATGCCGAACATGGTCAGCACGTTGATCGAGAAGCCCAGCGCGAGCATGGTCGCGAAGGTGCCCATCAGCGCCACCGGCACCACCAGCGTCGGGATCAGGGTGTAGCGGATGTTCTGCAGGAACAGGAACATCACCGCAAACACCAGCAACATCGCCTCGCCGAGGGTGTAAACCACTTTGGTGATCGAGACCTTCACGAATGGCGAAGTGTCGTAGGGGATCTTGTATTCCACGCCAGTCGGGAAGTAGCGCGACAGTTCATCCATCTTCGCCCGGATCAAAGTGGCGGTGCTGAGGGCGTTGGCGCCCGGCGACAGTTGCACGCCGACGGCGGTGGACGGCTTGCCGTTCAGGCGGGTGCCGAACTGGTATTCCTGGCTGCCGATCTCGACCCGCGCCACATCCTTGATGCGTACGGTGGAACCATCCGGATTGGCCTTGAGCACGATGTCGGCGAACTCTTCCGGCGTCGACAGTTGGCCCTTGACCAGAATCGTCGCGGTGATCTCCTGAGTGCTCGGGTTCGGCAGATCGCCGATGCTGCCCGCCGAGACCTGGGCGTTCTGCGCGACGATGGCGGCGTTGACGTCAGCCGGCGTCAGGTTGAAACCGATCAGCTTCTGCGGATCGACCCAGATCCGCATCGCCCGCTCGGCGCCATACAGCTGGGCCTTGCCGACGCCGTCGATGCGCTTGATCTCGTTCATCACGTTGCGCGCCAGATAATCGCTGAGCGCTACGTCATCGAGCTTGCCGTCGCTGGAAGTCAGGGTGATCAGCAGCAGAAAACCGGCGGAGACTTTCTCCACCTGCAAACCTTGCTGATTGACCGCTTGCGGCAGGCGCGACTCGACCACCTTGAGGCGGTTCTGCACATCGACCTGCGCCAGTTCCGGGTTGGTGCCCGGCTGGAACGTGGCCTTGATGGTGGCGCTGCCGAGACTGCTCTGCGATTCGAAATACAGCAGGTGATCGGCGCCGTTGAGCTCTTCCTCGATCAGGCTGACCACGCTTTCGTCGACGGTCTGCGCCGAGGCGCCCGGGTACACGGCATAGATTTCGATCTGCGGCGGCGCGACGTCGGGGTATTGCGCCACCGGCAATTGCGGGATGGCCAGCGCACCGGCCAACAGGATGAACAACGCGACGACCCAGGCGAACACCGGGCGGTCGATAAAGAACTGCGGCATAGAAGAGCGTCCTGCTTACTGACCAGAGGTCTGGGCAAGTGGAAGAGGGGTGTCGTCGATCTGCACGGTTTCGCCGGGGCGGGCGTGCTGCAGGCCTTCGATGACCACGCGGTCGCCGGCCTTCAGGCCACCGGTGACGATCCAGCGGTCGTTCTGTACGGCGCCCAGTTGCACCGGTTGCAGAGCGACGCGCATCTGATCGTCAACGGTCAGCACCTGCGCCACACCGGCGCTGTCGCGTTGCACCGCACGTTGCGGCACGGTCAGTCCGTGTTCAATCACGCCTTGTTCCAGACGCACGCGAACATAGCTGCCGGGCAACAGGTCCAGGTCGGGGTTGGGAAACTCGCTGCGCAGAATAATCTGCCCGGTGCCCGGATCGACGGTGATGTCGCTGAACAGCAACTTGCCCGGCAGCGGATAGAGGCTGCCATCGTCCTGAATCAACGTGGCCTTGACCTGATCCTGGCCGACCTGGTGCAACTGGCCGGAACGGAAGGCCCGGCGCAGCTCATTCAGTTCGCGGGTCGACTGGGTGAGGTCGGCGTGGATCGGGTTCAGTTGCTGGATCAGCGCCATGGGCGTGGTTTCGTTCTGGCCGACCAGCGCGCCTTCGGTCACCAAGGCACGACCGACGCGCCCGGAAATCGGCGCGGTAACGGTGGCGTAGCCCAGATTCAGCTTCGCGCGCTCGACGGCCGCCTTGTTGGCCGCAACGTCGGCAGCGGTTTGCCGGGCATTGGCACGGGCGTTGTCGTAGTCCTGAGCGCTGATTGCCTTGTCGTCGATCAACCGGGCGTAGCGCTGTTCCTGCAGTTTTGCCTGGAACGCGTTGGCCTCGGCCTTGCGCAGGGCCGCTTCGGCGCTATCGAGGTCAGCCTTGAACGGTGCCGGATCAATGCGGAACAACACGTCACCCTTTTTAACGTCGCTGCCTTCGCGGAAGGTGCGTTGCAGCACGACGCCAGCCACCCGGGCACGGACTTCGGCGATGCGTGGTGCGGCAATCCGCCCGCTGAGTTCGCTGCTGATCGACAGGGGGCGCGCCTCAAGGGTTTCGATCCGCACGGTGGCCGGCGGTGCCTGTTCCTCGGCGTTCGAGGATTTATCACAGGCACTCAGCGTCAGCGCCAATGCGATCAGGCCGAGCCCGGCCAGCAGATTCTTCGACATGTACAACCCCCAATATTGATCTGCGCATCCTACGGACAGTCGCCGAGGGTAGCGGTGAAGCTTTGTAGGTGCTGTGTGAAATTGTGTAAGGGTTTTGCTCGGGGACGAGTGAGGGCGTATATCCTTTACGCCTTGAATTATTTCGTGACTGTTAAGCCGCTTTCGCGAGCAAGCTCGCTCCCACAGGTTTTGTGAACGACACAAATTCAATGTGGGAGCGAGCTTTTTCGCGAAGAGGTCCTGACAAACACCACTGCAATATCTGGATCATCAATGCCCAACATCCTCCTGGTCGAAGACGACACCGCCCTCGCCGAACTGATCTCCAGCTATCTCGAGCGCAACGGCTATTCCGTCAGCGTGATCGGCCGTGGCGACCATGTGCGCGAACGGGCGCGGCTCAACCCTCCGGACCTGGTGATCCTCGACCTGATGCTGCCGGGCCTGGATGGCTTACAGGTCTGTCGCCTGTTGCGCGCCGATTCGGCAACGCTGCCGATCCTGATGCTCACCGCTCGTGACGACAGCCACGATCAGGTGCTGGGCCTGGAAATGGGCGCCGACGATTACGTGACCAAACCCTGCGAGCCGCGCGTCCTGCTGGCGCGGGTCCGTACTTTGTTGCGTCGAAGCAGCCTCGGCGAACCGATGACCGCCAACGACCGGATTCTGATGGGCAATCTGTGCATTGACCTGTCGGAGCGCACCGTGACCTGGCGCGAGCAACCGGTCGAACTGTCCAGCGGCGAGTACAACCTGTTGGTGGTGCTGGCCCGTCATGCCGGCGAAGTGCTGAGTCGTGACCAGATCCTGCAACGCCTGCGCGGCATCGAGTTCAACGGCACCGATCGTTCGGTGGACGTGGCGATTTCCAAGCTGCGACGCAAGTTCGACGACCATGCCGGCGAGGCGCGCAAGATCAAGACCGTGTGGGGCAAGGGTTATCTGTTCAGCCGTTCCGAGTGGGAATGCTGATTCGATGTTCAGAATCCTGTTTCGCCTCTACCTGGTGACGATCGTTTCCTACAGCGCGGCGATCTATCTGGTGCCGGATCTGGTAGTGATGGCGTTCAGGGACCGCTTCGTGACTTACAACCTCGACTATTCCCGGGGCTTGCAGTCGCTGATCACCAAGCAGTTTCGCGCTGCGCCGCAGGATCAGTGGCCCGCGGTTGCGGCGTCGATGGACAAGGATTTCCAGCCGCTGCACATCGTCCTCGCCCGTATCGATAACGCCGACTTCACCCCGATTGAACAAGAGCGCCTGCGTCGCGGGGAAAACGTGGTGCGCATCGGTGACTGGGGCTGGCGGACGCTGGCGGTCACGCCGCTGAACGAAGAAATGGCGGTGCAGATGGTGGTGCCGCCGGATCCGATGGACGTGAACCTGTTGTACTGGAGCATCAACGTACTGATCGGCGCGAGTCTGCTGGCGTGCCTGTTGCTCTGGTTTCGCCCGCACTGGCGCGATCTGGAACGCCTCAAGGGCACGGCCGAACGCTTCGGCAAGGGCCATTTGAGCGAACGTACGCAGATTGGCCCGAATTCGAACATCGGCAGTCTGGCCCACGTGTTCGACACCATGGCCGGCGACATCGAAAACCTGCTCAACCAGCAGCGGGATCTGCTCAACGCGGTGTCCCACGAACTGCGCACGCCGCTGACCCGCCTGGACTTCGGCCTGGCGCTGGCGCTGTCCGATGACTTGCCGCAAGCCAGCCGCGAACGCCTGCAAGGGTTGGTCGCGCACATTCGTGAACTGGATGAATTGGTGCTGGAGCTGCTGTCCTACAGCCGCCTGCAGAATCCGGCTAAGTTGCCGGAGCAGGTCGAAGTGTCGCTGGACGAATTCATTGACAGCATTCTGGGCAGCGTCGACGAAGAACTGGAATCCCCGGAAATCGTCATCGATGTGCTGCTGCACAATCAGCTGGAACGCTTCTCTCTCGACCCGCGCCTGACGGCCCGGGCGATTCAGAACCTGCTGCGCAACGCCATGCGCTACTGCGAAAAACGCATTCAGATTGGCGTGCAAGTGTGCCCGAAGGGGTGCGAGATCTGGGTGGATGACGACGGGATCGGCATTCCGGAAGACGAGCGGGAGCGGATTTTCGAGCCGTTCTATCGCCTGGATCGCAGCCGCGATCGGGCGACCGGCGGCTTTGGCCTGGGGCTGGCGATCAGCCGTCGGGCGCTCGAGGCGCAGGGCGGGACGCTGACGGTGGAAGGCTCGCCGTTGGGCGGGGCGCGGTTCAGGCTCTGGCTGCCAACCCCGACCTGATGATCGCTGAGTTCCCACCCAGAGCGCTGATCGTTCCCCCGCTCTGCGTGGGAATGCCGCCTAGGACGCTCCGCGTCCTTTGTGACGCAGAGCGTCACCGTATGCATTCCCACGCGGAGCGTGGGAACGATCAGCAAGTCGGTCAAAGCAGTTCAGTCGACTGGATCAATCCGACCCCGGCTACCTGCATCCGCTCGATCGCCGTCGCCCGCGAGCCATTCAAATCAATGGCCCGGCACGCATCCAGCACTACAAAGGTGTTAAACCCCGCCGCCCGTGCGTCCAGCGCAGAGAACATCACGCAGAAATCCAGCGCTAGGCCGACCATGTACACCGTGTCGATGCCGCGCTCCTTCAGATAACCGGCCAGACCCGTGGTCGTTACGCGATCCGCTTCCAGAAACGCCGAATAGCTGTCGATGTCCGGGTTGCAACCCTTGCGGATGATCAACTGCGCGTGGGGCAGGTCGAGTCCCGAATGAAACTCGGCACCGCGTGAGCCCTGAATGCAGTGATCCGGCCACAGCGTCTGCTCGCCATACGGCAGTTGAATCAGGTCATAGGGTTGGCGGCCGGGATGACTGGAGGCAAACGAAGCATGTCCGGCCGGGTGCCAGTCCTGGGAAATGACCACTTGCTTGAACTGCCCGGCGAGCCGGTTGATCAGCGGCACGATCAAATCACCTTCGGGCACGGCCAACTGGCCACCGGGAATGAAGTCGTTCTGCACGTCGATGACCAGCAGGGCTGTGCGTGGCGAAATCGGCATAAATCCATCCTTCTTGGAAACTCACCCGGGCAGCATAGTGAAAAAAATCTTTAACCGTTGAGCCGGGTCTTAAACATTTTCGCCATGTCTTCCAGTTCGGAAGCCGGGTGATGGCCGATCAGCATCCAGGCGTGTTCGCGTTCGGTCCAGTACACCACGTTCATTGCGTGCCGACGTTCATGGGCCAGCGGCTGGCTGCCGCTGTTGGTGCGCGTGACGCACAGCGCCAGCGGGCCGTGGGTGGCGTCGAGCCAGGTCATCTGGGCGATGGGTACGCCGTCGTATTCAAGGAGCTGCGCGCGTTTGAACTGCGCGCCGGGCAGTTTCAGTTTCGCCGGCGACAGGCTTACGCCCAGCCGCGCATCGACGGTTCGCAACTGCGCCAGTTGCGAGGCTTCATCAGTGGGCAGATGTTCGAGGGTCTGCGGCACATACAGCGCCATGTAATCACCCACCAGCTCGCGCCAGTTGTGCGATTGCTGTGTCTGCCAGGCCAGAAACAAGCGGTCCGCCGCGACACCTGCGAGCGCCACGCCCGCTGCTGCGGCGCCGATGAACCAGCGCCGGCTGAAACCGGGTTTTTGCGGTAACGGCGCGGCGTCGAGTCGGGCCTGCAGGCGATCAAGCGGCGCCTGTTGCGCCAGTTCGTCGTAGGCAGCCTTGAATGGCAGGCTGCTGCGGCTCAGCCATTGCACCCGCAAACTCAGCAACGGATCGTCGGCAATGAGGCTGTCGAGGTGGCTGCGCTGTTCCCGGTCCAGTTCATCGTCCAGATACGCCACCAGTTGCTCGTCGGAAGGCGTATTCATTGCCGGTCTCCTGCGGGGCTGTTCGGTACCGCTTGCAACGGCGGGTATTCGGCCAGTTTCAGGCGCGCGGTGGCCAGGCGACTCATGACCGTGCCGATCGGTACTTGCAGGATCTCGGCGACTTCGCGGTAGGACAGGCCTTCAACGTAGGCCAGATATACCGTTTCGCGCTGGGTTTCCGGCAGCGCATCGACCCGGCGGATTATCTGCGCTGCCATGACGTGGGTCTGCACGGCGTATTCGCCGTCGAATGCCAGTTGGCTGTCGGTGTCCACTACGCCCTGACCCTGGCGCACCCGGCGGGCGCGCACTTCGTTAAGCCAGATCGAATGCAGAATGCTCAGCAGCCAGCGGTCCATGCGCGTGCCGGCTACGTACTGGCCCGAACGCTCGAGCGCCCGCACGCAGGTGGCTTGCACCAGATCCTCGGCCACGTGCCGGTTGCGCGACAGCAGCAAGCCGTAACGCCACAGGCGTGCCAAGTGTTGCCCGAGTTCGGCTCTGAAGGCCTGATCGCTGAAAATGTTCGCCTCCGCGTGTCGTGTCAGGTTTTCGATGAGTCGTTGATGGCTTCGGCCAGGTCCCGGTATTCCTCGCAGGTCGTGCCGCAAATCTTCTGGATGTGCTGCAACTGCTCCTGCGCCAGATCGACGCGGCCCTTGATCACATAGGCTTCGCCCAGGTATTCGCGGACTTGCGCGTACTGCGGATCAAGCTTGACCGATTGCAGGTAATAACCGATGCCTTCGTCGGTGCGCCCCAGTTTTCGTGTGGCATAACCGCGATAGTTGAGGGCCTTGGCGGTATTCGGTTGTTCCAGCGTGTCGAGCAGGGCCAGGGCTTCTTCATAACGTCCGGCCTTGGCCAGACGGTAGGCGTAATCGGTCCGGTCGGCGTCGGGCACCAGACGGCTGGTCTGCATCACGCACTTCTGGGTTTTGGTATCGAACACTTGGCCTTTGGGGCAGTTGGGTTTCTGCACCGGCGCCTCTTCATCGCCATTGGCGAAGGCGAGGGGGCTCGCGAAAACGGCGGCCACCAGCAACGGGGCGGCGAACATAACGGAACGGATAGTCATGGGCAAGGCTCCACAGAGAGGCATGTTTTACTTTGAACACCGCAAGGTGAAAATTTATTCATTGCTTTGTCAGGCTTTGTTAAAGGAAAGCCCTTTTTCCGGCGTTATGCTCGTCAGCATTCGTTGTCGATCTGCAGTTCTACCATGGGAGTTTGGCCATGAAAGATCAGGTTCACCACTCGGCCGCCAGCGGCTACAAAACCGCCGCCGACACCTACGTCAAAGGCCGGCCCGACTATCCGCCGGCCGTCAGTGAATGGCTGATGGGCACACTGGGCCTTGATGGCCACAAGACCGTTATCGACCTCGGCGCCGGCACCGGCAAATTCACCGGACGGCTGGTGGCGACCGGTGCCCAGGTAATCGCCGTCGAACCGGTGGCGCAGATGCTGGAAAAACTGTCACTGGCGTGGCCGCAGGTGCTGGCTGTCAGCGGTACGGCAACGGATTTGCCGCTGCCCGATGCCTCGGTGGATGCGGTGGTCTGCGCGCAGGCCTTTCACTGGTTTGCCAGTACCGAGGCGCTGGATGAAATCGCCCGGGTCCTCAAACCGGGCGGCAAACTGGGTTTGATCTGGAACCTGCGCGACATCCGGGTCGACTGGGTGCCCAAGCTGGACGCCATCGTCAATGCGCTGGAGGGCGACACGCCGCGCTTCTACACCGGCGAATGGCGCAAGACCTTTCCCCATACGGCGTTCGGGCCCTTGCAAGCCCAGCACTTTCAGCATGGCCATACCGGCTCGCCGGAAGATGTGATTTTCAACCGGGTGCGTTCCACCAGTTTCATTGCTGCACTGAGCGACCAGCAGCGCGCGAGGATTGACGAGCAGATAGCAGAGCTGATTGCCGGCGAGCCGCTGCTGCGGGGCAGGGACGTGGTAACAGTGCCCTATGAGACGGCGGCCTTCGTTGCAGTGAAGAACGGCTAGAGTCCCGCATTTGGCCGAACCGCCGTGCTGATGCCTTGTTATAGTTCGGGCCTCATTTCCAGCCCGGTAAAGGATTTCTGCCATGACTCAATACACCGCCTTCAGCGTCGAACTGGCCGACAACATCGCCCATGTGCAGATCAATCGTCCGGAAAAGATCAACTCGATGAACGCCGCGTTCTGGAGCGAAATTGTCGAAGTGTTCCAGTGGATCGACGACACCGACGAAGTG
Source organism: Pseudomonas sp. 1 (assembly GCF_056626735.1). Classification (NCBI taxonomy): domain Bacteria; kingdom Pseudomonadati; phylum Pseudomonadota; class Gammaproteobacteria; order Pseudomonadales; family Pseudomonadaceae; genus Pseudomonas; species Pseudomonas sp. 1. The sequence goes on along the minus strand of NZ_JBWXMQ010000001.1, from coordinate 112,715 downwards.
CGGGTGGTGGTGCTCAGCGGCGCCGGCAAACACTTTTCCTCGGGCATCGACCTGATGATGCTGGCCGGCGTGGCCAATGAGCTGGGCAAGGATGTCGGGCGCAATGCACGCCTGTTGCGCAAGAAGATCCTGACCCTGCAGGCATCCTTCAATGCGGTCGACAATTGCCGCAAACCGGTACTCGCGGCGATCCAGGGTTACTGCCTGGGCGGCGCCATCGACCTGATCGCCGCCTGCGACATGCGCTACGCCGCCGAGGACGCGCAATTCTCGATCAAGGAAATCGACATCGGCATGGCGGCGGACGTTGGCACCCTGCAACGGTTGCCACGGATCATTGGTGACGGCATGCTGCGTGAGCTGGCTTACACCGGTCGCACGTTTGGCGCCGAAGAAGCGCGCAGCATCGGTCTGGTCAATCGCGTCTACAGCGACAAGGACGGTCTGATCGAAGGCGTGATGGACATTGCCCGGGACATCGCCGGCAAGTCGCCGATCGCGGTCACCGGCACCAAGGAAATGATCAGCTACATGCGCGACCATCGCATCGACGACGGTCTCGAGTACGTTGCCACCTGGAACGCTGCCATGCTGCAATCCAACGATTTGCGCGTGGCCATGGCCGCCCATATGAGCAAACAGAAACCCGAATTTCTGGATTGAGAAACCATGACATCTCGCTGGACCACTGCAGTACTGGACACCGATCAACCCGGCGGCTGGGCCGTGGCGCGCAGCCCCGAGGGTTTCCTGTTCGATGACAACGGCGCGCTGTTCCCTCGGGAATGGCTCAAGCGTCAGGAATTGTCGATCCTTGCCGAGCACGGTATCGGTCATCTCGATGGCGAACCGGTGTATCTGCTGGAACTGCGCAGCACCAGCGAGGTGCCGGGTTGCAACTGGAAAGGCCTGCGGGCGTTCATGCTCGACGGCGATCATACGATCTACAAGGTGCTGGGCTACGCCGCGCAAATCGGGACATGGGCGCGCGAACACCGTTTCTGCGGCAATTGCGGTCAGGCCATGATCCAGGTGCCACGGGAGCGGGCGATGTATTGCCAACCGTGCGATCTGCGCAGCTATCCGCGAATTTCGCCGAGCATGATCGTGCTGGTGACCCGTGGCGATGAAGTGCTGCTGGCGCGTTCACCGCGTTTCGTCACCGGGGTCTACAGCACGCTGGCGGGGTTTGCCGAGCCTGGGGAATCGGCTGAGGATTGCCTGATCCGAGAGGTGCGCGAAGAAGTCAGCATCGAAGTGAAGAACATCCAGTACATGGGCAGCCAGTGCTGGCCGTTTCCGCATTCGATGATGCTCGGCTTCCATGCCGAATACGCCGGTGGCGAGATTGTCTGCCAGGAAGACGAGATCGAGGACGCCCAGTGGTTCAACGTGCACGATCTGCCGCCGTTGCCGGCGTCCAAATCGATTGCACGCTACCTGATCGACGTCTATGTGGCGCGGCGCTTAGGCCACGCTGAACCAGTGCTGCCAGGCTAGACGCACGGTCAACCCCAGCACCACGGTGATGAACACCGGACGAATGAACTTGGCGCCGCCGCTGATCGCGGTGCGCGCCCCGAAGAATGCGCCGACCATCACCGACAGGCCCATGCTCAGGCCGATGATCCAGTCCACCTGCCCGGAAAACATGAACACCGACAGCGCCGCAATGTTGCTGACGAAGTTCATGCTGCGCGCCACGCCGCTGGCCTTGACCAGATCGATCGGGTAGAGCAACAGACTGCTGACGGTCCAGAACGCGCCCGTGCCGGGGCCGGCCACGCCGTCGTAGAAACCGAGGCTGAAGCCTTGGGTCGATTGCCACTTCTTCTTGATCGGTGCGTCGCTGTCCAGCGGCGCTTTCGGCGTACCGCCAAACAACAGGTACAGGCCGCAGGCGAAGACGATCACCGGCAGCATCTTGTTCAACCATTCGGCGGGCAGGTAATGGGCGACGATGGCGCCGGTCAGCGCACCGACCAGCGTGCCGACAATCGCGTGCATCCATTGTTTGGGGTGGAACAGCTTGCGGCGGTAGAAGGTGAAACTGGCGGTGGCCGAACCGAAGGTCGAACTCAGCTTGTTGGTACCCAGCACCAGATGCGGCGGCAAACCGGCGGTAAGCAACGCGGGCGTGGTCAACAGACCGCCGCCGCCCGCAATGGCATCGATGAATCCGGCAATGAAAGCGACAAGGGCCAGAATGGCCAGAGTGGTGAGGTCAACGCTGAGTTCGAAAGGCATGGAATCGGCTTATTCGGCAGGGCAGGGACGGGCGGTCATCATAGCTGTAACACTGGTTCATCGCGAATGGGATCCTCAATCATCCAGCGGCGCCTTAAGGGAGTTGTTACACCACCGAGAGCCAGACATTGCCGATGAAGAACGGCCCTTTGTTGCCAAAGGGATTGCTGGGAATGGCGAAGACAATGTCCAACCATTCGAAGCCTGGTCGAATCATGCCATTGAGCGTAATCGTTCTTGTTTTTGGATCGACATACTCCGACCCTGACCAGATTTCTGCTTCACCAGTGCTGCGGTTGGTCGCCCAAAGTGTGTAGACGATAAATGCGTGAACCAGTGGATTGGAAGCTTTGCCGCTATCGGTGATGTGAAACCGTCGATCCTTGGTGTTTTGCAGCGGGACAGCCTCGGGCGCCTGAACATTGAATGTCAAAGCGAATGCACCGGGCTGAATGGGGAAGGGCTCGGTTGCCAGATTCTGCCCCTGGTTTCTACCGCCGACCAAACGTGCGACATAGTTACCGTTGTGGTGTACGACAGACATAGGCGTGTCGTAATTTCGTGGAATCCAGTGACTAAAGTCACCGGTGCCGAAATCACCGTTTGGGATCAGATTATTTTGCGTCATATCAGTTGCTCATTGTCATGGGTAGAAGAGAGGGCGGTCGTCCAACCGGCCACGTTCGTTGCATGACAATGATTTGATGAATTTGCAGTTGTCACTACTGTCATTACTGACAGTCCACAAGTACCTTTTGCGATAAAAACAACGGGCTTTTGTTGTTTTGGGGAAAGCACGAAATGGAAGCATCCTTGCTTCCATCTTGAGTGGCGGGCTCCGTGATTACAGACCCAGTTCAGACAACCCCGGATGATCATCCGGACGCCGGCCCAGTGGCCAGTGGAACTTGCGTTCGCTTTCCTTGATCGGCATGTCGTTGATGCAGGCGTAACGCTGGAACATCAGGCCGTGCTCGTCGAATTCCCAGTTTTCGTTGCCGTAGGAGCGGAACCAGTTGCCCGAGTCGTCGCGCCACTCGTAGGCGTAGCGCACGGCGATGCGGGTGTCGGAGTAAGCCCAGAGTTCCTTGATCAGGCGGTAATCCAGCTCCTTGGCCCATTTGCGGGTCAGGAAGGCCTTGGCTTCTTCGCGGTTGTTGGCGAATTCGGCGCGGTTGCGCCATTTGGTGTCCAGGGTATAGGCCTGCGACACGCGATGCGGGTCGCGGGAGTTCCAGCCATCCTCGGCCAGACGAACTTTTTCAATGGCCGATTCACGGTTGAAGGGTGGCAATGGCGGACGAACTTCGGCTGCAGTAGACATGTTTGTCTCCGGATCTATTAACAGTTAAACAACTTGTCAGGCTTATTAAGGCGTTACAGCTCCAATAACTTTCGCGCCATGCATTGCGCATTATCGGCGGCACTGTGATCACCCATCACAAGCGCTACGGTAATGGCGCCATCAATCAGGATCAGCAACTGCTTGGCCAACAGTTGCGGTTCCTCGGCACCATGTTCGGTACACAGCTCGCACAGGTAGTCGAGCAGCTTTTGTTTGTGGTCCTTGGCGACCAGGCGGACCGGATCCTCGGGATCGCCCGTCTCGCCGCTGGTGTTGATGAAGGCACAGCCCCGAAAGCCTTCCGAGGCGAACCAGGCCTTGAGCACGGTAAACAGGTTGAGCAGGCGGTCGGCCGGGGTTTCAGCCTGATCGACGGCGCTTCTGTACCAGTGCATCCAGCGTACGTCGCGGCGTTGCAGGGCGGCGACGGTCAACTCCTCCTTGTTGGCGAAGTAGCGGTAGATACTTTTTCTGGAGACACCGGCGGTTTTCACCAGAAGATCCATGCCGGTGGCAGCGATGCCACTTTTGTAGATCAACTTTTCGGTGACATCCAGAATGATGTCTCGGGTTGTGTCGTTGCTTGTGATTTCGTTCATGTGGTGAACAGTAGAACGATCGTTCTCCTTGGTCAAGCAGTTATTTCTATTGTTCTTGCTTTGATCGTTCCCACGCTCCGCGTGGGAATGCAGCCCGGGACGCTCCGCGTCCCTTCCAGAGCTGGAACGCGGAGCGTCCCTTGAGGCATTCCCACGCAGAGCGTGGGAATGATCAACGATCAGTCAAGTCATTACAGACACTCACAAGACCCGAAGGAGTTGATGGTGTAAGCTCTCGGGTTCTTCGGATTCGACCCATTGCGAGCCCTATGCCGTTGCTTTTCAAACGCTCTCTGCTGCCCAAACTGCGCAGCTTTCCGCTGACCGCCGAGGCCGTGACGATCCTGCCCGCCGCCGCCGATTTCCGCCGTTGCCTGCTGGAGAAAATCGCCCAGGCGACCCAGCGCATCTACCTCGTCGCGCTCTATCTGCAAAACGACGAAGCCGGCCAGGAAATCCTTGATGCCTTGCACGCCGCCAAACTCAAGCGCCCAGAGCTCGAGATCGCGGTGGTCGTCGACTGGCTGCGGGCCCAACGCGGCTTGATCGGCGCCGGCAAACAGCCGGGCAACTCGGCGTGGTATCAGGAAATGACCCGCACCCACCAGAGCGAGGTGCCGATCTATGGCGTGCCGGTGCAGACCCGCGAGCTGTTCGGCGTGCTGCACCTCAAAGGCTTCGTGATCGACGATTGCGTGGTCTACAGCGGTGCGAGTCTGAACAACGTTTACCTGCACAAATTCGACAAGTACCGTTTCGACCGTTATCACGTGCTGCAAAGCCGCGAACTGGCGGACTCGATGCACCATCTGGTCAAGCACGGCCTGATCGAATCGAAAGCGGTGCACCGCCTCGACCTGCCGAACCTGCCGACCACTCGCAGCTTGCGCAACGACATCGGCGATCTGCGCAGCCGTCTCAAATATGCGGCGTACGACACCAGTGCCGGCAGCACGGCGCATACCGGCCTGTCGGTCAGCCCGTTGCTGGGTGTGGGCAAGAACAACCCGCTGAACCGGGTGATTCTGGAGCTGATCGCCAGCGCGCAGAAGCAACTGACCATCTGCACGCCGTACTTCAACCTGCCGCTGGGGGTGATCCGCGAGATCAACCGGGCGCTGGCGCGCGGCGTGAAGATCGACATCGTGGTCGGCGACAAGACCGCCAACGACTTCTACATCCCGCCGAGCGAGCCGTTCAAGGTGATTGCCGCGCTGCCGTATTTGTACGAGATCAGCCTGCGCCGTTTCGCCAAGCGGCATCAGCGCAACATCGACAGCGGCCAGTTGAACCTGCACCTGTGGCGTGAAGGCGACAACAGCTATCACCTCAAGGGCATGTGGATCGACCAGCGCTACACATTGCTGACCGGCAACAACCTCAACCCGCGGGCGTTCCGTCTCGATCTGGAAAACGCCTTGCTGATCGATGACCCGAAAGGCGAGTGGTTGGAACCGCGCCGGCTGGAGCTGGAAAACATCTTCGAACACACCACGCGGATCGCACGTTTCCAGGATCTGGAAGCCTTGCCGGATTACCCGGCCGGGGTCGCCAAGTTCCTCAAGCGCGTGAGCCGGGTGCGGGTCGAGCGGTTGCTCTATCGCATTCTGTAAGGCACAGAATTTTCAGCGCCGCTAGAAATGCCTTCGCGAGCAAGCTCGCTCCCACATTGGATCTTCGCTGAGCACAATTTCTGTGTTCAACAAAGACCTGGTGTGGGAGCGAGCTTGCTCGCGAAAGGGGTAGAACAGGCGCTACAAGTCTCAGTTCAGACCGAGCTTGCCACGCAAGGTCGACAGGTCTTCGGCCAGGGTATTGACCGGGCCCACCAGCGCCTTGCGGTCGTTGTCCTTCACTTTGTCATAGGTCTCGAAACCACCGTCCTTGGTCCTGTACTTGGCCAGGATCTTGTCCACGGTGGCGAAGTTCTTGTCGACTTTGGCGACGAAGGCCTTGTCCTGCTTCTCGATCTGCGGACGGAACAGGTCGACGATTTTTTTCGCGCCGTCGATGTTGCCCTGGAAGTCGTACAAGTCGGTGTGGCTGTAACGGTCTTCTTCACCGGAAATCTTGGTCGCAGCGACTTCTTCGAGCAGCGCAGCGGCGCCACCGACGACTTTTTCCGGCGGGAAGGTCAGACCGGCGACGCGGGTTTGCAGGTCCTTCACGTCCTTGTTCAGGCCATCGGCCAGGGCATCCAGATCCTTGGTGCTCTTTTCCGAGAACAACGAGTATTCGATGCGGTGGAAACCGGTGAAGTCTTCGGCTTTCACGCCTTTCTCGTGGTCGTCGACGCGGGAGTCGATGGAGGCGTCGAGGTCACTGAACAACTCGGCAATCGGCTCGATCGACTCGTAGTAGACGCGGGTTGGCGCGTAGAGCTTTTGCGCGGTGGTCAGGTCGCCTTTCTTCACGGCGTCGGTGAACTGCTGGGTGTGGCTGGCCAGTTCATCCAGTTGTTCGGTGACATAGATTTTGTAGTCCGACACCGGCCCCACCAGGTCCAGTGGCGCGGTCGCGGCGAACGCCGACAGCGGGATGTTGAGCAAACCAAGGGTCAGCAATAACGCGAGTGGCGTCTTTTTCATGGGGGCGCTCCTGTTGAATGCTATGCAGTTGTTTTTGGTTGAGTAGCGTCGAGCAGCGAGCGACCGATGAAGTCCTTGTCGCCCGTGACACCCGGCAGAGTGAAGAAGTAACCGCCTCCGACAGGCTTGAGGTATTCCTCCAGCGGCTCGCCATTGAGGCGGGTCTGCACGGTGATGAAGCCTTTTTCCAGGTCGGCCTGGTAACAGATGAACAGCAGGCCCATGTCGAGCTGGCCGTTCTTGTTCACGCCGTTGGAGTAGTTGAACGGCCGGCGCAGGATCAGGTTGGCCTGGCTCGCGGCGGTGCGCGGGTTGGCCAGGCGGATGTGCGCGTCTAGCTTGGTCAGCTTGCCTTGCGGGTCCTTGCTGTAATCCGGCACTTCGGTTTCATGGCTGGCGCCCATCGGCGCGCCGGTGGTTTTCACTCGGCCGATGATGCTTTCCTGTTCCTGCAACGGCGTGCGGTCCCAGCGTTCGACGAAGTTGCGGATGATCCGCACCGCCTGATAACTGCCGTGGGCCGCCCAGGCCGGTTCGTCGCTGCCCGGTTGCACCCAGACGATGCGATCCATGGCTTTGCCGTCGTTGGAATCCGGGTTGGCCGAACCGTCGCGGAAACCGAGGAAGTTACGTGCTGATTGCGCCGGCATAGCGGGCTTGGCCGGTGCTTGCGGCGGCACGCTGCCTTCCTGTTTCCAGCGCACCAGCAGCAGATCCGGCAGGTTCTTCACGATGTCGCGCAGGGCGTGGATGTTGGTGTCGGCGGTGTTGGAGCAGAACTGCAGGCTCAGGTCGCCGTGGCAGCAATCGGCCTCCAGCGCATCGTTGGGGAAGCCGACCATGCGCACCAGACGCTTGGGTTTGGCGGACGCAAGACCAAAGCGCTCATCGAACAATGATTCGCCGACAGACACGGTGATGGTCAGGTTGTCTGGTGTCACCACCGGGCCGAGGATGCCGGAATCCGGCGGTGGCAACTTCGGATCGATCTGCGCCACCGGGCCGCCCTTCATCAGGAACGCGATGCGCTCGTTGAGGGTACGGAACAGCCGCTCCAGGTCTTCACGGTCGCTGGCCAGCACATCGAACGACACCAGCATGCCAGACGCCGGGCGCGGGGTGACGATGCCGCTCTGGTGTACGCCATGAAAGTCGTGGTGATCCTGGGTCTTGTCGCTGCTCGGCGCTTCGGTGACTTGCGCAGGCGCGGCGGCCATTGCCGGGCAGCTCAACGCCGTGCCGGCCAGTGCGACACCGGCGGCGCCCATCCCCATCAATACGCGGCGACGTTGCAGGTTGAAGTGTTCGGAATCGTTCATCGGTATTCGTCTTCTGCTTACAGGCCGGAGAGGCCGAGGGCGGGATCAATGGCGTCGAGGGCCTCGGCCAGGGCCTTGGCCTTGTCGGCGATCTGCTTGCGTTGCTCACCGTTGACGGTGTCGTAACTGGCGTAGCCGTCCTTGACCTTGAAACCGTTCAGCGTGGTATCGAAATCAGCCATCGCGCTGTCGATTTTCGGCAGCAGGTCAGCGGCGGATTTGCTCAGCAGCGGGCGCAACAGTTCGACGACTTTGTGCGCGGTTTCCTGATTGGCCGTGAAGCCGTTGAGATCGCTGTGGCTGTAACGCTCCTCTTCGCCGCTGGCGGCGCGCACGTCGGCGAGGGTGTTGAGGTTGCGCACGACGATTTCCACCAGTTGCTCCGGCGGCAGCGACTGGGCCAGCAGCTGTTGTTTCAACGTAGTGACGTTGTCGAGCAGGCCTTGGGCAATGGGCGTCAGGCCGTCGAGTTTGCGTTGCTGGAACAGCGCGTATTCAAGGCGATGGAAACCGACGAAGGCTGGATCCTGCTCGCGTTTCTCGAAGTAATCGGCGCGGGCGTTGATGCTGTTGTCCAGTTCGGCCAGGCGTTGAGCGGCGGGGGCCAGACGCTGATAGGCGGCGCGGGCCGGCAAATACAGCGCCTGAGCCTGGGCCAGATCGCCGCTGTCGATGGCTTGATTCAGCGCCGTCACCGCTTTGATCAACGCGCTGCCCTGGCTGGCCAGGTACACGCGGAACTCCGACAACGGCCCGACGAAGGCAACCATCGGCGGCTTGGCCTTGGCGGCGGCATCCGACGCGGCGGTCGGTGTCACGTGCAGGGTGCCGCGCGGGTTGCTCAACAGACCGCAAGTGATGGCGTAGTCGCCGGGTTGCAGGTTGGCGTTGATCACCTGGCTCAGGCCCGGCGCAATGTTCTCGCGCTCTTCGATCACCAGCACGCCGTCGAGGATTTCCCATTCCACCGCCCGGTCGGAGCGGTTGACGATGCGGAAACTGGCGCGGCCGGCCGGCACCGTCAGGGCGTTCGGTTCGCAACTGTGGGGATGAATATTGACCACCACTTCGTCACGGTTGAGCTGACGTTTGGCGGCGGCCATTTTCGAGGCGTAGTAGAACAGGCCACCGGCGGCGATCATCACGACCACCGAACCGGCCACCGCCCAGCGCAAGGCGCGGGGAGGCGAGTTCTGAGGAATATCAGGCTTTGACATGAAGGCCCTTATTGGCTGGAAACGGAAGACGATTGGGCGGCAGGCTTGGGCGCCGGCATGAAAAACATCACCAGCGCCACCACCAGGTAAATCAGGTATGCGCCGAGGGTGCTGACGGTAGGCGCATCCTGATAACCGAACATGCCGGCCAGCACCGAGCCCAGCGGGCCGTCCATCGGCAGCGTCGCGCTGAAGTCGAAAAGCACGGTTTGCAGGTGATTCCAGACCCCGGCTTCATGCAGCGCCTGCACCGAGTTGGCGAGAATCCCGGCGGCGACCACGAGGATGAACAGCCCGGTCCAGCGGAAGAATGCCGAGAGGTTCAGGCGCATGCTGCCGCTGTAGATCAGGAAGCCGACAATGATTGCGAGGATCAGGCCGAGCAGGGCGCCGATCGGCGCGGCCGGGCCTTCGCTTTGCTGAAACACGGCCAGCAGGAAAAACACGGTTTCCAGACCTTCCCGGGCCACGGCAAAGAACACCATGGCGATCAGGGCGATGACCTGATGTTTCGAAGCAGTCAGTGCGTGATCGAGAGAGGCTTGCAGCGAATGCTTGATCGAACGCGCCACCTTGCGCATCCAGAACACCATCGAACTGAGAATGCCCACGGCCACCAGCCCGACCACGCCTTCGAACAGTTCCTGCTGTTTTTGCGGGAATTCGGCACTGACCAGTTCCAGGCCGCCACCGACCAGCAACGCTAGTGCAGCAGCGAGAAACACCCCGATCCACACCGCCGGCATCCACTGGCCACGGCCGGTCTGTTGCAGGTAGCTGGCGATGATGCCAACGATCAGCGCGGCTTCGATGCCTTCGCGCAACATGATCAAAAAGGGAACGAGCATTCGACGATCACTGTGTAACGAAATGAGGTTACAAGTTGTAACATAATGAAAGTCATTCTCACATGGCATTCATTGACATTTACCTGAACCTCAGCTGAACGAGTCTGAACATCCACGACGTCCGGCCAGCTGCGCTAAGATGCCCGCCACTCGAACAACAACCAGGATTGCGCGCGTTCCATGTCGGAAAAAGACACCATCGCCATTCAACTGGTGCGCGAAGCACTGCTGCAAAGTTGTGCCCCGGGCGTGGCCACGGAAGAAGTCTTGAACAAGGTCGGGATCGATCCGGCGCTGCTGCCCACCGACGCGCGTGTGCCGGCCAGCCAGTACGCGCGGTTATGGCGCCTGTTGGCGCGGCGCGGCGATGATGAGTTTTTTGGCATGGACCCGCGCAAGCTGAAATCCGGCAGCCTGGAATTTCTTTGCCGCAGTGCCATGGCCCAGCCGAATCTGGCCGCAGGGCTTGGCGCGGGTTTGAATTTCCTGTCGCTGATGCTCGAACGCATGCCGGCGCAACTGGTGCGCCAGCAAAGCCTGGCGGAAATCGTGCTGCTGGAAGACGACCCGCAACCGCGCCGCGCCTTCACCTATTTCACTTACTGGATGATCGTCCACGGCGTGGCGTGCTGGCTGGCGGGGCGGCGGATTCCGATCCTGGCTATCGAACTGCGCTGCCCGGCGCCGGATTTCTGCGATGACTATCGGGTGATGTTCTCGGAAAACCTGCGCTTCGACCGGCAACGCACGCGGATGATCTTCGCCGCCGAGGTGCTGGATCTGCCGATCAAGCGCAGTCCTGAGGAGTTGAAGCGCTTCCTGGCCCACGCCCCGGCCAACATTCTGGTCAAGTACCGCGACCCGGAAAGCCTTGCGAGCCGGATCAAGCAGGATCTGCGGCAGCTGGCCGCCGAACACTGGCCGGAAACCGATGCGCTTGCCCAGCAACTGTGCATGTCGGCCTCGACCCTGCGCCGGCGATTGGCGGAAGAAGGGCAGACCTATCAGGGCCTCAAGGACAGCGTGCGCAAGGAGCTGGCAATCACCTGGCTGGCGGAGCCTTCGATCAGTTTTGCCGAGATCGCCACGCGGTTGGGGTTTGCCGATGCGAGTTCGTTCTACAAGGCGTTTCGCAAGTGGTCGGGGACCAATCCTGGGCACTATCGCAGCTTGATTCTCAACGAAGCGGTCTGACCCACACCTCCCACCGTTGATTCTCGTTCCCACGCTCTGCGTGGGAATGCCTCAAGGGACGCTCCGCGTTCCAGCTCTGGAGGGGACGCGGAGCGTCCTGGGCTGCATTCCCACGCAGAGCGTGGGAACGATCAGTTGCAACCGGATTCTTGGCCAAACCAGTCATCCACTTTGAGGGCTTTGACCATTGCCGCAGTCGGCGTGCGGCGCGAGTATTCCTCTGTTGTTTACGGTTCCCCAACCTAATAAGAACAGAGGGATTCTGGCAATGCGCGATTACTTGTCTGCCACCGCACAGTTTGATTATCAGCACACCGTGGACGCCGCACTGAGCGGCACGCTCGAGGCGCTCAACGCCTGCGTCGAATGTTGTGACCGCCACGCGCTGCCGGGGCGCATCGCGCTGTTCTGGGAAGGCCGCGATGGCGCCAGTGCGACGTACACGTTCAGCGATCTGCAGGACAAAGCCGCGCGGTTCGCCAATTTCCTTCTGGCTCAGGGCGTGCAGAAGGGTGACAAGGTCGCCGGCCTGCTGCCGCGCAATATCGAATTGCTGATCACCGTGTTCGCCACCTGGCGCATCGGTGCGGTGTATCAACCGCTGTTCACTGCATTCGGCCCTAAAGCCCTTGAGCATCGCCTGAACAGTTCCGGTGCCAAAGTCGTGGTCACCGATGCGGTCAACCGGCCGAAACTCGCCGAAGTCGCCGACTGCCCGACGCTGGTCACCGTCGGCGGTCCGAAAGGTCAGGGCATCGTCCGTGGCGATTTCAGTTTCTGGGCCGAGCTGGCCAACCATTCCAATGTCTGCGAACCGGTCATGCTGACCGGCGAAGACCCGTTCCTGCTGATGTTCACCTCGGGCACCACTGGCCCGTCGAAAGCGCTGTCGGTGCCGCTCAAGGCGATCGTCGCGTTCCAGAGCTACACCCGCGATGCCGTGGATCTGCGCCCGGAAGATGCGTTCTGGAACGTCGCTGATCCGGGCTGGGCCTACGGCATCTATTTCGGCGTGACCGGCCCGTTGTCGATGGGCCATCCGATCACGTTCTACGATGGCCCGTTCACCCTCGAAAGCACTTGCCGGGTGATCAACAAGTACGGCATCACCAACCTCACCGGTTCGCCCACCGCGTATCGTCTGCTGATTGCCGGCGGCGACGAGTTCGCCAAATCGATCAAGGGCAAGCTGCGCATCGTCAGCAGCGCCGGCGAGCCGCTGAACCCGGAAGTGATTCGCTGGTTCGCCGACAATCTCGGCGTGGTCATTCACGACCACTACGGCCAGACCGAGCTGGGCATGGTGCTGTGCAACCATCACGGCCTTGAACACCCGATCCACGTTGGCGCCGCCGGTTTCGCCTCGCCGGGCCATCGCATCGTGGTGCTCGACGAACAGAATAACGAGCTCGGCGTCGGCCAGCCCGGCATTCTCGCCATCGACCGCACACAGTCGCCGATGTGCTGGTTCGCCGGTTACGAAGGCGTACCGACCAAGGCCTTCGTCGGCGATTACTACCTGAGCGGCGACACCGTCGAGTGGAACCCGGACGGCAGCATCAGCTTCGTCGGTCGCAGCGATGATGTGATTACCACGTCCGGCTACCGGGTCGGCCCGTTCGACGTGGAAAGCGCACTGATCGAACACCCGGCCGTGGTGGAAGCCGCAGTGGTCGGCAAACCCGATCCGGAGCGCACTGAACTGGTCAAAGCCTTTGTCGTGCTCAACCCGCAATACCGCGCCGAACCGGCGTTGGCCGAAGAACTGCGCCAACACGTGCGCAAACGTCTGGCCGCGCATTCGTACCCCCGTGAAATCGAATTTGTCAGCGAGTTGCCGAAAACCCCGAGCGGCAAATTGCAGCGCTTTATCTTGCGCAATCAGGAAATCGCCAAGGCTCAAGAGGCTGCGGCGCACAACGTTTCAGCTTGAATCCAAGGAAACTGTCATGCAGATCGAGAACAAGGTTTTTATCGTCACCGGCGGCGCATCCGGCCTGGGTGCCGCCACCGCTGAATTGCTGGTCAACGCCGGCGCCAAAGTGATGCTGGTGGACATGAACGCCGACGCCGTTGCCGCCCAGGCCCAGCGCCTCGGCGCGCAAAGCGTGGTGGCCGACATCAGCAACGAAGCCGCCGCCGAAGCCGCCGTGCAGGCGACCGTTAAAGCCTTCGGCAGCCTGAATGGTCTGGTGAACTGCGCCGGCATCGTCCGTGGCGAAAAGATCCTCGGCAAGAACGGCCCGCATGCCTTGTCCAGCTTCGCTCAGGTGATCAACGTCAACCTGATCGGCAGCTTCAATATGCTGCGCCTGGCGGCGGCAGCGATTGCCGAAAGCGAAGCCAACGCCGATGGTGAGCGCGGTGTGATCATCAACACCGCCTCCGTCGCGGCGTTCGATGGCCAGATCGGTCAGGCCGCGTATTCCGCGTCCAAAGGCGCCATCGCCAGCCTGACCCTGCCTGCCGCCCGCGAGCTGGCGCGCTTCGGTATCCGCGTGATGACCATTGCTCCGGGCATTTTCGAGACCCCGATGATGGCCGGCATGACCCCGGAAGTGCGTGACTCGCTGGCCGCCGGCGTGCCGTTCCCGCCGCGCTTGGGCAAACCTGCCGAGTACGCTGCGCTGGTGCGGCATATCATTGAAAACAGCATGCTCAACGGCGAGGTGATCCGTCTCGACGGTGCCTTGCGCATGGCCGCCAAGTAAGGAGGATTTTCCATGACCATTTCCAACGATCCGATTGTCATCGTCAGCGCTGTCCGCACCCCGATGGGCGGTTTCCAGGGCGAACTGAAAAGCCTGACCGCGCCGCAACTGGGCGCCGCTGCAATCAAGGCTGCGGTTGAGCGCGCGGGTATTGCCGCCGACGCGGTCGATGAAGTGCTGTTCGGCTGCGTACTGCCGGCCGGTCTCGGTCAGGCGCCTGCCCGTCAGGCTGCGCTGGGCGCCGGGCTGGATAAATCCACCCGTTGCACCACCGTCAACAAAATGTGTGGCTCGGGCATGGAAACCGCCATTCTGGCCCACGACATGCTGCTGGCCGGCAGCGCCGATGTGGTGATCGCCGGCGGCATGGAAAGCATGTCCAACGCGCCATACCTGCTGGACCGGGCCCGTGCCGGTTACCGCATGGGCCACGGCCGGGTGCTCGATTCGATGTTCCTCGACGGCCTCGAAGACGCCTACGACAAGGGCCGCCTGATGGGCACCTTCGCCGAGGACTGCGCCGAAACCAACGATTTCAGCCGCGAGGCTCAGGACGCCTTCGCCATCGCCTCGACCACCCGCGCCCAGCAAGCGATCAAGGACGGCAGCTTCAAGGCCGAGATCGTCCCGCTGACCGTCACGGTCGGCAAGGAACAAGTGGTGATCAGCAATGACGAGCAGCCACCGAAAGCCAAACTGGACAAGATTGCCTCGCTGAAACCGGCGTTCCGCGAGGGCGGCACCGTGACCGCGGCCAACTCCAGCTCGATCTCTGACGGCGCCGCTGCACTGGTGCTGATGCGTCAGTCGCAAGCGCAGAAACAGGGGCTGAAACCGCTGGCGGTGATTCACGGCCACGCAGCTTTCGCTGACACCCCGGGCCTGTTCCCGGTGGCACCGATTGGCGCGATCAAGAAGCTGATGAAGAAAACCGGCTGGTCGCTGGATCAGGTCGATCTGTTCGAAGTCAACGAAGCCTTCGCCGTGGTCGGCATGGCGGCGATGACCCATCTGGAAATCCCCCACGACAAACTCAACATCCACGGCGGCGCCTGCGCCCTGGGCCATCCGATCGGTGCCTCCGGCGCGCGGATTCTGGTGACCTTGCTCTCGGCCCTGCGCCAGAAAGGCCTGAAACGCGGCGTCGCGGCGATCTGCATCGGCGGCGGCGAAGCCACGGCGATGGCCGTCGAGTGCGTCTGAACCCGAGTTAAGGATTTGCCATGATTCCCAACGATGACCAACAACAAATCCGCGACATGGCCCGGCAGTTTGCCGAGGAACGGCTGAAACCGTTCGCCGCCGAGTGGGACCGCGAGCATCGCTTCCCGAAAGAAGCCATCGGCGAAATGGCCGAACTGGGCTTCTTCGGCATGCTGGTGCCGGAGCAGTGGGGCGGTTGCGACACCGGTTACCTGGCCTACGCCATGGCCCTGGAAGAGATCGCCGCCGGCGACGGCGCCTGCTCGACCATCATGAGCGTGCACAACTCGGTGGGTTGCGTGCCGATCCTCAAGTTCGGCAACGACGACCAGCGCGAGCGCTTCCTCAAACCGCTGGCCAGCGGCGAGATGCTCGGTGCTTTCGCGTTGACCGAGCCGCAGGCTGGCTCGGACGCCAGCAGCCTGAAAACCCGTGCACGGCGGGAAGGCGATCACTATGTGCTCAACGGCTGCAAACAGTTCATCACCTCCGGGCAGAACGCCGGGGTCGTGATCGTGTTTGCGGTCACCGACCCGAGTGCCGGCAAGCGCGGGATCAGCGCCTTCATCGTTCCGACCGACTCGCCGGGCTACAAAGTCGCCCGGGTTGAAGACAAGCTCGGCCAGCACGCCTCGGACACCTGCCAGATCCTGTTCGAAGACGTGAAAGTGCCGGTGGCCAACCGTTTGGGCGAGGAGGGCGAGGGCTACAAGATCGCCCTGGCCAACCTCGAAGGCGGCCGCGTCGGCATCGCTTCGCAAGCGGTGGGCATGGCCCGCGCCGCGTTCGAAGCCGCCCGTGATTATGCCCGCGAGCGCGACAGCTTCGGCAAGCCGATCATCGAGCATCAGGCTGTGGCGTTCCGCCTGGCGGACATGGCGACCCAGATCGCCGTGGCGCGGCAGATGGTGCACTACGCCGCCGCCCTGCGTGACAGCGGTCATCCGGCGCTGGTCGAAGCGTCGATGGCCAAGCTGTTCGCCTCGGAAATGGCCGAGAAGGTCTGCTCCATGGCCTTGCAAACCCTCGGCGGTTACGGTTACCTCAACGACTTCCCGCTGGAGCGCATCTACCGCGACGTGCGGGTCTGCCAGATCTACGAAGGCACCAGCGACATTCAGCGCATGGTCATTTCGCGCAATCTTTGAGAAGGAATCTGCACATGAGTTACGAAACGATCTTGCTGGAAACCCATGGCCGCGTCGGCCTGATCACCCTCAATCGCCCGCAGGCGCTGAATGCCCTCAACGCGCAACTGGTCAGCGAAGTGAACCGCGCGCTCGATGGTTTCGAAGCCGACGCAAACATTGGTTGCATCGTCATCACCGGCTCGACCAAAGCCTTTGCCGCCGGCGCCGACATCAAGGAAATGGCTGATCTGACCTACCCGCAGATCTACATGGACGACCTGTTCAGCGACAGCGACCGCGTGGCTAACCGCCGCAAACCAATCATCGCTGCGGTCAACGGTTTTGCTCTCGGCGGCGGCTGTGAACTGGCGCTGATGTGCGACTTCATCCTGGCTGGCGACAACGCCAGGTTCGGCCAGCCTGAAATCAACCTCGGCGTGCTGCCGGGCATGGGCGGCACCCAGCGCCTGACCCGCGCTGTAGGCAAGGCCAAAGCGATGGAGATGTGCCTGAGCGGACGTTTGATCGACGCGGTGGAAGCCGAGCGTTGCGGCATCGTCGCGCGCATCGTGCCGAGCGATGAATTGCTGGATGAAGCGCTGAAAGTCGCAGCGGTGATCGCCAGCAAATCGTTGCCGATTGCGATGATGGTCAAGGAAAGCGTCAACCGCGCGTTCGAAGTGAACCTGAATGAAGGCGTGCGTTTCGAGCGTCGGGTGTTCCATGCGGCATTTGCGACGCAGGATCAGAAGGAAGGCATGGCGGCGTTTGTGGCCAAGCGGTCGCCGGAGTTCCAGGGCAAGTAACGCGGCGTATTCACTGACGCCATCGCTGGCAAGCCAGCTCCCACATTGGATCTGAGGTTTACACCAATCCCTGTGGGAGCAGAGCTTGCTCGCGAAGCTTTTAGAGCTGGTAGTTCTTCAACTCTCGCGCAATCACCATCCGCTGTATTTCGCTGGACCCTTCATAAATCTGGGTAATCCGCGCATCCCGGTAATACTTCTCCACCGGGTAATCCTCCAGATACCCGTACCCGCCATGAATCTGAATCGCTGACGAGCACACCTTCTCAGCCATTTCCGAAGCAAACAGCTTGGCCTGCGAAGCCTCCGACAGACACGGCTTACCCGCTGTTCTCAGTCGCGCGGCGTGCAGAATCATCAAGCGTGCCGCGTTGATCTGCATCTGCATGTCCGCCAGCAGATTGGCGATGCTCTGATGTTCGACAATGGCCTTGCCGAACTGCACCCGATCACGGGCGTAACCCAGCGCCGCTTCGAATGCCGCACGGGCGATGCCCAATGCTTGCGCGGCAATGCCGATGCGTCCGCCTTCCAGGTTGGAGAGGGCAATCGCCAAACCTTTACCGCGTTCACCCAACAGATTTGCTTCAGGAATGCTGCAATTGTTCAGCGTCACCGCGCAGGTGTCGGAGGCGCGGATACCCATCTTGTGTTCGGTGCGGTCGACGATGAAACCCGGCGTATCGGTCGGCACCAGAAACGCCGAGATGCCGCGCTTGCCGAGATCCGGATCGGTCACCGCAAACACGATTGCCAGTTTCGCCCGCTTGCCGTTGCTGACGAATTGCTTGGCGCCGTTGATCACCCATTGCCCGTCGCGCAGTTCGGCGCGGGTGCGCAAATTGTGCGCTTCGGAGCCGGCCTGGGGTTCGGTCAGGCAGAAGCAGCCGATCACCGCGCCGCTGGCCAGATCCGCCAGCCAGGTCTGTTTCTGTTCTTCGCTGCCGTAATTGAGCACCGGCCCACAACCCACCGAGTTGTGAATGCTCATGAACGCGCCGGTCGCGCCGTCACCGGCGGAAATTTCTTCCACCGCCAGCGCATAAGCCACGTAGTCGACGTAAGTGCCACCCCATTCTTCCGGCACTACCATGCCCAGCAGGCCGAGTTCACCCATCTTCGCCACCAGACCGTCATCGATCCAGCCGGCCTTTTCCCAGGCTTGCGCGTGTGGCGCGATTTCGCCACGGGCAAAGTCCCGGGCCATGTCGCGGATCATTACCTGGTCTTCAGTCAATTCGAGATCGTGCATGGCTCAGCTCCCGCTCTCTTCAAAACCGTGGAAGAAACTCGCGATGTGCTCGGCGTGCAGCGCAGCAAGCGTCGGCGGGTTCCAGCGCGGTGATTTGTCTTTGTCGATCAGCAAGGCACGCACGCCTTCGATCAGGTCGCCGCGCTCGAACCACTGGCGATCCAGATGCAGTTCGAGGGCGAAGCAGTGTTCCAGGCTCAGGTGCCGGCCGCGACGGAGCATTTCCAGGGTCACGCCCATCGCCAGCGGCGAACGGGTTTCCAGCAGGTCGGCGGTGGTGGTCGCCCATTCGTGACTGTCGGCGACGGTCACGGCGCGCAGTTGCTCAACGATGCTCGGCACGTCAGGCAAGGCAAAGAAGTGATCGATGGCCGGGCGCAAGGCTTCAAGCGGCGCATCCGGCAAGGTTTGCACCGCGTGGCGGGCCAGCAGGTTTTGCAGGTCTTTCAGCGGCGTGTCGTGCCACTGCAACTGGTCGAGCTGTTCGTCGAGGGTGCCGAGTTTGCTGCTGTCCAGATACCAGTCAGCGAGGCCGCAATACAGCGCATCCGCCGCCCGGATCTGCACGCCGCTGACACCCAGGTAAATCCCCAGCTCACCGGGAATGCGCGGCAGGAAATAGCTGCCACCGACATCCGGGAAATACCCGATCGCCACTTCCGGCATCGCCAGACGGCTTTTCTCGGTGACCACCCGCAGATCAGCGCCTTGCACCAGACCCATGCCGCCGCCGAGAACGAAACCGTCCATCAGCGCCAGCACCGGTTTGCGGTAGTGGTGGATCGTCAGGTCGAGGGCGTATTCCTCGACGAAGAAATCTTCGTGCAGCGTGTCACCGCTTTTATGGCTGTCGTACAGGGAGCGAATGTCGCCCCCGGCACAGAAGGCTTTCTCGCCGGCACCGCGCAGCGTGACCGCGTGGATATCGGCATCAGCGGCCCAGGCGTCCAGGTGTTGCTGGAGCTGGCGCACCATGTCGAGGGTCAGGGCATTGAGACCGGCGGGGCGGTTGAGGGTCAGATGACCGATGTGATTGCGAATCTCGGCCAACACTTCGTGTGGCGTGGCATCCATGGACGAAGTCCGCGGGGATGAAGCCTGAGCAGTCATCACTAACTCCCTGCTTTTATTGTCTTTATTCGAGAAGCTCGCGCGCGAGCGTTACCGGATCGTAACAGTGCAAATTTGCCGTGTACAACGGGGATATGTGCACGGGCTGTCTGCATTTTTGCCTTAGGCCAAATGCACGGGATCGCCGCTTCTTTTCAATCGACAACGCTGACAGGCGCGGGCTCCTGGTTCAGCTGAACACCTGGCCAATGCTCCGCCGCCTGGCATGCAATTCACTGGCATGAATCAGCTGCTCCAGATCCTCCGGTGTGACATCGATGAACGCCTCCATGTCCGCCAGCGCCCGTTTCAGATCCTCGGCCGTGATGGACTGAATATCCACCGGCGCTACGGCCGGCGCCGGTTCGGCGGGGCGTTTCGGGTAGCGGATGCGGGTGAGGTTGTTGTAGGCCAGTGCGGCCAGCAGCAGGCATGCGGCGCTGAGCATCACCGGTTCCAGGGCTTTCCAGTCCATGGCGATGGTCATCGGGTCGGCCAGCACCATGGTCAACGCGACGGCGCCGGCCGGTGGATGCAGGCAGCGCAGCCAGCACATCAGGATCAGCGCCATGCCCGCCGCGAGGCAGGCGCTGCCCAGGGTTCGGCCGAGGACGTGGGCCACCAGCAACGCGACGACACCCGCGCACAGGTAGCCACCGATGATCGACCAAGGCTGGGCGAGTGCGCCGGACGACACCGCGAACAGCAGCACCGCCGAAGCGCCCAGCGGGCCGATCAGGTGGTAGGCCACTTCAATGCCGAACACCTGACTGCATGCCCACACGCTGAACAACGTGCCCAGCGCCATACCGATGGCGGCGCGGCTCCATTCGGTGGGGCGGGTGTTGATGGCGGCGGGCAACCAGCGAGCGAGCATGCAGATTCGATCCTTTGTGAAATTCAGGGCAAAAAAAAGGACTGTCCGTAAACGCGGAAAGTCCTTCGAAGAGTTCCAACTATTGGGGGAGGAACGCGCACAGTGTGCCAAGCAATCACGATGCTGACAAATTCATATAAATGCAGTTTCAGTGCATTATTTATGCAGTAAAGCCACGCGCCGCCCGCTCATGAAACACAGAAAACCACCTAGCGCGGTCAGTGCGCTGAGGGCGTAGAACATCGTCGGCGCCGGCGTATGCATCAGCAGGAAACCGCAAATCACCGGGCTCAAAGCGCCGCCCAGCGCCGCCAGATTCTGCGCGCCGTAATAGCTGCCGCGCAGTTCCTCCGGGGCCAGGGTGTCGACGAACAGGAATTCCGACGGGTAAATGATCATCTCGCCAAGGGTGAAGATGAACATGGCGATGCACCAGGTCACCAGGCTGTCGGCCAGGCTGAAGCCGATCAGGCCGAGGATGAACAGGCTGGTGCCGGCGGCGATCCAGTAGCGCAGTTTTTCCCGGTTGAGAAAGCGGCCGATCTGGTACTGCAACAGGATCACCGCGATGGCGTTGCAGGCGAGCAGGGCGGCCATGGTTTGCAGGGCTCGCTGCGAGTCTTCGACCACCAGCAGGTATTGCGACAGGTATAACGTGAAACGCCCGTGAACCACGGTGCTGAGCAGGCAACCGCAAGTGAACATGATGAGCGTGCGGTCGTTTTTCAGGGTGATCAGGGTTTTCAGGAAGCTCTGCGGCTGGCCGATGGCGGCGACCGGACTGGCGCCTTTCGGGATGCCGATCATCAGGAAGATGCTGCCGAAAGCGATGCCGGCAGCAATCAGGAACGGCGCAATCGGATACACCCCGGCGATCACCACACCGAGCATCGGGCCGGTGGCGTAGCCGATGTTGGTCAGGGTGTAGCGCAGCGAGAACGCCTTGGCCCGCTGGCCCATGGGCAGGTTTTCACTGAGGATCGCCTTGGAGCCGATCAGGAACAGCGCCGAGGCGGTTTCAGTAATGACCAGCGTCAGGGTGGTCAGGTACAGATCTTTGGCGAAGGTCAGCAGCACGAAGCCGATGGCACTGGAGAGCATCGCCAGAATCAGCAACCGCCGCTTCTCGAGCCGGTCGATGATGTAACCGCCGTACAGCGCAAGCAGGGTGGCGATAAACACCGCGATGCCCAGCAACAATCCGACGTCCTGTTGGTTGAGGCCGAGCTTGTTGCTCAAGAACAGTGTGAGCAACGGACTGGTGATGGCGCGGCTGACGACGATGGTCAGCGAGACGATCATCAGGCGGCGGATAACGAGCGAGTAGGTGGCCACGGGAAAATCAAATGTCCTTATTCGGTTAACAGGTGCTCGAGATCGCGCACGGAATCCAGCGTTTGCAGCTGTCGTAGCTGCGCAAATAGCGGCTCGGCCTTGAGCGGTGAAATCACCCGCAACGCCAGACTGAAAAACTTTTCCTCCAGCGCCGCCTCACTCAGCGGATTACCCGGCGCGCCCAGCGGCACCTCGACACACAGGCTTGCTTCGCGCCCGTCGCGGGTTCGAACGACGACTACCGGCTCGCCATCCTCCGACAGTCGCTCATCCACTTCAAGGCGAATGCGCGTCAGCCAGTGGGCAATGCGCGGATCGTTGCGTGGCTGTTCGTCATAAGCCTCCAACCGGCAATGACCGTGTACCAGTCGCGCGGCGAGGGCGTAGGGCAGGCTCATCTGCGCAGCGGCCAGACTTCGGGTGTCGCGACCGCCGCACATGTCGAGCAGAAACCCGCACAAACTCACCTGGACGTCTTCCACCTGATCCGCGCCGACCTGTAATTGCTCCAGCAACAAGCCGAGCGCATCGATGGCCGAATGAGTGCCACGACACGCGGCATAGGGTTTGATCGAACAGCGCGCGAGTTTCCAGACCCGTTGCAAATCAGCATTCAGCGCATCCGGCTGCGCACTGCCCGGCGCGAGGGTTTTAAGAAAACCACCCCAGACATCCTCGAACAACATCGACGGCCCACTGACACCTTCGCGAGCAAAACGCGCCGCGAGCAAACCGCCCTCGGCCGCACGGCCGCTGTGCAGTTTCTTGCTTTGCGAACCGTCATGGATGAACGCCCACAACCCACCGCTGAAACTGCCGGCGATGCCGAGCGCCGATACGGTTTGCCCGACATCCAGCGCAAAGATCCGCGCACAGGCCGCCGCCGCGCCGAACACGCCGCAGGTGGCGGTGGAATGCCAGCCGGCGCCGTTGTGCGCCGAATAACTGCCGCAGGCTTCCAGCACCCGCCGGCCGATTTCGTAGCCGATCACCACGGCGGTGATGAACTCGCGACCGTCTACCGGCCGATCCACCAGCGATAGCGCCGCCATCACTGCCGGCAACACCACCGCGCCGGAGTGGTCGCAACCGCCGGTGTCGTCCAGTTCCAGCGCGTGGGCAGCGATGCCATTGAGCAACGCCGCATGCCCCGCGCCGACGCGCAGTGACGAACCCCAGACCCGCGCGGTGCCCGGCTCTGCAGCGAACACCTGCCGTGCCTGAAGCGCTACCGCACTGTCGGCCCCGGCCAGTGCTGCGCCGAAGGTGTCGAGAATGTGCCGTTTGGCCTGTTCCACCAACGCCGGCGGCAGGTCTTCAAACCGGGTCTCGACGCAAAACTGCGCCAGCCGCTGCATGCGTTCCGTCATACGAGGTAGTCCCGATAATGGCGTTCATACACCGACGCCGGATGATCCTGCGCGACCGGCGCCGCCGTTTGTGCCCACCACTGCGCGACTTCGGCGCCGGTGGCGATCCACACGTCGTCATGCTGCTGAATGCCTTGCAGCAATTCGCGCAGCACGCCGATGCGCCCCGGCGTGGCAATGATTTCCGGATGCAGGCGCAGCACGTAGCACAGGCCGAAGCGGTGAAATCCGGCGAAGTCCATTTGCAGGTTGCCCAGGGTGTGGCTGTAGGAGGCGATCCGCGATTGCGCCGGCGGCACGGCCGGGCTCAGGTTGAAGGCGAAATAGGGTTCGTCTTCCAGTTCGTAATGCAACGGCAACTCGACGACTTCAGGCGCGGTTGGATGAAGGAACGGCAGGTCATCGCCGCGCCATGATGACGACCAGTGAATGCCGTGATCTTTCAAGGCTTCGATGAAGCCCGGCGCGCCGTTGCCCGCAGGGATCCGGAATCCGCTGGGATGCACGCCGGTCAAGGCTTCCAGCGCAGCACAACCCTTGGCGACCTCTGCGCTTTGTGTCGCCAGATCCAGCGTGTCGTAATCCTGATGGCGGTAGCCGGCGCAGGCGATTTCATGGCCGTCAGCCTGGATCGCGACGATATGCTGCGGGTTTTCCTCGGCGACGATGCCGGGCACGAACCAGCTGCTGCGCACCCCGAGTTCCCTGAAAAGGCCGAGCAAACGCTCGACGCCGCGTTGGGTGCCGTAGCGCCACACCGACAGCGTCTTGTCGCGCCCGGCGACTTCCGGGGCCTGGGTGAGAATGCCGTGGATATCGTTGTAATCGACGGTCAGCACCACTGCGCAGCGTTTACCGGCAGGCCAGAGATTATTCGCGTCAGCCATGGTGATGCTCCTTCAGCCACCAGCGTGCGACGTCGCGGCAGGTGGCGAACCACACGTCATCGCGTTGGCGCATGTGTTCGAAGAGTTTCTCCAGCAACAGGATGCGCCCCGGTTTGCCGGTGATTTTCGGGTGGAACAGGGTGGTCAGGCACAGGCCTTCGTCCATCGCGCCGTCGTACTCGCGCTGCCAGTTGTCGAGGGTCAGCTCGTAGCTGGCGGTGCGGTCGAGCCCGGACGGAAAGTTCGGTGCGCGGGTGTAGGCGAGGGAGGCGTAGTCGTCCATTTCCCAGCGGCCGGGGATTTCCACCAGCGGCGTGTCGTGGCCGGGGACGTTGACCAGATACGGGCGATCGTCGCCGCGCATGCTGCTGGAATAGATCACGCCGTTGTCTGCCAGCATCGCCGGGGTTTCGGCGCGCCAGTCACCGGACGGCGTGCGAAAGCCCTCGGCGCGGATGTGCAGGTATTGCCAGAAGACGTCGCGGGATTTGTTCATCACGGCCTGCTGCTGATCCAGCGTCAGGGCGTAGAAGGATTCGTGCTTATAGCCGTGGTAGGCGACTTCATGGCCGCGTTCGACGATGGCCTGGCATTGTTTCGGCCAGTTTTCCACGACCCACGCGGGGACGAAGAAGGTGGTCGGGATCTTGAAGGTGTCGAGCAGATCCAGCAGGCGCGGCAGGGCGCGGTAAGGGCCGTAGCCGCCGAAGCCGAAATACTCGGGTTTGTGCCAGATCGAGTTGTTGAGCATGGCATCGCCGGTCGGGCCGTCGAGGTCGAAGGCCAGGGCCAGGCAGGCTTTGTGCTGGGCGGGCCAGGCGGGTTGGGGTGAACTGAGCATTGGGCGCTCCACACATGTAGGGACGTACGCTGTACCTGTGGGAGCGAGCTTGCTCGCGATGAGGCCATGTCAGTCGACATCTCTGGTGAATGACACACTGACTTCGTCGGAATGCCGCCCAGAGCAAGCTCGCTCCCACAATGGAAAGGTGGCGCTGACCGGATTACTTGCCTGCGTTAATGGTCACTTCCTTGATCGCACCCAGTTCCAGATCCCACTTCTTCAGGATCGCGTTGTAGCTGCCGTCATCCACCATGCTCTGCAGCGCCACTTTCACGGCTTCACTAAGCTCAGGCTTCTTCTTGCTCACTCCCAGCCCGGTGAACTGCACGGAGATCGGTTGGCCGACCGTTTTGTACATGTCCTTTTCCTGGGTCTTGAGGTACGACAGGGTTTCGCTGCCCTGCATCGCCGCATCAATGCGGCTCTGGCGCAGTTGGGCGCGGGCGTCGGCCGAGCCTTCGGTGCCGACCACGTTGATCGCAGGCTTGCCGGCCGCTTCACAGTTGGCCTTGCTCCATTCGGCAATTTCCGACGGGAAGGTGGTGCGGCGGCTGGTGCCGACTTTCTTGCCGCACAGGTCGATGATCTCGTTGGTCGCGGTGTTTTTCTGCAAGGTGTAGAACTGCGGGCCGCTGGTGAAGTAGTCGACGAAGGTCACGCTGGCCTGACGCTCGGCGGTGTCGGTCATGCCCGACAGGACCATGTCCACGCGTTCGGTGGTCAGGGCGTTGATCATTTGCTCGAAGCCGGTTTCCTGCCACTTGATCTTGACCCCGAGGCGTTCGGCCAGGGCGTTGCCCAGGTCGTAGTCAAGGCCGGTGAGCTTGTTGGTGGCCGGGTCCTTGAAATCCATCGGCGGATAGTTGGGCATGATCGCGACGACGATCTCGCCTTTCTCCTTGATGCTGGCCGGCAAGTCGGCGGCCACGGCGAAACCGCAAGACATGAGGGAGGTGAGTACTGCTGGAATGACGAAGTTCTTCATGGACGTTCTCTTATGAGTGTTGTGAAGGCCAAAGGGGCCTCAGGTTCGAACGGCAGAAATGAAGCTTTGGGTGCGCGGGTTTTGCGGACTTATTAGTATTTCTTCGGGGCTTCCAGCCTCCACGATCTGCCCGCCGTCCATGAACACCATGCGGTTGGAAACCTCCCGGGCGAAGCCCAGTTCATGGGTGACGACGATCATGGTCATGCCGGTCTGCGCCAGATCGCGCATTACCGACAGCACCTCACCGACCAGTTCCGGGTCGAGTGCCGAAGTGGGTTCATCGAACAGCATCAGCTTGGGTCGCATGGCCAGGGCGCGGGCAATCGCCACCCGTTGCTGCTGACCGCCCGAGAGTTCAATCGGGTAGCTGTTGCGTTTGTCGGCCAGGCCGACCCGGGCCAGCAGTTCCAGGGCTTCTTCGTGCGCCTCCTTGGGCGAACGCTTGAGCACCTGACACGGGCCTTCGATGATGTTTTGCAGCACAGTCATGTGCGGAAACAGATTGAAGCGCTGGAACACCATGCCGGTGGCCAGGCGCTGGCGAGCGATCTGCGACTCGTTGAGTTCGTGCAGCTTGTGCCCGACGACGCGGTAGCCGACCAGTTCGCCGTCGACCCAGAGGCCGCCCTTGTCGATCTTTTCCAGCTGATTGACGCAGCGCAGCAGGGTGCTCTTGCCCGAGCCGGACGGACCGATGATGCACAGGACTTCGCCTTGCTCGACCTCGATATTGATGTCCTTGAGCGCGTGGTACTGGTCGTAATATTTGTTCAGGCTCACGGCCTTGACGATGCTTCTCATGACGGATTCCTCAAGAACGCTTGCCGGCGCCGCGAGCGAAACGACGCTCCAGACGGCTTTGACCAAAGGACAGGACGGTGACGGTGGCCAGGTACCAGATACCGGCGACGATCAGCAGCTCCATGACCCGGGCGTTGGCGTAGTAGATATTCTGGGCGTTGTAGAGCAGTTCCGAGTACTGGATCACGCTGGCCAGCGAGGTCATTTTCACCATGCCGATAAATTCGTTGCCGACCGGCGGAATGATGATTCGCATGGCCTGGGGCAAGATGATCCGGCGCAGCGCTTGCAGGCGTGGCATGCCGATCGACTTGGCCGCTTCGTACTGGCCGGTGTCCACCGACAGCAGGCCGGCGCGTACCACTTCTGCGGTGTAGGCGCCCTGGTTGATGCTCAAGCCGAGCAGGGCGGCCACGAACGGCGTCATCAGGCTCACGGTGTCGAGCTGGAACAGGCCGGGAATGCCGATGGTGGGGAAGATCAGCGCCAGGTTGAACCACAACAGCAGTTGCAGAATCAGCGGCGTACCGCGAAACAGCCAGGTGTAGGTCACTGCCACGTAGCGCAGGATCGGGTTGGCCGACATGCGCATGATGGCGGTGATGACCCCGAACACGATGCCCAGCGCCATGGCCAGCACGGCCATGATGATCGTGTTGAACAGGCCCCACATGATCGCTTCGGAGGTGAGGAACTGGCCGATGTACGACCATTCGATCTTGCCTTCGGCGAAGGCCCGCACCAGGCCGATGATGGCGATGACGATCACGGTGGCGAAGAAAATCCGCCCGTAATAACGCCGTGGCACGTGTTGGTACTGGGTAATGTCGAACTGGTTTTCCGCCAGTTTGCGCTCCGCCTGGAGTTGTTCTGCCTGAGTCTGGCTCATGGTGTTTCTCCGTACACTGTACTTTTCGATCAACCCCCTCCCGGTGGGAGGGGGACCCGGCTCAGAGGCGGAAGCCCTGGTAGTTTTCGGTCCACTGCTGTTGTGCGGCGAGGGCGGTTTTCAAGCGGCTGATCTGCTCGCGCACCTGTTGTGGCGCGGTGCCGCCCCAACCGCTGCGGGCAGCGATGGCGGCTTCCAGGGTCAGGCTGTCACGCACGTCTGCCGTGAGGCGCGGGTCGATCTCGGCCAGCAATGCCGGCGAGGCTTCCCACAATTCGAGGTCGTGTTTTTCGCAGGCTTGCACCAGCGCTCCGGTGATTTCGTGGGCTTCCTTGAACGGCACACCGCGCACCGCCAGCCAGTCGGCGACTTCGGTGGCGAGGGTGAAACCCAGCGGCGCCTGACGCCGCAGTTCCTCGACGTTGACGGTCATGGTCGCAACCATTCCGGCCATGGCCGGCAGCACCAGCAGCAGGGTGTCGACACTGTCGAGCACGCCGTTCTTGTCTTCGCTCAGGTCGCGGTTGTACGACAGCGGCAGGGATTTGAGCGTCGAGAGCAGGCCGGTCAGGTTGCCGATCAGGCGACCAGCCTTGCCCCGGGCCAGTTCGGCGATGTCGGGGTTTTTCTTCTGCGGCATGATCGAGCTGCCGGTGGCGTAGGCGTCATCCAGATCGACCCAGCGGAACTGGCGCGACGACCACAGGCAGAACTCTTCGGCCAGACGCGAGATATTGATCCCGAGCATGCTGGCGATGAACAGGAATTCGGCGACGTGATCGCGGCTGGCCACGGCGTCGATGGAGTTTTCGCAAACCCCGGCGTAGCCCATTTCCTTGGCCGATTGCTGCGGCTGGCGAGCGATGGCGGAACCGGCCATGGCCGCAGCACCGAGGGGCGACAGCGAAGTGCGTGCGTCCCAGTCCACCAGACGCTGCACGTCACGCAACATCGATTGGGCGTGGGCCAGCAGGTGATGGGCGAACACGATCGGTTGCGCCTGCTGCAAGTGGGTGAAACCGGGGCAGATGCTTTCGACGTGCTGCTCGGCCTGATCCACCAGCGCCGTTTGCAGGGCCAGCACTTCCACGGCCAGGGTGCGCACGTGATCGCGCAGGAACAGGCGCAGATCGTTGGCGGTCTGGTCGTTGCGCGAGCGGCCGGCGCGCAGCTTGCCGCCCAGCGCGCCGAGGCGCTCGGTCAGCAGGCGTTCGATGAAGGTGTGAACGTCTTCGTCGTCCAGCGTCGGGGCGATGCACCCGGCAGCGAAATCGGCACCGATGCCGTCCAGGGCTTCAATCATCGTGCGGGTTTCCTGCTCGTCCAGCAGGCCGGCACGTTGCAGTTCCCCGGCGTGGGCCTTGGAGCCGGCCAGATCGTACGGCGTCAGGCGGAAATAGCGCTCGGGGCAACGGGACAGGGCCGCCAGGGCTGCGGACGGGCCGCTTTTGAAACGGGCGCCCCAGAGACGGTCGGTGGTTTGAGACATTTGTTGTTTTCCTCGTCGGTAAAGCGAACTGAAATCGGTGTGCATGGCCCTGAAAGTCGCGCTGGCTATTTAGCGAACAGCCGCGGACGGAATCAGGCCAAAGCAGTTTTCAAGAGGGCAGTTGCAAAGAGACAAGAGCTGATCGAAGTGTCAGCTTTTTATGTTTGTCGATCAGTGAGTTGGCACTGATGTTCGGGATTTTTTGGCGGTTGCCAAGGCTTGTTTTCTGTGGTCATTATTATTAGCCGGCGATGTTTTTGTTGTTGGACACAGATTGTTGAACATTGCGCCAGAGGTAAATCAGCATTATGGAAACCCCACTTTCCAATTCCGGAAACCCACCGGTCAAAACCGCTCACCGGGCACCTTTGGCCCTCAGCGGACTGGATTTCAAACTGCTCAAGGTGTTCAAGGCGGTGGTCGAGGCCGGCGGCTTCAGCGCGGCGCAAAACGAGCTGAACGTGGGCCTGGCCGCGATCAGCAAGCAGATCTCCGACCTGGAAATTCGCATCGGCATGCGCCTGTGTACCCGGGGTCGCGAAGGGTTTCACCTGACCGAAGAGGGGCGTCTGGTGTATCAGGCGTCGATTGACTTGTTTGCCTCGGTCGACAACTTTCGTGACCGTCTTAGTTCGGCGCAGAATGAACTTATCGGTGATCTGGGAGTGGGGGTGATCGACAATACGATCAGCGACGATAATTCGCCGTTAGTTGCCGCGCTTAGAAAAATAAATGAGCACTCGCCGAAAGTAAGGTTTCAACTTCAGGCGACCCAGTTGGATGAAGTTGAAAGAGGCGTAGTGGAAGGTCGCTTAGTGGCCGGAATCGTTCCGGTTTATCAAAAGCGCGAAGAATTCGATTATTACCCGCTCTATGAAGAACGCTCGCAGGCTTACTGCGCCGTCGGCCACCCGTTGTTCGACCTGCCGGCAGACCAGATAGGCGGCAACGTGCTGCAGGATTACGAGTGCATCAACCACCGCTATGCGATCCATCGCGACAAGCTCAACTTTGCCCGCTACGACAGTTTTTCCGCCTCGGCGACCCAGGTCGAAGCGGTGGCGTTGTTGATCAAGACCGGGCGTTTCGTGGGCTTTCTGCCCCAGCATTACGCCGCCACGCTGGTGGCCGCCGGGCAGTTTCGCGCGGTGTGCCCGGAGCTGATCCACTTCGACACGCCGTTCAATCTGATCCTGCGACACAACACCGTGCGCAGCCCGTTGGTCAAGGCGTTTGCCCAGGCGCTGGGGGTTGATCTCAAGGCGACGGCGTGAGCACCAGGCGCATGGCGCAACGTCGCTCGCCGGGCAATCCGTGAGCGATTTCATTGCGCAATACTTGGTTCAGGCGCGCGTCGCAGTCTTCGGCGTTCAATAGCGCAAAACCCATGCGCTGATAGAACGGCGCATTCCATGCAAGGTCGCGAAACGTCGTCAGCGTCACCGCCCGAAGTTGCCACAGACGCGCTTGTTCAATCGCCGACAACAGCAACTTGCGACCGACGCCCCGACCTTGAAAGTGTTGGCTGACGGACAGTTCCTCAATGTGCAACTGTTGATCGACAGTCACCGCCCTTAAAAAACCTGCAAGTTGCCCGTCGTTGTTTTCCGCCACCCACAGTTCGTCCCGTTCAATGGCCGCTAAATGCGCCGAGGCCTGCGGCACAGCGGCATCTGCCAGCCAGGCCAGTGACGGGTCGAGGCGAAACAGCGCGGCGGCCGAACGCTCGATGGCGGGGAGGGCGATGGCATCGGCTGCCAGGGCCTGTCGCACGGTAAAGGTCATCAGTCAGCGGTCCCTGTCGAAATCAAGGCGCGCAGGTTAAGGCGCCAGCCATAGCAACACATAATCGTTTTTGTCGAATCGCCCGCTCAGCACCGGCTGCAACGCCCCGATCGGCGTGCCTTGCAGGGCCAGGTAGTCACTGCGATCCATCATCAGCCACGCCGGCCCCTTGAGTGCTTCGAGTGCCTGCGTGGTTTCGGTGAACAGCAGTTGCAGGTCCTGCTCGACGTTGACCATGAACTTGATCGCCTTGGCGTCCTTGCCCATGCCGTGCAGCACCAGCGGCGCGGGTTGCTCGTGGATCCGCTTCATTACCGCCTGACTGAAGGTTCGCGTGTCATAGAGCTGGCGCTCGACCGGCTCGAACACCAGCGCATAGGCCGACCAGACCGCCAGCACGGCACTGAACGCGAGGACTTCGGTTCGCCAGCGCGGCAGTCGCAACCGCGACATTGCGGCCAGCTGCAGCAATCCCAGCACGATCATTACCGGTGTCAGGTCGGTCAACGACTCGGGAAACCGTCGCTTCGCCACCCACAACAGGACGATCAACAATCCAGGAATCAATAACCACAATCCCTGCAGGCCGACACGCAGCCAGGCAAACACCCGGCCATGCAACACCTGAAACGGATACGCCGCAATGATCGCCGCCATGGGTAGCATCGGCAGCAGGTAACGGGCCTTTTTCGCCTGCGGAATTGACAGCCCGAGCATCACGATCAACCCCGCCGCCGCGCAATACTGCACCAGTCGCAAGGCCGGGCCGCGCTGCCGCGGTTGGCTCAGCCACGCGGCCGCCAGCGCCAGCAAGGCCAGCGGATACGCCAGCGCGTAGTTGCCCAGCGAGCTGGTGAAGTAATACAGCGAACCGCTGACGCCTTCGCTGCCGTCCATGCGCCCCATGAACTGCATGCGGATCACGTCCTGACGAAACGCCGGCCCGCCGCTGAGATCCGCCAGCCACAACAACAGCCCGACGCACGCCGCCAGCAGCAGCGACGCCAGCACACCGAAGGTCAACAGACGCGACCATTGGCGATCCAGCAGGTAGTAACTGCACAGCATGCCGGTCGGCACCACCAGCCCGATCGGCCCGCGAATACCGAACCCCAGCAGCAATAGAAGGAACACCAGCGGCCAGCGTCGAGCGGCAGCGAAATGATCGTGGGCATAGCCGAGGTAGAATACCGAAAACGCCACGGCGGCGAGCATCAGATCCTGCGATACCGCGCGGGTCTCGGTGATGAAGGTGCCGGTGAGCATCAGCAGCGCGATGCTGACCACCGCCCAGCGCACGGATGAAGGCGCGAGCAAGCGATACATCAACGTCACGATCACCGCACCGGCAACCGCGCTCGGCAGCCACGCCGTCAGGCTGTTGACCGTGCCGAACGGCAACGACAACAGCCAGATGAACAGCGTCGACAGCGCCGAATAATCCGCGTACGGCTCACCATAAGTGGTGGGAAACACGCTGGGTCCGTGTCGCAGCATTTCCTGGGCAAACAGCACGAAGCGTGAGTCGAAACCGATCGGCGCTTGCCCGTACACGCCGGCAATGAACAACACGAACGCCAGCAGCCCTGCGATCAGGGACTGCCGGCGCAGGGTGGGGGATAACCCCATCAGGCCACGTCCGAAGCGTGCGGCCACTGCTGCAAGGGAATCGGCAGGGCGCGCGATTCGCCACGGCCCATCGGGAAGTAATGGAAGCCGTTGCGGGCCAGGCGTTCGGCGTCGTACAGGTTGCGGCCGTCGAAGATCACCGGGGCCTTGAGGCGTTGTTGGATCAGGTCGAAATCCGGCGCCTTGAACTGCTGCCATTCGGTGCAGATGATCAGCGCGTCGGAACCGGCGAGCACGGATTCCGGGGTGCCCATCAGCATCAGTTTCGATTCGTCCGGGTACAGATGCTGGGTTTCCTGCATGGCTTCCGGGTCGAACGCCCGCACATTGGCGCCAGCGGCCCACAATGACTCCAGCAGCACCCGGCTCGGCGCGTCGCGCATGTCGTCGGTGTTCGGCTTGAAGGCCAGGCCCCACAGGGCGAAGGTCTTGCCGCGCAGTTCGCCCTTGTAGAACGCGTTGATGCGTTCGAACAACTTGTGTTTCTGCCGCTGGTTGATCGCTTCCACCGCTTGCAGCAAATCACTGGAGCAGTGTGCCTCTTCGGCGCTGTGGATCAGTGCGCGCATGTCTTTTGGGAAGCACGAGCCGCCGTAACCGCAACCGGGGTAGATGAAGTGGTAGCCGATGCGGCTGTCGGCGCCGATGCCCTGACGCACCGATTCGATGTCCGCACCCAGGTGTTCGGCCAGCTCGGCGATCTGGTTGATGAAACTGATCTTGGTCGCCAGCATGCAGTTGGCGGCGTACTTGGTCAGTTCGGCGCTGCGCAGGTCCATGAACATGATGCGGTCATGATTGCGGTTGAACGGCGAGTACAGATCGCGCATCACGTCGCGCACTTCTTCGCGTTCGCAGCCGATGACGATCCGGTCCGGCCGACGGCAATCGGCGACCGCCGAGCCTTCCTTGAGAAATTCCGGGTTGGAGACGATATCGAACTGCAACAGGCGTCCGGCCTTGAGTAGCGCTTTGTCCAGATGGGTGCGCAAGGTGTCGCCGGTGCCGACGGGTACGGTGGATTTCTCCACCAGAATCAGCGGCTGTTCACGGTGGCGAGCCACGGCGTCGCCTACCGAGAGCACGTAACGCAGGTCGGCCGAACCGTCTTCTTTCGATGGGGTGCCGACGGCAATGAACGCGACCTTGCCATGCTGCACCGCGAGTTTTTCATCGCAGGTGAATTGCAGGCGCCCGGCGTCCAGGCCTTCGCGGACCAGGCTGGCCAGCCCCGGCTCGAAGATGCTGACGTGGCCCTGACGCAACAGTTCGACTTTTTTCTCGTCGATGTCCATGCACACCACGTCATGGCCGACTTCGGCCAGCACGGCGGCCTGCACCAGGCCGACATAACCGCTACCAAACACTGTGATTTTCATGGCGAACTCCTCAATTCGGGCGCACGGGCCGGACGAGTATTGATGGTGATGACCCCGAGCATGACCAGCGCCACGCCCAGTGATTTGGAGAAACTGAAGGATTCGTTGAACCACGGCAGGCTGGCCGCCAGCAGATACACCAGCGCATAGCTGATGCTCAGCAGCGAATAGGCCCGGCCCAGCGGCAGATCGCGCAGGGCGGCGAGCCAGCAGAGCATCGACAGCGCATAGGCGAAGATCGCCGCGAGCACCACGGCCAGCGCGACTGAATCGACACCGGGCACGGTCAGCCACTGATCCGGTCGGGGCAGGCGCGTCATGCTCCAGCGCATGCTCAGTTGCGCCACGCTCACCAGCAGCACGCTGGCCAGGGCGAAGAAGATTCCACGGCGCCGGTTCATGACTGTTGCCCCAACAACGCTACACCGCCGATCACCAGCAACACGCCGAACCAGTGCTGAATGTCGACGGGCTCCTTGAATGCGAAACGGGCGATCAGGGTGATGATCACGAAATTCAGGCTGAGCATCGGGTAGGCGATGCCGACCGGCAGGCGCTGCAACACCAGCAGCCACACCAGCAATCCGCCGCCGAGGGCAAACAGGGCCAGCCACAGCCACGGCGAGCGCACTTTGCGCGACCACGGCAGGCTCGCGCCGCGCCAGCTCTCGACGGCGAATTTCTGCGCGACCTGGCCCAGGCAGGTCAGCAGGCAGGCGAGCAACAGCAACCACAGGCTCATGACGCCTCCTGCGGAAGCATCATGATCACCAGATTGCCTTGCTCATAACGAACGCCGTCCTTGGGCAGTCTGTCGAGTTCGTCCAGTTCGTCTTGCCCCTTGACCCGCATCACCACGCCGACCGAACCGGTCTTGCGGGCTTCGCGCATCCACTGTTGCACCTGATCGGGATCGACCCGTTGTTGAATGCCGTCAGGATAGGCAAGCCCATATTTCAATTCGCCTATCGTGTTGTATAGCGCGACCTGCGGACGTTTCAGGCGCCAGGACAGGGCCGATGCGGCGCCCAGGTCGTTGCTCAGCAGGTGCGTGGCGCTTGCCAGTTCCGTTTGATGGGCGAGGATGAACTGGTCTGGCATCTTGTTCGCCACCACCGATTTGGGCAGTGATGCCGGCAGCAATGCGATCAGCAGCAAACTGCCCACCGCCGGCGCCGCCCAGCATTGCAACGGACGAAACGCTTGCAGCAGGTTGCTGATGATCCAGCCGGTCAGGGCGATGAACACCAGCACCAGACTGTGCAATTCGTGGTCGTACAGCGGGCGCTTGAGCTGCACGTAAACCAGCCCGATCAGCGTAACGATGCCCAGCAACAGGTTCAGCAGGCCATTGAGGCCCAGCGCCCGGCCTTGCTCCAGGCGCAAGCGATCGGCCAGTGCATGGCCCAGCAGCAACGCCAGCGGGAGCAGGCACGGCAAAATGTAGGTCGGCAACTTGCCGTTGCTCAGACTGAAGAACAGCAGCGGCATCAGCAGCCACAGGCCGAGAAACGCAATGCTCGTTTCACGCCGGGTCTGCCACGCCTGTTTCAGCGCCACCGGCAGCATTCCCACCCACGGCAGACTGAACGCCACCAGCAGTGGCAGATAGAACCACCACGGCGCGTCATGCTGGGCATCGTCGCCGGCAAACCGGCGGATGTGCTCGTGCCAGAAAAAGAATCGCCAGTAATCCGGTTCCTGACCGTGCACCGCCAACACCCACGGCAGGCTGACGATGATCGCTACGGCAATCGCAATCGGGCCGTACAGCAGCAATTCCTTCCAGCGCTTTTGCCAGAGCATCCACGGCAAGGCGATCAGCACCGGCAGCAGCCAGGCGAGAAACCCCTTGGTCATGAACCCCATGCCGCACGCCAGGCCCAGCACCGCCCAACCGGCCATGCGCTGGCCGTTGGAACGGCTGTCGAGGGCAAACCACAGCGCCACCAGACTCAGGTTGACCCAGAAGGTGAATTGCGGGTCAAGGTTGGCGTAACCGGCCTGGCCGGCAACGATGACGAAGCTCATGTAGAGCAGGGCGCAGACGAAGCTTTTGCGCGGGTCATTCCACAAACGGCGGGCGATGAGAAAGCACAGCAGCACGCTCAGCCCG
The DNA here is from genome assembly GCF_056626735.1 of Pseudomonas sp. 1. NCBI lineage: Bacteria > Pseudomonadati > Pseudomonadota > Gammaproteobacteria > Pseudomonadales > Pseudomonadaceae > Pseudomonas > Pseudomonas sp. 1. The sequence continues at coordinate 76,757 of NZ_JBWXMQ010000001.1, read as the reverse complement.
GTGCTCAGGGCCGAGGCAAACCGCACGCCGAACAGGTTCTGCCCGAACACGGCCTGCCCGAGGGCAATCATCCAGTACCCGGCCGCCGGTTTTTCGAAGTAGCGCAGGTTCAGGAAATGCGGCGACACCCAGTTGCCGCTCAGCAGCATGTCCTGGCTGATCTGCGCATAACGGGTTTCATCGGGAATCCACAGACCATGACTGCCCAGCGGCAGTAAATAGGCCAGCAGAAAAATCCCCAGCAACAGCGGCAATGCCCAGCGTTTGCTCATGCGCCTTGCACTCCCAGCCAGCCTTCGCGGCCTTCGAGGGCGCCGCGTTGCACACGGCCGACGGGCAGGGCGTTGAGAAACTCGGGCAGCAAGTCGCCCAGCGGCTGAAAGTGGATATGTCGCTGGCGTGCGTCGGCCAGCAGTCGACGAAAATCTTCGGCCATCAGAATCCCTTCTACTTCGGCGTGAATGGTGTAGACGTTGAGGTTGTCCGGGCGGAACCGGTCGAGGATGAAAGCGTTGAAATCCTTCGCCGCCACACTCGGCCCGACCACTTCATCGAAGGTCGGCAGGTCTACCGGAATCTGCGGCGCGCCGACCGAGCCGTCAGACAGCAATGGGCGGAACAGCCGCTGCCCACGGCAATCGCTGTTGTAGCGAAAGCCGAAGGCTTGTTTGGCTTCGATCACACGCTCGTCCGCACGCCAACCGGCGGCGGCTGAACACATGACCTTTTCGCCGAGGATGTCGCTCAAGGTGTCGACGCCCTGACGGATCTGCTCGACCAGTTGCGCATCGCTCCAGCGCCCGGCATTGGCCTGCCAGCCGTGGTGATCCCAGGCGTGCAGGCCGACCTCGTGGCCGGCGGCCCGGGCCTGACGCATCAGGTGCCCGAGGTCGCGGCCGATCGGTTTGCCCGGCCACGCCGTGCCTGCGAGCAGGATGTCCCAGCCGTACAGACCGGCGGCGTTGGAGCGCAGCATTTTCCAGAGGAACTGCGGACGGATCAGGCGCCACAGATGCCGGCCCATGTTGTCCGGGCCGACACTGAAGAAAAACGTCGCCTTGATCTGCGCTTCATCGAGAATTTCCAGCAAGCGCGGCACGCCTTCGCGGGTGCCGCGATAGGTGTCGACATCGATGCGCAATCCGGCCTGCATCAGCATGCCTCTTTATGAGGGCGCTTCTCGATTTCCAGCATCGCTTCACGCAGGAAGAAATCCAGCGTGTTGCCGATGGTCTCGCGCATTTCCACGGTCGGCGTCCAGTCCAGCAGGCGCTTGGCGTTGGCGATGCTCGGTTTGCGGTGCTCGACATCCTGGTAGCCGGCGCCGTAGAACGCCTTGCTTTCCACGTCGCGGAAACCGGCGAACGGCGGGAAGTTGGAACGCAGCGGATGCGCTTCGAACTGGCGCAACAGTTCTTCGCCCAACTGACGAATGCTCGCCTCGTTGTCCGGGTTGCCGATGTTGATGATCTGGCCGTTGCAGACGTCGTTGTCGTTATCGATGATCCGCGCCAGCGCCTCGACGCCATCGGCGATGTCGGTGAAGCAGCGTTTCTGCTCGCCACCGTCGAACAGGCGGATCGGCGTGCCTTCCACCAGATTGAGGATCAACTGGGTGATGGCGCGGGAGCTGCCGATGCGCGCCGAATCAAGGCGATCCAGTCGTGGCCCCATCCAGTTGAAGGGACGGAACAGGGTGAAGTTCAACCCTTTGGCGCCATACGCCCATATCACCCGGTCCAGCAGTTGCTTGGACACCGAGTAGATCCAGCGCTGCTTGTTGATCGGGCCGACGATCAGGTTCGAGGTGTCTTCGTCGAAGTGCTTGTCCTGGCACATGCCATAGACTTCCGAGGTCGACGGGAAGATCACGCGCTTGTTGTATTTGACGCAGTAGCGCACCAGCTTGAGGTTTTCTTCGAAGTCGAGCTCGAACACCCGCAGCGGATTGCGCGTGTATTCGATGGGCGTGGCGATGGCCACCAGCGGCAGGACCACGTCGCATTTCTTGATGTGGTACTCGATCCATTCCGAGTGAATGCTGATGTCGCCTTCGACGAAGTGAAAACGCGGATGGCTGCGCAGTCGGTCGATGGCATCGGAACCGATGTCCAGGCCATAGACTTCGTAGCGCTCGTCACGCAGCAGCCGCTCGGACAAATGGTTGCCGATGAAACCGTTGACACCGAGGATCAGCACCCGTGTGTGGCGCGGGCCACGGCCGGACTCGGCACCGCGCAGCAGCGAACCGTCCACCAGACCCAGTTCATTGGCCAGTTGCGGGCCGCTCAGGTACAGGCCGTTGTCGTTGCGCTGACCGGCGTTGATCACCAGCGAGTCCTCACCGCAGGCGATGCGCAGCGGATCGACGCTGATGACCCGGCCCGGCGCCTGGCCTTCGTTGCCCTTGACGACTTCGGCGCTCCACACAATCAGCTTGTGCTCGCCCACGGCGCAGAAGGCGCCGGGGTAGGGCTGGGTCACGGCCCGCACCAGATTGAACAGTTTTTCCGCCGGTTGCGCCCAGACCAGTTTGCCGTCCGCCGGAGTGCGACGGCCGAACACCGTGGCTTTGGATTCGTCTTGCGGGGTTTCGGTGAGTTGGCCCTGAAGCATCGCCGGCAAAGCGTCGCGCAACAGGTCGCTGGCGGCAGTACGCAATTTTCCGTGCAGGCTCAGCGCCGTGTCGACGCGCTCGATGGCGACGCGCTGCTGGGCGACGATGGCGCCGGCGTCGGCACGTTTGACCATGCGGTGCAGGGTCACGCCGGTTTCGGTTTCGCCGTTGACCAGCACCCAGTTGGCCGGCGCACGGCCACGGTAGCGCGGCAGCAACGAGCCGTGCAGGTTGAAGGCGCCTTTTTTGGCCAGCGCCAGCAGGGGCTCGCTCAGCAGGTGGCGATAGTAGAAGGAGAAGATGTAGTCCGGATCGAGCTTGGCAATCCGCTCGATCCACAACGGGTGGTTGGCGTCTTCCGGGGCATGAACCGCAATGCCTTTGTTGGCGCACAGTTGTGCAACCGAAGCGTAGAAGGTGTTCTCCTTAGGATCATCGGCATGGGTAAACACCGCCGCAATGTCATAGCCACTGTCGAGCAGGGCTTGAATGCCGGCGCAGCCAATATCGTGGTAAGCGAAGACAACGGTTTTTGCGCTCATGAGAGAACCTGATCAGACGTGGAGTTGGAATTGAGGCCGTCAACGGTGATGGCTGGAACCGGCTTGGCGGGGTGCCCGCGCAGGACCTTTTCGATGAAGAAACGCGGGCGGGCGCGCACATCGCTGTACATGCGGCCCAGGTATTCGCCCAGCAGGCCCATGCCGATGAACTGGCCACCGGTGAACACGAACAGCACGGCGAACAGCACGAACAGGCCATCGCCGGCCCAGCCGGCGCCAAACGCCAGGCGCATGACAATCAGCGCCGCCGCGAACAGCACGCCGAGCCCGGCCATGGCGAAGCCGACGATGCTCAGCAGGCGCAGGGGCGTGGTGGTCATGCAGGTGATCAAGTCGAACATCAGGTTGATCAGGCGCATCGGGCTGTATTTCGAATCGCCGTGTTCGCGCTCGGCGTGGGCCACGGGGATTTCGGTGGTGTGGCGGGCGAAGCTGTTGGCGAGGATCGGAATGAATGTGCTGCGTTCGCGGCAGGCGAGCATCGCGTCGATGATGGTGCGGCGGTAGGCGCGGAGCATGCAGCCGTAGTCGCTCATGGCGACACCGGTTGAGCGTTGCACGGCGAGGTTGATCAGTTTCGACGGATAGCGGCGCAACGCCGAGTCCTGACGATTGCCGCGTACAGTGCCGACCACGTCGTAGCCCTTTTCGGCCTCGGCCATCAGACGCGGGATTTCTTCCGGCGGGTTCTGCAGGTCGGCGTCGAGGGTAATCACCACGTCGCCCTTGCACTGTTCGAAACCGGCCATGATCGCGGCGTGCTGACCGTAGTTGCGGTTGAGGATGACCGCCACGAACGGGCTGTCCTCCACTGACGCGGCGTCTTCGAGCAACTGCGCAGAGGCGTCGCGACTGCCGTCATCGACCAGCACAATTTCGTAGTCATGGCGTAATTGCTGGCAGGCGGCGCGGGTGCGGCGCAGCAGTTCCGGCAGGCTGTCTTCTTCGTTGTAGACCGGGATGACGATCGACACGCAATGAATCGGATAAGGTCTCACGGGCGTTTCCCCATCAGGTGTTGAATGGCCCCGACGACCCGGTCCAGATCCTGGTCGGTCATGTCGGGGAACAAGGGAATCGAGCACAGCCGCGCCGAGTTCCACTCGGTGTCAGGCAAGGACAAGTGCGGGTCACGCTGGCGATACCAGGTGTGCAGGTGGGTGGCGATGAAGTGGATGCCGGTGCCGATGCCTTGCTCCTGCAAACCCTTCATGAAGGCTTCGCGATCGATCCCGCAGCGCTCGCTGTCGATGCGCAGGATGAACAGGTGCCAGGCGTGCTGTTGCGCGTAATGCGGAACCGCCAGCGGTTGCACCGGCAGGCCTTCGAGTTTTTGCAGGTATTGCGTGGCCAGTTCGGTGCGGCGGGCGTTGATTGCGTCCAGACGTTCCAGTTGCACCAGCGCAATCGCCGCGTTGATGTCGGCCAGGTTGTATTTGAAACCGGGCTCGATCACCTGGGCCTGGGGTTTGCGGCCATGGGTCAAACGGTCGTAGGCATCGACGCCCAGACCATGGAACTTGAGCATGCGCACGCGGTTGGCCAGGGCTTGGTCGTCGGTGACGAACATCGCGCCTTCGGCGCAGGTCATGTTCTTGATCGCGTGGAACGAGAAGATCGCGGTGCCATGCGAACCGACGTGGCGGCCCTTATAGCGGGTGCCGGCGGCATGGGCGGCGTCTTCGATCACGGCGATGCCGTGCTTGTCTGCCAGCGCGTACAGCGGATCAAGGTCGAACGCGGCGCCGGCGTAATGCACGGGAATGATCGCTTTGGTACGCGGGGTAATGGCGGCTTCGATGCGCGCGGCGTCGGTCATCAGGGTGTCGCGGTCGACATCGACGAACACTGGCGTGGCGCCGAGCAGGGAAATCATGTTGGCGGTGGACACCCAGGTCTGCGACGGGGTGATGACTTCATCGCCGGGGCCGATGCCCAGCGCCAGCAACGTTACATGCATGGCACCGGTGGCCGAGGAAAGTGCCACGGCATGCCGACAACCGACGTACTGCGCAAACTGTTCTTCAAGTGCCTGGTTTTTCGGCCCGGTGGTGATCCAGCCGGACCGCAGTACTTGCTCTACGGCGGCAATTTCTTCGTCGCCGATACTGGGGCGAGAGAAGGGGAGAAACGCCTGACTCATGCACACCTCATTGCAAAGAAAAAAGAAATAGATCCAATAGGAAATCGGATCCAATCAAAGCGTAGACGCGAAAAAATCCTTTGCATCAATAAGTTGCCAAGACGACATAACGTCGGGTTCGGTTGACATTTCAGGCGTTGCCCGGCAGGTTGGGCAGCGCCGGCACAGGACTCAGTGGAATTAAGGTTATGCCCGTTTTTGTGAAAGGAACATGAAAAACCGGTCGGCGAATCGTTTATCTGAAACCCATACAGCCACTGTTCAGACTTCTACCGCTTATCGCGGTTTTTAGTAGAAAAGTCCTACGGAAGTGTTCCCCTTATATTAAAAATGTTGCAGTTGTTAGTTGCTGTGTTGAACTGTTTTTACTCAAGGCCCGACGTTTGATTGACTTACCCGTTGCATCCCCCGACACCCTGAAAACCAACCCGATGACCGTGTATCTGGCGCGTCTGGCTCCCTCCAGCCAACTGACCATGCGTTACGTTCTGCAAGATGCCGCCGACCGTCTCGGCTTCGAAGACATGAACGTCGAAGACATTCCCTGGCATGCACTGCAACCGGAAGATGTGGTTGCGTTAGTCGCCGCATTGCGCGCCGACAATTACGCGCCGAATACGTCTTCGCTGTATGTAAACGCCATTCGCGGTGTGATGAATGAAGCCTGGCGCATGAGTCTTATCAGCCAGGAACATCTATTGAAGATGCGCTCGGTCAAAGGCATTGCCGGTACCCGACTGTCTCAGGGGCGCAACTTGAAGCGCACGCTGATACATGAATTGATGGAAGTCTGCGCGGCCGATCCGCGACCACAAGGTTTGCGTGATGCGGCGGTGATTGCGCTGTTGTACGGCACCGGCATGCGCAAGTCGGAGTCGGTGGATCTGGACCTCAATCAGGTGGACTTCAACGAGCGCAGTCTGTGCGTCACCGCCAAGGGCAATAAACAACTGATCAAGTACGCGCCAGCCTGGGCGTTCGCCAAACTGAATGCCTGGCTGGAGTTTCGTCGCTCGGAACTCAAGGAAGGCGAGAGCGACGACACGTTTCTGTTCAACCGCATCCGCCGTGGCAGCCACATCACCCGTGAGCGCATTACCAAGCACGCGATCTATTACATTGCCCGCCAGCGCGGGACCCAGGTCGGTGTGAAAATCATGCCCCATGATTTCCGGCGTTCGTTCATCACTCGGGTGATCGAAGAACACGACCTGTCGATCGCCCAGAAGCTGGCCCACCACAGCAACATCCAGACGACCGCCAGCTACGACGTGCGCGACGACAACGAGCGGCGCCGCGCGGTGGATCGCTTCGACCTGTAGTCAGGGCATCGCAAAGACGTGGGCTGCCCCCAGAATGGACAACTGCACGGTGCTGCCGGCCGGTGGCGCGTGCATGCCGGAGCTGCGTACCAGCAATGAGCGGCCGGGGCTGGCCCGGGAGCGAAGTTCCACGGTCAGGGTGCAGACGTTGCCGCCGAAGTCTCGATCAGTGACCACTGCGTGGCAGCCGTCCGGGTCGGCCGGGTCGGCCGGGATGTCCGAGAGTTGAAGTTGTTCAGGCCGCAGCATGATCTGCGCGGCGCCGGAAAAACCGTTGGTGTTGACCGCCACCCGACCCAGATCGCAATGGGCCCAGCCCGCTTCGATCCGGGCGGGCATGACCACGGCTTCGCCGAGAAAATGCGCGGTCTGTTCGTCGCAGGGATAGCGGTAGAGGTCCATCGGATGCCCCGACTGCACCAGACGACCGTCGCGCATGATGGCCAACTGGTCGGCGAACGACAGCGCTTCGCCCTGATCGTGGGTCACCAGAATCGTGGTCACGCCGGCATCCTCCAGCAGGCGCGCGACCATTTTGCGCATGGCGCCGCGCAAGCCGGTGTCGAGGGCGGAAAAGGGCTCGTCGAGCAGCATCAGGCGTGGCCGCTGGGCCAGTGCGCGAGCGAGTGACACCCGTTGTTGCTGGCCGCCGGACAGTTCGTGGGGCCAACGCGCAGCCATGTCGGCGTTCAGGGCGACGCTGTCCATCAGTGCCTGAATGCGTTCGGTTCGGGTGCCGCCGGTTTCCGTCAGTCCGAATCCGATGTTGTCGGCCACGGTCATGTGCGGGAACAGCGCACCGTCCTGCGGCACGTAACCAATCTGCCGTTGATACGCGGGTACGGCGTGGGTGCTGTCGACCAGGGTCTGGCCGTTGAGCGTGAGGCTGCCGGCGTCGGGGAATTCGAACCCGGCGATCATCCGCAACAGGGTGGTCTTGCCGGAGCCGGAGGGGCCGACGATCACTGTGCGGCTGCCGGTCGGGACGGACAGGTTGACGGAGTCCAGCGCCGTTTGTGCGCCGAAGGCTTTGCTTAATGAGTTGATTTCGAGAGCGTTCATCGGCCGGCACTGCGCCTGGATTGGTGATAGAGGATGGCCGTGAGCGGCAGCGACAACAACACCATCAGCAGCGCGTAAGGCGCTGCGGCAGCGTAGTCGATTTCGCTGGTCATGGCCCAGAAACCGGTGGCCAGGGTGCGCGTGCCGTTGGGCGCGAGCAGCAGGGTCGCGGTCAGTTCATTGGTGATCGCCAGAAACACCAGCGCCGCGCCCGCCGCCGCACCGGGCGCCGCCAGACGCAAGGTGATCTGCCACAGGGCGCGCAACGGTGAGCGCCCGAGGCTTTGCGCGATGTTTTCCAGCTCGACCGGCGCTTGCGCAAACCCGGCGCGCAGGCTGACCAGTGCCCGGGGCAGAAACATCAGCAGATAGGCCAGCAGCACGGTGATCGTGGTCTGGTAGATCGGTCGGGCGAAATGGATGGTCACGGTCACCAGTGCCAGCGCCACGACGATTCCCGGCAGCGCGCTGGTGATGTAATTGCAGCCTTCGAGCAGGCGCTGCAGCTTGCCGGGGGCACGAATTGACAGCCAGGCAATCGGGATCGCCGCGAGGCTGGTCAACAGCGCACCGGCCACCCCGAACGACAGCGTTTGCAGCAACGCCGGCAGCAATTCGTTGCCTTGCCAGACCTCGGCGCCGCCGGCGATCAGCCATTTGCCGAGGGTCAGCAACGGCACGCCGAGCGCCAGCAGGCAGGTCAGGCCTTGCAGGCACAAGCCCAGCGCGGCAGTGCGCCGATGCAGGCGCACGGTGCGTTGTTCGCGAGCGCTGCCGGAGCCGACGCGGGCGTATCGCGCATGACCACGGGCGCCGGATTCCACCATCAGCATCGCCAGGCAACACAGCGCCAATACACTGGCGAGCATGTTGGCGGCCGGGCCGTTAAAGGTTGATTTGAACTGGTCGAAAATCGCCGTGGTGAAAGTGTCGAAGCGGATCATCGCGTACAGGCCGTATTCCGCCAGCAAGTGCAGACCGACCAGCAATGCACCGCCGCAGATCGCGAGGCGCAGTTGCGGCAACACCACCCGGAAAAACACTGCCCACGGCTTGAGGCCGAGGGATTCGGCGACGTCTTCAATCGCCGGATCGAGACGACGCAACGTCGCTGCAATCGGCAAGTACAGGAACGGGAAATAGGCGATCACCGACACCAGCACCCCGGCTGGCAATCCATTGATCGACGGAATCAGACTGACCCACGCGTAGCTGTGCACGAACGCCGGCACCGCCAGCGGGGCGACCGCCAGCAATGACCACAGCCGTCGCCCCGGGAGGTCGGTACGTTCGGTCAGCCACGCCAGAGTGGTGCCGAGCACGATGCAGATCGGCAGCGTGATCAGTACCAGCAGCACGGTGTTGATCAGCAGCTCGGCCACCCGAGGGCGGAAGACCAAAGCTTCGATGGTTGCCCAGCCGGTGTACCACGACACGCCGATCACAAAGCCGATCGGCACCAACGACAACAGCGACACCGCGATGGCCAGCACGACCACCCACGGACTCCCGCGTCCGTTGAGGGCGCGGGTCCTGCGCGACAAATGGGCGGAGGGCGTCGCAACGATCTCCGCGTGCAGCGATTCAGGCATCAATTACAGCAGTCCTGCCTGGGTCATCAGTTCGACGGCTTTCTTGCTGTCGAGCTTCGATGCATCGACTTTCGGCGCGTCCAGGTCCTTCAACGGCACCAGTTTCGGATTGGATCCGGCGTCCTTGCCAACGGCGTATTCAAAAGAGTTGCCGGTACGCAACACTTCCTGGCCTTGCTTGCCGGTGATGTATTGGAGGAATTTCTGCGCGTCTTCCTGGTGTTTGCTGGAAGCCAGCACGCCGCCACCGGAAATGCTCACGAATGCGCCCGGATCCTGATGCTTGAAGTAGTGCAGGGCGGTGTTCTTGCTGTTTTCGCCGGTCTTGGCCTGATCGACGAAGGCGTAATAGTGATAGATCACGCCGCTGTCGACTTGTCCGGCGTTCACCGCTTTGAGCACCGAGCTGTTGCCTCGGTAGGCGGTGAAGTTGGCTTTCATGCCCTTGAGCCATTCGAGGGTGGCGGCTTCGCCTTTCTGTTGCAGCACGGCGGCGACGATCGCCTGGAAATCCGCACCGGCAGGCGACGCGGCCCAGCGACCTTTCCAGGCCGGGCTTGCGAGGTCCATCAGCGATTTGGGCAGGTCTTTTTCCGACAGCTTGGCCGGGTTGTAGACGAACACCGTGGAGCGCGCGGCGATACCGACCCAATGGCCGTGGGCCGGGCGATACGCCGCATCGACTTGTTCGAGGGTCGCCGGAGCCACGGGCGCGAACAGCTTGGCGTTGTCCACCAGCACCATGGCCGGGGAGTTTTCCGTCAGGAACACATCCGCTGGCGATGCCGCACCTTCCTGAACGATCTGATTGCCCATTTCCGTGTCGTCGCCGTTGCGCACCGTGACCGGAATCCCGGTTTCTTCGGTGAACCCGGCCACCCAGGCCTTGGTCAGGGTTTCGTGCTGGGCGTTGTAGACCAGAAGGCCGACTGAATCGGCGGCAAAGGCCTGCCCGGCAGCAAGCAGCGCAGTCGCCAGCGCGGCCTGTTTCAGGAAGGACGGAAGGGATGGACTCATGGCGGGGCAGCTCCTGTTTTTTAGACGTTCATGGGCAAGCGTTCGCGTGAGTTTCAATGCGAATGATTTGCATACGTTGGCTGGCAATGTAGAGAAGCAAATGAGAAAAAATCGTCAAACCAACCGTTAATACATGTCATTGCCATTCAGGTTAGCAGTCACTTGGCGGGGACGCCGGGCGAACCCGGCGCTGTCTTTCAGAAACGTTGGGGGAGGTAGGCCACGCTTTGATCTTCCCGGCCGTGGAACAGCTGTTCGCCGCGCGTGGGCGTGGTGGTGATGACTTGATAGTCGCGGCTGAGGTGATTCAGCGGAATGGAATCGCCGGTGTGGTACTGGGCGACAAAGAGGGTTCGTTGCGGATCCCAGTGCTGGCCGCTGGTGCGTTCCAGCCAGGCGAACATGGCAGCGGTATCGCCGTCGCGGGGGAAATCCCGGTTTTCCGGTACGTAGTAGAACGGTGCACCGCCCGTCTGCAGGTACAAGGGGACTTTGTTGTCGACGTCGACCATGACCAGGCGCCATTGGCTCAACGGTGCGCGTTGGCTGGCTTGCAGAAGGACGGTTTCGCCGAAACGGATTACACCCCCTCCACTGTTGGTCCACGGGTAAAGCACACCGAGTATGCCGAGCAGCAGGACAGTAGCCACGCCGAAAGCGATTTTCAGGCCACGCCCGTCGAACGGGCCTGCGCCATTTCGAGCCGCCACGCGCCGGGTGATCCACCACGCCCCGAGCAGTTGCGCGAACGGCACCAGTGGCAGCACGTAATAACTGCGTCGGCTGCCGCTGGCCGTGAAGAACAGCATTAATAATCCCAGCCCCTGAATCAGCCAGCGGGTGTCCGGCTCGATGTGTTTCCAGTTCCGCGCCGCGACCCACAAGGCAGCGATCCAGCACGGCGCCCAGGGCAGGGTATAAATCGGCAGGTACAGTAAATAGGTGTAGATCGGGCCGATGTTGTCGAATGGCTGGAAAAACCGCACGACGTTTTCCCGCAATACCAGCCCAAGGCCGCTTTGCCCGTAATTCGGCGCGCCGTAGAGGTGGGACAGCAGGAACGGCGTCATGTAGAACACCCCGGCAATCAGCAGCGCGGCGAGCAGTCTCAGATTGAGATGACGCTTCCAGCGACCGTTATTCAACAGGTGCGGCAGCAGCACCAGCCCCGGCAGGATAAAGCCGATCAGCCCCTTGAACAGTGAGGTCAGGGCCAGCAAACAGCAGAACACCACGTAACGCGAAAAACGGGTGTCCTCTGGGCCGCGCCAATACCACCAAACCGCTGCCAGCACCCCGCACACGGTCAGAATGTCGGCCGTAGCGACCCGTGCCCAGAACACGAAATAGAAGGTGGTTGCCAGCATCCACCCGGCGATCAGCCCCGTGCCCTTGCGAAATAACTGCTCGCCCAGCCGATACACCAGCCACACGCTCAACCATGCGGACAGCACCGAAGGCAGACGTAGCGACCAGTGATCCAGGCCACCGGTCAACCCTGCGGTTGCGGTGATCAGCCAGTACGACAGCAACGGCTTGTCGTAATAGGGATCGCCCTTGAGGTACGGATCGAAGTAATCGCCGCTTTGCAGCATCTGCAACGCGATGTTGGCCCAGCGGGTTTCCGCGCCCCACAGTTCGCGGCTGCCCAGGCCCAGCAGCAACATCAGGGCGCTGGCGGCCAGCAGGAGCAGCAGGGCGGTGCGGTCATTGTTGCGCACCGTCATGGCTGACCCTGCGCAAAGATGAAAATGTGCAGATTGCCCCGCCGATAATGCTTGCCGTCCACCGGCAGCCGTTCCACTTCCTGTTCTTCCTGCGTGCTGTTGACGCGCAGCACCACACCGACGGCGCCTTTTTTTCGCGCGTCGGTCATCCACTGGTCGACGCTGTCCAGGGTGACTTTGCGTGCCGACATGGCCGGGTCTTCGAGGCCGTATTTCAATTCGCCGATGGTGTTGAACAGGTCCACTTGCGGGCGTTTCAGGCGCCACGCCAGTGCCGAGGCCGCGCCCAGATCGTTGCTCAGCAGGGACGCGGTTTCACTCAGTTCCCGTTGATGCTCGGCAATGAACTGATCGGGCATCTTGCTGTTGACGATCTGCGCCGGCATGGCCGCAGGCAGCAACGCTACGAGCAGTCCGATACCCAATGCCGGCATTGCCCACAACGTCAGTGGCCGCAGCACTTGCAAGGCGTTGGCGATGATCCAGCCCATCACCACGATATAAGCCAGCGACAGGCTGAACATCTCGGTGTTTTCGTAGATTTCTTTCCTGGCCTGAAGATAGAGCAGGGCCACCAACGCAACACTGGCGAGCACCGTGTTGAGCACACCGTTCAGGCGCAGGATCCGGCCATTGCGTTGATCCTGCCACCTGACCACGGTTTGCCCCATCAACAGCGCTACGGGCAGCAGGCACGGCATGATGTACGTAGGAAGTTTGCCGCTGCTCAGACTGAAAAAGGCCAGTGGCAGCAGGAACCACAGTGCCAGGTACGCAATTTTTGCCTCACCCCTTTCGCGCCACATGCGCAGCAAGCTCGAAGGTAGCAGCAGCGCCCACGGCAGGGTTGAGGCAAACAGCAAAGGCAGGTAGAACCACCACGGACGGGCATGTTGCGCGTCGTCTCCGGCGGCAAAGCGACGGATGTGTTCGTGCCAGAAGAAGAACCGCCAGAAGTCCGGTTCCCGGTAATGGACTGCCAATACCCAAGGCAGGCTGACGAGGGCGCAGACCGCCATAGCGACCAGTCCGTAACGCACCAGCTCACCGAACCGTCGTTGCCAGACCATGTAGGGCAGGGCGATCAGCACCGGCAACAGCAGGGCGAGGAAGCCTTTGGTCATCAGGCCCATGCCACATGCGATGCCGAGCAGGACCCAGCCACCCAGGCGAGCGCGGGGCGTGCGGCTGTCGATGGCAAACCACGCAGCCACCATGCTCAGGTTGACCCACAAGGTGAATTGCGGATCGAGATTGGCATAGCCCGCCTGACCGGCGATCAGCCCGAAACTCATGTACAACAGGGCGCTCGCGAGGCTGATTCGAGGGTTGTTCCAGAGTCGACGGGCCAGCAGATAAGTCAGCCAGACACTGGCTCCGGTACTCAGCGCCGAAGCAATGCGTACGCCAAACAGGTTGTCACCGAAAATCGCCTGGCCGATGGCAATCAACCAGTAGCCGGCAATTGGTTTCTCGAAATAACGGATGCCCATGAAATGCGGGGCTACCCAATTGCCACTCAGCAGCATTTCCTGGCTGATCTGGCCGTAGCGGGTTTCATCGGGGATCCACAGGCCGTGGTTCATCAACGGCAGCAGGTAAAACACCACGAACGCCAGAATCAGGCCGGGGATGGCCCAGCGTTCGATTGTTGTTGCCGGGGACAAGAGGGCAGCGTGTCGCAGCGGGTTGTTCTCAGACATCATGACAAAGCCTTGGTACCGTACGAAGTTCTGATGTCGATGACCTGCCCGGCGTGTTCCTGAGCGAGCGTGTCATCGTGCTGAATGAATGCAGGTGTCGGGGCATTTCCTGTATCCAGAGAACTGCCGTACCTCCAGGCCGAAGTTCTCGCGATATAGCAAAGCCTGAAAAAAACAGCTGTCCAGTAAATCGGGGGCAGATACACCGCTTATTACAATTTAATGAAGTCTGCTTTGTTTGATTGAATGCAACTCGGAACTGTCAATTAGCTGTCCAAGGCGTTAATCACTATTGAGTTGAGACCAGGCCTCGGCATCCAGAATACCCAGCACTTTAAATTGCCCCTTGGCATCAAGGCGAACAAACAGCGTGCTTCCATAATCAGCGGCGATCGCGTGAGGGAAACCGGTCTGTTTTTCAAAGTCGCTGATACAGCCGCTGTGGGTGATCAGCACCAGATTGCGTTGCGCAACTTTGTGCGCCACCACCTCGTTACGCAGCGACGGACCGCAGGATTCAAGCCAGGTCTGGGCAGTAGCGTCCTGCCCGAACATGGCACGCGCCGTTTGCACGGTCCGGGTCAGCGGGCTGGTCAACACCTGCGCCTGCTGCATGCCCAGCCTCGCAAAACCCTTGCCCACCCGCGCAGCCGAGTCATTGCCTACCTGAGTGATACCGTCTTCCGGACCCAGACAAACATGGTCGGAGCGGTCGCAACGTTCAGCATGGCGCACCAGCGCCACGACTTCGCCCGCCTGCCAGGCGTTGGTCCAATCAGCTCTTGAGGCCTTCCCCGCATGGCCCAGATCAATGGGTGAGCGGGTTACCCAGACGAAGCCGCTGACCAGTGCAATCGCTACCCCAGCACCGATAACCGTCAGCAGTTTTCCAAGTCGCAATATTCGACGTTGTTTATAGACTGCTGTTAACAGCATCTGTCGCTCCACGCCATACCCCTTAACTTCGCAGGCGCGAGTGGCCTGCGATTTAATCAACTTTATGGTTGCGTACTTGAATGCTGGCTGAATGTTGGAGCTGTTCACGTTGGGCCGCAGTGAAGAACATGTGAAAAATTTGCGAGAGTAGAAAGTGTGCAATTAATCAAGTTTCTGATAACCAGACTCAAATACGCTTTTTTTACCGGGCTGGCTTAACAACTGTTGCTGTTTGAGGTGAAGCTGAATCTGTTCGGTCACATCTACTGAGTACACACCTGATGTTGACCGCTGAGTCTGACAACAGAGGTGGAGTCCTCCAGCCGAATGGATTTCAAGCAAAGCCTGACGAAACGGATCGTCATCGTATTCGCCTCGATGAGTGCGCTGGTGGCCGGCGTATTTGCGCTGGGAATCGTTGCCACCGTGCATGTGGTGGAACACAAGTTGACCGCCACGACCTTGATGGGCGGTCTGCATCGTTTGCTGGCTATGGATGACATCAGTCGCTGGAGCCATCGACCGGAAAAGAGCGAGCTGTTTTTCTTCGAAGGCGGGCCGGGTGCGATGGCGCTGGTTCCGTCACTGGCGTCTCTGTCACCGGGGTTTCAGGAGGTCATGTTCGAGGGTGACGGTTTTTTCGCCATGGTCGAGATGGTGGGTGGACGCAAATACGTGCTGTTGCGTGATCAGGAGAGTCTCGAGCAGCGTGAGCGTCTGTTGTTCATTGTGGTCGCGGTGGGATTCATTCTGAGCATTCTGCTTGCGATTGTGCTGGGCCGATTGCTGGCACGGCGCGTGATGGCCCCGGTCATTCGGCTGGCACGCCAGGTTCGTCACCGCGACCAGCTGCTGGTGCTGGCGCCGCCCCTGCATCCGGACTACGCGGCGGACGAGGTCGGGGAACTGGCGCTCTCGTTCGATCAGACACTGGGCCGGCTGCGCGAAACGCTGAGCCGTGAAAAGCTCTTTACCAGCGACGTGAGCCATGAGCTTCGCACACCGTTGATGGTGCTCGGCGGCGCCTGCGAATTACTGCTCGCCAATCCGTCGCTCGATGCGCGTTCGGCCGCGCAGGTCAACCGTATCGCCCGGGCCAGCCATGAAATGCGTCAGCTGGTGGACACCTTCCTCATGCTCGCCCGCTCGCAGGAAGATACCGGTGGTGACATTTGCGTCACGCTTGAGGAGGTTGCGCGGGTCCAAGGTGAAATCTGGGGTCGGCTGATCCGCGAAAAAGGGCTCGATTTTTTCTGCGACATCAACCCGGCCGGCGCGGCTCGCTACAACCAGACCTTCTTGCAGTCAGTAATGGGCAACCTGCTGCGAAATGCCTGGCATTACACCGATCAGGGTTTTGTCAGGCTGAGCGTCGGGGAAAACGGTTTTGTGGTCGAAGACAGCGGCATCGGTATTCCGGAGGAGCAGCGACAAGCGATGTTTCAGCCGTTCGTGCGCGGTGACGAGCGTCGAGGAGAGGGGCTAGGACTGGGATTGTCACTGGTGCAGCGGATCTGCAACCGGGAGCACTGGCAAGTCCGGCTCACCACGCGCGAGCCCCACGGTTGTCGTTTTGCCGTCTCGCTGAGCCCGGTTCCTCAAGAGGACGGTGGACAGCCGCGCGTAGTGCCCGCTGCCTGACTGATCAGCGCAGCCAGACGCTTGACGTTGTTCTGCTGGGCTCCCACCAGATCGTCGATGGTCGGTCCGGACGGGGTTTGCAGCAGCGAACGGCAGGCGAGCAGGGCATCGTCCCCGGCGTTGGCCTGGCGCAGGCGCCATTTGACGTCGATCAGCCCGTATTGCCCGGGAATCGAATCGAAGCGTTGCACATCGATGCGCACGGACGTTTTGCGCACGCCGCCGGCATTGCTCAGTTGATCCACCAGCGCGCTGCGCAATTCATCACTGAGGCTCGCGCCCCACCATTCGGTCTCAAGAATCGCCAGGCCGCTGTTGCCCTGGCGGATCACGATTTGCGGCCGGTCGACCTGCGGCGGCACGCTGATGCTTTCGATGGCGATCTCCGAAACAGCGCGGCCGGCCACCGGTTGCGTCGGCGTCAGTGTATGAAAGCTGATCGGGGCGCTGCTGCACGCGCCGAGCAACAAGCTGATCGCGAGCACGGTGAACTTCAGCTTTAAAGCCATGGGACAGCTCCTGTGCTCAGTTGCGCGGCGGCCCTTTGAGGTCCAGTGGCGCGGCGTTGTCGGGACGGCCGCGAATCAACGATTCCGGATGACGGCCCAGATAATCGGACAGCTCACGCAGCGAACGGGACATGCGCCCGAGCTCGTCGAGGGTCTGGCTCAGTTGTTCGCGTTGCGGTGAATCTTCGGCCAGGGTCGAACTGGCCGATTGCAAGGTCTTGCTCACGTCGGCGAGGGTGTTCTGCACGCCGGGCAGGGTCTTGGCGTTGAACTGGGTCAGGCCTTTGCGCAATTCCACGAGGTTGCTGTCGAGGTTACCGGCAATCCGTTCCACCGGCAGCTTGTTGAGTTTGTCGACCATCGCTTCGAGTTTTTCCTGCAACTGTTCGAGGCTGCCGGGGACGGTCGGAACGCTGACCGGGCGGGCAGTGGGGTCAAACGCGACTTTTTCGGCTTTGGGGAAGAAGTCCAGGGCAATGTACAACTGGCCGGTCAGCAGGTTGCCGCTACGGGCCTGGGCGCGCAGACCGTTGTCGATAAAGGTGCCGATCAGGCGCACGGCCGCCGCTTCGTCGTCCGGATTGTGCTCGAGTGCCTTGAGCATCTTGATATGAGCCTGGCCGAGGCGTGCCGGGTAGATCACGATGCCGACGTTGAGCGGGAAGCTGCGTTTTTTCGCGTCGAAATCGAGGTTGACGCTGACCACCCGGCCGATCTCGATGCCGAGAAATTCCACCGGCGCATCGACTTTCAGCCCGCGCAGCGCCTGGTCGAAACGCAAACTCAGGTACTGCGCCTTGCCGTTGGGCGGGGCGAGGGCGGTTTGCTGATCGTCGAACAGGTCATAGGTTTTTTCTTCGGCGGCAGCGACATCGTTGGGGCTGTACTCCGGCGCGCGGAAGGCGATGCCGCCGACCAGCAAGGTCGACAACGATTCGGTTTTCACCGCAAAGCCGTTGGCGCCGACGTTGACGTCAATGCCGCTGGCGTTCCAGAACCGGGTGTTTTCGGTGACAAAAGCATCGTTTGGCGCGTGGATGAACACCTCGATGTTCACCCCTTTGCCATCGGCGTCCAGTGCGTAGGCCACCACCTGACCGACTGGAATCTTGCGGTAATAGACCGGCGAGCCGATGTCCAGCGAGCCGAGGTCCGAGGCGTGCAGGTTGAAGCGCTTGCCCGGTTCGCCGTAGGTGATCGGCGGCGGGTTTTCCAGGCCTTTGAAGTGTTTTGCGCGCGAGTTGGACTGACCGATGTCGGCGCCGATGTAGTCACCGGACAGCAACGTGTCGATGCCCGAGACACCGCCCGCACCGATGCGCGGGCGCACCACCCAGAACTGTGAGTCTGCGCGGGTAAAGGTTTCGGCCTGCTTGGCCAGTTTGATCGTGGCGTTGACGTGTTTCTGGTCGTTGCTCAGCTCGACATCCGTGACCTGGCCGATCACCACGTTGCGGTATTTGACCTCGGTCTTGTTGGCGGTCAGGCCGCTGCCGGTCTTGAAAGTGACGATGATGCTGGGGCCCTCCTGCATCAGGTTGTGCACTACCAGCGAAATGCCCACCAGCACCGCGATGATCGGCACGATCCACACCAGCGAAATGCTGAAACGGCGGGTCTTGACCGACGCCTGGCCGGGCGCTCGCGGTTGATCGGCGGCTGACGACTCCATCCATGACCTCCAGAGTGTATCGGGCACTGAGCGTCAGGAACGCCAAAGCACTTCATCAATATAGAAGTGCTTCGCGATAGAGCAAATGTGCAGGACGCCTTATCCCAACAACTCTCGCAGGCGATACCAGAACATGCCCAGTGCCAGCAATGGCGAGCGCAGCGCCGGACCGCCGGGGAAGGTCATGTGCGGTACGTGGCTGAACACGTCCATGCCCTGACTGTGACCGGCGTGGATCGCCTCACCCAACAGCTTGGCGCACCAGTGGGTGACGTTCAGACCGTGGCCGGAATAGCCCTGGGCGTAGAACACGTTCGGCTGTTGCTTGAGTCGACCGACCTGCGGGAAACGGTTGGCGGTGATGCCGATCTTGCCGCCCCACTGGTAGTCGATGCGTACGTCCGCCAGTTGCGGGAAGACCTTGAGCATCTTCGGGCGCATGTAGGCGGCGATGTCCGCCGGGTCCCGTCCCGAATAATGGCAGGCGCCGCCGAACAGCAAGCGGTGGTCCGCCGAGAGCCGGTAGTAATCGAGGCCGACTTTCTGGTCGCACAGCGCCAGGTTCTGCGGAATCAGTTCGGCGGCGCGCGCCGCCGACAGCGGTTCGGTGGCGATGATGTAACTGCCGGCGGGCAGCACCTTGCCACTGAGTTGCTGTTCGAGTTCGTCCAGGTGCGCGTTGCAGCTGAGCACCAGGCTGCCAGCGCGCACGGTGCCGCTCTGAGTGCGAACTTGAACGGTCGAGCCGTGGACGATTTCCAGCACCGGGCTCTGCTCGAAAATCCGCACCCCGAGGGTGGCTGCCAGCCGCGCTTCGCCCTGCACCAGATCCAATGGGTGCAAGTGGCCCGAGCCCATGTCGATCAGGCCGCCCTTGTAGACACCCGCGTTCACCACTTGCTGACGAATCAGCTCACGGGCAACCAGCCGCGTTTCATGGCGATAACCCAGCTGCGCGAGACTGTCCTGCTCGGCCTTGAAGGCGTCGAACTGCGCCGGCGTGTTGGCCAGCTCACAGAAGCCCCAGCGCAGGTCGCACTCGATGGCGTTGTCGGTGATGCGCTGGCGCACCAGCTCCACCGAGTCGATCCCGGCCCGGTGCAGGTAACGCACGCCTTCGCTGCCGACATGCCGCGAGAAACCTTCGACGTCATGACCGATCCCGCGAATCAATTGCCCGCCATTGCGCCCGCTGGCGCCCCAGCCGATGCGCCGGGCTTCGAGCAAGATCACCGAGAGCCCGCGCTGCGCCAGTTCAATGGCCGTGTTGACGCCGGTGAAACCGCCGCCGATCACGCAGACATCGGCGATCAGGTCGTCCGTCAGCTCCGGATAGGGTGTGCTGGCACGGGCCGACGCGGCGTAATAGGAGAGGGCGTGTTCCTGGGTGTACTGATTCATTTGTTCGACTTCACTTTGCTCCAGGACCGGGTCATCAGACGCATGATCGACTGAGGCGGGGTAGAGGAGATATAGAGCTTGTCGAGGACTTCCTGGGACGGATAGACCTCGGGATTGTTGACCAGCTCGGCATCCATGTATTGCTTGGCCGCCGGGTTCGGGTTGGCGTAGCCGACCGAGGCGCTGACCTTGGCGATCACTTGCGGGTCGAGCAGGTAATTGATGAAGGCGTGGGCTTCCTTGGTGTTGCCGGCATCGGCAGGAATCGCCAGCAGGTCGAACCACAGGTTCGCGCCTTCCTTGGGAATCGAGTAAGCGATGTTCACGCCGTTCTTGGCTTCCTTGGCGCGGTTGGCGGCCTGGAACACGTCGCCGGAGTAACCGAAGGCCACGCAGATGTCGCCGTTGGCCAGGTCAGACACGTATTTCGAGGAATGGAAATAGGTGATGTACGGCCGGATGCTCAACAGTTTCTCTTCAGCCTTCTTGTAGTCTTCGGGTTTTTCGCTGCGCGGGTCCATGCCCATGTAGTTGAGGATGGCCGGGAACACTTCATCGGCCGAGTCCATCATCGACACGCCGCACTGGGTGAGTTTCTTCAGGTTCTCCGGTTCGAATAGCACGGCCCAGGAATCGATGTGATCGATGCCCAGCACTTGCTTGACCTTGTCGACGTTGTAGCCGATGCCGTTGGTGCCCCACAGGTATGGCACCGAGTGCTCGTTGCCCGGATCGTTTTTCTCAAGAAGGGCCAGCAGTTTCGGGTCGAGGTTTTTCCAGTTCGGCAGCTGCGAGCGATCCAGTTTGAGGAATGCACCGGCCTTGACCTGACGGGCGAGGAAGTGGTTGGACGGCACCACTACGTCGTACCCGGTACGGCCGGCGAGCAGTTTGCCTTCAAGGGTTTCATTGGAGTCGAAGACGTCGTAGATCACCTTGATCCCGCTGGTGGACTGGAAGTCGGCGAGGGTGGTTTCGCCGATGTAATCGGTCCAGTTGTAGACGCTGACCTGGGGTTGGGCGACGGCACCGGCACTGCACGCCAGGGCCAGAGCGGCGGGGATCAAGGATTTCAACAGACGCATATCGACACCTCTTCGAATTATTGGATTTTTCAGGCGACTCTTGCTGATCGTTCCCACGCTCCGCGTGGGAATGCCTCAATGGACGCTCCGCGTCCGCTCTTGGGACGCAGAGCGTCCCGGGCTGCATTCCCACGCAGAGCGTGGGAACGATCGTGGGTTGGTTTTTGTTGTTTTAATCAGACGCTCAGCAACAGGAACTCCCGCTCCCAGGAACTGATCACGCGCTTGAAGTTTTCATGCTCGGCGCGTTTCACCGCGACGTAGCCGCGTACGAATTTGCTGCCCAGGTATTGCGCGACGGTGTCGCACTCTTCCATTTGGGTCAGGGCTTCTTCGATGGTGATCGGCAGGCGCAGGTTGCGGCGCTCGTAAGCCCGGCCTTCGACGGCAGCGCTCGGCTCGACGCCTTCGACCATGCCGATGTAACCGCACAGCAGGCTCGCCGCGATCGCCAGGTACGGGTTGGCGTCAGCACCCGGCAAACGGTTTTCAACCCGCATCGCCTCAGGCCCGGAGGTCGGCACACGCAGGCCGACGGTGCGGTTTTCTTCGCCCCACTCGACGTTGACCGGCGCCGAAGTGTCCGGCAGGAAGCGGCGGAACGAGTTCACGTTCGGCGCGAACATCGGCAGCACTTTCGGGATGTATTTCTGCAGGCCGCCGATGTGGTGGCGGAACAGGTCGCTCATGCTGCCGTCGGCATTGGCGAAAATCGGTTGGCCGCTGGCGATCTCGACCACGCTCTGATGCAGGTGCATGGCGCTGCCGGGCTCGTCGCCGATCGGCTTGGCCATGAAGGTTGCGGTCACGTTGTGCTTGAGCGCGGCTTCACGCAGGGTGCGCTTGAACACGGTGATCTGGTCGGCCAGATCCAGCGCATCGCCGTGACGGAAGTTGATTTCCATCTGCGCCGGGCCGTCTTCGTGGATCAGCGTGTCCAGGTCCAGGCCTTGCAGTTCGCACCAGTCGTAAACGTCTTCGAACAGTGGATCGAATTCGTTGGCGGCATCGATGGAGAACGACTGACGACCACTCTCGGCACGACCGGAACGGCCCAGCGGTGCCTTCAACGGCAAGTCCGGGTCTTCGCAGCGCTGGGTCAGGTAGAACTCCATTTCCGGCGCCACGATCGGCTTCCAGCCTTTGTCGGTGTACAGCTGCAGGACTTTCTTGAGCACGTTGCGCGGCGACAGTTCGATCGGGTTGCCGAACTTGTCGAAGGTGTCGTGGATGACGATGGCGGTCGGCTCGATGGCCCACGGAATCACGTACACCGCGTCGCTCACCGGCTTGCAGACCATGTCGATGTCGGCCGGATCGAGCAGATCGTAGTAGACGTCGTCGTCGACAAAATCCCCGGTTACCGTTTGCAGCAGCACACTTTCCGGCAGGCGCATGCCTCGCTCATGCAGGAACTTGTTGGTCGGTGCGATCTTGCCGCGGGCGATGCCGGTCAGGTCGCTGACCACGCATTCCACTTCGGTAATCTTGTGATCTTTCAGCCATGTGAACAGCTGATCGAAAGGGGCATTCATAAAGACCTCGTCGTTGGTTTTGTTGACGCGGGGGAAAAGCGATTTCATCTTTCGCAGGCTTCCCCTGTGGCGCGTTGACGACTATCTTGGGCGGGCCTTGACGTTCCATCTATCCACTTTCAGCAGCACCAAAGCGCACCAAAAGAGTGCGCAAGGTCTCCCATGACGACGTGTAATCCGCTACAGGTTCAAGCTTTCAACACCGCCGATGTCACCGAACAGATCCGCGCCACGCCGGGTTGGGTTCAGCATTACCAGCAGATGTCGCCGGGGCATTTCGCCGGGCAGATCCGTTATCTGGACTTGCAGGGTGTGGAGGTCTACGAAGAACAGATGAACACCCGGGTCGAGCAGAATTTCAGCGCGCCGGAAGGCTCGCTGGCGTTCTGTTTCGATCGCAGCGACAACGCGCTTTATCTGCTCAATGAAGAGAGCCGCAACATCTGGATCACCCCGGAGAACTACCAGGAGATCGCCGTGGTGTTCGGCCCGGAATTCGTCCAGCGCAATGGGTTGGACATGGCCAGGCTGGAAGGTCTGTTCATGGCGCCGCTCAATGGCGCGCAGAACGGATTGTTCAGTCGCTGGTTAAGCTCGACACTCACGAAGTTGTCGCAAACCCTTGATCAACCAAGCAAAGAAGCGCTGACCCAGCAGTTGCTGGAGGACTGCCTGTTCATCCTCGACAACGCGAGCGTGTGCCTGGACGGCGGTGGTTTGCAGCGTCGCGCCGAAGAACGAATCACCCTCAAGCGCGTGGGCGAGTGGGCGGCAGATTCACCGGAGCAAACCCTGAATCTGCTGGAACTGTCGCGGGTCGCCGGAGTTTCCCTGCGCCAGCTGCAGCAGACGTTCAAGGCGTACACGGGGATGTCGCCGAGCCATTGGCTGCGTTTGCGCAGGCTCAACAGTGCCCGGCGAGAATTGCTCAAACGTTCGCCGGCAGATACGACAGTGGCCGAGGTTGCGATGAACTGGTCGTTCTGGCATTTGGGCCGCTTTTCAAGCAGTTACCGGGCGATGTTCAAGGAGTTACCGAGCGAGACCTTGAAGCGCTCGTCGTCTTTGTGACGGGCGCACACTAATTCACCCGGTTATTGCGCATGATCGAGAAGTTCAGCGCCGCGGCGACACACAGCCAGGCCAGATAAGGGAACAGGATCAACCCGGTGATGACATCCAGGCGCAAGGCCAGCACCACCATCACGGCGACGACCAGCCACAACAGTACGAGAATGATCATCGCGGCAACGATCCGCTGGGCACCGAAAAACACCGGTGTCCACAGCGTGTTCAGGGCAATCTGCGCCGCCCATAACGCCAACACCATTTCGCTGCCGGGAATCAGGGTCAAGCGGTAGCCAACCCAGGCCAGCAGCAGGTAGATCGTCGTCCATGCCACCGGAAACACCCAGTTGGGCGGGGTGAACTTCGGTTTGTCGAGCTGCGCGTACCATTGGCCTGGCTTGAAAACCATGCCGGTGGTTGCGGCCGCGCCGCAGGCGATCATGAAAATCAGGAAAGTCACCATTTCATACTCCTTGGCCGCAGCCCGTCTGCCTGGTTTGTTCCGCCGCAGCGGTCGTTCATTCGGATCTTGAGCACATCAGTTCACTGACCCGCGCCACCAGCGTGTCGATCGCGAAGGGCTTGGTCAGCACCTGCATGCCGGGGCCCAGTTGTCCGGCGCCGATCACTGCGTTCTCCGCGTAACCGGTAATGAAGAGGGTCGTCAGGTTCGGCCGGATCTCTCTGCCGGCGTCAGCCAGTTGTCGGCCGTTCATGCCACCCGGCAGGCCGACGTCGGTGATCAGCAAGTCGATATGCACGTTCGATTGCAACACCTTCAGGCCTGCAACGCTGTCGCTTGCCTCAAGCAGGTTGTAGCCGAGATCGCCAAGCACTTCGGTCAGCAAGGCGCGCACCGTGGGTTCATCGTCCACCACCAGAATGGTCTCGCTGGCCTTGGGAACTACAGCCGGTGCGATGTGCTTGTCATCGAGACTGTGCACGGGGTCGCCGCAGTGACGCGGCAAGTAGATGCACATCGTGGTGCCTCGGTCGACCTGCGAGTGCACGCGCACCTGGCCGCCGGATTGCTTGGCGAAACCGTAGATCATCGACAGCCCGAGCCCCGTGCCCTGGCCCAGCGGCTTGGTGGTAAAGAACGGGTCGAAGGCCTTGGCGACCACATCCGCCGACATGCCGATGCCGGTATCGGTGACGCACAGACACACGTATTCACCTTCGGGAATGTCCAGCGCGGCGGCGGTCTCGGCATCCATGGTGCGATTGGCCGTTTCAATGGTAATGCGTCCGCCATCGGGCATCGCATCGCGGGCGTTGATGCACAGGTTGAGCAGCGCGTTTTCCAGTTGACTGGCATCCACCAGCGTCGGCCAGAGCTCCGGCGAGCCAATGGTTTCCAGAAAAATGCTCGGGCCCACGGTGCGCTGGATCAGTTCGGTCATGCCGGTCATCAGCATGTTGACGTCGGTAGGGCGCGGATCGAGGGTCTGGCGTCTGGAGAACGCCAGCAGGCGGTGGGTGAGGGCAGCAGCACGCTTGACCGCGCCCTGAGCGGTGACCATGTATTTGTCGACTTCGCTATACCGGCCCTGACTGATCCGCGTCCCCATCAATTCCAGCGCGCCAGAAACGCCGGCCAGCAAATTATTGAAGTCATGAGCCAGGCCCCCCGTCAGTTGGCCGACCGCCTCCATCTTCTGCGACTGACGCAGTTTTTCTTCCGCTTGCATCAACTCGGCGGTGCGCGATGACACCCGTTGTTCCAGTGTGTCGTTGAGCGCACGCAAGGCGGCGATAGCCCCGTCGCGCTCCGCCTCAACGGTGCGGCGTTCCTCGACGTCGATCAGGACGCCGGGGAAGCGTAGTGGTTTGTTGTCATCGGCACACTCAACGCGGCCGTTGGCTTCGATCCACTGGTATCTGCCGTCGGCGCGGCGCACGCGGTACTGATGGGAATAGGCGCCGCCGCGACCAATGGCTTCGTCGATCGCCGTGGTCAGCGCATCCCGATCGTCGGGGTGCACGCTGGTGATCACTTGTTCGAGGCTGAGGCCCTCGCGCCCCAGACTCGGGTCGAGGTTGAACACCTGGGCGAAGCCTTCGTCGACGGCAAAGCGATCAGTCAGCAGGTCCCAATGCCAGGTGCCGATAATGGCGCCGGCGGCGAGGGCCAGTTGCACGCGCTCGACGTTCTCCCGGGCGATCGCTTCACTGGCGCGCAAGCGCTCCTCGGCATCGCGTCGCTCGGTGACGTCGTTGAACAGGATCGCGATCTGCCGGTCGGCCGGATCGCCGACCCGCACGGCGCGCACATCGAACCAGCGTTCAAAGGTATTGGCGTAATTTTCGAAGTTCGCCGGTTCCCCGGTCTTGGCCACATGGCCGTAGGTTTCGAACCAGAAGCGTTCCAGATTGGGCGCGAACTCGGTGACCCATTTGCCGCGCAGGTTGACCCCGCACTGGCGCTCGAACGCCGGATTGGCCTCGACGAAGTAGTAGTCGACGGGATCGTCGTTGGCGTCGAATTTGACTTTGACGATGGCAAATGCCGATTCAATGGTTTCCAGAATGGTGCTGAAGCGTTCCTCACTGCGGGCGAGCGCAGCTCTACTGGCCTGCAGTTGGGCCGCCACATTCTGCTCAGTGTCGACTTCACTGCTCAGTAGCGCGGCGCGTAATCGCTTTACCTCGGACTCAAGTGCTTCGCGAGTAAGGTGTTTGAGGGTATCCATCTCACCTGCTTTGTTAGGTTTTTCAGGGGCCGGTTTCATGGGGCGGACAGGCCGGACTGGGACAGTGGTCATCGCAAAACGGTCAGGCTTGATTGCTGTTCATTCGTTGACAGGTGGCGCCGTCGTTAAGTTTCACCGATGGTTTCGGGCGAACACCGAGTTCAGATCGACTCCCCCTTGTCCAGGCGGGCCAGCAGCTTCTCGCCGCGTTGCCACAGTGCCTCTTGCCTGGCCTGCGGCATGCGATCGAGGTTCTTGTACATCATGCTCATGCGCTGATTGCCCCGCAGCAGCTCGCCGTGGCGCATCAGGAAATGCCAGTACAGCGAATTGAACGGGCAGGCATTGTCCGCCGTGCTTTCGCTGACCTTGTACGTGCAATCGCGGCAGTAATCCGACATGCGATTGATGTACTGGCCGCTGGCGCAATAGGGTTTGGAACCGAGATAACCGCCATCGGCGTGCATGACCATGCCCAGTGTGTTAGGCAGCTCGACCCAGTCAAAGGCATCCATGTAGATCGCCAGATACCATTCGCAGATCTGGCTCGGTGCGATACCGGCGAGCAGGGCGAAATTGCCGGTGACCATCAGCCGCTGAATGTGATGCGCGTAGGCGTGCTGCAAGCTTTGCCCGATGGCGTGGCGCATGCAGTTCATCTGTGTATCGCCGGTCCAGTAGAACTCGGGCAGTGGCCGGGTGTTGCCGAACGAGTTGCCCAGCGCGTAATCGGGCATTTTCAGCCAATACACGCCTCGCACATATTCACGCCAGCCGATCAGTTGCCGAATGAAGCCTTCGGCGGCGTTGAGCGCAACGCTGCCGGACCAGTATGCCGACTCCACGTCGCTGCACAGCTGCCGCAAGTCCAGCAGGCCGATATTGAGTGCTGCGCTGATGCGCGCATGAAACAGGAACGGCTCATCACTGGCCATGGCGTCCTGGTAATCGCCAAACCCGGCCAGACCGTAATCGAGAAAGTACGCCCACAGTGCCTGCGCATCGGCATGGGTGACGGGATAGTTGAAGTCATCGAGCGCGCCGTAGTGCTGGCTGAAACGCGCCTTGACCAGTGCCAGTACTTCGCTGGTGATGGCGTCGTTATGGAAGCGCGCGGGGTAGGGGGCTTTCACGCCTTTGGGCAGGGCCTTGCGATTCTCGGCATCGAAATTCCACGCGCCGCCCACTGGCGAACCGTCGCCATTGAGCAGCAAGCGGCTCTTGCGACGCATCTCCCGGTAGAAGAACTCCATGCGCAGCTGTTTCTTGCCCTCGGCCCATGCAGCGAACTCTTCGCGACTGCACAGAAAACGCGTATCGGCGTGCCAGTGAATCGGCAAGCCGCATTCCTTCATCGAATGCTCCAGCCGCCAGTCGCCGCACTCGGTGATGTGCACTTCTTCGGCCTGCAACAGCGCTTGCCAACGCTGTAACTCACCCGGCACCGAATTGCGGTTATCTGGATCATCCAGGGTGACATATTCAACACGTACACCCTGGTCTCGCAGCGCCTTGGCGAAGTGGCGCATGGCGCTGAAGATCAGGGCGATCTTCTGTGGATGGTGGGGCACATGGCTGGCTTCTTCCATGACTTCGACCAGCAACACCGTATCGCGCTCGGCATCGAGTGCCTGTAATGAAGCCAGGTCGAAGGACAACTGGTCGCCCAGTACCAGGCACAGACGGCGGGTTGCGTTCATTCAACTGAGCTCTGCGTTGTACGGATCATGGGCTTGCTTCTGTGCCCTGACGACGGAAGAACAAAGTCACCTGACCGACTTCCACGCCAAACTTGGACATGCTGGTACGGTTGATCAACGTGTCCTCATCCATCAGGTACATCCAGTCGTCCATGCTCATTTCATAGGTCGAATCGTCGACGGGCAGGTTCAGGCGATAACGCCAGTGCAGGGCGTTGCCGGCAATCTGGCCCCGGGCAACGCCGACCACATCGCCGGCGCGACCGCTCCAGCGTCCCTGGCCCTCGGGCGTCAATGTCCATACGCGCTGCTGGCGAGTACCGTCGCTGTACAGGAAGCGCTCGTCGAGAATCAGGTTGTCGCCTTCGCGGCGGCTGACGATCGTGACTTCGAAACGCTTGGTCACTTCGCCGCTGCGCTTCTGGAACATTCCCCAGGCCTTGACGGGCTGGCTGAAAAAACGATGCAGATCCAGGGCTGGCTGTTGATCGGCATAACGGTTGACATCCACGCCGGTGCAGCTTGCGATGCTGAGCATCAGTGTCAGTAACAGCAGTAATCGAGACATTGCCTTACTTCCTGATTTCAGAGGTACCGGGGGAAGTATTCGCCCCGCTTTCTTGTACGCCATGCATCGCACGTACAGGGTTGTGGCCATCAAATTTCGCTTTCTCGCGGCAGGAGGGCCCGTAAAAATAGGTTGGCAGCAAAAAATGTTGTACGCATAAGATCATTTTGTATAGGTATTAAACAAGATAGGCGGAAAAACACCACCTGACAATGAAGCGGCAATTTTTCGTGTGTATCCGAAGCCTCACATCACGACGTGAAGGCTTGGTTGAGTAGCGGGGGACGGGACGAATAGTGATCGTGACGCTCGTGAAGTCTTGCTCAACGGATCCATCGTGCTCCAGTCAAAAACGTTATAGCCCCCATCCGTAACTGTTATTACCGCCGTTGGGTTTGCGCTGTTTAGCATCGATCGGGTTTTTACTGTCGACGAGAACAACAACGTGAACCTCGGAAAAATAATTAGTCGAAGTGCCAAGTACTGGCCGCAGCATATGGCGGTCATTGATCACCGAAGCCGGCTTACATTTGCTCAGCTTGAGCGACGCACCAATCAGCTTGCTTCCAGCCTGCTGGAGAAGGGTATCCGCACCGGTGAGCATGTCGGCATTCTTGCGCCCAACCGAGTCGAGCTGGTGGAGGCCGAGGTGGCGTTCTACAAGGCTGGGCTGGTCAAGGTCCCGATCAACGCAAGGCTGTCGCTGGATGAAGTCGTTCAGATCCTCAACGATTCCTGCAGCGTGGCGCTGATCACCACGGCGGCATTCGCCGAAGCGCTGATCGCCCGACGTACCGAAGTGCCCGCACTGCGCTTGATCGTATCGCTGGACGAAGGTGGCGCCGACATCGATTACCCGACCTTGCTCAGCCAAGGCTGTGACAAGCCTGTCAGCTGTGATCTGCCTGACGACACCCTCGCCGTTTTGCATTACACCTCTGGCAGTTCCGGCGTGCTCAAGGCTGCCATGCTCAGCGTCGGCAACCGCAAGGCGCTGATCCGCAAGAGTATCGCCAGCCCCACGCGACGAGCAGTGCCGGGCGATGTCATGGCTCACGTCGGCCCGATCACCCATGCCAGCGGCATGCAGTTGATGCCGTTGCTGGCTGTCGGTGCCTGCAACCTGCTGCTGGAGCGTTACGACGATCGGCAGTTACTGGAAAGCATTCAGCGCGAACGGGTAACGCGCCTGTTTCTGGTCCCTGCGATGATCAATCGGCTGGTGAATCTCCCAGACGTGTCACGGTATGACCTGAGCAGTCTGCGCCTGCTCATGTATGGCGCCGCGCCCATGGCACCGTCGTTGGTAAAGAGCGCTATAGAGGTGTTCGGGCCGATTCTGGCGCAGGGTTATGGCGCGGGTGAAACCTGCTCGCTGGTGACCGTGCTGACCGAACAGGATCACTTGTGCGAGGACGGTGACTACCGGCGTCTGGGCTCGTGCGGGCGTTGTTATTTCGAGACAGACCTGCGGGTGGTCAATGATGAATTCGACGATGTAAAGCCCGGTGAGATTGGCGAAATTGTCGTCAAGGGGCCTGACATCATGCAGGGCTACTGGCGGGCGCCACAGCTGACCGCGGAGGTGATGCGCGACGGTTACTACCTCACTGGCGACCTGGCAAAGGTGGACGACGAGGGTTATGTATTCATCGTCGACCGCAAAAAGGAAATGATCATTTCCGGCGGCTTCAACGTCTACCCGACCGAGGTCGAACAGGTGCTTTACACCTTGCCGCAGGTCTTTGAGGCGGCGGTGGTCGGCGTCCCCGACGAGCAGTGGGGCGAAGCGGTGCACGCCGTCATCGTACTCAAGCCCGGCGCCGAGATCAGCGCAACCGAAATCATCGAGCATTGCGCCCGGATCCTGGCCGGCTTCAAGAAACCGCGCGGCGTGGACTTCGTCAGCGAGTTGCCGAAAAACCCCAACGGCAAGGTGGTCCGCCGCCTGATCCGCGATGCCTATTGGCAAAACAGCGAACGCCGCATCTGACCGAGGACATCATCATGTATCAACCAAGTGAAAAGGCGCGCGGCATTATCGAAGGCATCGAGGGCTTTGTACGCGAAGAAATCCGCCCGCTTGAACAGCGTGAAGGCCTCAGTTGGGCCGAACCGCATCCCCGCCAGGTATTGCAGCAGGTCTGGCAGCGTTCGTGCGAATTGGGTTACTACAACATCATGCTGCCCGAAGCCATCGGCGGCGCGGGGCTGAGCGTCGCCGATCTGTGTGCGGTGAAGGAGGCGACGGTGCTGACCGGTTCGATGCTGGCGCCACACATTCTGGGCGAACTGTCCGGTCCGCCGCGCATTGGTCATCTGTTCAAAGTCGCAAGTCCCGTGCAGGTCGAAACGATCCTGCAGCCCATCTGCAAAGCGCAGAAAGCCGTGTGCTTCGCCCTCACTGAAAGCGAGGCCGGTTCTGATGCGGCGGCCATTCAGACCCGTGCGCGGCTGGAGGGTGACCATTACGTTCTCAACGGCGGCAAACGCTTCATTTCAGGCGCACCTTACGCCGACATTGCCGTGCTATTGGCGGTCACCGGACCGGGCACGGGAGCACAAAACATTTCGGCTTTTTTTGTCGACCTGAAAGCACCCGGCGTACGCATCGAAAGCGACTATTCGGTGATGTCCGGCGGCGGTGCGCATGGGGATATTTTTCTCGATGAAGTTCGCGTACCGGTGACCCATCGCATCGGCGAAGAGGGGCAGGGCTTCAAATTGGCGATGGGCCGCATTACCCTCAACCGCCTGCTCCATTGCCCGACGTTGCTGGGACTGGCCGGTCTGGCGCTGAACCTGTCGATCGACTACGCGCGAACCCGCAAGCAGTTCGGTCAGCCGATCGCGATGTTCCAGTCGATCAATCACATGATCGCCGACATGGCCACCGAACTGCACGCTGCCCGGAGCATGGTGTACGCCACTGCGGCGGTGAATGACAGCGGTGGCGACATTCGTACCCAGGCACCGATGTGCAAGCTGTTCGTCTCGGAGACCGCGTTCCGGATCGCTGACCGTGCGGTGCAGATCCACGGCGGTGCCGGTCTGTTGCGCGGGCATCCCGTGGAGTGGATTTTCCGTGCGACGCGGATGATGCGCATCCTGACCGGAACCAGTGAAATCCAGCGCAACACCATCGCCAAAGGCGTGCTGATGCCCGCTTAGGGTCGCTTGCTGTACGTCCGGCCTTGCGGGCCGGACGCTCCGATAAAAACAATAACGAGAGATGACCATGACTCACACTGACAAACCTGCGCGTCCGGGCACGGCCTGGATGATTGCGGTACTGCTGGCGGTTTTGATGCTGGTGAACTTCCTCGACAAAGTGGTCATTGGCCTGGTCGCGGTACCGATGTCCAAGGAGCTGGGCCTGACCCCCACCGAATTCGGTCTGGTGGGCGGCGCCTTGCACTGGTTTTTTGCCATATCCGCTGTGATCGGGGGATTTGTCGCCAACCGCCGCCCCACGCGCACATTGTTGCTGGGCATGGGGGCGTTCTGGGCGGTGATCCAGTTACCGATGCTGTTCGTCAGTTCGCTGTGGGCCATCATTGCCTGCCGGGTGTTGCTCGGTATTGGCGAAGGCCCGGCGTCGCCAGTTGCGACCCATGCGCTGTACAAATGGTTTCCCAATGACCGTCGCAATCTGCCGGTTGCGCTGCTGCACACGGGCAGTGCGCTGGGGCTGCTGGTCGCCGGTGCGATGATCCCGTGGATCAGCGTGCATTACGGCTGGCGCATGAACTTCATCGTGCTCGCGGTGATCGGTGCAGTGTGGTGTGTGTTGTGGTGGTTGCTTGGCAGCGAAGGCACCCTCGACAGGATTCGCACCGGGCAATTGAGACTGGACGAAGCCAGGGTCGCTTATCGGCGGCTATTGCTCGACAGCACGGTACTGAGCAACTACCTCTGTCATTTCGCCGCCAACTGGTCGCTGGCACTGACCCTGACATGGGTGCCGAGCTACCTGCAGACCGGTTTGGGCATTGACCCGATCATGACGGGGCGGGTGTTTGTACTGTTCGTGGTGGTGACGACACCGTTGAGTCTGTTTCTGGCCTGGTTATCGCAACGGTTCATGCGTGCGGGCATCACGACCCGCTGGTCGCGGGGCGCATTCGTTGCCATTTGCCTGATTGTCAGCGGCCTGCTGTCCGCCGCGCTCATGCTTGAGGGCCTGAGCAACGTGGAGCGGATCGTCTGTCTGACGTTCAGCGGGGGGCTGGCTCTGGTGATGTATTCGGTCGGCCCGGCGATGCTCGCCGAGTTCACGCCGGGCAGCCAGCGTGCAGGCGTCCTCGCGATTGGCAACGGCATTGCGTCGCTGGCCGGTCTGTCGGCTCCGGTGGTCACCGGATTGTTGGTGCAGGGTGCTGGCGCCGAGCATCCGGCGGGTTACGCCGAAGGGTTTCTGGTATGCGGGGCGGTGCTGGTGGTTGCCGGGCTGGCGGGCTTGTTGTGGATGAATCCGCAGAAGACTCGCCAGCGCTTGCTTCAGGTCGACGCTGTCGGGCGGCCGGCAGTGATTTGAGCAAACGGCGCCGTCCGACTGCGCCGTGACAGCTTCAGGCTTCGCCGACAAAACTCAGCGGTGGCTCGATAGTGCGTTCGATCAGGCTGCCTTTCCAGCGGCCTTCGATGACAGCGTCTACAAGCAGGCTGCGCACCAGGTCGCGCATGCAGGTGGCGGCGAACGACAGCGGCTTGTGCTGCGAATGGGCGAGGGACACGGTGCGCGTGATGCGCGGCTCGACGATCAGTCGCGCTGAAATCGGTTCAAGCAGATCCGTCAATGGCGGCCAGTTGCTGATGGTCGCTGCCAGTCCCGCGCGCACCAGACTGCTGATGCCCGGCGCCGACTGTTGTTCGTAGCTGGAATCAAGTGTCACGCCGGTTTCCATTGCGGCCTGTTCGATACGCCGGCGCAGATGCAGTGCGCGCGGCGGCATCACCAGGCGCGTCGCGGCCGCTTCGGCGAGGCTGATCGGTGAGTGATTGGCTTCTGGCGCGGTGGCGCCGACCCAGAAAAGGTCCTCGGTAAACACCGGTTCGGCGATGACGTGTTCCAGCTCCTCGGCATTGGGCACCACACCAAAATCGACCTTGCCCAACTCGATCGCCTGGCCGCCTTCACGGCTCAGGCCGTCCCACACCGTCAATTTGATCCCCGGAAATTTGTTCTGCGCCTGGGTGATGATCGCGGGCAGCAGCAGTGCCGACGCCGTCGCCGGAATGGAGATCGACACGTGCCCCATGGGATTGCCACGGCTTGATTTGAGCTCATCCTTCACCGAGTCGACTTGCTGAATCACCGAACGCGCCACCTCATACAACTGCCGGCCGGCGTCGGTCAATTCGATGCCGTCATGCAGGCGCGACAGCAATTGCATATCCAGTTCGCTTTCCAGCAAGCCGATCTGTCGACTCAACGCCGGTTGGGCAATGAAGGCGCGGCGCGCGGCGCTGGAGAAGCTTCCAGCCTCGACAATCGCGATGAGGTAACGCAGCTGTTTCAACGTCATGGGGACAATCTCTGGTATGCCGAAGTGTTATGGCAACTATCTGAAGACGCTATTTGTTCAGGTCGGGGCGCCTACTTAGTATCCATAGAGACATAACAAGAGGCCCAGATCAACCCGCAACAATCCGCTTGCCTGCTGAGTCAGCAGCCGCTGTCCCCGCTACAAGACATCCCCGGAAATCTCACTCTCGATAAACACAATAAGAGGTAAAGAGTGATGCAATTGCATATTCGCGGTCTCGCTCGACCGTCGTTTTTTTTATTGTCTTGCTGTTGTGTTTCCAGTCCTGCCGTCGCCCTGCAATTTCAATGGAACGATCTCGAAGCCCAGTTCGATTCGGCGCTGAGCCTGGGCACGAGTATTTCCACGGCCAACCCTGATCCGGCGTTACACAACAGCGCCAACAGCGACGATGGCAAACTCAACTTCGCCTCCGGCGATGTGTTCTCGGCGGTGTTCAAGGGGACCCATGACCTTGAGCTGAAGCGCGACAACATTGGCGTGTTTTTACGCGGCACATATTGGTACGACACCGCGCTGCGCGATCATGACCAGCGCTTCAAGAAGGTCGCCGACAACAACCGCAAGCGATCGGCGAAAACCGCGGGCACTCAGTTGCTCGATGCTTTTGGCTACTACCTCTACGACATCGACGGCCAGCCGGGCTCGGTGCGCCTGGGCAAGCAAGTGGTGAACTGGGGCGAAAGCACCTTCATTCAGGGCGGGCTCAACGTCATCAACCCGTTCAACCTGTCCGCGCTGCGCCGTCCGGGTTCCGAAGTCAAGGATGCGCTGGTGCCGGTCAACCTGTTCTATGTCACGCAAAACCTGACCGAGGCACTGTCGTTCGACGCTTTCTATCAACTTGATTGGGAGCAGACTCAACTCGACAACTGCGCGACGTTTTTCTCCAACAACGATTTTCTGCCTGACGGCTGCGATGGCCTTGATGTCGGCGCCAAATTGCTGGGTAACCCTGCCGCCGTGGCCGGGTTGACGCCGTTGGGGGTCAACCTGACGCAAGAGGGCGTGCGCATTCCCCGCGCAGCAGACGATGACGCACGCAACGGCGGGCAATGGGGATTGTCGCTGCGCTGGTACGTCAGCGCTGTGGACACCGAATTCGGCGCCTACGCGGCCAACTATCACAGCCGCACGCCTTACATGGGCACCGTAAGCAGCCCGTATTTCAACAACACCGCGTTCGCTCCACAGTTGTGTGCCAACCTGGGTATTGGCGCTGCCGGGTGCGGGGCATTTGTGGCCTCGGCCGCAGGCCAGTCGCTGACTGGCGCACTGCGTCTGGGGACTTCGCAATATCAGGTCCAGTACCCGGAAGACATTCGCCTGTATGGGCTTTCGTTCGCCACCACCCTGCGTACTGGAACGGCGCTGCAGGGCGAACTGAGCTATCGGCCGAACATGCCGATGCAACTCAACGGCACGGACATTATTCAGTCACTGCTCAATATCGACGGTCGCTCGCCATTGCTGGGCGAAGGTTTGCGAACCGACCGCGACAGTGCGCTGTTCGATGGCTACCGGCGCAAGGAAATGACCCAGGCACAAATCACCGCCCTGCATTCGTTCGGCCAAATGATGGGGGCCAGTCAGCTGCTGCTGGTGGGCGAAATCGGCGCCACGTATGTCGGCGGTCTGGAGGGGCGCGGCGGCCCCCGGTATGGACGCTCGGGCACATTCAACAGCGGAGAACTGGCCGATCCTCGCGTTTGTCAGGCCATCTCGAAAACGCCGCAGCACTGCAACAACGAAGGGTTTCTCACGCCGTTTTCCTGGGGCTACCGCGTGCGCGCAACGTGGACCTATCCCAATGTTCTGGCCGGTTTCGATTTTCGCCCGAACCTGTCCTGGGCTCATGACGTGCACGGCACAGGGCCGGTGGAGGGCTCGGCATTCAGTGAGGGCTCGAAAGCCATCAGCGTCGGTCTGGACGCGACGCTCGCCAGTACCTACAGCGTAAGTCTCGCTTACACCGATTACATCGACGGCGATTACGGCACGCGCGGCGACCGCGATTTTCTCTCACTGAGCTTGGGCGTCACTTTCTGAAGGGCACGACGATGAAGACCACATGCATGATGCTATTCGGTTTGCTCTGGATCACCGGTGCGATGGCGGCGGACGGCCTTGGCGAACACCTGACCCCGGCGGGAGCGGAACGTGCCGCCAGCGCCGATGGCAGAATTCCAGCCTGGCAGGGCGGACTCGACACGGCGCAGTTTCGGTTGGCCAGCAATGGTACGCCGCTTGACCCATACGCCGATGAACAACCGCTTTATGAGATCACCGCCGCGAATGCGCAGCAGTATCAGGATCAGTTGACACCAGGCCAGATCGCCATGCTCAAGCGGTTTCCCGAAACAATGCGATTGCCGGTCTACCCGACTCATCGCAGTGCCGGCGTACCTTCAGCGGTGGCCCTGTCGGCAGCACGCAATGCTGCCAATGCAACGCTGGTGGATGGTGGCAATGGCTTGAAGGGTTTTTCCGGGGCGATTGCCTTTCCCATTCCTGCCAACGGCCTGCAGGTGATCTGGAACCATCTGACACGCCCACGCAACGCCAGTTACAGCCTGATGTCCGACAGCGTGACGCCGCTGAAGAACGGTCGCTTCGTGCGCATGAGCTCGCGTCAGGACGTCGCTCTCCCGCAACCCGTCTCAGATGATGCGACAGATAATATCCTGTACTACTTCACCTACCGGATGACCGCGCCGTCACGTGTAGCCGGCGAAGCCATCGTCGTGCACGAGACGCTCGATCAAGTCGCCCAACCACGCCTTTCTTGGGTCTACAGTGCCGGCCAGCGACGGGTGCGCCGCGCCCCGGGAGTCGACTATGACACCACCGGCCCCGGCACGGCAGGCCTGCGTACCGCAGACAGCCGCGACATGTTCAATGGCGCGCCCGACCGGTACGAGTGGAAATTGCTCGGCAAAAAACTGCTGCATGTGCCCTACAACAGCTACCGGCTGGCGTCACCGGACCTGCGCTACAGCGAGCTGATCCAGCGTGGTCATCTCGACCCGGGGCCGACGCGCTACGAACTGCACCGTGTCTGGGAAGTGGTCGCTACCCTGAAGCCCGGCGCCAGGCACATCTACACCCAACGCCATTTCTACGTTGATGAAGACACCTGGGCGATTCTGGAGGCGGACGTCTACGACCAGCACGGCGAGCTGTGGCGCACCACTGCGGCACACAGTTTTTATCACCCGGTCGGGCAGGTGGCAGTGAACGCGCTGGAGGTCACTTATGACCTCAAGAGCTCGCGTTATCACGTCTCCGGATTGATCAACGAACAACAGCGCCCGTTTGTGTTCAACCTCGCCACCAGCCTCTCGTACTTTTCGCCCGGCGCATTGCGCAGCTTCGGAGTGCGTTGATGAGCGAGCGATCAACCCGTTGCTGGACCGAGCGGCTGCTGGGCGAGGGCGAGCCGCCGGACCCTCGCTTTACATTAGCCAACGAGCGAACCTTTCTTGCCTGGATGCGCACCTCCCTGGCATTGCTCGGAGGGGGCATCGCAGTCGAAGCCCTGGCGGTGAACGCCTTCGCGCCGCCATTGCGCATGGGCATGGCGCTGAGCCTGATGCTCGTAAGCCTGTTGATCAGTTCGGGGGCTTGCTTGCGCTGGCTGCGCGTGGAGCGAGCATTGCGACAGGGCCGGGCGCTGCCACTGCCGACGTTGGTGCCCTTGTTGACCCTCGCTTGCGTCTTTGCGGCGTTGATGCTCGCAGTAGTGTTGTGGCCGCGTTGGCATGGTTGATCCAGGCTTGCAGGCCGAACGCACTGAGCTGGCGTGGCGACGCACGACCGTCTCGCTGCTGGTCGTAGCGGTGCTGGCGTTCCGGGCGGGCGATTGGCTGCAGTCCGCCGTCGCATTGGTGCCGGTGCTGGTCATGATGTGTCAGCCCGGACGGCGATATCGGCAGGGCCTGGCGATGCTGGAGGCGGAGCGTGCAATGCCGGCGCCGGGTTCGATATTGAGCCTCGGCGCTGGCGTATGTGTCATGGCAGTCATTGGCGTGGCGGGATTGTTGAGCGGTGATTGACACACCGCTCGGCCTATTCAAGGGGTGACGATGTTGAATCGCGCATCCGCTTCGTCGAGACCGCCCATGAACTGCAAAAACTTCAAACGTTCGCCATGAATGGAAATGTCGCCCAGGGTGGCTTCCTTGAGAAAACCGGTCTGCTTGAGGGCAATGCGGTCGAGCGTTGACTTGGCCATGCTGACCTCGACATCGGCGTGCTCGTGGCGGGTTCGGTCACGGTGGGTCAATACACCGTTGCGCAGGGTCAGGGCGTAATCCTCGTTCAGGTCGGTAAAGCGCCAGTTGATGGTCAGGTCGCGGTCAGCGGCCTTGAACGCATCAATGCGCACCGCCAGGTAATCAAAAAACAGGGTGGGTGTGAGGGCACGCACCATGTCATCGGCGTTGCCACCGGCACCGCTTGCGGCAGCTACGCCATCGCGCAATTCCTGTGCGCCGCTGAGGTAGGCATTGCGCCACGTGGCGTTTTCGCTTTGATAACCCAATTGTTCCAGCGCGTCGGCCTGCAGTTGTCGCGCCTGAACGTTGTCCGGTTCGGCAAACACCAAGTGGTTGACCAACTGCGCCACCCAGCGATAGTCGCCTGCGTCGAACGCGGTATGCGCTTGCTTGAGTACCTGATCGGCACCGCCCATGGCCGCCACGTAACGCTTGCCGGCGTCGTGTGGCGTCAGCGGGTCGAGATTGGCGGGATTACCGTCATAGAATCCCATGTAACGCTGGTAGACCGCGCGTACGTTGTGGCTCAACGAGCCGTAGTAGTCACGGCTATACCACTTGCTCGCCAATTGCGGCGGCAGACTTGTCAGGGTCGCCGCGATTTCCATTGGCGTCAGGCCCTGGTTGATCAGGCGCAGCGTCTGGCTGTCGATGAAAGCGTACATGTCACGTTGATCGGCCAGGTAGTCGCGTATTTGCTGGCCACCCCAGGTCGGCCAGTGATGCTGGGCGAAAACGACCTGCGCCTGATCACCGTATTGGCGTAATGACTGATCGAGATAATGTGCCCAGATTTTCGGGTCACGTACCAACGCGCCACGCAAGGTCAGCACGTTGTGCTGAACGTGCGTGGCGTTTTCGGCCATGCACAATGCCTTGAATCCTGGAAAATAGATGTTCATTTCTGCTGGGGCTTCGGTGCCGGGGGTGAGCTGGAACTCGGCCTCAATGCCGTCCAGTGTCAGCCGTTCCAGCGGCTGGGTGATTTCCCGTGTGGGGGCGATGAGGCTGATGGTGGCATTGGCCGGAATTCCTTTGCCCAGGCCCGCATCCACCTGACCGCGCTCACTGCGCGGCAACGCGGCGCCGTACATGTATTGGGCGCGACGCTTCATCGCCGGCCCGGCCAATACGTTTTCACCGATGGCGTGCTCGAAAAACCCCTGCGGTGCAATGACCTGAACCTTGCCCGCCTTGACGTCGGCCTCATCGATCACCCCGCGCACGCCGCCAAAATGATCGACGTGCGGATGGGTGTAAATCACTGTGTTGACCGGTTTGCGCGGTCGGTGTTTGAAATACAGCGCCATGCCAGCTTTTGCCGTCTCGACCGACAGCAGCGGATCCATCACGATCAGCCCGCTGTCGCCCTCGACAATAGTCATGTTCGCCAGGTCCAGGCCGCGGATCTGATAAATGCCTTCGGTGACCTTGAAGAGCCCCGCGATGCTGTTGAGTCGGGCGATCCGCCACAGACTCGGATTGACCGTGCCAGGCGCGTCAGCGTTGTTGAGAAACGCGTATTGACCTGGGTCCCAGACACTGTTGCCCGCGCCATTGCTGACCACTGCGTCATAACGCTCGATCAGGCCACGGTTCGCGGCCTCGAAATCACTACGGTCTGCAAATGGCAGACGTTGCAGCCATTGCGCGTTGCTGTCGAGGGTGATGGCCGTTGCATCCTTGGCTGGCGTAGCTGCCAGGCCGGACAACGGTGCAAGCACGGCCAGTGCCAGCAATGAGGGTCGCAAACGCATGGGGTGTTCCTTGTTATTGTTGAGGGCCAATCACTCTAAGTAGCCTGCCAAAGCGCAGCCAATACCAGAGCGGCATGGTGGCCATCTCATTTTTCGATGCTTTCAAGGCTGCGCGATGGCGAGGATCTGCTCCGACAGCCAGGCCAGCGCCGGGTCATGTTGGCGATGGCTCAGATACACCAGATCCAGTTCGAACGGATCCAGCGCAAACGGCAGATCATGCAAGTCCAGTGGCAGCAATTCGGCGAACTGCTGGGCGAGCTGAGTGGGCAGGACAACGCAGAGGTCGGTGGCTGCTACAAGGTGCGCGGCCTGCAAGTAATTGGGTGTGGTGTACACGATCTGTCGTTGCAGATTCTGCTCGGCCAGCCATTGATCGACCATTCCGCGGGTTTGCCCGCCGTGCACCCAGAGGTGGCGCAACCGCAAGAAGGTTTGAAGATCCAGAGAGTGGTTGACCTGCGGATGATTGCGGCGCACGGCAACCCGCAACGTTTCCCGGCGCCAAAGTTGC
The DNA here is from genome assembly GCF_056626735.1 of Pseudomonas sp. 1. Taxonomy (NCBI): domain Bacteria; kingdom Pseudomonadati; phylum Pseudomonadota; class Gammaproteobacteria; order Pseudomonadales; family Pseudomonadaceae; genus Pseudomonas; species Pseudomonas sp. 1. The sequence continues at coordinate 36,106 of NZ_JBWXMQ010000001.1, read as the reverse complement.
CGGGTGAACCTCGCCGGCAGCTCGTTGAAGCGCCCGAGCACCATGTCCAGATCGCCGCGGTCCAGCGCATCGGCCGGCAGATTGGGTGCCAGGTGCACAACGTCGATGCGCAGGTGCGGCGCCGCTGTCTGCAGATGCGCCAGCAAGGGTGGCATGCACAGCTGTTCGACAAAATCGGTCAACGCAATGCGCAACTGGCGGTGGCTGAGCAGCGGCTGGAAGGCATCGCCGATAGCCAGCGTCTGCTCAATTTGCCCGAGTGCCGCGCGAATTGGCCCTTCGAGGGCGAGTGCGCGAGGCGTCGGGCACATGCGACGGCCGACACGCACCAGCAGCGGATCGTCAAGCAAGTCACGCAACCGCGCCAGTGCATTGCTGACCGTAGGTTGCGTCAATGCCAGCCGCTCAGCTGCGCGCGAGACATTTTGCTCGCGCAACAGCATGTCAAGGACGCGCAATAGATTCAGATCAAAGTTCGACATATTCATGGGAAAAATATATTCCATGGTTAATCTAAATTTCAAAAATATCTGATGCGTGCTTAGGGTGGCGGCTGTTCTTTTCGTCTCTGGAGCATGCGTGTGAGTACCTCTTTGGATATCAGACAGGTTGCTGTCATTGGTGCCGGCACCATGGGCCGCGGCATCGTCATCAGCCTGGCCAGCGCCGGACTGCCAGTGCTTTGGCTGGACAGCAATACACCGACTCTCGACGCAGGGTTGAGTGCGATCGAGCAGATATGGTCGCAGCAGGTCGTCAAGCAGCGCATCAGCCAGCCTGAGGCTGAAGCCAACCGCCAGCGTGTCCAGGCCGTTCACGATTATGCGGCGCTGGCCGAGGTCGATCTGGTGATCGAAGCGGTGTACGAGAGCCTTGAGCTCAAACAGGAAATCTTTCGCGCACTCGACCGCCAACTCAAGCCACAGGCCATTCTGGCCAGTAATACGTCAGCGCTGGACATCGACGCCATTGCCGCCGTCACGGCTCGCCCGCAGCAAGTATTGGGACTGCATTTCTTCAGCCCGGCGCACGTCATGAAGCTGCTGGAAGTCATCCGTGGTGCACGCACCGACAGCGCGGTGCTCGATGCTGCGTGCAGGCTGGGCGAGCGGATCGGCAAGGTTGTGGTCGTCGCAGGGAACTGTCCCGGCTTCATCGGTAATCGCATGCTCGCCAGCTACGTGGCCGAAGCGCGCAAGCTGTTGCTTGAGGGCGCATTGCCCCATCAGGTCGATGCGGTATTGCAGCAATTCGGTTTCGCCATGGGCCCGTTCCGCATGTATGACGTGGTCGGTATCGATCTGGAGTGGCGCGCGCGGCAACTGGCCGGGGAGGGCATGGAGGCACCTTTGGTACAGGTTGATAACGCGCTGTGCGACCTTGGCCGTTTCGGTCAGAAAACCGGCCATGGCTACTACAGCTACCCGGAGGACAGCCGTCACGCCGAACACGATCCTCAGGTCGACGCGCTGGTGCTCGAAATCTCTCATGGGCTGGGTTATCGCCGCCGCGAGATCTCCAAACAGGAAATCCTCGAGCGCTGCCTGCTGGCCTTGATCAATGAGGGCGCGAAAATCCTCGAAGAAAAGATCGCTGCCAACAGCCATGACATCGATCAAGTCTGGCTCAACGGTTACGGGTTTCCCAAGGACACAGGTGGCCCGATGCGCTGGGCTGACGCACAAGGTTTACCCCTGATTGCCGCACGGCTCGAACATTTGCAAAGCCTGTTCGGTGAGTGCTGGCGACCGGCAGCGCTGATCCGCCAATTGATTGCTGACGGCAGGCACTTCTTCAATGTCCAGGAGGGTGAGGTATGACTTACCAGGCGCCACTGCGTGAAATGCGCTTTGTTTTGCACGAACTGTTCAACGTCACTGAACATTGTCAGCAAATGCGCACTGAGCTCGACCGCGACACGATTGATGGCATCCTCGAGGAGGCGGCGCGTTTTGCCGGCGAAGTCATCGCTCCGCTCAATCGCAACAGTGACGAGCAGGGCTGTCAGATGCATGGCCGTGAAGTCAGCACGCCACGAGGGTTTCGCCAGGCGTATCGACAATACGTTGCTAACGGTTGGGCCAGCATGACCGGGCCGCTGGCGTTCGGGGGGCAGGGCGTGCCGCAGATGGTTGCGGCATGTTTTCACGAAATGCTGATGTCGGCTTCCCTGGCCTTTCGCATTTACTCAGGTCTGACTGAAAGCGCGGTGCTGGCCGTGCATCGACACGGCAGCCCGGCGCTCAAACAAGCCTATCTGGCGAAAATGGTCAGCGGTGAATGGACCGGAACCATGTGCCTCACCGAACCTCAGGCCGGCACCGATCTGGCCCTGTTGCGCACCCGTGCTCAGCCTGAAGGTGATGGCAGTTACCGGGTCACGGGTACCAAGATTTTCATCAGCGGTGGCGAGCAGGATCTGACCGATAACATCATCCACCTGGTACTCGCCCGTCTGCCAAGTGCGCCGCCGGGGGTGAGGGGGATCAGCCTGTTTCTTGTGCCGAAAATTCTGCCCGATGGCCAGCGCAACAGTCTTGGTTGCGGTGCGCTGGAACACAAGATGGGCATCAAGGGCACCTCGACGTGCGTGATGAATTTCGACGGTGCGCAAGGCTGGCTGGTTGGTGAGGCGAATCAGGGATTGGCCTGCATGTTCACCATGATGAATGACGCGCGTTTCCAGGTGGGCCTGCAAGGCCTGGGTATTGCCGAAGCGGCGTTTCAGGGTGGCCTGAGCTACGCCCGTGAGCGTTTACAGTCCCGCTCCCTGGCCGGTGCGGTCGCGCCTGATCAGGCCGCCGATCCGATCATTGTTCATCCCGACGTGCGCCGCATGCTGTTGACGCAAAAAGCGCTGACTGAAGGTTGCCGGATGCTCGCTGCCTATACCGCGCGGCAGCTGGACCAGGAAGGGGGAATGGGCGAGGAACATAACGCGGCGAAGCGCCGTGCAGCGCTGCTGATTCCGATTGTCAAAGCGTTCTTTACCGATGTGGGTCAGGAAGTCGCCAGCCTTGGCGTGCAGCTCTATGGCGGACACGGCTATATCCGCGAGTGGGGCATGGAGCAGCTAATGCGCGATAGCCGCATCACTCAACTCTACGAAGGCACCAACGGTATCCAGGCGCTGGATCTGGTACGCCGCAAACTGCTGGCCGACGGCGGTGCCGAGCTCCATGCGCTGATCGATGAATTGGCAACAGGGCTTGATACCGCCCAATCCCATGAAACGCTGCAGGAAATGGCCCGGGTTGTCAGCCTGCGGTTGACCGAATGGCGCACACTCGGCACCTCGGTCATCGAAGCCTGTCAGCGCGATCCGCAGGAAATCGGCGCGGTGTCGGTGGATTTTCTTGCTTACTCGGCATACGTCCTGCTGGCCGCTCTTTGGCTGCAGGCTGCTGCCTGCGCGCAGCAGGCCTTGTCGCAAGGAAGTCCTGATCGCGAGTTTTATCAAACCAAATTGCACACTGCTGACTTCTATTGGCGACGTCTGCTGCCCCGCGCCGGCGCTCATCGCGAAGCGTTACTGGGCGGAGCGAATTGCCTGATGGCAATTGCGGCCGGCGATTTCAACGCCTGATCAGGCCTGTCACTCACAAAAACAAGGAATCGTGTCGATGCAGTCCTTCAGCTTTGCCACCGCCGCGCAGATTCTCTGCGAAGCCGGCGCGGTGCAACGACTCGCCAACCTGTGCCGGGAACGCGGTGCCCGGCGCGTTTTGATCGTCACCGATCCGGGAATTGCCCGGCTCGGTTTACTTGACGACCTGCTGCCAGGGTTCAGTACTGCGAAAGTCGCTGTGGCGATTTTCAGTGATGTATCCGCCGACCCCCATGAAAACTGCGTACTGGCGGCGGTCGAGCGCGCCCGGCATATCGGTGCCGACCTGATTGTCGGTTTCGGTGGCGGCAGCTCGATGGACGTCGCCAAACTGGTCGCGTTGCTCGCCCATCCCGACAATGCCCAGACACTTAACCAGTTGTACGGCGTCGATCAGGCCAAGGGCAGGCGCCTGTCGTTGATTCAGGTGCCGACCACGGCGGGCACCGGTTCGGAAGTCACGCCGATCGCCATCGTCACCACCGGCGAAACCAGCAAAATGGGCATCGTTTCGTCATTGCTGCTGCCGGATCTCGCTATCCTCGACGCCGTCTGCACCCTGGGGCTGCCACCGCAGATCACGGCCGCTACGGGTATCGATGCGATGGTCCACGCCATCGAGGCTTACACCAGCAAAATCAAACGCAACCCGCTGTCCAGCCTGCTCGCTCGCGAGGCGTTGCGACTGCTGGCGACGAACCTTGATCAAGCGGTACATAACGGCGGTCATCTCGCTGCACGTCAGGCCATGCTGCTCGGTGCCTGCCTTGCCGGGCAGGCGTTTGCCAACGCACCGGTTGCCGCAGTGCATGCCCTGGCTTATCCGCTGGGCGGGCACTTCCATATTCCCCACGGCTTGTCCAATGCGTTAGTGCTGCCGCACGTTCTGCGTTTCAACCTGCCCATGGCCCAAGCGGATTACGCCGAACTTGCCGCGCCATTGCTTGGGGACCGGTTGCAGGCAGGTGATCGCAGCAGCCTCGCCGAGCAGATGATTACGGAACTGGAGCAACTGACGCAGCGCTGCGGCCTGCCGGCTCGCCTGCGTGATATCAACGTCCCCGGGAATTGCCTCGAACAATTGGCCAGTGACGCGATGCTGCAGCAACGACTGTTGGTGAACAATCCGCGCGAAGTCAGCCATGACGATGCTTTGGCCATTTACAGGGCGGCTTGGTGATGAGCGATCCGCGGTCTGGTGCCAGCTACCGCAACTTCACCCAGATCACTATTCACCCAGATCACTATTCAACCAGATCACTACGCGTTGGCATGACAACGATGCCTGTGGTCACGTCAACAATGTGGTCGATCAAGCATCAGGGAGTGAGCACGATGGCGCCGTTGAACCGACCACTGCGCAAACAGGCCAGGGCCTGATTGGCCTCATCCAGCGCAAACCGGGTGACGTCGCAGTGCACTGACGTGTGTTGCAGCTCGGCGAAAAACGCAGTGCCGTCCTCACGGGTCAGGTTGGCTACCGAGCGCAGGATGCGTTCGCCCCAGAGCAGACGATAGGGGAAAGCGGGGATGTCGCTCATGTGAATTCCGGCGCAGATCACGCAACCGCCCTTGACAGTTGCCGACAGCGCCAGAGGCACCAGCGCGCCGACCGGAGCGAAAATCAGGCCGGCATCCAGCGGATGAGGCGGCAGTTGATCCGAAGGGCCGGCCCATACGGCCCCCAGCTTGCGGGCATAGGCCTGGCTTTCGTGATCCTCGGGCCGGGTGAAGGCGTACACCTGTTGGTGGCGGCCCCGGGCGATCTGGATCGCCAGGTGGGCTGCCGCGCCAAACCCGTAGAGACCGAGGTGGCGGGCGTCACGGGCCATTTGCAACGCACGAAAGCCGATCAGTCCGGCACACAGCAGGGGCGCGGCCTGCAGATCGCTCAGGGCATCGGGAATCGGGAAGCAGAATCGCGGATCGGCAACGGTGTACTCGGCGTAGCCGCCGTCCAGTTGGCAGCCGGTGAACTGCGCCTGATCGCAGAGGTTTTCTCGGCCCGATCGGCAGAACGAGCATTCGCCACAGGTCCAGCCCAGCCAGGGAACACCGACCCGTCGTCCGATCCACTCAGAGGCGACGTCGCTACCCACTGCGGTGACTTCACCGACGATTTCATGCCCCGGCACCCGAGGCAGCACGGCTTGCGGCAGTTCGCCGTCCAACAGGTGCAAATCGGTACGGCACACACCGCAGGCCAGGACTTTGATCAACAGTTGCCGTTCGCCGGGAACGGGAACCGGACGTTCTTCCCGTTGCAGCGGCTGTCCGGGCGAGTGCAGAACCATGGCGCGCACAGGCAGGCTCCAGATTGGACGAGATCAATGCCCGACAGGGCGATGGCAACCGGCGATCATCTGCTTGAGCCCTTCCAGGTCGAGGACTTTTACGTCACGCCCGGAGATCTCCACCAGATCCTTGTCGCGCAAGTGCGCGATGCCCCGGCAAATGGTTTCCAGGCGCAAACCCAGGTACGAGCCGATTTCCTCGCGGCGCATTTTCAGTACGAAGTTTTTCGCCGAGTAACCGCGCTGGTTCAGGCGTTGCGAGAGGTTCAGAAGGAAGGCTGCCAGGCGTTCGTCGGAGTTCATCGTACCGAGCAACATGAGCATGTCGTGGTCGCGCACGATTTCCCGGCTCAGCAGCTTGGTCAGGTTGTGTTGCAGCGAGGGCAGTTGCTGCGCGAGTTTTTCCAGATGGGAAAAATGGATCGGGCAGACTTCGCTGTCTTCCAGTGCAAAGGCGTTGCAGGTATGGGAGTCAGTGCTGATGGCGTCCAGGCCGAGCATTTCTCCCGGCATTTGAAAACCGGTGACCTGCTCACGCCCGTCGAGGGACAGCAAATTGGTCTTGAATGACCCCAGGCGGACGGCATACAGGGATCGCAACGGATCACCTTCACGGTAAAGGGCCGCGCCTTTCCTGACTTTGAAGCGCTGGGCGATGAGTGCATCCAGCCGCTCTACCTCCGGCCCGGACAGGCCGATCGGCAAACACAGCTCCAGCACACTGCAGTTGGAGCAGGCCGACTTGAGGCGACGAAATTGCAACGCTTTGGTGTCGGACATGAATGTGATCCCCATCACACGGGCGTTTAATTATAGTTGCCCGTCTGTCAGGGGCACTCAAACCGGCGTCGGCAAAGAAAAAAAACGACCAATGGAATATGTCACTCATCATCTACTTTCGCTTCAGGGCGAGTCGTCAATTGAACCTGTGCGCTGAGGGTGACGCTTGATTTAAATCAAGTTACGGCGGGGGCCGCCCTCCAGAATCGATCATTTGATCGGGACCTTCGACCTTGACGCGAATAGCCTTGGCCAAGTCTTTTTTCTACGCCTGGCCGACAAAATTTCGTTGAGGAATATCAACAATGGCGCTTCGGGCCGCAGCGGCCGCAAGCGAGCGATTTGTTGACAAAGATCAGAGCCGGCGGCGGCCAACGCCAGATACTCAAGCCAACACGGCCTTCAGCATTGATCCATTGAGGAGAAAACCATGAACAGGCGCTTGGTCATCGTCGTGCTCGGTTTGCTGGTGGCGGCGACTGGCGGTTGCGGTCATCGCCAGACCGAAGAATTCGACGCTCGGTTGGAGTCCGCCGAGGACAACGCCGCAACCGCCAGGCTTCGGGCCGATGAGGCGTTGCTCAAGGCAGAGCAGGCGCAGCGAGCGGCTGAAGAGGCGTACGAGCGCGCAAGACGCATGGCCGAAAAAGCGGCACGCAAGTAATCGAGATCGATCACGAGTCGGAACAGGGACGTCAGGCTGGCAGGATCAGCCAAGCATTGCCGGGGAAAAGTGATGCTCAAACTCAAACGCATTTTGTTGATCGCTCGCCCCGAGATGAATCGTTCTCCGGCCTTCGAACGTGCCGAAGCGCTGGCCAGGGCAACCGGAGCGCTTTTGCATATCGTGGCATTCGATTATGTCCAGGCGCTGGCGGTAGCGGGTCTCTTGGACCCGAATGCCATGACCCAGGCGCGGGAGGGCTATCTGCAAGTGCACCGGCAGTGGCTGGAACAGCAAGCGCGGTTTCAGCGCAGCGCCGGACTGCCAGTCAGCACCGAAGTGGTGTGGGCCAGGACCACGCCCGCCCATGTACTCGAATACATCAATGACTTCCATGCCGATCTGGTGATCAAGGACATGCAGTATATGCCGGCACTCGAGCGTGCCTTTCATCGGCCGCTGGACTGGGTATTGCTGCGCGACTGTCCGGCTCATCTGCACCTGGTGAGCGAAGGCGCCAATCCCGTGCCTGCGAAAATACTGGCTGCCATCGACCTTTCTCATCTGGAAGAACTGACCCAGGGCCTCAACGACCGGATTCTCGATCTCGCCAAAACCCTGGCAGACGCAACCGGCGCGACGTTGCAGCTGTTGAACGTCTGTAACTGGTCGGTGCTGGGGGACGCCGCGATGAGTGTGCCGACACCAAGTCTGGACCGCAGCTTGTGCGAGGCGATTACCGATACCCAACAAGAGGCATTCGATGCGCTCGCCGAACGCTACGGCATCGACAAGCCTCGGCGGCATCAAGTGACCGGCATTCCCCACAAGGTAATCGAACTGTTCGCCCGCCAGAATGCTTTTGACATGCTGGTGCTGGGGTCGGCCTATCAACGCGATGTCGATGGTTTTGTCGGCAGTACGGTCGAAACGTTGACGAACCGGGCACCCTGCAGCCTGATGATCGTCAAGCCCACTTCCGGTTTCGACTGATGGCAGCGCCAGTACCCGGGTGCCTTCATTTGCGCAGGGGCACGGCATGTCGTTAAAACCACCCGTTTCAGAGATCGACCGACAGCCAGCACTGGAACGTGGCCGGCATTACAGCCGGTCGGCCCTGTGGCTGACCTGGCTGCTGGGCGCCGCGATGTTTGCGACGGTGGTAGGGGTTGCTCTGCATTTTACCGATGTCGAATCCTTCAGCCGCTTGCTGACGCAGGCTCAGCCGCGATGGCTCATCGTTGCTTTCGTTCTGCAGGCCCTGACATACGTCGCCCAGGGCCAGGTCTTTCGCGTAGTGCTCAAGGCCGGGGGCCAGGACCTGTCCCTGTGGGTCGCGGGCAAGCTCAGCGTGATGAAGCTGTTTGTCGACCAGGCGCTGCCATCCTCCGGGATCAGCGGGGCGTTCGCTGTCGTGGCCTCGTTTGTTCGTCTGGGCTTTGTCAGGCCGGTGGTGCTGGCGTGTCTGGTACTGGACCTGTCGGGGTATTTTCTGGCCTATGCCTTGTCGGTGGGCCTGGCGTTGCCGGTCATCATTGTTCAGGGGCACGGTACCACCGCCGTGCTGACCACCTGCGTGATCTTCGTCGCATTCAGCCTGCTGCTGGCGCTTGTCACTCCGGGGCTGGCGGGCAATGCACGACTGATGACCCATGTGCCGGGCCAACGGTTGGCGATCGTTGCCAGAAGCCTTGCCTTGCTGACCGGCGCGGACCGGCGTCTGGTGCGCAGCCGCCTTCTGCTGTTGCGCATCACCTTGCTGGAACTGGCAATCATCCTTCTGGACAGTGCAACCCTGTGGGTGCTGGTGCGCTCGCTAGGTGTTTCGGCGCCGCCCTTGGGCCTGTTTGCCGGGTTCATGCTCGCCAGCGTCTTGCGCAGTATTGGCATTGTGCCGGGTGGTCTTGGGGCGTTCGAGGCGGCTGCCGTCGTCACCATGCACTGGGCCGGTATCGACGTGGCGGTGGCGCTTTCCGCAACCTTGCTGTTTCGCGGCCTGACGTTCTGGTTGCCGATGCTTCCCGGCCTTTGGCTGGCGCACCGGGAATGGCATTCCTCCGCTCACGGGCACGGCCTTGCGGCAAACCCGGATTACTGGAGTCCGGCGGTCAGTCAATTGTTCATTAGCTTGCACAGTGGGCCAGCGGGATTGAGTCACGCTCAAGCCAGGGCACGACGGCGTCGAGCCCCCACCCCAATCAAGGATCGACCCAAGGGACTGGGCAGGCTGGTGCTGGAGCAGATGCGTACGCCGTTGGTATTGATTCTGATCGCCGGCGCCGGTATTGCCGTGTGGGTGGGGGACTGGCTGGATGCGGCAATCGTCGGTTGCATTGTGCTGATCAGCGCGGTGCTCAGTGCCTGGTACGAGAATCGTGCCAGCCGTGCGGTTGAGCAGTTGCGCAGCAAGATTGCCTTGCGAGCGACCGTGCGGCGAGAGGGCCACTTGCTGGATGTTGCCGCCAGCGATGTGGTGCCCGGGGACATTCTGGTGCTCACCGCCGGCAGCCTGATCGCTGCCGACGGTCGTATCCTGCAGGCACTCGATTGTTTCATCGGCGAGGGCCTGCTGACCGGCGAAACCTACCCGGTGGAGAAAACACCGGGGGATTGCGCCCCGGAAGCCACCCTCGCGCAGCGTCACAATTGTGTGTTCATGGGCACGTCGGTGCGCAGCGGTTCGGCCGAAGTTCTGGTGACCCGCTACGGCCAGGACAGTGAAATCGGTCATATCGCCAGAACTCTTGCGCTACGCCCTCCGGAAACGGAGTTCGAGCGAGGCCTGCGGCACTTTGGCGGCCTGCTGCTGCGCGTAATGCTGGTGATCACCATCGTCGTGTTCGGCATCAACATCCTGCTGCATCGTCCCCCCCTCGACACGCTCATGTTTGCGATTGCCCTGTCCATCGGACTGTCGCCGGAACTGTTGCCGGCGATCCTCAGTATCACCCTGGCCAAAGGTGCGCAGCGCATGGCCGGCAAGGGGGTGATCGTGCGTCACCTCAATGCCATTGAAAATCTCGGGACCATCGACATTCTGTGTACCGACAAGACTGGAACCCTGACCCGCGGGGTTGTGGTTCTGGACGCAGCGATGGATGTCGAAGGCATCGCAGCACCGAGCGTTCTGCAACTGGCAGTGCTCAACGCGAGCCTGCAGACCGGCATGCGCAACGCCATGGACGATGCCATCACCCTCGCGGGCAAAGACCTGGGGACGGGCGACGGGGTGCGGAAAATCGATGAAATCCCTTATGACTTCGTGCGCAAGCGCCTGAGTGTGGTGGTCAGCCAGAAGCCGCCGGCTCCCCGCTTGATGATTACCAAGGGAGCGTTGGACAACGTGTTGCAGGTCTGTACGCAGGTGCGGCATGGGGGTCAGAGCGTGGCACTGGACACCGCTGAACGGGCATTGATCGCGCAACGCTTCGGCGAGTGGAGCGAGCAGGGCTACCGCGTCCTGGGACTTGCCACGCGTGAGCTGCCGGAGCAGATGCATTATGGCCGCGAGGATGAGCGAGACTTGAGCTTTCGCGGTTTCCTGTTGTTTTTTGATCCGCCGGAACCGGGAGTCACGCAAACCATCGCCACCCTCGACAGGCTCGGAGTGCAGGTGAAAATCATCAGCGGCGACAATCACCTGGTGGTGCGGCATGTCGGCACGGCAGTCGGCCTGCCTGTGGAGCGCATCATTACCGGCGCCGAGCTGGCAGTAATGAAGGACGAGGCGCTGATGCACCTGGCGGCGCGCACGACCCTGTTCGCCGAAGTCGACCCCAATCAGAAGGAGCGCATCATCCGCGCCCTGCAGAAGACCGGTCATGTGGTGGGGTACATGGGGGACGGAATCAACGATGCCCCGGCGCTGCAAGTGGCGGACATCGGGATCTCCGTGGACAACGCTGCCGACGTGGCCAAGCAGGCCGCCGACTTTGTGTTGCTGGAGCACGACCTGGACGTGCTGCGCGAGGGTATCGAAGAGGGGCGGCACACGTTTGCCAACACCTTGAAGTACATTTCCATCGTTTCCAGCGCCAACTTCGGCAACATGATCAGCATGGCCCTCGCGTCGCTGGCGCTGCCCTTTCTGCCGCTGCTCGCCAAGCAGATCCTGCTTAACAACTTCCTGTCGGACATTCCCTCCATGGGTATCGCCAGCGATAACGTTGACCGGGAATGGCAAAGTACCCCGCATCGCTGGGACATCATTCAGATCCGCAATTTCATGGTGGTCTTCGGGCTGGTGAGCTCGTTGTTCGACATCGTGACGTTCGTGGCTTTGTACCTGCTGTCGCAGATGGTACCCGAGGTTTTTCGCAGCGGCTGGTTCGTGGAGTCGCTGCTGACCCAGCTGCTGACGATTTTCATTGTGCGTACCTACAAACCGTTCTATCGCAGTCGCCCGGCAACGCTACTGATGGTCAGTGCCCTGGCGGTCGGGCTGCTGGCGATCGGGCTGCCGTACAGCTCAATCGCCGCTTCGCTGGGATTGGCGCCTTTGCCGTTACCGATCCTGGCATCGGTGCTGGCGATCAGTCTGCTGTACACGGTGTGTGCCGAAGGCGCGAAGCGTGCGCTTGACCACAAGTCGCCTGCTCGTACAGGCACTTGACATAAATCAACGTCAAGGCCGCCTTCACGGTGGATTCTGAAATCCATACAGGTGCCTGGTCACCGGACAGCAAGCGGTTCGTTCAGGGTGGCGGGCAGCGACAAGCAAGTTTCGTGGAGTCCGATCATGAGCCAGTATCAACGATTATTGCTGATCATCAACCCGGCCCTGCGCCAGTCCAAAGCCCTGGACCATGCCGCCGCGCTGGCCAAGGCCAGTGGTGCCAGCCTGCACGTCGCCGCCTTGATCCCAACCTGGAAGCTCTTGTCGCTACTCGAAGAAGGCGATCGGGAAAAAGCACGCGAAGAGTACCTGCAAGACCAGCGCAACTGGCTCGAATACCACACCGGTCACCTGCGCAGCAGGGGGCTTGAGGTGACGGCGGAGGCGAAATGGGCCGATGACCTGCAGCAAGACATTCTCGATTATGTCGCGGAAATGCAGCCCGACCTGTTGATCAAGCAGGTGCAACGCGAGCCCGCGCTCAAGCGCGGTTTCTTTACCCCACTGGACTGGCGTCTGTTGCGTCATTGTCCGGTACCGGTGTACCTGCCTGGCGAAGGTGATCATCCTTTGCCGCGCAAGGTAGTGGCAGCGGTCGATGTGGCCGACACCCTGGAACAGGAGGACGGGCTCAATGAGCGAATCATCCAGCAGGCGTCCAGCCTGGCTATCCAGTGTCAGGCCGAGTTGCACCTGGTGTATGCCTGCGACGCATCTGCGCTGTTCCTGGGTGATGTGGGCGGCGGGGGCCTGACCCTCCCGGATCTCTACAGTCAGTTGCGCCAAGGCCATGAAAAATCCTTCCTCGACCTGGCTGGTCGGTATGGCGTGCCGGCTGACCGGCGGCATTTCATCGAGGGGCATCCCGTAGCCGTGCTGCAAGCGTTCGCCGATGAGCGAGAGATGGACGTGATTGTGATGGGCAGAGTCGAGCGTCACGGCATGGACAAACTGTTGGGCAGCACCACCGAACATGTCCTGTACCAGGTGACGTGCAGCATCCTGGCCGTTTAGCGCTGTCATGAATCGCCATTGTTCAACTTCCTTCTTCAACTTCCCAGGAGGTTAACGTGATCCACAGTCCCTCACTGCAAACGACCTTGCCTAACCGCGCCGAAGCCGGTCGGCGCTTGGTCGAACCCTTGCTCAAATACGCTGACAGGCCTGAGGTAATCATCCTGGCCTTGCCCCGTGGCGGTGTCCCGGTGGCCTATGAAGTCGCCACCGCCCTGCGTGTGCGGCTGGACCTGATGCTGGTACGCAAGCTCGGCGTCCCTTCGCACCCCGAATACGCCATGGGCGCCATAGCCAGTGGCGGTGTACAAATCCTCAACGAGGATGCGCTGCGGGCGCACCCGATCGATCGAGCCGGTTTCGAGGCGGTGGTCGCCCGGGAAGCGCAGGAGCTGTCGCGACGTGAAAAAGCGTATCGGGGAACCCGCCCGCCACCGAAAGTAAGGGGCCAGGTGGTCATCCTGATCGACGACGGTCTTGCCACAGGTTCTTCGATGATGGCTGCGATCCAGGCGGTAAAGATGCAGGCGCCGGAGCGCGTCATCGTTGCGGTACCGGTTGCTCCTCGGGAAACAGTCGAGGATTTATCGATGCAAGTGGACGAAGTGATCTGTCCGCTCATTCCTGACTGGATGATGTCGATCGGCTACTGGTATCTGGATTTTCCCCAGACCTCGGACGAAGAAGTCATCGATCTCTTGCAACGCGCTTGGGAGCGAAAATTGCCGAGCGTCTCCTGCACGGAACATCGCGATGCCTGAAGCTGAATTTAGATGCCTGGATCTGCCTGGCGTTGAATTGTCCGCCGATTTGCGTTTGCCGGAGAACGCGCGCGCCCTGGTCATCTTCGTACACGGCAGCGGGAGTGGTCGATTGAGCCCGCGCAATCAATACGTGGCCGATGTATTAGCCCTTCGGGGCTTGGCCTCGCTGCTGTTCGACTTGCTGACGGAACCGGAGCAGCGCCTGGATAATCTTAGCGGGGTCCTGCGCTTCGATATTTCCCTGCTGGCTAGGCGGTTGATCGATGTGATCGATTGGGTCGGGCGGGACCGTGAGTTGTGTTCTTTGCTCATGGGTCTGTTCGGCGCCAGTACCGGTGCGGCGGCAGCAATGGTGGCTGCCGCCGAGCGGACGTCGGTGGTAGGGGCAGTGGTCAGCCGGGGTGGGCGAACCGATCTGGCCGGGCCGGCCCTGGCCCGAGTGAAGGCGCCAACGTTGCAGATTGTTGGCGCACAAGACCCTATGACACTGGCCTTGAATCGCCGGAGCTCGCAAATCCTGCGGTGTGAGCAACGGCTGGAAGTCGTGGAGGGTGCCACGCATCTTTTTGAAGAGCCTGGCACGCTGGAAGAAGTCGCCAGGCTCGCCGGCGACTGGTTTGAGCAGCACCTGCGGACGACGTAGTGGGTCGTTCTTACTGTCGCAGCAGATTGCCAACACTCAATTGCTCGCGATAGTCGTCAACCATAACGCTGAACATCGTTTCAGGTTCATCACACGCCAAACGGATAGGTTTCATCTTCTGCTTCCAGTCGCTGGTTTTTCGGCAGCGGCAGCGCGGTGACCGGCCTGGTTTGCTCGAACCAGATCATGGCATCGAATTGCTCCGCCAGCATCGACTCGAAGTAGTGACTGAAGCGTTCAGTCTGGGGACGGTAAATCACCCCGATGGCGCGTCCCAGCAAGACCGCGGACAGAGCGCTGCGAAGCTCCTTTTGCTGCGGAGCACGCCAGTCCGTCAATGATGCTGCAACCCCGGCCTTGAGAAATTGATGTTCCCAGCTGTCTGGTCGAGAAGGGCGAATGTCCTTGATCAACATCTCGCCGTCCCAGTCATCGGCCGCTGCGACCTGACCACGGTCGGTGGCCATACCAATCAGGACCACATCACGTCCAAAGGCATTGCGGCACAGTTGGCCGATATTGAACTGCCCCTTCCAGCCCATTTCCGTGGCGGCGGCATTGCCAATATGGGAGTTGTGGGCCCAGACCACAGCCTTGGCCTGCGGCCCCCGATGTTCCAGTACCGCGCGCAACGTATCGAACATGTGTCGGTCTCGCAGGTTCCAGGAGGCTGCCGAACCCCGATAGATCGCGCGGTAATATTGCTCGGCCGCTATCACTACGCGGGCATTCTGCGTCGCATTGAAGAATGCTTCGTTGTTTTGGATAAGTCCCGTCAGTTGGTCGGCCAGCATGGCACTGAGCTGCTCGATCACCGGTTGCTCACAGGGCATCACGCCGCCACGCTCGACGAAATGACCGTACAAAGAAGGATCATCCTGCCATGGGGTCAGACACCCATAGCGCCGACGCGCTTCTTGGGCCAATCTCGGGTCAATCCGATCCAGATAACTCAGTACCTCATGGATGGAGTTGCGCAAGCTGTAGACATCCAGGCCGCGAAACTCGACGCGATGTTGAGGGCTCTGCCGATGGTTGAATTGATGCAGCCAGTGGGCGAAGGCTTTTACTTCGCCGTTTCGCCACATCCAGGTGGGGAAACGGCTGAAAATGTGGCGCGTCCACGCCGTGTGCGCCAGACCTCGGACATACTGATCTACGTGGCCGGCGTCCGGCCAGTCGGCTTCCACTGCGACGATATTAAAACCGTGTCGCTCGATCAGGCTTTGGGTGATGACTGCCCGGGCTCGATAGAAATCGGCGGTCCCATGGCTTGCTTCGCCAATCATCACCACCCTCGCGTCAGCGTAGCGATCAAACAGGTCCCCGAAAGCGGGGGAGTCCAGGTCTGGTAGCGGCTCGGCGTATTGACGCAACACTGGCGGTATGTGCGATGTGTCATGGAAGTGTCGCTGGCCGATTAATTTGTCTAGCAATGTGTGCGTATGAGAGTTCATGAGTGTCGTCCTCCGAATGGCGAGCAACTGGTGGCGGCAAGGCGCTCGGGTCATACCAGAAGTTGATGCGTCGGCTTGAAACTTTGCACAGGCGTTACAGGTACAGGCGATGAATGACCTTATGGGGGTCGAAAGGATCGTCGTGGGTTTCAAAACCCAGACATCTGGCCAACTCACGAAAGGGCGCGTTGCTGGAGGTGCTGACTGAGTACAAGTGGTGGACGCCATTGGCGCGGGCAGCGTCGATCAAGTATTCCAGCAATAACGTTCCCAGACCGAGGCGTTTCCAGCCAGATGCGATGGTCACGGCGCATTCGCACTGGTATTTGCCCGTCGCGGCATAGCGACTGGCGCCGATTTCGATCAAGCGGCCATTCTCGTGAGCCAGCGCGATGCAGGCTTGGGTCTGGTGGGGGGCGTGCTGCTGCCTGAGTAAAAGCGCATGCCGGGACTCAGGCGCCGAATGCCGGACCAGAGCGTATTCACGAACTTGATCTGCTTGCGTGACATATCTGATCAACACCGGGCGGCCGTTGCTGAGAATATCAATCCAGGAATTTTCAGGGGCGTTCACCGTTCAGCCCTCCATCGGGCGGTCACTTGACGCGAAGAAATCCCAAACGCTCAAGTTCTTTCTTGCGCTGTTGGCCGTCACCGGACTTGATCTGCATATGGACTCAAAAAGCAGGCCCACGTAGATGCCAATTTCCTCATTCATGTTGCCCGGCAGCATCAGCATGTCGTGATCACACACGATTCCCCGATGGAGGCGGCGTAGCATGGACAGCCCCGGATATTCAGGGAATTTCCGGGGCCGTGATTCAGGCTATCAATAGCTGGTCTTCCACTTTGCTGACGCCCGGCACCGACCACGCTGCTCGTTCGGCGATTTCACGCTCACGCCAGAAATGCACTTTGCCTTCGAGTTTTACAACACTGCCATCGACCTTGATCCGTATGCCCTTGGCATCAACTTCGGCATTGCGCTTGAGGGCTTCTTCGATACTTTGTTGGATATCGACGACCTTCACTCTCGGGCGCAGGGTGATTCGGTTATCCACCCCGACAACGCCTGACAATTTGCGCACCGCACTTTCAGCGACTTCTTTCTGATACTGCCAGTCCACCTGGCCTTCCAGGGTTACCCAGCCTTTTTGCACGACGACCTTGATGTCGCCGGCGGGTGTGTCGGAACGCCACGAGATGATATTGACGGCACGGTTTGCGATGGTGTCATCGTCCGTACCTGCACCCTTATCCAGGCGAACCTGTATTTCTTCAGCCACGGCACGTACTCCTTTGATCGCCTTGACCGCGCGCTCGGCGCTGATTTTTTGAGCGTAGCTTTTCACGTGGCCGGACAGTGTGACGATGCCATTTTCCACGCTGACGCCAATGTGGGCGGCATCGATGTCGGGTTGAAAGTCAAGCTCATCCAAAATGGTATTGCGCAGGGTGATGTCGCTCATGATCTTGTCCTCTTCCAGGTGACTGAAATGCATGGGCCGGCAAAGCCCATGTCTTTTTTCTACGCTGGAGCGATAGAAAGACTTTGAGCTAAATCAAAAAGACCACAACTCCCGGGTGCAGAGCTCCGGTAACAGGCGGGGCTACATTCGGTTCAGAGGCGTGAAGAGCAATGTTCAGTAAATGGCTGGACCCCATGCTTTTGCTGCTTACAACGCTGGCGTTGCTGGCTGGTGTCGTTGCACATCGTGCGCAAGAGAATGATTGGGCATCGTATTGCTGGGCCGCAGGCAGCCTGACGATGGCATTGGTTCTGCTCGTCGAGATTGCCGGGCGATTGGCCCGACGTGAGGCAGGAGTGGATTTGATCGCACTGTTGTCGATCAGCGCCGCCCTGTTTTTCGAGCAGGCTTTGGTCGCAGCAGTGATCGCTCTGATGCTGGCGACCGGTCGCACGCTGGAATTCTTTACCCGTCAACGAGCCGAGCGTGAACTGCGTGCGCTTATCGATCGGGCACCGCGTTTTGCCTGGTTGCAGGAGAAGGGGGGCTTACGCCAGATTCCCGTTGAACAGATTCAGCCAGATCAGACATTGCTGGTACGGCTAGGAGAGGTTGTACCGGTCGATGGTCGCTTGCTCAGCCCGACAGCGATTCTGGACGAGTCGGCACTCAGCGGTGAATCCTTGCCCGTGACCCGAAGAGAAGGTGAGCAGTTGCCCAGCGGAGTCTCCAACGTTGGCGCCCCCATTCTGCTGGTCGCTACGCGAACGGTTGCGCAAAGCACCTACGCTGCCATCGTGCGGCTGGCCGAAGCGGCGCGCCGTTCACGCGCGCCTTTTGTGCGCCTGGCTGACCGCTATGCACTGTTTTTTATCCCGTTGACTTTGTTGGTGGCGGCGCTGGCGTGGCATCTGAGCGGCGACCCCTTGCGAGCGTTGGCGGTGCTGGTGGTGGCCACGCCTTGTCCTCTGATTCTGGCAGTGCCCATTTCGATCATGTCGGGTATATCCCGAGCCGCGCGGCGCGGAATATTGATCAAGGATGGCGCCACCCTGGAAGCGCTGGCCGGGATCAAACAAGTGTTTTTCGACAAAACCGGCACGCTGACCAGTGGACACGCGCGCCTGCAGTCGATCGAAGTCAATGGACTGGCCGATCCGCAGCAATTGCTTGGCCTGGCGGCCTCGCTCGCACAGGCTTCGACGCATCCCATCTCTCAGGCCATTGTCGAGGCAGCGCAACAGCGCAGGGTGTCCCTCAGCCTGCCAACCGAGGTGCAGGAGAGTCCGGGCGAGGGGCTTTGCGGGCGCATCGACGGTAAGCAGGTGCGATTGGGCACACTGTCTTTTGCTCATCAGGACGCTTACGAAACCGATTGGGCTGTCGCCATGCTTCGCCACATGGATTATCTGGCCTGTAGCGGAAGCTTTATCGAAGTGGATGGAAAACTGGCGGGCCTTTTGGTCCTCGCTGACACTGTTCGGCGCGAAACTCCACAAACGCTGCGCCGGTTACGCTGCAAAGGGATCGAGAGAATCGTCATGCTCACCGGCGATCGCCCGGAAACTGCCGAGATGATCGCAATGTCTGCCGGAATCGACGAGCTGCGCGCGGGTTTGACACCCGAGGATAAGGTGCGGGCTGTGCAGGAGGGCTGTTTGCGCAGCCCCACGCTGATGGTCGGTGACGGCATCAATGATGCGCCCGCATTGGCGGCGGCTAACGTTGGTGTGGCAATGGGGGCCAGCGGTGCAACCGCTTCGGCACAAGCCGCAGGCGTCGTTCTGCTGGTCGATCGCCTGGATCGTCTGGTCGAGGCCCTGGACATCGCTCAGCGAACCCGTCATATCGCTGTCGTCGGTGTGCTGGCCGGCATGGGCCTATCGTTGCTGGCCATGGTCGCGGCGGCGCTCGGCTTTCTTGCGCCACTCATCGGCGCTGTGGTGCAGGAGGGCATTGATGTGCTGATTATCCTCAATGCGTTGCGGGCATTGGGGCCACTGTGGGGGCGTCGAAAGGGCATGCTGACTGCAGAGCACATTGATCGGCTGCAGGATGAACACCGGCAACTGTCCAGCGTGCTGAGTGACCTGCACCACCTGGCCGCTGACTTCGCCCGGCGCCCGGTTGTACAGGCACGAACCGAACTGCACGAGCTGGTCGACAAGTTACAAACCTCATTGGCGCACCACGAGCATGATGATGAACAGCTGCTTTACCCGCTTTTAACGCAACGGTTGCCAGGCGAGGACCCTATGTCGGCCATGAGTCACGCCCACCGAGAGATCTTCCGCCTGATCCATTTGCTGGCGCGCATGAGTCGTGATTTCAATGCCGAACCGGCCAGGGCCGATGCCGACGAAATTCAGCATCAATTGATCAGGCTCGATACCCTGGTGCGCCTGCACTTTGACCAAGAGGAGGAGCTGTTCCGTTTCCTTGACTCACGCTGAACGAACGTTGTGCATACCGGCTGAGCGTCTGACTCCGGCCGATTCAGAGGTGATAGCGCGATTGGACGATGCGCCTGATCTGATCCATCGCCTTTTTGGGGACCATGCTTTTGTCCATTTCGATAAGGCGGGTCTTATTGGCAAGCACATCGTCCCGGATCACTTTGCGAAACCAATTGGAGAAATCCCCGGCATCAAGATGCTCGCGAAGGGCGGGTTCTTCAATTTGCGTTAAACAGGATAAAAACTCAGTCAGGTTGGCGGCACTCCGGCCAAGCGCAGGAAAATAGAATGATCGCCATGCACCGACGTCTCCCGCAACGTACTTGCCGCTGTGGCGATGGTGCTTTTGATGCGGCTGCATCTGTTCGATCAGGTATACCTCGTCGTCTCCGTGCAAGCTCCAGAGACAGGCATGCTCCAGACCTGGCGTCCGCTCGGGAAACCGAGGGGAAGGTCGCTGCATGCGTTTGGCGAATTGCTCGACCAGTTCCCGAGCAGTGCTGCCAAGCGTTACCAGCACGTCGACCCCATCAAGTAGCTCCGGGCAGACCTGGTCGAAGTCGAGGGCTACGATGATTGCGCCGATGTCCTTGAGAAAGCCGGGCGGCCAACTTGAACAGTGGGGAAGCATGTAATGCGCTTCGTCGACGATCAACCAGTAGGGGCGACCTGAAGTGCTGCGCAAATGCTGCAGAAAAGGCAGCAGGTCGCCAAACAACTGCACGCGCGCCGAGAGATCCAGGGCAAGGGCATTGACCACAACATTGAGCTGCGCCTGCAAAAGATAGTGCACGGCATCTTCTGTCGTCGGGGGCGCAGTGAGGCCGCCGATGGTCACCGCGTCTTCCAGCGTGAGGTAGTCGCCCTCTGGATCGATGATGCAGAATCCCTGATGAGCCTGGACCATTCTTTCCGTCAGCCAGGTGATGTAACTGGATTTTCCGGCCCCGGAATTGCCAATTACCAACATCACCGATTCTGGAGGCAGCCATAACGGGTGCCCATCGGTGGACTGCCCCAACTGAACCCCGATGCGTTCGACGCCAACCAGCGCGGCATCTTTTTCCAGCAGCATTTCGACCAGCTCGCACACTCCTTGACCATGGTCACGCGTCAGGCACAGGTCAGCGCTGGATTTTATGGAGGCTATGGCATTGCTGACCGCTGCGGCACAGCCGCAGATCGACAGAAAGGAATGGTCGTTTTCCGCATCGCCCACTCCGACCACGTTCAATTCGCATATGCCTAAATCTCGTAACGCTGCAACAAGACCGGACGCTTTGTTCACGCCAGGCGGCAGGATCATGATGGCGTCCTTGTTGAAGGTTATCTGCAGTTCAAGCCCCAACTCGTGAATGCTACTGATCACCTCATTTTCGAATGGCTGCCAAGTAGCGATGACCGACTGTCCGATCGACAACGGTGACACCCCTTTGGCGCGCAGGTGACCCACCAGCTCGGTTGAAGCGGGATCTGCAATAAGCTCCTCGGTATCGGTACTCGGGTCGTACAAGAGCGCGCCATTTTCGGCAACCACCCTGTCAAAAAGATCCAGATGCGGAAAATGATGTTTAAGCGCTTGCAATTCCCGGCCTGAAATCAGCAATAACTTGCGACCGCTTTTTTTCACTTCGCTGAGCGATGCGCAGACTTGAGCAGGAACGCTACCGTTTTCGGCAATGGTCCCGTCGTAGTCAACTGCCAAGGCAAGGAAGTGCATGCTCGATCCCCATCAGACTCAATTGAGTGCAAAGGAAGACAATTGGAACGGACTATCGACCGACTCCTCGACTGTATTGAGAGGCAACTTATTGGGGCCAACATTGATTTTTATCAATTTTAAGTCGAGCGTTTGCTGATTGACGTCGGGCCTCATTCGCGTGCAACCACAGTTGTTCAACAGCGTTGCTTTGATTGATCAAAAGCACATGTTTCTTTTGTTATTAATAACCCGAAGTGCTTAAGCCTGCAGATTACTGAACATGAGTAAGCTGCAGGCAGCCAGGTTGATCTAAATCAATAGGCAGCCTGTCATCGGTTCCATGCTCTGGTCACATGCGGAGATTGGCGCCGTGTCATGAACACCAACAAACCAATGGGGATTCACGCGGTGCAAGGCTGGCGGCGGAGCAGGGGAGCAACAGCTGGAAATCTGCGCCGACCGGGCAAAAGGCATTGGATACGTGACGCAACCCACCTGTTGATAATCTTGCTGCTGTTGCCGGTTGGATACTTCACTGCGTATCACTTTGCTGCCCATACGTTGAGGGAGCTGGTGAACGTTTGTACCGCGCGTTTTGAAGTAGAGTTCGAACAGGCCGAAGTAGAGCCTCCCCTCGAAGTTTTATCGCGATCCTTGTGCGAATGTCAGGCAAAAGCGCTGCTCAAAAAAAACGGAGTTGTGCGACTTGCCTTGGTCGACAGCCACTTACTGGCTCCGCAGTCACTTGAGCCTGTAACAGAGCAAGATGCGGAAGCCTGCATCAATGCTCTGTGGAAGCATGATGCTGAATGGACCGGGCGCTTGCCCGTTGTGGGCGTGTTCGCCGAGGGTGACGCTTGATTTATATCAAGTCCCGAGAGCTTCAGCCTTTCAGAATCTGGGAACTGGCGTTGAATGGTCTGGCGGGCAATTTCATGAGCGATTTTCTCAGTGTCGAGCAATTGGAAGGTCTGGATGCTTACTGGCGAGCGGCCAATTATCTGGCCGTCGGGCAGATTTACCTCAAAGACAACCCTTTGCTCAGGGTGCCTCTGCGTCGCAGTGACATCAAATCGCGCCTGTTAGGGCACTGGGGCACGACGCCGGGGTTGAACCTGATCTACACCCATCTCAACCGGCTGATCACCACGTATGACCTGAACATGCTGTTTGTTGCCGGCCCCGGCCATGGCGGGCCGGCGGTCGTTGCGCAAACGTATCTGGAAGGCACTTACACCGAAATTTGTCCAACGGTCGAGCGCAACGCCAATGGCCTGTTGAGTCTGTTTCGGCAGTTTTCCTGGCCGTATGGCCTCTCCAGTCATGTGTCGGCGCAGATTCCCGGCTCCATCCACGAAGGCGGCGAACTGGGTTACAGCCTGGCACACGCCTATGGCGCTGCGTTCGACAACCCGGATCTGATCGTCGCTTGCGTGATCGGCGACGGCGAGGCTGAAACCGGTACGCTGGCCGCCAGCTGGCATTCGAACAAGTTTCTCAATCCCGTGTGTGACGGGGCGGTGCTGCCGATCCTGCACCTCAATGGCTACAAGATCGCCAACCCCACGGTGTTGTCCCGAATCCCCGAGGATGAACTTTCGGCACTGATGCGTGGCTACGGCTACGATCCCTATTTCGTCGAAGGCACTGACTCGGTGCAGGTGCACCAGGCCATGGCGCAAACCCTGGATACGATGCTGTTGAAGATTCGTCGGATCCAGCGTGAGGCGCGTCGACGGCCGGCCCACGCCGTGTCGCAGCGGCCCGTCTGGCCAATGCTGGTATTGCGCACCCCGAAGGGTTGGACAGGGCCCCAGTTTGTCGATGGACACCGGGTTGAAGGCACCTGCCGAGCTCATCAGGTCCCTCTGGCCGACTTCAGTCAGCCGGTTCACCTGCGACAGTTGGAAGAGTGGTTAAGAAGCTATCGTCCCGAAGAACTGTTTGACGCCCAAGGGACTCTGGTGCCGGAAATTGCAGCGCTGGCACCCACTGGGCAGCGGCGCATGAGTGCCAATCCCCACGCCAATGGCGGCCTGTTGCTACGGGCACTGGATCTGCCGCGGTTCGCCGACTATGCCGTGCCGGTCGAAACGCCCGGCAGCGTGCGTGCCGAAGCGACGCGTGTGCTGGGGAAATACTTGCGTGACGTGATGAAAAACAGCCTGGCGACGCATAATTTTCGCCTGTTCGGACCCGATGAAACCGCCTCTAACCGACTTGATGCGGTGTATGAAGTGACCGGCAAAACCTGGCTCGACCCGCTGGAACCTGACGACCTCAACCTGAGCGCTGACGGCCGGGTGATGGAAATACTCAGTGAGCAGGTATGCGAGGGCTGGCTGGAAGGTTATCTGCTGACCGGCCGCCACGGCTTGCTATCTTGCTATGAGGCGTTCATCCATATCGTCGATTCGATGGTCAACCAGCACGCCAAGTGGCTCAAGACCGCTGCCGAAGTACCGTGGCGCAAGCCGGTGGCGTCGCTCAATTTTTTGCTCACCTCCCATGTGTGGCGCCAGGACCATAATGGCTTTTCGCATCAGGACCCGGGGTTCATCGATCTGCTGGCGAACAAAAAGTCCGACATCGCGCGAATCTACCTGCCGCCGGATGCCAATTGCCTGCTGTCGGTGGCCGACCATTGCCTGCGCAGCCGCCATTACATCAACGTCATCGTGGCCGGCAAACAACCGGAATGGCAGTGGCTGGACATCGACGCGGCGCAGCGCCATTGCCAGGCCGGCATCGGCCGCTGGGCCTGGGCCTGCCGCGATGACGAGACACCGGACGTGGTCATGGCCTGCGCCGGAGACGTACCGACCCTGGAAACCCTCGCAGCCGTGACATTATTGCGCGACTACGTACCGGACCTGCGAGTGCGGGTGGTGAATGTCGTGGACCTGATGGTGCTTCAACCGTCGTATCAGCACCCTCACGGTTTGTCGGACAGTGCGTTCGACGCGCTGTTTACCGTCAACAAACCGGTGATTTTTGCCTTCCACGGGTACCCGGCGCTGATCCATCGGTTGCTTTATAAGCGCGCTAACCATGACAACTTCCATGTCCGCGGCTTTACGGAGGAGGGCGCGACCACCACCCCGTTCGACATGGCTGTAATCAATGGTCTGGATCGCTATCGATTAATGCTCGATGTGTTCGAGCGCGTACCTCGGTTGCAGGACTTGGTGCATGAGGCGCGGACGCGCTACTGGTCGCAAATGGAGCGGCACAAGCTCTATCTCATCGAGCATGGCGAGGATCTGCCCGAGGTGCGCAACTGGCAATGGACGTCTCCACCAGTCCCGTAAACGGCTACTTACCCTTCCAGTATTTCTGCATTTCGAGAAACAGAAACGAAGCAGTCCAGGTAATGAGGACCAGACCGGTCAGCGCTTCAAGGCCGGTCAGGTACTTGAGGTGGCCGACCGGGGAAATATCACCGAAACCGATGGTCGTGTAGGTCGTGAAGGAGAAGTACACGCAGTCCATGAAGGTGCCGTCGAAGTTGCCTGTCAGATAGCCCCACTGGCCGGAATGCTCCATCAGGTAATAAGCCAGCGCAAATGCCCAGACTTCGATGGCATGGGCCAGCAGGCTGCCGAACACGCCAACGACAATTCTGAACCGGCGCCACATTTTCAGGCGCGGCAACCAATCATTCAGACGCAGCAGGCATTCGTAGTGAATCACCACGGTGACGATCACCACCAACGTGTTGATCAGCGTGACTGCCAGCATTCGCCAGCCTCCCGTGTCAGGACGATGCCGCGTCAGTCCGTGCAGGTTGCGCAGTGCGCTCAAGCGGCCTTAGCGCGGCGAACTCCTCGGGAGTCAGGGTTTCCTTTTGCAGCAAGAGGCGGGCGCCGGCCTCCAGCTCGGGACGCAACTTCTCGAGCAGGGCTTTGGCTCGTTGCCACGCGTCGTCCAGCAGTGCGCGAATAGCGAGGTCGATTTCCCGCGCCGTCTGCTCCGAATAGTCCTTTTCGCCGGATTCGGGCACTCGCTCGCCAAGCCAGGTCGCATTGCGCCGTTCCAGAACCGCTTGGCCGAGTTCGCTACTCATACCAAAACGCGTGACGATTTGACGGGCGATGTCCGTGGCGTGGGCCAGATCATCGGCAGCGCCGGTGGAAATCTCCCCGATCACCAGAAATTCCGCCGCGCGTCCCGCCATCAGCACGACCATCCGGTCCTTGAGCATCTGGCAACTGATAAGAAAGTGGTCTTCGGTCGGTCGCTGCAAGGTGTAACCCAGCGAGCCGATGGCCCGGGGAACGATCGAGACTTTGTGCACCGGATCCATGGCCGGTAAGTGACTCGCGGCGAGCGCATGGCCCATCTCGTGATAGGCCACTATCTGGCGTTCCTCGGGACGCAAGATGCTGCTCTTGCGCTCGATGCCGGCAACCAGTCGTTCCACGGCGGCGGTGAAGTCGACGAGTTCCACCACGTCCGCGCCGCGGCGGGTCGCAACAATTGCCGCTTCATTCACCAGGTTCGCCAGATCCGCGCCAGTGAATCCTGTAGTGATGTCAGCGATCCTTTCGCTATCGATAGTCGGTGACACGGTGATTTTCTGCAGGTGTACCTTAAGGATCGCTTGTCGGCCTTTGCGGTCCGGTCGGTCGATCAGCACTTGGCGGTCGATCCTTCCAGCGCGTAACAGCGCCGGATCGAGAATCTCAGGTCGGTTCGTCGCAGCCAGTAATACCACGCCTTCGCGAGGGTCGAAGCCGTCCAGTTCCGAGAGCAGTTGATTGAGGGTCTGCTCCTTCTCGTCATTGCCACCGAACGCGCCGACTCCGCGCATTTTGCCCAGTGCATCCAGCTCATCAATGAAGATGATGCAGGGCGCGGCCTGGCGTGCCTGCTCGAACAGATCGTGGACCCGGGCGGCACCGACCCCGACGAACATTTCGACGAACTCAGAACCAGAGATCGAGAAAAACGGCACACCGGCCTCACCCGCGATAGCCTTGGCCACCAGCGTCTTTCCGGTACCGGGCGGGCCGACCAGCAGCGTCCCTTTGGGTATGTGTGCGCCCAGACGGGCATAGCGGGCCTTATCCTTCAAGAACGACACAATTTCCATCAGTTCGAGCTTGGCTTCATCGATCCCGGCAACGTTGTCAAATGTGACGCCTGTATCCCGTTCGACAAACACCTTTGCCCGTGACTTGCCGATACTCATCAACCCTCCAAGGCCCTGCTTTTCGGCGAAACCGCGGAACGCAAAGTGCCAGACCACCGTGATCAGGATCAACGGTAGTAACCAGCCCAACAGCCCGCTGAGCAAGGTGTCTTCATTGGCGCCGCTGAATCTGACCCCCGAATGCGCCAGGTCCGCCGCCAGCGTCGAATCCACCCGGAACGTAGTGAATAGTTCATGGCCGTCGATGGGCTCCAGTAACTTGCCGCTGATCTGGTCTTTCTCGACCCGCAGATCGTTGACCTTCTGGTCGTTCACCAGTTGCAGGAACTGGCTGTACGGAATGCTCTGCACGGCATGACGTTCGGCAAACCAAAACTGCACGAGTGCCAGAACAATGAAGGCGATCAGGAAGTACGAAAGGTTCCACTGGTGGTTGTTTTTCATGGTCTTGTCTCAACGAAGACGGTGGCCACGATGCAAGAGAGCAGGGCACGGTCGCCTTGTTTTTTTCTACACCTGAGTGGCAAAAAATCCTTGAGGAATATCAACAATGCCCGTTCGACGCCCGACTGAACGCCGCTGAAGACCATGCCGCGACCGCCAGGCTTCGTGCAGATCAAGCAGCCTATTGAGCGTGTTTTCTTGCAAGCAGCCATGCTTGCCAAGCCTGCCGGTATTTCTCATCTGCACATTTTTTGGCGATCGAGAACTTGAGCATGGTCTGGGAGGAAAAGGGTTCATCCAGAACGGAGTAGGCTTGATCGGTGAGACGATCAGCTTCAAGAAACAGCGCCTTGCAGTGTTTGATGGCGTCGCTGTCGGCCACATAAGGGTTCGTTGATTCATTGGTGGGCATGGCCGTTGACCTTGAGCAGGCAGTTAGTCGAGTCGGGGATGTACAACAACTCCGCTGTCCGGGTTATTCCTCACGGGACCAGCGCACGCTCATGCCATATTCGCTATCGCTGTAGTGGTATTCAGAGTTGCCTTTGAAAGCGCCTTTCAGGGCGTGCCCAAGACGATTGGCAAGGTGAATGCCAGTAGTGGTCACGACCAGCTCATCGGCCGCGTCATCGAGCTTGATGATGCGCTCAAGGGGATGCTCGGCCTTTTCCTTTTCCTCAGTGTGTTTAATCAGCTGGACGATTTCCCCACGGTGCTGGTGCACGTAGCCGCCGGACAGGGTCAGGATACCCGCAGGCCTGTTGTCTTCGATGCGCCGACAGGCTGGACAGATCATTGTTTGCGCGCCGTGAACCACGGTGTTTTCCTGGCGTTTCCAGCTCCAGATTCCCGCGGTATACACGGCCTCACATTTCGGGCAAACGGCAGGGCCCTCCGTGCGTGGGGCGCTATAAGGGTCATGTGAGACGTTCTTGAACAGTTTGTCTTTTTGGCTTTGCTGAAACTTGTCCATGATGTTCCTCCAGAGATGATCAAAACAACCGGCGCTTGCTGAAGAGCACCCGCTCATTTCGACGCGATCCGGGTTCCAGCAGGTTGATTTTTATCAACTGCGATGCAAGCGAGGAAGGCAGCTCGAACCAATGGTCCGCGTTTATGCATGAGGCGACAGGAGGACCGGGCTGCGCAGGACTTGGTTGATAAAAGTCAACGTCGCCGGGAGTGGTTAATGGACCCTGCTTGAATGTGGAATTGGCAGGAGAGCGATCCGATGGCTCACAGCAAACTGGTATTTCGCGGCGCCGCCCGCGAGAGGATTCTCAGCGGTGCCACTCAGTTGGCGGATGCCGTGCGCGTGACGCTGGGCCCCAAGTCCAAATCGGTGCTGATTCAGAATAAATGGGGCAATCCAACAGTCTGCAATGACGGTGTAACGATCGCCAGGCGCATCGACCTGCTGGATCCGGAAGAAAATCTCGGTGCGCAAATGTTGCGTCAGGCTGCCGAGCGCACCGGTGACGCGGTGGGGGACGGTACCAGCACTGCAACGGTGCTGGCCCAGGCCATCCTCGCGGACGGTATCCGCAATGTGGTGGCGGGTGCCAGTGCGATCGACCTCAAACGCGGGCTCGATCGCGGACTCGCTTTGGTTGTGGAGTCGTTGAGGACGCTGTCGCGACCAGTGAGTACGCCCAGGGAAAAGGTCCAGGTCGCGACGCTATCCGCGCATAACGATGCGGTCATTGGCCAACTGGTAGCCGATGCCCTGGAGAAGGTTGGTATTGAAGGAGTGGTCAGCGTCGAGGAGTCAAAAACCACTGAAACGGTGGTCGAGGTCATGGAAGGCATGCGCTTCGACCGAGGCTATGTCTCGCCATATTTCGTCACCGATACCGAAAAGATGCAGGTGGAACTCGATGACGCTTACCTGTTGTTTTGCGACCACAAGATTCTGAATCTCAAGGAGTTGCTGCCCCTGATGGAGCTCGTGGCCAAGAGCGGCCAGCCCCTGGTGTTGATCGCGGATGACATAGAAGGGGAGGCGTTGACCACGCTGGTGGTCAATCAGATACGCGGTGTGCTGCGAGCGGTGGCGATCAAAGCTCCGGGCTTCGGTGACCGGCGCAAGGAGATGCTGCAGGACATGGCCGTTCTGACCGCAGGAACGGTGATTTCCAATGACCTGGGCTTTGCCCTCGAACAGATCGAGTTGAGTCAATTGGGCCGGGCGCATCGGGTGGTGGTGCAAAGGGACAGTTCGGCGTTGATCGGGGGGGCTGGCAATCGCGAGGCCATCGAGGCGCGGATGCAGCAAATCCGCGCACAAATGGAGACGACTACCAGCGACTACGACCGTGAAAAGCTACAGGAACGCTTGGCCAGGCTCTCGGGCGGCGTCGCGGTGGTCCGGGTCGGAGCGCCTTCGGAAGCCGAGATGAAAACCCGCAAGGATGCGTTGGATGACGCCATTTCCGCCACTCGTGCAGCCATCGCCGAAGGCATTGTGCCAGGCGCCGGCATGTCTTTGCTCAAGGCCGTCCCGAAGATTGCCGCCGAGGAGATGCAGTATGAGGGGGATGCCCGCACGGGTCTGCAAATCATGCGGCGCGCTTTGGAGGCGCCGGCCAGGGTCATCGCTGAAAACTCGGCAGTGGATGCCGGCGTCGTTGTTGCGAGGATGTTGGCGGAGCCTGGCAACATTGGCTTCGACGCGTCGGTCAATCGCTACGTCGATCTTTACGAGGCCGGAATCATCGACCCATCCAAAGTGGTGCGGATCGCCCTTGAAAATGCAGTGTCAGTGGCCAGCATCCTGCTGCTGACCGAGGCAATATTGACGGATATTCCGGAGAAAGAGTCGCCGATCCCGCCTGGGTTCAGCGAATGAGGTCCGGCAGTGTCGCCGGGCGTTTGAGCAAGGCCGGTCTCGCGACCTGCCTGACGGGAGACAGATCATGAGCCAATATCAACGCCTTTTGCTGATCATCAACCCGCTCCTGCGCCGCTCTCCGGCAATCAACCATGCCGGCGCGCTGGCCAGGGCCAGTGGTGCGACATTGCACATCGTCGCCCTCGTCAAGACACTGGACATTCTGTGGCTACTTGACGAGGGCAGCAGGAAACAGGTTCGGGAAAGCTATCTTCAGAACCAACGCGACTGGTTGAAGTCCCAGGCGGAGAAACTGTCTGGCCGAGGCGTAGCAGTGACCTGCGAAGTCGCTTGGGCGGACGACATAAAACAGGAGATTTCTGATCACGTTACAGAGTTGAATCCCGACTTGCTTATTAAGGAAGTGCAACACGAGTCACTGCTCAAACGTGCATTCTTCACCCCACTGGACTGGTATCTTTTGCGCCAATGCCAAGTGCCGGTGTACCTGCTTGGCGGCGCGGCCCATGCATTACCGCGCAAGGTTGTAGCCGCGGTCGATGTCTCTACGAACGGCTTGGAAAATAATCGGTTGAACGAGCGCATCATCCAGCAGGCCACTGCGCTGGCTATCCAGTGTGATGCCGAATTGCACCTGTTGTATGCCTATGACGTTTCGCAGGAATACCTGGCAGAACTGGGCGATGGCCTGAAAATCGCCGAACTGACTAAAGGCTTGCGCCGTGAGTTTGAAAAGACCTACCTCGACTGGGCCAGTCAGCATGGCGTACCGGCTGATCGCCGGCATTTTGTGGTGGGGCACCCCGTTGCGGCGCTCAGCGAGTTCACAGACGAGCATCAGGTGGATGTAATCGTCATGGGGCGCGTGCAATTCCACGGTCTGGACAAGCTGCTCGGCAGTACCACCGAACACATTCTGTATCAGGTCCCTTGCAACGTTCTGGCTGTGTAGCACCGCGCCGGAGGTCCCTGTAGGAGGAATGCTCATGAACATTGACCAGGCCATTTCTGGCCGTCATTCGACACGTGAATACACGGCGCAGGCTGTCGATGAAGAGGTCATTGTGCGCTTGATCGGTGCCGCCACCTTGGCGCCAAGTGCGATGAACCAACAACCCTGGCGATTCACCGTGGTTCGCGACCAAGCGTTGCTGGATCGAATTTCACGCGAGGCGAAAGCCTGCATGCTCAAGACGCTGGCACCGGGATCACAATCAGAGCGCTTTCACGCGTTGCTCGATGACGAGCACTTTCAGATTTTCTATCACGCACCGGTACTGATCCTGATCTCGGCTGACGCACCCGGGCAATGGGTGGTCGAAGACTGTGCGCTGGCCGCCCAGAACCTGATGCTCAGTGCCTGTGCAGAAGGACTGGGCACTTGCTGGATCGGTTTTGCCCAGCCGTATCTCAATACTCAACAGGGCAAGCAAATGCTGAATCTTCCACAGGCGTGGGTTCCGGTAGCACCGATCATCGTCGGCCATCCGAAAGCCGCGCCGGCGCCTGTTGCCCATCAGGCACCAGAGATTCGCTGGATTGGTTGATGCACCGCTGAGCATTCATCCGGATGAGCGGGCACGCGCACATTATTGCGACGAGTGATTAACCGGCACGCCGGGTTGGCCATTCATTGACAAAAATCACAGTGCCGGCGCAGGGGGGGCGGATACTTTGAGGGGTGCCGGCGTGTCCCCGGCTCACTCAACTGAGGAGAACCACCATGAACAAGCGTTTATCTGTTGTTGTGCTGAGCGTCCTTCTGGCGATGACGGCGGGGTGCAGTCATAAGCATGTGCAAGAAATGAATGCTCGTATCGATTCGGCACAAAGCGCTGCCGCTGCTGCGCAATCCAGAGCCGATGCCGCGTATTCAAAAGCGGAACAGGCGCAGGCCGCGGCCAGTCAGGCACAACGCACCGCCGATGAGGCCAATGAACGCGCCAGCCGAATGCTTGAAAAGGCGAGTCGCAAATAATGACCCCCCACCCGGCCATCGTTGCGAGCGGGTTGTGTAAGTGGTTTGGCGAAGGCAGTACGCGCATGAAAGCGGTCGACCAGGTGGCGCTGGTCGCGCAGTTCGGCGAAATGGTGTTTGTCGTCGGCCCCTCGGGTAGCGGCAAGACCACACTATTGAGCATCCTCTCCGGCATCCTGCGACCCGACTCTGGAACGGTGCTGATTAATGGCCTGGACATCTGGAGCCTGAATAGCGACAGATTGGCCGAACTGCGCCTGGATCACATCGGGTTCGTGTTCCAGGACTATCACTTGTTTTCGCGGTTGACGGCGGCCGAGAACGTCGCCATCCCCCTGATCCTTAGGCATCACAAATGGAACGATGCGCTTTCGAAGGCCCGCCAGAGTCTGGAGGTGGTGGGCCTGAAGGATCGGGGGAACATCTTGCCCATGAAGCTTTCCGGAGGGGAGCAACAGCGCGTTGCCATTGCCAGAGCCATCGTGGGGGAGCCGCAAATCTTGATAATGGACGAGCCCACGGCATCTCTGGATGGGGACACGGGAAAAATGATCATCGCGTTCGTCAAGGAGAGAGTACTCAATCAGCAACGCTGCATCCTTATTGTCACTCACGATGCACGGATCAACGAGTACGCCGACCGTATCATCTACATGGCTGACGGCCGAATCAGCGAAACCGGGCATGCCATATCGTGAAAAAGTCCCTGCTGTTTACGCTGGCGGTAGTCGGTGTTCTCGGGGGGCTGATCGCCGCCTATCTGCTCGGGCGGACACCGCAGCCGCTGCCGCCCGCCTTCGCACCAGCGAGCAGCAACGATGCCAGCGCGATCTATGCCAATGGCATCATCGAGGGCGAGCAGCCCGGTGGCAGCAATATCGTGATCTATCCGCAGGTGGCCGCGCCGGTAACCCGGGTGTGGGTGCAGGAGGGGCAGACGGTCAAACGCGGGGAGCCGCTGGTCACACTTGACGACGCGGTGCCACGCGCCAATTTTGAACTGGCCCAGGCCAGCCTGGCCACCGCCCGCGACCAGTACAACAAGCGCTTGGCGTCTTACAACATTGATCCGAAATCGATCAGCAAAGATACCCTGGACACCGCGCGCAATTCCGTGACCCAGGCGCAGGCTGCCCTCAAGGCGTCGGCGGCGTTGCTGGCGCAATACCTCATCAAGGCGCCAGCGGACGGTGTGGTGATGACTATTAACAGCGCAGTGGGCAGTTATGTATCGCCCCAGGGGGCCTATGACGTTTACACCCAAGGGTTCGCGCCGCTGCTGGTCATGAGCGCCGATCAGGCGCATCTGGCTGTGCGCTGTTATGTGGACGAGATTCTGATCGCCCGATTACCAGCGCCCGAGCACATGCAGGCGCAGATGCTGATTCACGGCACGGACATCCGTGTGCCGCTGGCCTTCGTGCGGGTGCAGCCCTACGTATCGCCGAAAATCGAGCTGTCCAACCAGCGCCGGGAAAAAGTTGACCTGAGGGTGCTGGCGGTGATTTTTCGCTTCGAGAAGAAAGATCTGCCGAACGTCTACCCGGGGCAGTTGGTGGATGTGTTCATAGGTCAGAAATAATGGAAAGGGTAGACCGGTTACGCCGCACTGGACGCTTCTGCCTTGCACTGAGCCTGTTGCTGGGCAGCGCATGCACGGTCGGCCCGGATTTTTCGCCTCCGGCCACGCCTGTGTCAGAGCGTTATCTGAACGAGCCGCTGCCGGGGACTGTTGCGGCGCAGGGCCAGGTTCAACAGTTCGTGCCCGGCGGTGAGGTCACACCGGACTGGTGGCGTTTTTTCCACTCGACGGCGCTTGATGCACTGGTGCGCCAGGCGATCACCCATAACATGACCGTGCAGGCGGCCGAGGCCAGTTTGCGTCAAAGCCAGAACGCGCTCAGAGCCGGTCACGGGGTCTTCTATCCGCAGCTCGATGCCCGCTTCAGCGCCAGTCGTGAGCGCAGCGCGCCGGTCCAGCAAGGGCTGACGACGGCAGGCTCGATCTTTAACGTGATGATCTTCAGTGGCACGATCAGCTACACCCTCGATGTCTTTGGCGGCGAGCGACGTGCCGTGGAGGGCTTGCAGGCCCAGGTCGATCGCCAGACCTGGCTGACTCAGGCGGCCTATCTCACGCTAACGGCCAATGTCGTCAATACGGCCATTGCCCGGGCAGCCTATACCGCGCAGATCGAGGCCACGGAACAATTGATCGGTTTGCAGCGCCAGCAGCTGCAGTCCACCCAGGTTCAGGTGCGCAGCGGAACGGTGCCTTATTCGGCGACATTGAGCCTGCAGAGCCTGATCGCGACTAACGAGGCCTCGTTACCGGC
Organism: Pseudomonas sp. 1; assembly: GCF_056626735.1. Taxonomy (NCBI): domain Bacteria; kingdom Pseudomonadati; phylum Pseudomonadota; class Gammaproteobacteria; order Pseudomonadales; family Pseudomonadaceae; genus Pseudomonas; species Pseudomonas sp. 1. The sequence goes on along the minus strand of NZ_JBWXMQ010000001.1, from coordinate 1,877 downwards.
GCTCAAACAGAAAGTCAGTCAAAGCGAGCACTTGCTGGCCACGCTCGAAGGCGTGATGCCTGCAGAACTCAAACTTCCCGACATTCGCTTGACAGCACTTTCGTTACCGCACGATCTGCCGGTCAGTCTGCCTTCCGACCTAGTGCGCCAGCGTCCGGATATCCTCACCGCCGAGGCGCAATTGCATCAGGCCAGCGCGCAAATCGGTGTCGCCACGGCGGCTATGTTTCCCAGCTTCAGCTTGAGCGGTACCTACGGGGCGGCTGGGTCGTACACCGGTTCACTGTTTGCCGGTGCCGGACGATTCTGGAACTTCGGGCCGTCGATCGATATTCCGCTGTTTCAGGGAGGGCGCCTGTGGTACAGCCGCCAGTCGGCAATTGACGCCTATCAGCAAGCAGCGGCGAACTACCGACAAGTGGTGCTGGAGTCTTTCGCGCAGGTGGCGGATGTGCTCAGGGCAATAGAGCTCGATGCGCAAACGTTACAGAAGCAGGCCGAGGCGCAGGCCGCTGCCCGAGAGGCCTTGAGATTATTACAGGCCAACTATCGCTCGGGTTTGGTGACCTATCTGGATCTGCTCGTGGCCAACGTGCAGTTGCATCAGGTCGATATTGCTTACCTTCAAGCATTGGCGCAGCGGCATCAGGACACGGTTGCGTTGTTCGTGGCGCTGGGCGGTGGCTGGTGGAACCGGCCCGATACTGGCATTAGCGGAAACTGGCCATGAAATACAGTGGAATTCTGCGCATCGGGTACAAACTCCTAGTCAATGATCGCGCCAAATTCTCGGCGTTACTGGTGGGTATCACCTTCTCAGTGTTCCTGATGATGCAAATGACCGCCATGTTCGCTGGCATCCTGAACCGCGCCTATTCGACGGTCACCAATGTCGGAGCACCGATGTGGATCATCGATCCGGCGGTCAACACCCCGACGATTGCCATCCCGTTGCCGGACTACCTGCTGGACGCAGTGCGCAGCATGCAGCAGGTGGAATACGCCGTCCCGGTATTCATTGGCAGCGCCCAGGTGCGCCTGGAAAATGGCACATATCAAGGGGTTAGCGTGATTGGTCTGGACGACACCAGCCTGCTCGGTCGTCCGGCCTTGGAGCAGGGCGCCATCGAGGATATCTACGCCGAAAACGCGTTCATCGTGGTTCACGATGCTGAATTCGCAAAACTGGGCAACCCTGCCATCGGTACCTCGTTCGAGCTCAACGACCACCGGGGCATCATCGTCGGCATCGCCAGGGTTCTGGTCGGTGGATTGACCGGAGTGCCGACGCTTTACACAACCTACCGGCGTGCCATCGAATACATCCCTACGACACGCTTCACCGTGTCATACATCTTGCTCAAGCCCAGAAGCCGGCAAGGTGAGGCAGCCATCAAGCAGCAAGTGGCGCGGTTGGGCTACATCGCCCTGACCAGGGATGAGTTCAACCGGCGTATTGCCGACTTCTACATCTATCAGACCGGTGTCGGGACCAATATTCTGATGATGACAGTCATCAGTTTTCTGGTCGGCCTGTCGATTTCCGGTCAGACGTTCTACAGTTTCATTCTGGAAAACCTGGATAAGTTTGCCGCTTTGAAAGCCATCGGCGCCAAGAACCGGGAGATGGTCTACATGATCTTCTTCATGGCCATGTTCACCGCGATGACCGGTTATGGTCTGGGCATCGGACTGGTGACTCTGATGATCGTCATCGCACGAACCTATCTTCCCAACTACGCTGCGATCGTCACTTTCTGGAATCTGGGACTGGCGTTTGGTCTGGTGCTGTTGATTGCCGGGTTTTCCAGCTACCTGGGCATTCGCAAGGTGCTGAAGATCGAGCCGTTCGACATTTTCAGAGGCTGAGGCCCAAG